>JAZDPP010000152.1:0-4486 GCA_043797445.1 Pseudomonadota bacterium
AAAAGAGGAATAAAACAGGCAATGGAAACAGTAGCGCCCTTCAAAGAGGTAGTGGTTGAGATAAAGGAGGCGGGCGGAGAAGCCTTCAAGTATTGTTTTCAGTGCGGATTGTGCGACACGGTTTGCCCGTGGAACCGGGTGAGACAATTCAGCATTCGTAAAATTATCCGGGAGGCGACCTTCGGGTTGACGGAGATAGAAGGCGAGGACATCTGGCGCTGCACGACGTGCGGCAGATGCCCGCAGCACTGCCCGAGAGGCGTGAAGCAGATCGAAGTGGGGGTATCGCTTCGGCGGGTGGCCTCGAATTATGATGTGTTTCCGGCTTCCGTGCGCTCCGCGCGAACCGCGAGAGCGAGCCTTATTTCCGAGGGCAACCCCTTGCAGTTTGAGCGCAAGAAGCGGGCGGACTGGGCGAAGGATCTGTCGGTAAAGCCGTTTGCCGAGGGGATGGAGGCCTTATATTTTGTCGGCTGCTATCTTAGCTATGACCCCCGAATGAAAAAAGTGGCGGTTGCCACCGCTCAGATTCTTAAAAAGGCGGGGGTGAATTTCGGGATACTGGGGGAAAAGGAAAACTGCTGCGGCGAGAGCATCCGCAAGACGGGCAGCGAGGAAGTGTTCAGAAATCTTGCAAAGGAAAACATAAAGACCTTTATCGATAAAGGGGTGAAGAAGATCCTGGTCTCCTCGCCGCACTGCTACCACACGTTCAAAAACGAGTATCCCGAGTTCATGGTGCATTTTGAGGTGGTCCATATCTCGCAGTATCTTCTAGAGCTGGTGAATGCGGGAAGACTTAAAATCACGAAGGAGTTCCCCCGAAAAGTCACCTATCACGATCCGTGCTACATGGGCCGGCATAACGGCATATACGATGAGCCGCGGGAGCTTTTAAAAAAGATTCCCGGACTGGAGCTCATTGAGATGGCCGATTCGCGAAAAGACAGCCTGTGTTGCGGCGGCGGTGGGGGCCGGATCTGGATGGATACGCCCAAGGGGGAAAGATTCTCCGATTTGAGGTTGAACCAGGCAAGCGATATCGGCGCGCAGGTGCTCTCGACCGCCTGC
Source organism: Pseudomonadota bacterium (assembly GCA_043797445.1). GTDB lineage: Bacteria > Desulfobacterota > Desulfobacteria > Desulfobacterales > JAFDDL01 > JAZDPP01. The sequence goes on from JAZDPP010000152.1 coordinate 1,072, forward strand.
CCGTACTGCATCACCAATTTTGAAGAAAGCAGATTGAACCTGGACTACGGGGATGTCATCGAGGTTAAGGACATCACGGAAATCCTCCAGGAAGTGATTTAGCAACTCTATATCGGCCGACAGGGGCGATAGCGGCCCAAAAAGTTCGGCCTTGATCATCGCATCGGCCACGCCAGGGTGTTTTTGGGAAGACCGGCAGGAACTCGCTATCGCTCAAACAGCCTGCCGCTCTTCCAAAAACACCTTGGCGCGGCCTTCCTGCGGTGGGAAACGGACCGAAACGGTGATCAAGGCCAAAAAGTCTGATGAGGGAATAGAAAAAATGGGAAACGAACTCTTGCCAAAAGAAATAATTCAGCAATTTTCCGCCACTCTTGGAAACAGCACGTTTGGAGACGTACTGGTTGTGGGAGGCGGCATCAGCGGCATTCAGGCCTCTTTGGATCTGGCCACGGCCGGTTTCAAGGTTTACCTGGTGGAAAAATCGCCCAGTATCGGCGGCCATATGGCGCAGCTCGACAAGACCTTTCCGACCAACGACTGCTCGATGTGAATTCTTTCACCTAAACTGGTCGAGGTCGGCCGGCATCCAAATATTGAGGTTTTGACGTTTACGGAAGTGGAACGCGTGGAAGGGGAAGCGGGGGATTTCAAGGTCACCCTGACGAAAAAGCCCCGGTACATTCGAGAGGACAAATGCACGGGGTGTACGACCTGTGTCAAATACTGCCCGGTTCAATATCCCGATAAATTCAACCAGGAGATATCGGAGAATAAGGCCGTGCATGTCTATTTTTCCCAGGCCATACCGCTTGTCGCCTATATCGATGAGAGCTGCCTGTATTTGAAGGAGAAAAAATGTGACATCTGCAGAAGCGTCTGTCAGGCGGGAGCCATCGATTTCAAGCAGAAAAAAGAGAAAGTGGAGATCAGCGTCGGGGCGATCATCCTCTCATCGGGCATTAAGCCCTTTGATCCCAAGGTGAAAGATGAGTATGGCTATGGAAGAATGCAAAACGTGGTGACCAGCATGGACTATGAGCGACTCCTGTCCTCCACCGGTCCCTACGGGGGCGAGGTGCTGCGCGCCTCGAACAAAAAGCATCCGAAAAAGATCGCCTGGCTTCAATGCGTCGGCTCCAGACGGGTGACCCCGGGGGATAACAGCTATTGCTCGGGCGTTTGCTGCACCTATACCCAAAAGCAGGTGATTTTAACGAAAGATCATGACCCCGCAGCGGAGTGCAAGATATTCCATAACGATATCAGATCGTTTGGAAAAGATTTCGAGCGCTACTTTCAACGAACGGAAAAACTTCCCGGCGTCGAATTCATTCGAAGCTACGCCTCGATCGCAAGAGAGATTCCGGAAAGCAAGAATGTCGTCATCCGGTATGCGACACCGGACGACGGGGTCAAAGAGGAAGAATTCGACATGGTGGTATTATCCGTCGGATTGAATCCTCCCGCCGAGAATAAGGAACTGGCGAGTAAGTTCGGCATCGAACTGAACGCCCACGGCTTTTGCAAGGCAACGCAGGCCAATCCGATGCAGACCTCACGGCCCGGGATTTTTGTCAGCGGCGCCTTTCAGGGTCCGACCGATATTCCCGAGTCGGTTTTTACCGCCAGCGCGGCGGGCTCCCAGTGTGGAGAGTTTCTCGATTACCGGAGAGGAAAGCTCGCGAAAACAAGAATCTATCCGCCGGAAAGGGATCTTTCCCAGGAAGAGCCAAAGATCGGCGTCTTTGTGTGTCACTGCGGGGCCAATATCTCGAGCGTCGTCAATGTTCCTTCCGCCGTGGACTATGCCTTAACGCTGCCCAATGTGGTCTACGCGAAGCAACAGCTGTTTTCCTGTGCGACCAACTCCGCTAAAGAAATAACGGATCTGGCAAAGGAAAAAGGGCTCAACCGGGTGGTGATCGCCGCGTGCTCCCCGAGAACGCTGGAGCCCCTGTTCCGCGATACCCTTCGGGAGGCGGGCCTGAACCAGTATTACTGTGAAATGGCCAATATTCGGGAGCACTGCTCCTGGGTCCATTCCAAGCAAAAGGAAGAGGCGACGGATAAGGCAAAGGACATCATTCGAATGTCGGTGGCGCGCGCGCGTTTTTTGGCGCCGCTGCAAGAATTCGATCTTCCGGTCAATAAAGCGGCCCTTGTCGTGGGGGGCGGTATCGCCGGCATGACGTGCGCGCTTTCCATCGCCCAACAGGGCCATGAGGTGTACCTCGTTGAAAAGAATAAGGCGCTCGGCGGGATGGCGCGACGGATTCACAGCACGCTTGAGGGGATGGACGTTCAGGCCTATTTAAACGATGTGATCCGCGCGGTTTACAAAAATCCCCTGATCCATGTATTTCACGAGACCACCATCACGGACGTTGCCGGTTATGTGGGTAATTTTGTGACCACACTGGTCACCGAGGGACGGGTCCGGGAGGTAAAACACGGCGCCTCCGTCATCGCCATCGGGGCGGATGTCTATAAACCGAGTGAATACCTTTACGGAAAAGATGACCGGGTCATGACCCATCTGGAGCTGGGAGAAAAAATTGCCGCGGGAGAGGAAAAAATCCTGAACGCCGAGAGTCTCGTGATGATCCAGTGCGTCGGCTGCCGCAACGAGGACCGCAATTACTGCAGCCGGGTCTGTTGCAGCCATGCCGTCAAAAACGCGTTGAAACTCAAAGAGAAAAACCCGGAGATGGATATTCACATCCTCTTCCGGGACATGAGAACCTACGGCTTGAAGGAAGATTATTACCGGGAAGCCTCGGAGAAAAACGTAAAGTTCATTCGCTACGAGCCCACGGATCCGCCACTGGTGGAAGCAACCGTTGAGGAAGGCAGACCCGTCATCCGGGTAACCGTGGCCGATCCCATCCTGGGCCAGAAGCTTGCCATCGATGCCGATTTCCTCTCTCTTGCCGCCGCGGTCATTCCCGCGGCATCGACACTGGAAATCGCCTCCCTGTTCAAGGTGACATTGAGTCCGGATACGTTCTTCAAGGAAGCCCATGTCAAATTAAAACCGGTCGAGTTCGCGGCGGACGGCGTTTATCTTTGCGGCACGGCGCACTACCCGAAGCATATAACGGAAACGATCAACCAGGCATATGGCGCTGCCGGCCGGGTTCTGACGCTTCTTTCCAAGGAAACCGTTGTCGCCTCGGGCTCAGTTTGCGAGGTGACGGAAAGTGATTGTGTCTCGTGCGGGGCCTGTATCACCGCCTGTACCTACGGTGCGATCGAATTTATCGAAACCCCGAAGGGCAGAAAGGCCTGGGTGAATCCGATTCTTTGCAAGGGAGACGGCGTCTGTAACGCGAAATGCCCGACCAATGCGATCGTGCTGAAGCACTTTACCGATGAGGCGCTTCTCAACCAGATCGAGGCGGCGGTTACACCG
>JAZDPP010000153.1:0-40420 GCA_043797445.1 Pseudomonadota bacterium
GCGCGTTCAAACAGTGCCGCAGCTTCCATCTGATCCCCCTCAAGGCTTACGCTACCGCCAGTTATTTGCTACATGCGATTGCCCTGGTGCCATGGGTGACCGAGATTGACAATAAATGGGTTTTTTGACATATTCCCGGAACGGTAAACCGCCGGATCTTTTGCATGGGATCCCAATTTTTCCGAGGGAACCGGATCTTTTTACCCGGAACAGGGGAGCTATCCATTGAGGTTCGATGATCTTATCCGAATCAGCTTTAGGCAAGTTTTTACTCAATGGCGGCGCAACATCGGCGTTGTAACCTCCATCGCGCTGGGAACGGCGGGCTTTATTCTGGTCATCAGCATGGGACGGAACGTGGAGACCAGCATCAAGCAGGATCTGGAGCTAATCGGTCGTGCCACCAGAATTCAGGTTTCTTTTGAAAGCGTCAAGGCGGAACCGGTGGCCCGTTCCGAATGGTTTCACGAAGCCACGGTGGCGCGCGTACGCGCCATGCCCGGCGTCATGAATGTCAGCGTGCAGGCGTATAAAAATGCCACGGCCCTTTACCGGCGGGCCCATCAGTATCGTCCGCTTCTTCTCGGGGTCGATGCAAATTACTGGGACATCCATGGGTTTCGTGCCAGCTCCGGGGCGCTGTTCGGCCCCGGTCAAGTGCTGGATCGAGCTCGCGTCTGCGTGCTGGGGGAATCTCTGGCCCAAATGATTTTCGGGAGCCTCGATATTGCGGGCAACTATTTACAGATCGATAACGAACTGTACCGGGTAATGGGGGTTCTCAACGCCGTTCAGGGAAGCACCTTCCGATCGGACGCGGTGTTTATTCCGCTGAGTACGGCCATGGATCGGATCGAGAATCTTTCACTTCCCAACACCCTGTTCATTCGATGCACCGGCTGGGATGAAGTGGAATCGGTGGCGGATGCCGTTCCCCGCGTCGTCCGGGAGCAACAGCCCGCCGAAAACCTGGTGGTCTACGTTGCACGAAACCAGCTGCGCTCTTTAAAGCGGATTGTATGGAGCGTTAAGGTATTCCTGAATCTTGCCATCATCGCCACTCTGGCGCTGGGCGGATTCGGCATCTGGAACAGCATGATGACCTCGGTGCGCATCCGAACAAGGGAAATCGGCTTGAAAAAAATCATGGGGGCCGAGGATCGGGAAATCTTTTCCCAGTTTTTAACCGAAGCAATCTGTTTCAGCCTGTGCGCCGTTTCCATGGGGGTGATGATCAGCCTGGGAGCGGTGAAAGTGATGGCCGCCTTTTTCAATCTTTACCCGTCCGAAAGCTTTTTTTATCTTTGCGCGGGCATGGGCCTTCTTTTTTCACTCATCCTCGGCGTTGGCGCCGGACTGGCTCCCGCCATGAAAGCCAGCCGCATGCAAGTCGCCGAAGCCGTTCGATATGAATAATAAAGAGACGCCCACCGGGGACCGGCAGCCCATTATTCAGGTATCTTCCCTGGAAAAGCACTATGCCAACGGCTCCGGACCGATTCAAATTCTAAGGGATATCAATTTTGAAATTTTTCCGGGAGAGATGGTCGCTATCATGGGACCTTCCGGATGTGGCAAATCGACGCTTCTGTTCATCCTGGGGCTGCTCCTGACGCCTTCCCGCGGCACATACCTCTTTGAAGGCGAAGATACCCTGCGCTATTCCCGATCGGCGCAGGCGTTTTTCCGGCGTCGGCGCATCGGATTTGTGTTGCAGAACATGGATCTGCTGGAACACTCAACGGTCTACGACAATATTGAATTTCCCCTGATATATGCCCGGGTTCGGCGCCGGGAGCGGGCCGATAAAATCGCTCATGCCCTCGATCGCGTCAATCTGACCCATCGGATTCTTCACCCGACTCACCAGCTTTCAGGGGGGGAAAAACAGCGGGTATCCATCGCACGCGCCCTGGTCAATGGGCCCCGGGTCGTTCTGGCCGATGAGCCCACGGGCCAGCTGGATCAGGATAATACGATGCGGATTATGCACTATTTCAACAAAATTATCGAGGACTCGCAGACATCCATCGTGATCGTCACCCATGACCCGGCGGTTGCCGCCCAATGCGCTCGCGTGTTGCGTCTGGATGGGGGCATCCTGGTGCAACGGGATGCGTTTTGAGGTAAGGAGGAAATTTGCCAGTTGTTATAAACGCAAAAGAGGCATGCATGACCCTTTTCGGATCATGGGTCCGTATCGGCGCCTTCGTATCGGCGCTGTTTTTGTCATCGGCGGCATTTGGAACGGAACCCGAGCCTCTGGCCGAAGCCCCTGCGGCGGGGTGGGAGTATGCCGCCTTCATGCGCCATGCTCTGGTTCATTCGCCCCACCTGAGTAAAACAGCCCTTCAGCTCAGGATTCGACGCATGGACGAAGATGACAGCCGGAGCGAAATGCTTCCGGAGGTCTCCCTGCATGCCACCCATTATGTTTCCGAGGGATCGAGCATCGGAATCGCCGCAGACACCTATCGCCCCTTTGAGGCCTACTATTCATTGAAAGTCCGGCAAATCCTAACCGAAATAGCGAAGCTGCGACACGTTACGGTCCTCTCAGAGGCTCATTATACCGTGGCGCAACACTTTTTCCGGCATGAGCATCTCAACAAAATGATCGATGTGCAACGCGAGCTGATCGTTCAGGCTCAAAAAAAACACGCCTATGCCGAAAACCGGCGCCAGGCCGGCGCCGCTTCGCAACTCGATGCGCGCATTGCCGCCCAGGAGCTTAGCGTCCGGAGGGCCGAGCTGAAATCATTGGAAATAAACAATGCGGCTCTTCTTGACACCCTCACTCGCTTTATCGATGGCGACCCGGCCCGGCCGGTTGCCCTGGATACGGCCGATATCCGCCGATTGCTGCCCCCTGTCGGATTCGTGCCGCCGGAGACGGACCGGATACTGGGCGCTTCGCCGGTATTCAGAATCGCCCGGCTCGGGGAACAGCTGCAGCAATATCATATCCGTCTGGCCCATGCGGCTTATATTCCGACCTTTTCCATGGAATTGCGCCAGCCGGACATTATAGACGAGCCCCACAACGATGATTTTGTTTTTGCCGTGTGCGCCCGGTTTCCCCTCTGGGACGGTGGGAAACGCCACCGCGATATTGCCCGGCAAAAAATCGTCATGGAACAAGTCGAAACGGAAACCTGGCTCCAAAAAAACGCCTTGATCGACACCTGGCACTCCGCGGCGCAAGACCTGGAAAAAGCGGGCACCGAACTATCGCTTAGCGCCGCCGCCGAGGAACTTTCGGCGCTGAAGCTTGCTCAGACCCGACTTCTTTACGAGCAGGACAAGGCGCCCCTGCCCGCGCTTTTTGACGATACGTTGACATATCATGTCGCCCGGAAAAACCACCTGAAGAATCAGCTGGCGCACGACCTGGCGCAGCTTCTCGTTCATCATCTGTCCGGCAATCTGTTCGGGGAACATATTCACCTCCTTAACCTTCAGGATATTGCGAATGATAACAACTGATTCATACCCGCTCCAGCGTCGTATTTCATTTTTGGCCCGCCTGCTGATAATCGGCCTGGTGATTGCCTGCCCCCTCGCCGCGCGATCCCGGGCCGCCGACCCCCCCCCGAAAAGCGCCGTTATTGCCCACGGCAAATTTTTTTGCCCCGTGCAGGCGCGCGTCATCATGCCCTTTGAAGGGACGGTTCTTTCCCTGGCATCCGAGCCGGGTCAACCGGTCCGGAAGGGAGACCTGATCTTTCCGTATCGCCTGGATGCGCAGGAGGCGCTCTCGCTGCACCATCGCTTTGCTCAGTTTCATATCGGGGAGCTGGAGATCAGTCTGCTGGATCTGGACGATGCGCTGACCGAACTTCATTTGCAGGAAGAAGAACTCGAATCCCTGCACCGGCAGCAGTTGGCGCCGCAAAGGGGACTAAAAAATATCACGCGGAAAATTCAGCTCATGAGCCGGAAAAAACAGATCCTGCAGCGGCGTCTGCAGGAGGAGCGTGATCTGGAGCGGGAGGAAAGACGCAATGCGGGCATGGCGTTGGGCCTTGCCCATGAGATGGGGCAGGTACCCGCCGACGCTTTCCTTAAGGCGCCCATGGAGGGTCATATCATCTGGTTAAACCCGGAGCTGCGAGAAGGCGCCCGGATTGCCAAAAACACGCCCCTCATTCAGATCGGCATCATGGACCCCATGGTGGTAAGGGCCCAGGTTCATGAAATCGAAGCCGCGAAAATCAGGCCGGGAGATTCGGCTGAGGTCGGCATCGAGTCCATTCCCGGACGGGTATTTCAGGCAACCGTTCAACGGATACCCTGGGCGCCGCTTCCAACCGCCCTGACTCAGCCCACTTACTATGAGGTGGAGTTGTCGGTGTCCAATCCGGATCTTTTGATAAAGGAAGGCTTCAAAGCGCAAGTCACGTTTCTATCCTCCCGGAAGGACCCGCTCAAATAACAACTTTCAGCTTCCGGCCGCGGACAAAGAGGCTGATGGACACAATCAGAATGTTAATCGCCTTGTTCAGGGCGCCTGCCGCAATGAGCATGCTCGCCGTTTGTGACGCTGGCAGGCCCAACAACCCCGAGATTTCCACCCCGACGCCGATGCAGAGCAGTTCTTTGCTGGGAATCAGGGGAATCTGAATGACGACAATCCATACCGCCAGCATCGTCAGCAATTTCATCAGGGGCGTATCCGGCATGGCCGTGGCCCATTGCGCCAGCAGGAGCGCCTGGCCCACCAGCAACCGAAGGGTATGAAGGGCATAGGTTGTCCACAAAAGTTTGGCGGATAAAAACAGAATCGACTTTTTCAATTTTATAAACAGCACGATCACCACCGATAAACAAGGGATAATCCACGGTGTGTATCGGGCCGCCATGTTGCGCCAGTCTTCCGAAACCGTTAGCGGACCGAAGCAACAGAACACCAGCAGCCAGCCGCTCGCCAGAACGATCGATGCCACGGAAGAGAGGATGGTATTGTCCTTGAGTATATGTAAAATTTGGCGTGTGGGGATCCGGAGGTTCTTTTTGGCCCAGACCAGAAGATAAATTTCCCCTGTATAATCCATTACATCACGATCAAAGACCTGTTTCATCATAAAGACCGGGAACAGCCGGTGGGGGCGGTGACGCCACAGGATGGAAAAAATGAACGTCTGGAACGCCGGGCTCACAAAAAACCGGCCGAAAACCAGGACATAAAAGGCGGGGGCACTGGGCACCGCAGTGATCAGCGTTTTCCAACCAATTGCATTCAGACGGAAAACCAGGTAGAAAAGGATACCCGCCGTGAAGAAAACGTTGACCGCCCGGCCCCACCGTTTTGCCTGAGCAGAGTCCTTGAGGGCGCTGAACTTATCCCGCCAGGGCCGGACGGACAACCGGACCGCCGAAAAAATACGCCTGGATTGAATGGACATTTGTTTTGGTATATGCATATCGTATTGAATTTTGACCTTTGGCGGGTAATCCTTTTCATGAAACGGTGATCGGGAGCAATCAGCAGTCATGGCACGAAACAGATGTCTATCACGCGGTGACGGGAAGACACCAGAATTTTCAGTCGTCCTTCCGTATTACAATGAATGCGGTTACATCATGGACACCCTTGACGGGTGGTTACACCAGCGGACTCCCCCCCGGGAAATTATTCTGGTCGATAATGGCTCAACCGATGGTTCCGCGCAGCTCGTAAAAAATCAGTTGAGAGACGAACAACGTATTCGTACGGTTTTTCTGACGGAACCCAGACCCGGAAAAATCTATGCCCTGCAAACCGGAATCGCACAAAGCCGTTACCCCTTTATCGCCCTTTGCGATGCGGACACCCTCTATCCCTCCCATTATCTGGAACTCAGCGCCCGGCTGTTTGCCGCCCATGACGAAACGCTTTCGGCCGTCATGGCCTTGCCGGTATTTGGAAATCCCCATACGGTTTGGTCAAAAGTGAAAAGGCTTAGCCTCATCGCTTTTCAGAAAGTCTGGCGCAAGCATGCCTTCACCGGCGGTCACGGGCAGATTTTCAGACGCCGGGCCCTTATGGAAGCCGGCGGTTTTTCCGACTCTTTTTGGTCCTATGTCCTGCTGGACCATGAAATTATGTATCGTATCTTAAAAAACGGCAGATCGGTTTACCACCGCGATCTCTGGTGCCGCCCCTCCGGCAGGAGAGAGGATCGCACCCGCGTGCGCTGGACGCTCCTGGAGCGCCTGCTCTATCAGCTGACGCCGCATTGCTTTCAGGGATGGTTTTTTTACCATTTTCTGAAAAACCGTTTTGAGGCCCGGGGCCTCAGTCAACTGCGATTGCGCGAAAAACCCTGGGAAAAAGCAACTTGTTATCTTTCGCAAACGGCTTGGAAAATGCCCATGCCGGCTAACCCCATCGGTGCTTGCCGAATTGACCCGGGAGATGAAACCCTATCGTGATCTTCCTGGATATCAATACCTTTTTCTCGTCCAAGGCGGGCGGCATCCGGACGTATCATCAAGCAAAAATTGCCTGGTTTCAGGGGGGGACCGAACACCATTATTACCTCGTTTCCCCCGGCCCGAAGCACCAGGTTCGAAAATTGGGACCCCGGGTAACCCTGGTGGAGGTTTATGGCATCGCCGTGACCGGCGATCCTTCCGGGTATCGCATTCTACTTGACTATGTCCGGATCTTCGACTTGATACGCCATGTGAAGCCGGATGTTCTGGAAGCCGGGGATCCCTGGTTTACGGGACTCTTTTGTCTGGCGCTTAAAAAGTTCGGGTTATACAAAGGCCTGCTGGTATCTTTTTATCATAGCGATCCCATTCCCAGTTATCTCGTGCCCTGGGCCAGACGGGGACGGTTCCGGACCCTGAAGCGTGTCCTGGCGAGTCTGGCGGGAAGATTGTTTTACCGGATGCAAAGCAGCTATGATCTAACCACGGTTTCTTCCCGGACCATGGAAGTCAGCTTGCGTAAGCGCGGTATCCGTTCGGTGGCCTATTTGCCCTTCGGGGTTCCCGCTGCGTTTCTTATATCGGCGCCCAATCGAGGCGAAGGCCGGTTCCGGCTTCTCTATGCGGGTCGCCTGGACCGGGAGAAGGGGATCGAGCTTCTGATCGGGGTTTTACCGCGCCTGCTTGACAACGAGAACGTCGAGGTATCGGTCATCGGGTGGGGAAGTTTTACGGCGCATTTTCTGGCATACGCCCACCCCCGATTCACCTATTTAGGCTTTTTCGAAGACCCCGAGGCGGTTCGTGGTATTTACGATCGTCATGATATTCTGCTGGCGCCCGGGCCCTTTGAAACCTTTGGGTTAGGGGTGCTGGAAGCCATGGCGCGGGGATTGGTGGTCGTGGGGCCCGATGGCGGGGGCACGGGGGAATTACTCCGCCAGGCGGCGTCGCCTTATATGTTCAAATCCGGAGATCAGAGCGATTTTTTGCGTGCGGTGAAAGCCGCGCTGGCGGATAATCTCACCCCCCATTCGGAAAGGTCGCGGGCGCTGGCGTTACGCTACGGCACCCTGGACGAGTCCGTGGGACGAATGGCCGATCACTATACGTCACACCCCGGATTGCGTTGATGCCGAACCCGAATTCATTCAAACTCCTCATCTCCCTCCATGACGTGACCCCCTTCCATTCGGACCGGCTGGAAAAAGCCGAATCGCTATTCCGGGACCTGTGTCTTGAAAAGGTGACGTATCTTTTGGTGCCTCGATATCATGGGAGTTACCTTTGTACGGATAGTCCCCGGTTCATCGAATGGTGCCGGGCCGAGAGAACCTTCCGGATAGAATGGCATCTGCATGGGTATCACCACCTGGAGGTCTTCCGGGAGCCTGGTGGAAACGCCGGCCGGATCGCTCCCGGTGACAGGTGGAAGCGCAAGTACCTGACCGCGGGCGAAGCGGAGTTCCTCACGCTATCTGCGGACGAGATGCGAGATAAACTGGATTCGGGCAGGGGCATTTTCCGGGCTTGCCTGAAAATGGAACCGCGGGGGTTCGTGGCGCCGGCCTGGCTGTTTGATTCCGGTCTCCCGGCGGCCCTCAAAGCGCGGGGAATCCGGTATACGGAGGATCATCGCCGGCTTTACGAGTTGGAGTCCGGAAGGACCTCGCCCAGCCCGGTCATTACCTGGGCCACTCGGACCCTGATCCGCAAATACGGTTCGTTAGTGGTTTGTCCGCTCCTCGCATGTCTCTGGGCCTCAGCGCCCGTATTGCGGGTCGCCATTCATCCCTTCGATTTCGATCACGCCGCCACGGTTGCGAATATCCGGGGAGTATTGCGGCGGTTACAGAAGATCCGTACCCAGGTTTTCCGCAACGACCTGGTGTAAGAAACATAGGCCTTGATCATCGTTTCGGCCAATTTCCCACGGAAGGGAGGCCACGCCAGGGTGTTTTTGGAAGAGCGGCAGGCTGTTTGAGCGACAGCGAGTTCCTGCCGGTCTGGAAAAAATACCCTGGCGTGGCCGATACGATGATCAAGGCCGAAACATAAGGTCTTTTCGATCCGTAAATCGAAAAGACCCGGGCCAAGGAGAAAAAATGAATCGGAAAATTGCGATAATTATGGGGGCGGGGCCTTCCGGGCTGACCGCGGCGTATGAACTTGTGAATAAAACAGGCATTAAACCCATTGTTTTTGAAATGTCATCCGACATCGGCGGAATCTCAAAAACGGTTAATTATAAGGGGAATCGTATTGACATAGGCGGCCATAGGTTCTTTTCCAGGTCGGACAGGGTGATGGCCTGGTGGCAAAATATCCTGCCTTTGCAGGGAAAACCATCAATGGATGATGTGATCCTGAAGCGCAAGGTCGCCCTGTCGGAAAAAGAAGGCGCACCGGATCCTGAGAAAAGTGACCTCGTTATGTTGGTGCGAAATCGAATATCAAGAATCTTTTTTATGCGATCCTTTTTCGATTATCCAATCTCCTTGAAATGGAATACGTTTAAAAACCTCGGAATGTTAAAAATTATACGGATCGGGCTGAGCTATATACAGACCCGATTATTTTCAATCCGGGACGAAAAAACGCTGGAAGAATTTTTGATCAACCGGTTTGGCAAGGAGCTTTATTTGCTGTTTTTTAAAGATTATACGGAAAAAGTATGGGGAGTTCCCTGTAATGACATAAAGCCTGAATGGGGAGCACAGCGAATTAAAGGGTTATCGATTACCAAGGCTCTCCGCCACGCGGTGAAAAACCATTTTAGAAAAGACAACTCCATTGCGCAAAAAGAAACGGAAACATCCCTGATAGAACAGTTTACCTACCCCAAATTGGGTCCGGGTCAACTGTGGGAGGAGGTGGCACGGCAAATAAGAGCGAAGGGTGGCGAGATCCACATGAACAGCAAGGTCATGGGGGTCACCCTTTCCGGAGGTCTGTTGTCGGAGGTTCTCGTAAAAAATGAGATGACGAACCAGATTACCCATCATCCCTGTGACTTCGCGTTTTCGAGCATGCCGGTCAGGGAACTGATTCAGTCCATGATCCCTCCCGCGCCGGATAGGGTCCAAACCGTGGCAAAGGGACTCGTGTATCGTGATTTTATAACGGTTGGGGTTCTTTTGAAGAAAATGAAACTGAAAAATGAAACGAAAATCAAAACGATCCATAACATTGTCCCTGACAACTGGATATATATTCAGGAAAGAGAGGTAAAACTCGGCAGATTGCAGATATTCAACAATTGGAGCCCCTATATGGTGAAAGACCCGGATACGGTGTGGTTGGGACTGGAGTATTTTTGTAACGAAGGGGATCTGTTATGGTGCAAACCCGACGCCGCGTTGGCGGCGTTTGCCATCGATGAATTGGATCAAATAGGGATCATTGAAAAAAAGGACGTCCTGGATTCGACCGTTATCAGAATGCCGAAAACATATCCCGCATATTTCGGCAGTTACGACGACTTTCATATGATAAGGGAGTTTACGGACAAAATAGAGAATCTGTTTTTGATTGGAAGAAATGGAATGCATAAATACAATAATGCGGACCATTCGATGTTGACCGCAATGGTTGCGGTTGAGAATATTATCAATGGCGTTACCTCAAAGGATAATATCTGGCGGATCAATACCGAGGAAGAATACCATGAGGAAAAATAGAAAGCGGGGCTTGATCATCGTTCCGGCCACGCAAGGGCATTTTTTCCAGCCCGGCAAGAACTCGCTATCGCTCAAACAGCTTGCCGGGCTTACAAAAACGCCCTTGCGTGACCTTCACTCCATTTGGGGGTGGCCGAAACGATGATCAAGGCCAGAAAGCGTAATATACCAATTGCAGTTGCGCTGTTTTTTGCGCTCAGCCTTCCGCCGCTGGTTTCGGTTTCATCTGTCGCCGGAGAAGACACCGGAGACCTCATGACGCGTGCCCTGCGGTTGCGAGAAGACGATAGGCAAGACGAGGCGCTGAAGCTGTTTGAAACGATTTTGCAGGAAGAGCCCGACAATTACCAGGCCTTGCTCAATGCGGGTTTTATCCATTTTCGCCAAGGGTGGCTGTACAGTGACAAGGATGGGGAAAAAGATCATTATTTTAAGATGCTGGAATATGCAAATCGCGCGGTGGATCAGCACCCCATGGAATACGAGGCCAAGCTCATTCACTTGGTGGCCAGGGCGAAAACGGCCGGCTACCTGTCTCCGGGATCTCAGGTACGGATAGCGAGGGACCTGCGGCAGGAGCTTGAAGCACTGATGGCATATCGAAAGAATGATCCGAATCTGATCTATATGTTAAGCTGGCTGAATTTCAAGGTCGGCAGAGTCGGTTCCGTCGAGAAACTGCTCGCCTCCATTCTCTTTGGCGGTTTGCCGGATAATCTGACCACCGGCAATGCAATCGAGCTGATGCAACAGGCCATCGAACTGCGGCCCGATTATTCTATTTATTATTTTGATTTGGGTCTGTTCCAGCAACGGCTGGGGCAATTGGAAGAGGCCCGTTCGTTATTTGAAAAAGTTCTGTCCATGGCGCCGGGGAAATCGGAAGAGGTGGTGTATAGACAACGGGCCGAAGAGCGGCTGAAAGATCTTGAAAGGCAAAAAGGGGCGAGCAACTGAGTGGATTGTCGCCGTTAATTGGCTAAGTCGCAAAACAGGTGATCGCCGACAAAATCATTAAAGGCATTCCGCCAGCTCTTCTCGGCAACATGAATCCTGCCTTTTTGCCCCATGGATTTACGCAGATCCTTATCGGATATCAACCGGACAAGCGCCTTGCCAAAGCTCTCCGGATCTTTTGCACGGGTTACCAGGCCCGTTTCCCCATCGATGATGACCTCCTTCGGACCGCCTTCATCGCTCACCACCACCGGCAGGCCCGAAGCCTGTGCCTCCAGCAGAACCGTACCATAGGTGTCGGTGGTGGACGGAAAGGCAAAAATATCACAGCTTCCATAGATATCGGCCAATTCCTCACCCTCGACAAAGCCGGTAAAAATCACTTCCGGCAAATCGCGCATCTGCGCTTTCAGTTCTTTCAGATACGGACCATCCCCGACAATCACCAGGGCGACATCGTCGTGTCCGGAGCGAATCGCCCGGTAACTTTTATGCAGAATATCGAGATCCTTCTCTCTTGAAACCCGGCCGGTATACAGCAGCACAATCTTATCCGTCAATCCCCATTTGGCGCGAAACGGCAAGGCGTTTCTGCCGGGCCGGAAAAATTCCACATCGATTCCCTTGGCGAAGCGGTGGATCTTTTCAGCGGGAACGCCCTGTGCCACCAACTTGTCGCGATAGCTGTCACTAAGAACATAAACCCGTTCCATTCTGCCGTAAAAAAGGCGGATCAGATGCCGGGCTATTTGTTCCATGCCCGGCTCCCCGGTGAGGCTCGCCACATAGGAGGGCAGATCGGTGTGGTAGATTCCCGAAACGGGGATATTGAGAAGATCCGCAATCCACAAGCCCAATATTCCCACCGGCCCCGGACTGGAGATGATCAGCCGGGTATAGCCCTGCTGTTCGCAATGGTGAATGACATCGAGAATCGGCGGGATGGCCAGTGTCATCAGTTCATATTCCGGCAACGGAAAATGAAAGAGGGGCTGAAAGCTGATAAAATCACCATCATCGGGAGGCGGATCGGGGTGGCTGGTGATCGCGGTGATGGCGACCTTGCTCCCCCTGGCCAGCCGGGTGTATCTTCTGATGATTCCGGCAGCTCCGTTGACATCCATCAGCGTGTCGGTGAACCAGCCCCATTTCTCGGGTCTGTTCCCCATGGTATGGGTCAATTTGTAGGTTTGACCGATCTCCTTAAGGTAATGGTTGTCATAGTAAAAATGTTTGTAACCCATGATATAGGGCACGGCTGGAAGAATACCGGGAAGAATCAGTGACAATTTGGCAAAGGCCTCGGGGATATTGCCGGTTTGCAGATGGTAGAGCCACTGAGCAAAGGAATAGCGATAAAGGTTATTAAAAATATTGGAAATGAAATCATGGGTCTCCTGTTGCAGATCCCGATTCGAGGTGTGATTGAAAAGAAGGTCGGTATTACGCCAGTCGCTCATCAACTCCTTAATTTTCGATTTGAAGGAATCCAGCTCAACAGCGGAACCGAGAGGCGCCTCCATCGTCGGACACTCACAATCGCCCATCGCCTGTTGATGGAGAAATTTTTTCTGGGCATAGAGAAAGAGCAACAGACGCAAGCGAATGAATTTTTTAACAAAAAATCGTTTCAGCAGACTTTGGCGCTGCCCAAATACCGTCCCATTCTCGCAGCCGGCGGCTAACCGGTTGATCCATTTTCGCGTTCTTGACTGGGGCTGAACTCGAGAAACCAGTGTGACCAGCCTTTCGTCAAAGGAGCCGGGTTTGCAATAGTGATCGAGAATCGCATTGATCCAGTTGGACTGGGTGGCATGGCTGAAAGCCAGAGCCGTCATGCTCTGGCCATGAGCGGTTGATCGTTTTTCCCGGATGCCTTTCAGGAACTCCCGATAATTTCCCGCGCCTTCCACCTCGGTCCAGCAGCGCCCGAGAAAAAAGGAGGAATGATCGTCCGAGCCGCCCAGCCGTCCCTTTATCCAAGGCGCTTCGGAACAGCTCATGATGCCGTGTTTTTTCTGCAACCCCTCAATCCATTCGGGAGTCAGTTTATCGAGCAGCTCCTTTTGCATCCGGTTCGCGGCATCCATCTGAAGACCGTTTATTTCCTCAAAATAATCAAAGAGCAGCAAGACCTGCTCCAGGTGACGTAGTTCCAACTTGCCGCGATTGCAGTGAAGCGGATGGGGGACGCTGAGCAGTACCGCCTGCTCACGAAAATAGTCGGCAAATTCACGAATGTCCGCCCGCAGTTTCAGCCCCATTCGGAATTGTGCTTCACTCAGATCGTAGGCACAGAGATGAAGCGCGGCGGGTTCCCGGAAAAAATTGACGGTAAACTCGCAGCCGACAAAACAGTCCGGATATTTATCGGCCAGTTCGATTGCCCCGTCGATACGATTATGGTCGGTGAGGGTGACAAAATCCATGCCCCGGGATTTGAGGCGATGGTAGAGTTCCTCAACAGGGGTATAGCTTTCCCTCGCTCCCAGTTTTCGAAACAACCAGTGGATGGGTTGGTCCGAATAGATCGAATGGCAGTGGATATCGACTTTGGCCATGGTTCCTTTCCCCGTTACCGGAGTTGCGTGTCTCGTCCGATGGACTGCGATACCGGGTTTATTTCATAAAAGGTTCCTGAATCCAATAGCAGAATCTTTTTCTCGTGGGCAGTATTTTTTTTAATGATTCAATCATACACTTCAAATGTTGCACACTCGGAAAAAACATTTTATTGTCCTCACGAAAACAAGGAGAATAGCGCTGTGCAAGAGAGTGTGGAGAATTCGCTTGGAATATGTCTCGGTGCTTCAACCGTATCCATGGTAGAGGTTGAGCACCGGGGTATATCGAAAAAAATTGTCAACAGGCTTATCCGGCCCCATCAGGGTGACGTTCGCGGTTGCCTGACGGGGGTGTTGCGGGAAATCAAACACCTCGCCGATAAAAAGATGTGCGTCACCGGTCGGAAATTCCGGAATTCCCTGAATCTTTCTTCGATCTGCGAACCCGAGGCCACAGAGCTGGCCGTCAGGCATATTCTACCCACCGATCATCCCTATCGAGTCGTCGTCTCCGCCGGGGGCGAAACCTTCATGGTGTACCATCTCAATCGGCAGGGATTTATCGAAAACATCCAAACCGGAAATAAGTGTGCCTCCGGAACCGGTGAGTTTTTTCTTCAGCAGCTGCGACGGATGGATATCCCCCTTGAGGCGGCGTCCGATATGGCGCACCGGGAAGATTTTTTTAAAATCTCCGGACGATGTTCCGTATTTTGCAAGAGCGATTGTACCCACGCCCTTAACAAAGGGATTGCAAAGTCCACCGTCGTCTCCGGGCTGACCAGCATGATGGCGGGGAAGCTGGATGAACTTGTTAAAAAGATCTCCGCGGATCCTGTTTTGCTGGTCGGCGGGTGCGCCAACAACCAGGGAATGGTTCATTTTCTCCGACAAAAAATCGATCATCTCTTTATCCCCGAAGAGGCATCCTGTTTTGAAGCGCTCGGTGCGGCACTTTGGGCGCTCGAGCACACCCCGATGCCCTATCCTGGCGTTACCGGACTTTTCAGCAACCACATTCCGCATTTTTCCTTCCATGAACCGCTCAGCCGTTTCCGTCACCGGGTGCATTACAAAAGTCGACCGCACGGCCGGGCGGAACCCGGTGATCGGGCGATTCTCGGTCTCGATGTCGGTTCAACCACCACCAAGGGCATCCTGTTGCGCCGGAGGGACAAGGCGGTGCTGGCTTCCGCCTACCTGCGCACCAAAGGTGACCCGGTCCGGGCGGCAAGAAATGTCTATCAGTTCCTTCATGACCAATTAAAGGTTCCCCTTTTCATCGAGGCAATGGGCGTGACCGGGTCCGGTCGACAGATCGCCGGACTCCATGCCATGACCCCCGGCGTTATCAATGAAATCATTGCCCATGCCACTGCCGCCGCGTTTTATGATGAACAGGTCGATACCATTCTCGAGATCGGGGGCCAGGACGCCAAATACACCTTTTTGACCAACGGTGTTCCCAACGACTACGCCATGAATGAGGCATGCAGCGCCGGAACGGGCTCTTTCCTGGAGGAATCCGCCAGGGAAAGCCTGGGACTTGAGGTCGAAGAAATAGGCGACGTCGCATTCAGAGGAGAAAACCCTCCCAACTTCAGCGATCAATGTGCCGCATTCATCAGTTCGGATATTAAGAATGCGGTACAAAACCGAATATCCGTGGAGAATATCGTTGCCGGCCTGGTATATTCCGTGTGCCTGAACTTTATCAACCGGGTAAAAGGAAACAGGCCGGTGGGTAAAAAAATATTTATACAGGGCGGTGTCTGTTACAACCATGCGGTTCCGGTTGCAATGGCCGCTCTCACCGGCAAGGAGGTGATCGTGCCCCCGGATCCGGGCCTGACCGGCGCCTTCGGGGTCGCCCTCGAAGTTGAAAAGAGACTCGATCAGGGGCTTCTTAAACCGGGCCTCTTTGATCTGAAACGCCTTGCTGCAAGGGAAGTCGCTTACGAAAAACCGTTCGTCTGCGCCGGGGGCAGGGAAAATTGCGACCGGAAGTGTGAGATTTCGAGGATTTCCATCGACGGCAAGACGTATCCGTTTGGCGGCGTTTGCAACCGGTATGACAATATTCTCCGGAACACCGGGGTCGATGTTGCCACCATGGATCTGGTCAAGACCCGGCAGAATCTTATTTTCGCATTGGAAAAGGAGGGCAAAAAGGTGGAAGGTCCCGCGGTCCGGATGAACCGGTCGTTTTTGCTCAACACCTATTATCCCTTTTTTAAGCGCTTTTTCAATGAACTCGGCTTCAATCTGGTCCTGCCGGATGTAATTGACCCAAGCGGAATCGCCCGCAGGGGAGCGCAATTTTGTTACCCGGCCGAGCTTGCCCACGGCTATCTGGCCGACATGCTCACCCGAAAAGCCGATTTTACCTTTCTGCCCCACCTGAAGGGCGTTCCCTCCGGCGACAGCGAAATCTCTTGCACCTGTGTTTTTGTCCAGGGAGAACCTTTTTATCTGAAAAGCACCTTCCGGGAGCTTGACACGCCGGCAACGCTTTCGCCGACCATCGATTTTACCGATAGCTACCCCGACCAGGAGAAGGTGTTCAGCGATATGGCGGTTTCGCTGGGGATGACCCGGAACCGCGGCAAACTGGCCTTTGCCGGGGCAACCGCGGAACAGGCTGATTGTCACTTGCGGTTGAAAGCGGTTGGCCGCGAATTTCTATCGGATCTTGAGAAGAATCCCCATGAAACCGCCGTTGTTCTCTTTGGAAGGCCCTACAATAGCTTCACGGTGGATGCCAACAAAGGCATTCCCCTGAAATTTGCCACCAGAGGGGTTCGGATTATTCCTTTTGACATGTTGCCCTATGAAAACGAAAGACTGGACGAAGAGAGCAACATGTTCTGGGCCATGGGCAATGCATTATTGCGGTGCGCCCGGTTCGTGGCCCGGCATCCGCAACTCTTTGCCACGTTTATCACCAATTTTTCCTGCGGGCCGGACTCCTTCATCATCACCTACTTCCGGGACACCATGGGCGCCAAACCGAGTCTCACGCTGGAACTCGACAGCCATACCGCGGATGCCGGAATCGAGACGAGAATTGAAGCCTTCCTCGACATTATCGGTGCATATCGGAACCTCCCCAAAACAGCTCCGGTATTGACCGGTCGAAATGATTCGGTGGTCGCCTCCATGGCGTATCGCAAGAAAGGGGCCGCCATCCGGACTTCCAGCGGCGAGTGCGTTCCCCTCACCGACAAGAGAGTGCGCATGCTCATTCCCGCGATGGGTAAATTCGGTTCCGCTCTCCTTGCCGGTGCTTTCGCCAGTGTGGGAATCCAGGCGGAAACGCTGCCGGCGGCGGATGCGGAAGTCCTGAAACTCGGTAGAGGTAATTCCAGCTGCAAGGAATGTCTGCCCCTGCAAACCACCGTCGGTTCCATCCTCGACTACCTGGGCAATCACCGGCCAAAAGATGAAATTACCGCCTTTCTGATGCCCAGTGCTCCCGGTCCCTGCCGGTTCGGCCAGTATAATGTCCTCGCCAGGCGTCTGATCGCGGAACACAATATTCCGGATATCGTTGTCTTTTCCCCCACCTCCAAAAACTGCTACGGGGGGCTCGGGACCCGATTTTATCTCGCTGCCTGGCGGGCCATCATTATCGGGGATCTCTTTGATGAAATGTGGTCCACCCTCCTGACGGCCGCGGTCGACAAAAACGCCGCGCTGGGGCTGCTGCAAAGCCATTACCAGGCCATCCTGAAGGTCATGGATAAGGATTGGAAAACCTTGGTCGGCCGGCTTAAGCAATGCTCCGGCGAACTCGGCACGATAGCCCTTGCGACCCCGTATGAAGAGATTCCCAAAATCACTCTGGCGGGAGAAATATATGTCCGTCATGATCCCATCTCCCTCCAGCAACTGGTTGAAAAAATGGCGGGGCAGGGCTTCATCGTCCGCACGGCGCAGAACAGCGAATGGTTTAAGTATATAGACTGGTTGATCACCCACAATATTATGGGGGAAAAATCCATCAAATTTCAGTTTCTCCGATGGATTAAAGAAAAAACCGACAAGAAAATCCGTGAACTGCTGGCCCCCGCGGGCCTCTTTCACCATGGCGATATGCGAGTCGGGCAGGTAGTTGATCTCGGGGCACAATATGTTTCCCCCCAGGTCAGGGGAGAGGCCATTCTGACCATCGGTTCGGCCTTTCATGACATTCTCAGCCCCTCCTGCGGCATCATCTCCATCGGGCCTTTCGGCTGTATGCCGAACAGGGTGGCGGAAGCGGTGCTTCAGGAAAAATTCACCGCCTCGGAAAAACGGAAGCAGTTGAACGGTCATGCGCTTTCTCCCATCCTGTTGAACGGTGACCGTAAATTCCCCTTTCTGGCGATTGAAACCGACGGCACGCCCTTTCCGCAGATCATTGAAGCCCGGCTGGAAGCCTTTTGCTTGCAGGCGCAACGATTGCACAAAGAGATGCTTTCCGCGGGTGACTATTCAGGCATTCTTTGCCGGTACCGAGCATGAACCTGCAGGACAAAGGTATCCAACAGTATTTTCTGGGAGAGTCCTTCCGTACCCCCATAAGATAGACAGATGAGTGGAAGACCCCCCTGATCCTTTCTGATTTGAGAGATTGCGGCGGCGGCCGCTGTCCCCGCCATGCAGTTGAGGCCGATGGCGCTGATCACACCGTCGGCGCCGCGTCTCGCAAAATCGACCATCTTGGCGATCATTGTTCGGATGAGATGGTTGGAATTTGCGCTGATATAGGGCAGGGCGTATGGTTGCAGAACCGCCTGGGGCGGCTCGACGCACCGAACCCTCAACTCAGGGCTGAGATGTGCCGCCAGTCGCTTTGCGCGTGTCCGGAGCAATGCGGCGGTAACGGCGGTTGAAAAGGCCCGGGTATAGTTGCCCCGCCTGCGCCAACGATGGCTTTCCTGCGGCAGTTCAAAATCGGTCGATGCGGCAAAGAAGGGGCTCGGCCAGACCTCGCAGCCCATTTCTTCTATTCGGGTGAAGAGCCCGCTGTTGCCGGCGGCGTTGATCCGGGTATAGAGATCCCCGGTCACGCCGATCACCGGCCGCTGTTTATTTTTATCGACCGCTATTCGATCGAGGCTCTCGATACACGGCGCCATACAGATGCGCTTGTCGGACTTTTCGGCAAGGCTTTCCTCCACCTTTCGGCAAGAATCGGCAAGCCATCGATTGACCGTTCCGCTCTCCCGCTCATAAGGGCGGAGGTGACAGGCGGCAATGATCAGGTAATCGATGAGGGTTAATCCCTCGTAGAGATCGATCATGCCGGAAGTGCCGAACATCCGGGCGGTTTCCCCCGGATGCGGGTCGAAAATCCGCAACCGCTCTTCCCCCAGGTCTTCCAGAACGTGGCGAAACCCGTCGCCATACTGACTTAGCAGACAGGGCAGGCGTGTCCCCGGAATAAAAAACCGGTCACCGGACGCTATGTAACCTCTCTTCACGCACTTCACAAGATCACCGGCAATAAGGGTAAAGGGATGACATTCGCGGCCGGAGGAAAACGTCTCCCCCAGCCTTGCCGACGCTTCATCGGGCGGCGGGAGTATCTTCGTCAAAAATCCCGCGCGGCGCAACATACCGGCGTACACATGAACATGCTCGGAGGTATACGGCAGGAGGCAGCGAGTCCCTTGGGCTATCGCATTATTATCCCGTTTCCATGGCGCGCGCCGGGTTCGCCGCCCTTTTTCTTTCCCGGCGTCATTTTCGATTTCATCGGCAAAGGCCTCAAGCCGGGTCACCAGCCCCGCCTCGCCACGATGCCCGTCAAATTCCAGAAACAGGCGGGGCCTGTTTCCCCAGTATCTTTGCAAATGTTTGATGGTAAAGGCGTCCGGACCACAGCCGTAATTCGATACATGAATCGGATAGAGATGGGGATGGGCTTGAAGCAGCTGCAAGGCCCGAAGCTGATACCGGTTCAGCAGCCAGGGCAGCATGTACCAGGCGTCATCGAGGTGCTCCCCGTCGAGCGGCAACAGGTCCATGGGGATGGCCGGGAGTCCGATCCGCGCCAATTGCCCGGCAAGACCCAGGTTGGTCCGGGGATCATGCAGATTATAGGGTTTGCCGATGATGACCACCCCTTTGCCGGTAAGCCCCGCCAGAGCCTCCCGGCCAAGTTCCCGGCGAGCCTCACCAAAAGCCGCCTGGTGTTGCAGAGCGATTTTCCACGCCTGCTCGATTTTTCGTTTCGACATTCCAAGCGCCTCGGAAAGGGCTTGACTCCCCTCCCGCCGGAGATCACGACTCCTCGAAAGTCCCAACTGGGGCATCAGCAGCCGCTCGCCGTGGATCGGGCGAAGCATATCGGGGAGTTGCTGGCTGTAGAGGCAGGTATGCGCCCGGTCGCGCGCCTGACAGGGGTCCAGCTCAAGGATCGATGGCATCAATACCCGTTCCACCCGTTGCTCCCGGAAAAGATGATGGATTTCGGCAGCAGCCAGTTTTTGCGGCAGACAGATCGCCGTGGATATGCCGTGGTTTTCTCCGTCACCGATCATTCCCGCCGTTACCACCGGTTCGAAGTTCAATTCATTCAAAAGGTGTGTCCAGAAAGGCAAATATTCGAGCATCAGAGACGTTCGAATAAGACCCACGCGAGCTCGTCCGCTTGCCGCTGTTTTTTCCGGAAGAGCGCTAACCAGGTGGGCTTCCCGGGTGGCGAACAATTCCTTGAAAGGCAGCTTTTTCCCTTTCGCTATCGGCTGTATTTCCCCGGTATCCCGTGAAGAAAAGCGCTCGCAGATATCCCCGAAGTGGACGCGTTGCCCGCCCACCTCGATCCGGTTCACCCGGCAACGATTGGCGCATTTTCCGCATTCAAAGCCGGTGAGTGAATAGTCCCGGCAGGAATCAAAGCCCCGGAAACGGGATTTCGGCGACATTTTCGCCGTCCAATTTCTTGCCGCAAGAAGCGCCGCGCCAATGGCCCCCGATACTCGCCCGTAGGGATGAACCCGTATGGGCCGTCCAAGCAACCCGGAGAAGGCGCTGACCACCGCGCTGTTTGATGAAGTCCCCCCCTGAAAGACCACTGCCGATCCGATCTTTCTCCCGGCTGCCACCTTTTCGATATAGTTTCTGGCAACGGCATAGGCTAGTCCGGCACAAAGATCCGCCAGTGGGTGGTTAGCGGCCATGGCGCGGCAAATTTCGGTATCCATGAACACCGTGCAGCGGCTTGCCAGAACGACCGGCTTCCGGCTTTTGAAAGCCAGTTCGGAAAATTCGCCGACGATCGCCACCCCCATCCGGTTCGCCTGTTCCTCAAGAAATGACCCGGTTCCGGCCGAGCAGATTTTGTTCATTTCAAAATCCTGGAGCACGCCATCCCGGACATTGATGAATTTGGCGTCCTGTCCGCCGATCTCAAAAACCGTTTCCACATCCGGAAAAAAGTGGGCGGCCGACACCAGCTGGGCGGTGATCTCATTTTTCACCAGATCCGCTCCCACCAGCTGCCCGGCCAGATACCGCCCGCTTCCCGTTGCACCAACGGAGAGGATCTTCAACTTGTCACCGTGACGTTTTTTTAACTCCCTGAAGGCAAGATCCAGGGCCGTCAACGGCCGACCGGCAGTGGCGATATAAACCCCATCCAGGTAAGCCAATTCAGGGGAGAGCAGCACCATATTGGTGCTGACCGAGCCGACATCTATACCGAGATGAACCGGGATCTCTTCCGCGGATTGGGGCAATCCGCCGTTCGGGTTCTCGGGTTGTATGTGTCGCTCGCTGCCGCCTACCGGCCGGGAGAGCCCGGCGCAGGCGTCATCCAGGGTATTATTCACGCTGATGACGGCGCTTCGCTTCGCATGTTGCCGGGTGAGCCATTCCGCGAGTACCACCGGGGGGAAATCCTTTGCCGCATGGGCTGCACCGATAGCGGATGAGAAGAGAGCGTCGGCGGGAATAATAATCTCGTCCCGCCCAAGGCCCAGTACCGAGAGAAATGCCCGGATCAGTCCGGAATTGGCGGCGCCTCCTCCGATAAAGGCCAATGGAGCCTGGATCCGCCGATTTTCCAAAACCGTTCCGACAAAGGTTCTGACCAGGGCAAGACATAGGCCATAGGCGATTTCATTCAGCGGGGTCCCTTTTTGATGCAGATGAATCATGTCGGATTTGGCAAAGACGCTGCATCTGCCGGCGATGGTCGCGCCTCGCCCGGCACTCTCCGCCAGTCGCCCCAGTTCCGCAACAGAGAGCCCTAGCCGGGCGGCCTGTTGATCGAGGAACAGACCTGAGCCGGCGGCGCACTGGCCGTTCAGGGCAAAATCTTCAATCCCCTTCGCTTTCGCGTCAGTGCCCGAACCGACCAGAATCCATTTTGAGAATTGGCCCCCCAAATCGATGATGGTCCGGACCTCGCCATGGGTAGCGGCGACCGCGGAGACGGCGGCGGTCAATTGATTTGTTTCACACCAGGCACCGTCGTTTTCCCCACCCGTGAAAAGGGGGGCCGAGGCGCCGGTGACCCCTGGATGCACCCTGACCTCGGGCCCCAAAGCGCTTGTCGCCTCTGCAAGCATCTCCATGGCAACCTGGAAGGCCTTTCCCTGGCTGGGGCGGGCTATCGTGAAGAGAGGCCGGCGTTGGTTGTCCGGTTCGAGAACCACCAGCTTGACCTGCACCGAACCTAGATCCAAACCTGCCAGGCAATTCATCGTTTCTCCACCGGTTAATTGGCCGAATCGCCGGACAGCGGACCGAATTCCGAAAAACCGCGAAGACCGGAAAAGGCCTGGAAAAGACAAGAGCTGCGATTTATATAGAAAAATAGGGACAATTGCAATAGCCAATCCGGCATCTGATCCCCCTCAAGGCTTACGCTGCCGCCAGTTACTTGCTCCATGCGATTGCCCTGTTTCATCCCGCTTGACAGATTGACCGCTTCTTTATTAAGGTTGAAAGTATCAATACCTTCGTTAAGGAGTTGTTATGGCGGATAAAATATCGGAAAGAATCGTTCGGCGGTCTTTTGTAAAAACGGTTTTGAAACGCTTCGTTGCCTTTGGGTTACTGCTGACCCTTCTATACGGGGGGATTGCCCTGGTGTACGCGAGCAAAACCATTTTCAAAGTGAAGAAAAACTATGCGGTGGTCCTCGAACGCTTCGGTGGAAAAAGGGAGGCCATCACCGAGGTCGGCTGGCATGTCCGGTTGCCGTTTTTTACCCGCATCGAGCAGGAAGTATCCCTCATGAATCAGATCCTGTATTTGGGGGGAGCATCCGAGCCGGTACGAATTATATCGAGTGAAAACGTTACATTGTGGACTTCCGCCATGCTGACCTATCGCATCCGCGATCTTCAGACATGGGCCATCGAAAACCTCGATCCGTTAAATATCCTTCAGGGAGATTATGACGGTATCGTAAAGGATATCCTTCAGGCCAGAAAGGTGAACGAATTGATCAGCGAGCGGGAAAAAATTAAAGAGGAAATATTCGAGGCCTTAAAGTCCCGGCCGATCAATAAGGACGCGCCGCCGCTGGAGAAGAAGTACGGAATCGAGGTGGTCAGCTTCGTTTTGAAGGAAACGCGTTTCGGCGACAAGCTGGTTGAAGCCAGCGAGGAGAAAAAGCGCCGGGAGTTGATTGCCGAGGCGGATAATTATGCCGCCGATCAGGAATCGAGCCGTATCCGGAAACTCTATGCGGCGTATCTTTCCGGAATCAGCGCTCTGAGAAAAGAGCTTGGCGGTGATGAAAGAACGGACAACGCGCTGCTTCAATTCCTGGCGCAACAGCAATGGGCCAATGCCTATCAGAAAAACCAGTCCGGTCAGCAGACGGTTGTGATCCAGAACACGGGCGCCTCGCCGGGGCTTACTTTAATGCCGCCTTCTCAATCTTCTGCGCAACACCCGAATGCGGTTGCTTCGGAAGGGGGAAAATAATGGCCGTCAGAACCACCAAGGGGATTAAATATGTACGGCTCAACGAGCAGCGAATCCGGGAGATTGAAAACCTGGTGGCGCTGTGGCCATACGAGACCCGCGCATTTATGCGGGCGCGGCTCAATCAGTACCGGCCGCCCTCGGAGCTCAAACGGATCCTCATTGATGGGTTTCTTTCCCTCTTCATGTTCACCGACCAGAACCATTTCGAGATCTTAAAGGATCCTGAAATTCTGACCGACTGGCAACGCCGATTTGATGCCAGCGGCGAGCGAAACCCTCGGAATGCATGGAAAAAAATCCTCGAAAAGGAGGTGTCGCCCCGGGATTATCTCTTCATGCTCTCGCTGCTCGAAGAAGAGCTCGGCGATATTCATGTTCCCTCGGAATTAAAAACGCTTTTTGAAAAGATATACCGCGCGCATATTCGAAAGGAGTATATTTCCGACCCGGAAGTGCCCAAATCGCCGTTGATTTTGGTTGTCGGACCGAGCGGCAGCGGTAAAACGGCAACGGTCACCCAAGCCATCAATAAGGTGATATTCGCCAACCGGGTGCTTCCGGAGGTGGATTTACAGCAGAAAAAAGAGAACGTCATGTCTGCCGCTCCGTTCTGGAAGACCCTGGAGGAGACCGATCCCTCCCTGGCGATGGAAATTTATAACCGGAAACGGCTCCGCTTTTACAAGGCGCTCTCCCGGATACCGCTCATCAATCTGCTGCTGAAAAAAAGGATCGGCCGCAACCTGAGCGAACTGGAGGAGCAGGGGATAGAAATCGACTATTCCGTAATTACGCCGAACGATTATCAAACCGCCCTTTCGGGAGAGCCGGGCAATTTTTTCCGGAAATCCATGGGGTTGATCTGGAGAACCACCATTCGTCACATCGAGGAGGCGCACAGCGCTTTCGGACGGGCCGACAGCATCGACTCCGGGTCGGATCGTCAGCAACGCACCTTGATCGATACGGCCAATATTATTCTCGATGAGATCTCGGATGGGCGGCGGGATTGTCTCCTGATCGCCACGACGGATCAACCGGAGCGATTCGATGCGTCCATATACCGGCGCTTCGTTGAGAAAGGGAAAATAATCGATCTTTCCCATTACTGGAAAAATCCCGCAAATCTGGCCGAGGTCGTTCGCCTGGAATTGAAACGGAGTAATATCCATATCGGACCGCCTCCCCTTCCCGCCGGTTCATCGAATATTACCTCCGAGGACCTGAATATCTCCGTTGAAAAAATATACGAGATATTTAATGAGAGAACCCTCAAAATTACGCCTTCCTACGTGAGAAAACTCCTCTCATCGATCATCGAGATAAAGAGAGGATTTATCCCCGGCTATCTGGAAGATGCGCAGTTGATTCGAAAGGCATTTGAGCTGGTGGCAAAAAACACCTATGGCGATCTTTACAAGAAGGTGGTGGACCGCATGGACCGCCGGGTGAAATGGAATGCCTATGTCGGCTCGGTAAAGGATGCCTTTTCGGAGATGGCCAACAATTGCCTCCAATATGGGGTGAGTGAGGAGAAGGGAGCCGTGCTCTATGGGCCGCCCGGGAGCGGAAAAACCTTCCTGGTGCGCGCCTGGCTGAGCGAAAATGAAGATATTCACGATATTTCCTCGAACGCGAGCGCATTGCAGAATTCTCTTAATCCGATGGACGGCGCGGTTCAGAATCTTGAAAAAATATATGATATCGGCAAAATGATTGCCCCGACGGTGATGTTTTTCGATGAAGGTGATGCGTTGGCTCCGAGACGCAGTGATTCCGGTGGCTCCCCTTCCGATAAGCTGACCAATAAATTTTTGAGTCTCATCGATGGGGAAATCCCCCTGCGCCGGGTGTTCACGGCGCTTACCACCAACCGGATCGATATTCTGGACCCGGCGCTTATCCGCTCCAAACGCTTGCAGGTCATGGATGTATCGGGGCATCTGAAACCTGAAAACATCGAAATGATCATCCGGAACGCCTTTGCCGGCGTTCCGTTGGCTCCGGGAATAGATGTCAGGGAGATCGTCAAATATGCGACCGACACCAGCAATACCCCAGCCGATTATGCTGCGTTTGCCGAAAAGGTCCGCTCCATGAGAGAAACGGAATATGAAGTCATTAAACGGTTCAGAGGCCTGGCGGATTCGGATGCTTCGCTCAAGGAAAAGTTCGTCCGATTCAATTTCAAGGTTCTGTCCGGAATTCTGGAGGCGATTGAAGCCCCCGCGGTTCTTCGAAAATCCGTGAAAAACAATCCGGATGCCTTTGTGGAGAGCTACGATCAGATTCTTGCGCTATTGGAACATATCTGCCAGCCGGAAGATTATCCGCTGGTGCCGTCCCACCTTCACTCCTCCCGGGTTGAGATTTCCCGTAGCCCGACGAAGAAAGGTAAGATGCAGCTCGACGAATTCCTCGAAGCCGAGCTGAGCCAGGAGCCGCAGGTGGGGTTTATCATCGGCGTGGGGGCAAACGATGTGTCCGGTGTTCTTCTTCCCATCGCCACCAGCCTCAATTATAATATTTCCTCGGAAAAAGTTCTGGTCACCGGAGCCGTCGCCTCCTCTTCACCGGCGGCGGCCGAGCTGGATATGTCCGTTAAGATGACCCGGCAGTCCGCCCAGGAGGCGCTCACCCTGGTTATCAATTACCTGAAAGAGCTTCAGCCGAAAATCAGCATCCCGAGGCTTTTCGGGGATTTTCTCTACCAATACACGATCCATCACCAGCTGCTCTCCGCTTCCTATAACGTCGGAGGACCGTCTGCCGGCTACGCGCTGGCATTGAATACGCTATCCGCGCTATTACTCATTCCGATCTATCACGATTTCGGCATAACCGGCGCACCCTGGACGAAAGGGGTAAAAAAAGGGGAAGTCGGCGGGTCGGTAATTATCGGCGGGCATAAAAAAAAGGCGGAAAAGGTATTGCTCTACCTGCGGCGGATGTATATGCCGCTGCAAAACTATCGCGATCTGGAACTGGAATTTCTGGAAAGTTACTGGGCGAAAGGAAAAGATATTCTGGGCGTTACTCATTTTGCGGAACTGGTGCCGGAGGTGGTTTGGCTCGGTTCCGATTATGAAAAAGACCTTCTGCTGCTCAACGATCTGAGGGTCCACTACAAAAAAGATAAATACAGTGGCGGTATCTACCCGCAAACGGATACAAAGAATGCCATCCTGGATTGCCGGGCGAGACTCCGGGATCGGCTTGAAAGCGAAATTTCAAGAAGAATTATCTCACTTCGGGATTATTTACGGGATCCGAAGAGTGACCATCACCTTTCCCTGGAAGAAATATACCGCATCAGGGACTTCTCCGCGCCTGAATCATCCCCTTAGAGCGATTTTCCGAATCAGGATGGGGATAGAATCGATATCATTCCGCTGCGCGTTTACTCTTTTTTTCCCTGAACGGGATTTTTTCACCCGTTTCCGTGGTCAAATCGCTATTTTCCACGCTATCCCGATTTTCCGGTTCAAGCGGCTGAGGAGGAGCGCCCTTGAGGATTCTAATCACCTCTTCTCGGTTGTGAGACAGATAGATGGAAAGCTCTTCAAGCTGGTTTTCCTTCAGATCGATATGCGCCGCTTTTTCAATGAATGCGAACAGGCTTTCGGCAATATCGAGCATTTTATCATGCGCATCAGCTTCCTTTTTGGACGTGTACATTCCCACCTCTTTCCCATCTCTGATAACAAGGTAACGTACCTCAACGGCCATTTTTTAAATCCTCTCTTTAAGCGGTTTGCCGGGTTGAAGAGATATTAAATTGAAAAAAAGCAAGGGGCAGCGCGTCTGGGTGCGCTTTAAAGAACCTGCCCCTTTGTTTACAGAATGGGCTCAAAAGTCAATAGGTAATCCGGCGGGAACGGAAGTTTTAAGTTTTAAGTATTAAGTTTTAAGATGTTGGCTCGGTTATTATCATGGCACACGTTGAAGCTTGTCTGTTGGGGATAACGAATCTATTTTGAGAGATCATCCCAAAATGCCCGACCCTGATCGGCCATGTTTCGCGGGGGTCCCGTTGGGGAAACAGGCCCGGTGGAAGCGGAATAACCGCGAAGCCGGGCAATGCGATCCGAAAGCGGCGGATGGGTTGAAAACAGATTCATCAATCTTTGTCCGCTCAGCGGATTGACGATGAACATATGCGCGGTGGCGGGGTTCGCATCCATGGGAAGCCGGCCTGAATAGGCGCCCAGTTTTTCCAGCGCGTTAGCCAGTCCTTTGGCGCTCCCGGCAAAACCGGCGCCGGAGGCATCGGCCAGGTACTCCCGGGACCGGGAAATCGCCATCTGAATGAGCATGGCCGCAAAGGGGGCGATTATCGACATCAATATCAGACCGATGCCGCTCAGGCCTCCCCCTTCCTCGTTCTCATTGCGTCCTCCCCCGAAAATGGCCGACCATCTGGCCATGTCGGCCAGCAGCATGATGGCGCCCGACATGGTGGCGGCGATGGAGCCGATGAGAATGTCCCGGTTTTTAACATGCGCCAGCTCGTGGGCGATGACGCCCATGATCTCTTCCCGGTTCATCAGCCGCATTAACCCCTCCGTAACGGCAACAACGGCATGTTCCGGGTTTCGGCCGGTGGCAAAGGCGTTGGGAGAATCCTGCGGAATGGTATAGATTTTCGGCAGGGGAAGTTCGGCGCGCTGACAGAGCAGTTGAACCATGTTGTAGAGTTCGGGTTCCTGTTGAACGGTCACCTCTGTCGCCCGGTACATTCGAAGCACAATCTTATCCGAGAACCAGTAACTGAAAAAGTTCATTCCGATGGCAAAGAGAAGGGCGATAAACATTCCGTGGCTCCCCCCCAACAATTTGCCGATCAGCAAAAATGCGCTGGTCATGACCGCGAGCAATATGGCGGTGCGAAACTGATTTCCCATTCAACCGACTCCTTTCTTTTGTCTATTTTTTACCCGGATCCATTCCTGTTTTTTGGAATATAAGAAAGGAAGTTGAAAATGCAACATCTCCGCCGTTCATCAATGCCGGCTTGTTTCCGCATTTTTTTTATGATACCCATCCATAACAGTTTAAAAGAGAGAGGCATGGCCGGATTTCAGGAAATATTGATTTTAGTTGCGATTGTCCTGGGGATATTTTTTATTCCCCGGATGACATCGAAAAAACCAATCCTGCGACAGGTCAAGCAGAGGTCCGGGCTTTCCGGTAAAATGCGAATCGCAATCGCCGCAACCATCGTTTACCCCCTTCTCCCCGCTCTCTATTTTCGGCCCTGGCAACAGAATGTATCCTCGTTGGTCATCTTCGGGACGGTACCGGTATTGCTGGGGTGGCTGGCCGCCTGGGTGTATGCCGGGTTCAGGAAATAATAGGAAAATGGAAAATAGCCGGCTTGTTTATTCAACGGATCAAGGACGTATTTGCCCCGATTGTAAAAAATCAACCTCCGTCTGTACCTGTAAAAACAAGAAAAAAGAGGTAAAAAAGCCCCTTTCCCGGGTGGATGGCATTGTGAGAATCAGCCGGGAAGCCAAGGGCCGAAACGGGAAAACGGTGACGACCATCACAGGGGTTCCCCTTGATGGCGAGGCGCTCCAGGCGTTTTCCGCGGATCTGAAAAAACGCTGTGGAACCGGAGGGACGGTGAAGGACGGGGTAATCATCATCCAGGGAGACCATCGTGAGGTCTTATCGCAGGAAATAAAAAAGAAAGGCTTTCCGGTTAAGCTGGCCGGAGGATAACGGGTGTAACGTTTTGGAGCGCATGAGACAACTGACGGCAAGACCCATTTATTCTTATCAAAAAACGAACCAGTACTTTGCTCAGATTCCAGGCGGATTGGAGACGATGGCCGTTGAGGAGTTGACGCTGCTGGGCGCCGAAAAGGTTACACCCGGCGTTCGGGGTGCCCATTTTTCCGCTGACCCGGCGGCGTTGTATCGGATCAACTACCTGGCGCGTTTCATTACGAGAGTCTTAGCGCCTCTGATGTCGTTTCCCTGTCGTGACCGGGACGATCTGTATCGGGTCGGAAGCGCCATCCAGTGGGCCCAACTGTTTTCAGCGGATCAGACTTTCGGCATCTTTTCAAACGTATCGGGAAATCCCAACATCACCCATTCCAATTTTGCGTCGCTGTGTTTGAAGGATGCGGTGGCGGATCATTTCAGGGCTAAATGCGGCCGGCGCCCCAATGTCGACCGGACAGACCCGGATATCTGGCTCAATCTTCATATCGAGAAGGCCCATGGGACGATCAGTATCGACACTTCCGGCGGGTCATTGCATCGGCGAGGCTATCGAAGCGAAACCGTGGCCGCTCCCATGCAGGAAATCCTCGCTGCCGCCATCGTGGCGCTATCCGGCTGGCAGGGAGAAAGGCCGATTCATGATCCCATGTGCGGCTCCGGAACCCTCCTGTGTGAAGCGATGATGCGGTATTGCCGTATTCCTTCCGGGTACTTAAAGAAAAATTTCGGGTTCGGTTTTCTTCCCGATTTTGATAACCCGCTTTGGGAAAATGTCAAACGGGCGGCCGACACGGATATTCGTCCCTTGCCGCCGGGGCTTGTAGCGGGAAGTGACATCGATCGCGGTGCTGTAACGGCGGCACGGAAAAATTGCGGCACGCTTCCGGGCGGCAAGGAAATCGCCATCGGCCTTATCGATTTCAAGGAGATCGAGGCCCTTGAGAACAGCCTTATCATCTGTAACCCGCCTTACGGCATTCGGTTGCAGCAGGAGGAGGGGCTTACGCTATTTTACAAGGGGCTTGGAGATTTTTTAAAGCAGCGCTGCAAGGGGTCCACCGCTTATATCTTTTTTGGCAACCGCGAGATGCTAAAATGCATCGGCCTAAAATCCTCTTGGAAGATTCCAATGAAAAACGCGGGGCTGGACGGCAGAATCGCACGATTTGATTTGTATTGAGGCCCTGGATCAGATGGAGAAAAACGTATATTCCGAAAGCAGGGGGAGGGAGCACTAGGGGCGAAAAATTTTTCGCCCCTGCTAATCGCACCCTCCTGGAATACTAAGATTCATGGCGGACGTCAGTCACATCCGCAGCTGCTGCTCCCACAGCCGCCCTCGCATCCGCAACCGCCGGACGCATGGGACGGCTCGGTGTCGCAACCGCATCCACATCCACCGTGTGCTTGGGTCGGCTCGCTACTGATGCCGACAATTTCAATTTCAAAGGTCAGGGATTCTCCGGCGAGGGGGTGATTCATGTCAATCGTTACCTGCTCTTTGGTTACTTCGGTGATGGTGGCGGGCATTTGCTGCCCGTCTGGTGTGCTGAGCGCGATCGTCTGTCCAACTTCAGGATTCATATCGGGGGGGATTTCCGACAGGGAAAATGAACGTTTCTGATTGTCATCGCGCAACCCGTACGCCTCTTCGGGCACAAGCGTAAACGTTTTTTTTTCATTCAACGACATCCCCAGGAGCGCATTCTCAAATCCCTTTATCAATTGGTCTGCTCCGATTTCCACTTCAAGGGGGGTACGGCCATGGCTCGAATCGAACACCTCTCCATTTCCCAGGGTACCCTTATAGTCCACACTGACAAATAAGCCGCTTCTAACTGTTTCCATGAGTTTCTCCTTTGAATTGGGCGGCAACCCGGCACAACCCAGTTTTTCTGTTTTTCAAAAGTCAGATGTGATTTAAATCTGCACCCGATGCCCCGGTATGAAGGATTTAGATCGGTAAATAGTCCGCACAAGTTAGATATGAAAACCCACAAGTCAAGCCGCAGCGGCAATTAATTCAGTTTTTCAATTCCTCTCGTCCCTCAAGGGATTATTGACAGTCCAGTGGGGGAAAAGGTACCATGAGCCGGAAATGAGACTCCATACAAAAATTACACCCAATGCCGGCTTATCTTAAGCCCACAAAAGGAGCGTGACATTATGGCCGTGGATCCCGGGATAAAAATCCTGCTTGTCGAAGATGCCAGTACGATGCGGAAGATGGAAGTTCGCATCCTGAAGCAATTGGGTTTCTCCAATATCGTGGAGGCAACGGATGGCGAGGATGCCATTGAAAAGCTACAGCAGGAAGGAGATATTCAGCTCATTATCAGCGACTGGGCCATGCCCAAGAAAGACGGCCTCGAGTTTCTGCAATGGGTTCGAGGTGAAGCGGCTTTTGAAAACATCCCCTTTCTAATGGCCACCGGGCATGGTGACAAGGAGTATACGGCCAAGGCCATGGAGGGGGGCGCCAGCGGTGTCGTGGCCAAGCCCTTTACACCCGACGAGCTGAGTAAACTCATCGATAAGGCCTTTGGCGTGGCACAGGCGCCGGCGCCCAAGGCCGCGGAACGTCAAACAATGAGTGCGGCCGGCAAAGTTCTTCTTCGAATGGCTCACATTCAGATCACCGATCATCTCACGCTTGGCGTTTTAAAGCACATGATCGAAACGGGCCAAAGAACCCCCCGTTATTTCGATCTTGAAACCGAATGCATGCCCGGCTGGAACCCGGTGCAGGATGCACTCGAAAGCGGCATGGTGGATGGCGCGTTTATTCTCGCTCCCGCCGCCATGGATCTCTTTGGATACGGTGTTCCCATAAAGCTCGTGCTATTTGCCCATCGAAACGGCAGCATCATGGTCCGCAACAAGGTCGGCAACTATCAGAAACCCTATCAGCAATTTTTCAAGCATAAGAGTTTTTTCATTCCCCATAAGATGTCGATCCACAATATGCTCGCCCACATGTATTTTACGCAGATGGGATTACGGCCGGGAGTCGCCGGAAAAGAGGCGGTAAACGTGCTTTTCGATGTCGTCCCTCCCGTTCAGATGCCAAATTTCATGTCGGAAAATCCAGATGCCTGCGGGTTCATGGTCGCGGAACCCATCGGATCACGGGCCATTGCCGGAAACATCGCCGTGCGCCAGGTTCTTTCGAGTGAACTCTGGGAGAATCACCCCTGCTGTGTAGCGGTGCTTCGGGAGGATTTCATCCGCGAGCATGAGGATGCCGTGCAGGAGTTCGTCAACCTGCTGGTCGAAGCGGGGCTTTTTATCCGGAATAATCTGGACAAGGCGGCTCAGATAGCCGTTAAATTTCTGGACCCCAAGCAGCAGCTCGGATTGCAGGTGGATCTTCTTAAGAATGTCTTATCCGATCCACAGGGGATCCGGACCGATGATCTCTATCCGGTGAAAGAGGATCTCAATACCATTCAGGAATATATGACGAAAAAGATGGATATCGGCCGGCTCGTTGACCTCGACCGGTTTGTGGATCTGCGCTTTGCGGACGTGGCGTGCAAGCAGCGCGCGGGAGCCGTTCCGGTTGCCGGTGAGGCTGCTCCGGCGGGCCGGGGCGCTAAAAAATTTGCGGTTCTCGAAACCGCCGAGGCAAAGACGAGCCGCGAAGGGAAATACCTCATTTTCAATCTCGGTGAAGAGATCTATGGTATCGGTATTCTGGACGTCAAGGAGATTATCGGATTGATGCAGATTACGCAGTTGCCACAGATGCCCAAGGCCTTCAGAGGTGTCATCAATCTTCGTGGCAAGGTGATTCCGGTAATGGACATGCGCATCAAATTCGGGATGCCGGAGAAGGAATATAATCCCCGCACCTGCATCATCATCGCGGAGGTTTCCGGTCTTACCGGTTCGACCCTGGTGGGCGGAATCGTGGATTCGGTGACGGAAGTGTTTCATATCAAGGATGCGGAAATCGAAAATTCCCCTCATTTCGGCGGTGGCTTTGACGGAGAATTTATTTTGGGCATGGCAAAGACCGGAAAAGGGGTGATCATTCTGTTGGAG
Source organism: Pseudomonadota bacterium (assembly GCA_043797445.1). GTDB lineage: Bacteria > Desulfobacterota > Desulfobacteria > Desulfobacterales > JAFDDL01 > JAZDPP01. The sequence goes on from JAZDPP010000153.1 coordinate 33,335, forward strand.
ATCGACCGGATTCTACACACCACCGAATTGCTTCAGTTTGCCAGAGCGGTTTAGCACCGTGGCCGAGAAATAAAAAAAGGCGCCTCTGATGAAGGAGGCGCCTTAAATTTTTTAAGAAAAAAAATTACTTATACAACCGTGACATTTACAGCCGAGGGACCTTTTGCCCCCTGCTCGATGTCAAAAGTAACCCGATCGCCATCGTAAAGCGATTTGAATCCGGTTGCATTGATTCCGGAATGATGAACGAACACATCCGGTCCGCCATTTTCCTGCTCAATAAATCCATACCCTTTGCTGCTGTTAAACCATTTTACAACTCCGTTTGCCATTGAGGCACCCTCCTTGATAAAAAAATTCTCATGGTCCCAGACGTCGGGTCGCCACTTTAACAAATGGATTTTTCCCTCAGAACGAAACCGGCCTGTTCGTTGGGAACAGACCACAATTAATTCCCAAAGTCTAACACGTTTTTAAAAATTTACAAGTGAATTGTTGGGACGCTTCTTTTTCCTTACGCTCCTTTTCGATCCATTTCATTCAATAAAGCTAAACTCGATGTTCAAGTTTTATCGGAATTGGCCTGTAGGAGCGGCTTCCAGCCGCGATGGGAATTGTCGGCTCGTGAAAAATCGCGGCTGGAAGCCGCTCCTACAGCAGACCGAGAGCAACTGCTGCTGCAATCATATTTGGCGAAGCCCTGTAATTCCAAAAACTTGAACATCGAGTTAAAGATTGAATAGCCGGATGAAAACCGGTGGAAAATTATTTCTGAACGCAACATCGGCTGTTTGTGCCCCACGGTATCGTGACCGGGGGTCGCCTGAACCTAAACTGGAGTTGATGGCAAGCTTTAATTTTTCAGCCAGATGTTTTTTTCTTGACAACGTCAAAACCTATGGTTTATATAGAAACCAATGGATCTCTCTGGAGACCAATGAGCCGGGCGCTAGATATGGTTTTCCCACCGCATTATTTGAAAATGTATCATTAACGAGGTGGTGTGTCACCCAATTACAAAAGAAATTATTTCCGCTACGGTGTCACCTCTTCAGCGGTCGATGGTTCGGCGCTTCGGCCCGGAAACAGCGTGATCTTTGCGGAGTCGGATCGGATCACTAATGGCAATTTTAAACGGGAGGTAAAAAATGTCCCCTGAAACAAAAAAAGTCTACTCTGGCTGTACGCTTTGTTACCATAGCTGCGGCAAAGAGGTCACCGTGTATGACGGAAAAATCGTCGATGTAACCGGGCAGAAGTCTCATCCTTTGAATAAGGGGTTTTTATGCCCGAAAGGACGCGCTACCGCCGAACATATTTACCACCCGTCTCGATTGATGCATCCTTTAAAAAAGGATGGAACCGGGTTTAAGCAAATAGCGTGGGACCAGGCGCTGGATGAAATTGCGGGCAAGTTGCGCTCCTTGAAAGATAAGTACGGTCCCTCGGTGCTGGGGTTTTTCTGCGGATCGGTCGGAGTGGAAAACTTTGAGATGGTGGCGTTGACCCAGCGATTCAAAGCGGCGATCGGCTCCGCCAATTACTTCTCCGTTGAAAGCATCTGTTACCGCATGCGGATTCGCTGCCGCCAGATCACCTTCGGCAGTTATCCGGTGGAAGAGCTGAATTCAAACCTCTACGTGCTGTGGGGTCATAATCCCGCCGAATCGGATTTTCCGCTGGCCATGGCCATAAAAGAAAACCGGTTGAAGGGCGCCAAAGTCATCGTCATCGACCCCAAACGCATTGCCATTGCCGATCACGCCGAGATGTACTTAAAGATCCGGCCGGGCACCGACGGGGCGCTAGCCATGGCGCTGATGCATGTGATCATCACCGAAAAGCTCTATGATGCCGACTTTATAAACCAATGGACCATCGGATTCGATCAGCTGGTCCCCCATGTGCAACCCTATACGCCCGAATGGGCGGAAAAGGTTACCTGGATTCCGGCCGAGGATATTCGTAAACTGGCCCGCGTTTTTGCCACGACGAAAGGGGCCGCGATTTATCAGGGCACCTGTACTCAGGATCAACAGGCGAACGGCACCCAGACCAATCGTGCTATAGCTGTTTTGCAGACGATTGTGGGCGGCATCAATGTGCCCGGTGGATGGGTGCTGAGTCCTCGGCTAAAGATGAAAAACATCGGTTTGCCGGTGGATGCCCGGCCGCTGGGAACGGATAAATATCCCCTGTTCTACGAACTTTGGGGCCGAACCAGTCCCTATGGCATCGTCTCCATGGTTCCCGAGAGTATACCGGATAAGCTCAAGGCCTTCATGGTGCTGGGCGGCAACCCCATTGTCACCATGCCGGATTCGAACGCATTTCGCGAAGCCTTTAAGAAACTTGAAATGCTGGTGGTTTACGAGCAGTTTCATACGGATACCACAAAGCTTGCCCATTATGTCCTTCCCGCAACCAGCCATCTGGAAGGATGGAGTCTGGCGTACAACTATAATGTCTGTCATTGCCTGCCCTATATTATGGTGCGCGCTCAGGCCATCGAGCCGCTCGGAGAATGCCGCGGTGTTCTGGATGTTTATAAAGGGCTTGCCGAACGTCTGGACCTGCAGGACAAATTCCCCTGGGAAGATGAGCAGGCGCTGGTAAAAGATATTTTGCAGCCCTGTGAGCTGGATTTCGATTATCTCACGACAAAGAAACCCGAAGGGGATTATTACCAGGAAAAGCGATATGGATCTCAGAAAGGGGATTTCCGGACCCCCTCCGGAAAAATCGAAATTTTCAGCCAGGCCATAGCCGATGTCGGATTTGATGCGCTACCCACCTATCTCGAACCGGACAAAACGCCTCAAGGCAGTCTGTGGGCGAAATTGGGAGAGAAGTATCCGCTGATTCTGTCCACCGGTCAGCGGGTTTTGACCAACACCGCGAGCCAGATGCATCACATCCCCTGGCTGAAAAACAACGAACCCTTCCCCAAGGCGGAACTTGGGCCCGAAACCGCGGCACGGTACGGCATTACCCATGGCCAGTCCGTATGGGTGGAAACCGATCGGGGCCGGGCCAAAATGTGGGCATCCGTGGATGATCGTATCGCAGAGGGCGTGGTATTGGTTCCCCATGGCGGGTCCGGGGATGAAAACGCCAACTTGTTGACCGACTGCCAGAACCGGGAGCCCATCATGGGGTATCCGACATGGAAATCGGCCCTGTGTAATATTCAACCGGCCTAAAGGCCTATGTAAAGATGGCCGGTTTTAGACAATAGTGATTCGGAAGAGAGATCTTGCAACGGGAGTTGCCGGGGATAACCCCCCCGACTCCCGTTGCAGGGGGGCTCTCCGATAATATGAATATCTGAAGCTCTCTCGCCAGACCTTGAAAGACTGTCCTTCATCCTGCTGATCAACTTCAAAGTACCGGAAAAGCAAAAGGGGCAACATGCCGCAAAATTACAAAAGGGTCCCCGCCATTGACAAATGTTTTTCGATTTTAGCGCTGATGGCCGAAACGAAACGCCCCTTTGGGTACAATGAAATGGTCAATATTCTGGGGTTGAATAAAAGTACGGTATTCAACCTCCTGCATACGCTGGACGATCTGGGCGTACTGGAAAAAGGGCCGGACGGACTATTCCGGTTGGGACCGCGCCTGTTTATTCTGGGAAATGCCGCTGCCGGCGGCTCCGAACTGATCAAAACGGTGCATCCCTATCTTGAGACCATCAACCATGATTTTAAATTGTCCTCTTTTTTCGGAATCCTTTCAGGCCGGGAAGTTATTATTCTGGACAAGGCGGATCAGGCGCAGCGGATCAAGATATCAACGGAAATCGGCATGAGAATACCGGTTTTTGCCGGAGTTGCCGGAAAGGCGCTTCTTTCGCAACTGCCTGAAAAAGAAATAGATGAAATTCTGTCGGAAAACACGCCGAAACGGTTTACCGGTAAGAGTATTACGGATAGAGCAGCTTACAGAAATGAGATAATGAATGTCAAGGAAACCGGTATTGCCTACGACAGGGAAGAGTACATCGAAGGGCTTATCGCCGTGGCGGTTCCGATTCAGACATACAGGGCGGATTTACAGGCAACCATATGGGCCGTGGGGCTCAAACAGGAGTTTCGTAAACAGGCCATGATGCGAATCACCGACTTCTTTTTAAACATTGCAAAGGAAATCAATTGCCGGTTTGCCATGTTTGCGGGGCATTCCAGCCAGATGAGTGAGATGCCGGCCCCGAAAGACGCTCTCGCCACGGGTGGATCCGACACGCGGGCATCCGGTCTCTACTCCTGAACGAAACGTATTGATCGTCGGTATCACACAGTATGGCGGCGAAACAGACTTTAATTTTAGGGTAACGAATAAAGGCTTACTCATATAGAAGGGGTTAAAAATGAGGTACGGAGTGACAGGGGTAAATTTGGAAATTGATCTATCCCGGGGAAGCATTGAAAAGGTGGAAACGGATCTGAGAGACACCGAACTTTATCTGGGGGGGCAGGGTGCCGGAGCCAAGCTATTGTGGGATAGGGTTCCTCCCGAAGTCGACCCTTTTTCTCCCGATAATCTGCTGATATTCAGCGCCGGTATATTGCATGCCACGCCGGTTCCCGGTGCCAACCGTGTCGCTGTCAACACCTTTTCTCCCCAGACAAACCTGATGTCCCATTCATTGATGGGCGGATTTTTCGGGCCGGAAATGAAGCATGCCGGCTATGACCAAATCGTTATTCGCGGCAAGGCCTCCGACCTGGTCTATTTGTATATCAACAATGACCGGGTGGAAATACGCGATGCCTCGCATTTGCGGGGAAAAGGCTGTGTGGAAACCGGAGAGCTGCTGAAAAAAGAGTTGAAGGACGAAAAATTTCAGGTGGCCGCTATCGGCCTGGCGGGTGAAAACAGGGTCTTCATGGCCTCGATCGATCATGGTCACTCAAGCGCGGCACGAGGGGTCGGCGTGATCATGGGCGACAAACGGCTCAAGGCCATCGCGGTTCGCGGAACCAAGGACATTTATATCGCCAAACCGGCCGAGCTTTTTGACGCATGCACCAAATTGCACCGGCAGATTGCCGATAGCAGTGGATGCGGGGACTGGATGGCCTACGATGAGGATGACAGCTTTCATCACAATCATTTTGCCTGGGGCAACGCGCGGACGCGGCGAAAGAATTTCTGGAGCAAGGAACTCGAAGAGAGATGGCGGAACTTAAAATATGACCATATGGACCGGCAGACGAGCTGTTATAACTGCCCGAAAAATTGCCGTAATGTGATCAGTTGGCCGGGAAGGAAACGCTTCGGTTACAAATGTTACGGAAAAGACACCTACCATATGGCGGCGTTTAAGGAACTGGACTTTTCCTATGACATACTGGGGATAGCCCAGGAGTATGGACTCGACTCATACTCAACACCGCAAGTGATGGCTTTTGCGCTGGAGCTTTACGAAGCCGGAATTTTGACGGACGCGGATATGCCCGGACTGCCGGCCGACAGCGGGGACCGATTTTACTATCTGATGGAAAAAATCGTCCGACGGGAAGGTATCGGTGATATTCTGGCGGATGGGGTATATTGGGCGGCCCGAAGGATCGGTAAAGGCGCGGAAAAATACGATCACAATACCACCAAGAAATTCGAGCAGCTGCCGATCAAGCTGGGAAAGGTGAACCTGGCCTATTTTCTCATGATCGCAACGGGTGAGAAGATGAGTATCACACAGATCGAGGGGTCTTTCCCGCAGGATCCGCTTCCCACCCGGGAAGAGCGGGAAGAGTTTGTCAAAAACTGGACATCCCCTCCGGATGACAAATTCAAGGACTATTTTCTGAACTGGGAAAAGCGTGACGTCATGTCCAATGAGGCCTTCTGCGATATCGTCGATTGGAATGAGGCCATGCACTACATCGATGATGCTACCGGTCTGTGCGGATTCGTATCCTCCTTCAGGGGGCAGTTCGGTGGAGACGTTGCTTACAACATCCACAATATCCCGGCGCTCATTCAGAATGCCACCGGCATTGAGATGGACAAAGACAAACTGTGGAAAGTGTTTCAAAGGAACCGGACCCTGATCAGGGCCATCAATGCCAGAAGAGGGTTGAGAAGAGAGCATGAAAGGCCCCCCGAGGATCACTGGGCGGTACGGGACGAGGAAAGAGAACAAAAGCTTCTGGATGACTATTATAAATTCAAGGGGTGGAATAGAGAGGGGATTCCGACCAAAAAGACGCTCGATGAACTCGACCTGGGCTTTGTCGGAGAAGACCTTTTGAAAAGGGGCATCCTGACGGATGATGAAAACGATTCCGCCAAATAAACTCAGGCGGAAAAAGAGAAGCCATAAATCGAAGAGGGGGGAGCCGTGAAGGGTGGGCTAAAAAAGAAAATCGTCAAAGAGATCAAAGTGAATATCGATAAATGCACGGGGTGCCGGTCATGTGAATTGGCCTGCTCCGCATTTCATGCGGTGCCGAAATACAGCAGCCTCAACCCGTCGAAAGCTCGAATCCGGGTGTATATGGATGAAGTGAAGGACCAGTATGTTCCGATCCGCGCCGGTGATTATACCCAAGCCGAATGCAATGGAAGAAACCTTTATGTCATTGATGGGAAGGAATACTCCGAGTGCGCTTTCTGCCCGGCGTCCTGTCCCTCCCGGGATTACTTCAAGGAACCCGATTCCGGTCTTCCGCTGAAGTGCGATATGTGCGAGGATATTCCGCCGCTGTCCGAACCCATGTGTGTTCAGGCGTGTAAATTCGATGCCCTGACATACGAAGAGCGGGTGGAGGAAGTGGAAACGCATGAGCCCACGGAGGAAGAAAATCGGGTAGAGTTGAAGATGGCCTATGAATCATTGGTGAAAAAGCATGGCTTGAAGAAGGTAATGGATACCTTTTCCCGGTTATCAAAGCACTAACCCAAAACCCCCTAAGGCGAAAGAAGAGGTTTAATAAAGACAGTGGAAACGGTAGCCCCCTTCAAAGAGGTAATTGCTGAGATACAAGAGGCCGGCGGAGACGCATTCCGGTTTTGCTATCAATGCGGAAAATGCGATACGGTTTGCCCGTGGAACCGGGTGAGACCTTTTAGTATTCGCAA
>JAZDPP010000154.1:0-7200 GCA_043797445.1 Pseudomonadota bacterium
ATCCGCCTGGCCGTCTTACTAACCTTCTCGACTTCTGATACCTTACTATTATCGATTTAACCTACCTGAGGATTTTCGCGACTGGTAAAAGAGCGTGACATTTTCGGGCTATAATCGGGGATATATAATAGACATTCTACACCATGGAGGTTCATAAGCACCTGGGATGCGGGTTCCTTGAAGCGGTCTATCAAGAGGCTCTGGAAAAGGAATTGGCAGATCAGGAGGTCTCTTTCAAAGCGCAGCCTCTTGTCGGAATTTCATACAAAGGCAACACCCCTCAATAAAACATATCAACCCGATTTCGTCTGCTTTGGAGAAATCATCGTCGAAATAAAAGCGATTTCCAGCCTGTCCGGAATCGAAGAGGCTCAATTGATAAACTACCTCAAAGCCACCGGGCTCAAAACCGGGCTGTTAATTAATTTCGGCTCAAAATCCCTGGATTATAAAAGGTTCGTTTATCATCTGTGAAATCCGCGTAATCCGCGTAATCTGCGGATACAATCCTGCCTGAAACGAATTCTTGATTGCTGGATGGCCGTGGCATAGGATGAGATAAATGTGAGACCCTATCCGCTCGGCACCGTAACGGCGACCGGAGAGAGGAGGAATGGCAATATGATTGAAATAACAGTCAAAGTTCCAAAAGGTGACAGGATGTTATCTCATAAATTACAAACCAAAATATGTAAAACCGGATATTTGGAACTGGTTAATTTACCGTTTTCGGTAGGTACGCAAATTGAAGTGACAATATCCAAAAGACAGAAAAAAAAGGATTTGAAACGCTTGATTGGTAATGATCACGTGTGGTCGGAAGAGGACATAAAAGCTGTTGAGGCCGGAAGGGATATCATTAATCTGTGGAAAATATCCTGATCGATACCGATATCGTCATCGAATATCTGAGAAACAAAGATAAATCCTCGACAGTACTGATAAGACTGATGCAGGATAATGATTTGTTTCTGTCCTCGATTTCGGAATTTGAACTATATCTTGGCGCAAAAACGGCCCGTCATAAGAATGATTTGGAAATGATTTTCAGTGAGGTGGATGTGATTCCTTTTGATTTTGGCTGTGGCAAAATTGCAGCCGGTATTTGATCCGCAGATTCCGCAGATGGGCGCGGATTATCAAAAGGGGAAAAGAGTTCCTTGCCGGGTTGTGGGAGGGGCTGTTCCGGAGGATCTGTTTGAGCGGGCGCTTTATCTTCCGTCGGGGACGGCGATGACGGAGGCCGATCTGGACCGGGTTGTCCGGGCTGTGCGGGAGACGAGGGCGAAGAGTAGAAGATGATTGTGGAGAAAGCTTAATGCAAGGCCGCAAGGAAAGGTTCACCACGACCCCTGGGCGGGGTGTGGGGTACCTAAAACGTGAATCCCTATGATTGAGCTCCGGTTTTGCCGGATGATAAAAGGTCAAACTGATTCCTCAAGAAAAATGACAAATGACAAAAGCTCGGCTTTAACTTTATTGAACACATCAGGAGTGCCTATTACGATACGCTCAATTTTTGTTACATCAAACTTATAGGTGTAAACATTCCGAACGATGTGCCGAAACCCTTTATAATCTTGCAGAAGATCGCATACATGGTCCGATCGGAACGGATTCGTGTGGAAATCTTCAAAAGCCTTTGGCTCATAATTCTTTTCCGTCGTTGAGGATCGCATCAAGAATGGCGCGCTTACAAGTGTCCGGGTCTACAAGGTCGATTTTAATAAAAGGGCTCAAGCCGGTAATGGTTCCAACCGCGGCATACAACTTTGAATCCGATATCCCCCAGATTGCCAAGTCAATGTCCGACCAAGGTGAAAACCTGTCCTTTTCCAGCAAAGAACCAAAGACAACGACCTTTCGTGCTCCGTACTTTTGTTTCAGTATTTTAGCTGCGACACGCGCCAGTGCCCATGCATCCGTCCAGTTTTTGTCAATCTGATGCATTTTCTCAACCCGCATCGCAACAAAATTTTTATCGGGATGGTACGTGTGCCACTGTTCACGGCTTAAATTGTGGGCTGTTTTTTCCATGGCAGAGGGATTTCAAATTTTGATTTAGGGTTGTTATCGCAATCCTACTATGCACAGCATAGACTATCCGGCTTATCTGCTCAAGGTGAAATTTTACATTTAGGTTGCAGGCCACAAGTATCTTTCCCCGGAAAAAGTGATAACCTCCGCAACACCGGCTTTGCGTCAAGCGCTGGGTAAAGCCGGAAGATGCCTGGAATAGAAAGGCTGATAACCCAATGTTTAAAGACAAGACACTCTTAATTACAGGCGGCACGGGCACGTTCGGCAACGCGGTTCTGGATCGTTTCCTGCACACGGGAATCGGGGAAATCCGCATCTTCAGCCGCGATGAAAAGAAAGTTGAATTATTCGCAATTTTTCAGCGAGGGGCGTGAGGAGGTCACACTGCAACAGGATTATAACTCGCACAATACGGGGCAGAAGGATGTGGCGGGGATGTGTGAATTGCTGTTGAAGCTGGATTGCGTGCAAAAGGCGATGCGGGGGGAGCGGGTTGCGGCTTGATTTTTTGCCACGAATTGCACGATTGGTCACTAATATATACAGCAATGCTTACCACGAAGGCCACGAAGATTGTTTGAAAAACTATCTGTGATGCATTATGCTGAGGATAAAAATTGGTATCAGTTGTGAAGATGGAGAAAAAAATACATCCTGGGGGAATCTATCATGCATACAGAACATTTGGTGCTTGAAAGCGATAAGGCAGGTAATCTGATAGGGATTCCAAAGTTCCCGCCCAATAAGCGGGTGGACATCACTTTTTTGATCCTGGATAAACCTGAACAAAAACTCGGCAAGCGTCGTGTACCTCATCGGGATATTGCAGGTAAGACGCAGATAATAGGCGATATATTTAGCAGTGCCTCTGAAAGCGACTGGAATCTGCCCAAATGATCATCTTGGATACACACATTTGGCTGTGGTGGGTTAATGAGAATATGGATCTGCTGGGTCAGGTTCGAAACGAACTGATACAGGGGGCCGATAATATCGCTGTTTCTGCCATAAGTTGTTTTGAAGTTGCATGGCTTGACGCGCATAAGCGTATTATATTGCCATGCAGCAGAAAAAGTTGGTTTAAAAAGGCACTGGAAGGCTCCGGTATTATCCTGTTGCCCGTAACGCCAATGGTTGCCAGTGTTGCGGTGGATTTACCGGAGCACCATAACGACCCTCAAGACAGAATAATCATCCATTTCACGCTATTGACGCAATCGATGAATAAATCTTCATCGCGCCTTTGTGGTAAGATAGTCTTTTGCAAGTGGATCGAGCTTTTCAAGGAAAGGGCATCGGGCGGGCACTTGTCCGGGGTGCCGGATATCGGGTCATTCAAGCTGCCGACATTATTGGAATTCGTGGTTTAATCGTACAGGCGGTCTCTATTGAGGCGAAAACATTCTATGAACATATGGGCTTTGAAGTTTCCCCCCTTGACCCGATGACGTTCAGGTAGCCTGTTTTATCGATGATGATCCGGCAAAGCATGGCAACATCTTGAATGGAATTCCGGGAAGGACCGAAGAGCCGAATGAACAGGTTCCGTCACTTAAGCCGCGAAAAGGATTTCGCCCTCTCGGATAAAATCGGCCACAAAGGATTCCCCTTGTGCCCACTCATCCTGCGTTAGTGCTACTGCTTCGATCGGAGCGAAGATTTCATAGATGACCTCCGATAAAATATCAATCCGCTCCCAATAACTCTTGCCGATAAAGTCATCGGAAATGATGGCAATATCGATGTCGCTGCCCTCCCGGTTGGTGCCGGCCGCACAGGATCCATAGAGGATGAGCTTTATCGGTTTGATCCCTCTGGCCTCGATTCCCTTGAGAAATCGGTTAGTAATTTCTATAATTGCTGCTTTATCCATTTTATTAGTTCATTGCCCTGGGTAAGGATATGTCCGACAACCGCCTCATTATACAGCTGCTGAAGCTTTGCGAGATTTTCCGGATACCGTGTGGGGATACTGGCCTCATTTAGTTTGACAACAAATTTTCCAGGCCCCTCTGGTGGTTTTATGCCTATTTCGTTGAGCAGGTAAATCAAATTGTGAGATTTCGGGGGGATTCCCCCTTTTTTCTCAAAATATAGCCCCTTGAGCGCTTTTTCTATGGCAAGGTGGCACATAAAAACCGCGTATATATGTCGGGCGCCGGTATGCATGTACATGGCCGTGTCCATGTCATAATCGGATTGGATGATCCATTCTTGAGTTCGTTTTTTCATTAATGGCAACGATATCAGACAACCTCTCGTAACTTCAACTAAAATTATGGTTTTTTCGATTTGGAGCGTGTTGACCTCAAAACGGACAGCCGAAACTGCGGATGTCGTGGTGGTATTTCACGGCGCTCCGGACCTCAATAAAAAAGGGTGCCAGTTGGTCAATGACCGAAATCCGAAACAAATTCAAAACAGCAAAATTCAAATAACCAAAACGTGTTGTGGTTCTGAGTGTGAATGCGATGTATTGGATTTCGATCATTTCAATAGTTGGTATTGTTTCGGATTTCGATATTCGGATTTCAGATTTTTGGTTCCGGCTTGTCCGAGTTAGGGTTTAGCGATTACGTGCACCTTCAAACCAAAGCAAGGGCTTCGCTGTCAGACAGCGGCACCATCACCGAGGAAAGCTCGATTCTTAATTTCCCCGCCCTCAACATTCGAAACGCGCACGAACGCCCCGAAGGCATGGAAGAGGCCTCCGTTATGCTGACGGGGCTTGAGCCGGAGCGTGTGATGGACGGGCTATCCATTTACCATCGGGTGCTGACCGATACGCTGAGTATGGCGGAGATCCGCCGACGGACCATGAATTTGCCGGCATTCAGCGAACGGCTTCAAGGCCGGCGCCGAGTGGCTGGTGGCGGCGGTTGTCGGGGCGATGAGTTTTGTGAACCGGGATGTTCCGGATGGTGCGGTGGTGGTTATGAGGGGGGATGGAGTTGAGGTTTGTTCAAGACGCATCGGAGCGGAAAGCGGTGAAGGGTGCCGGTTCGTTTTATCGTTCCGTGGCTTAGCGAAGTGATGGCCCTTTTTCCATTGGTTATTTTGAAAGCCCCGTCTTTGGACGGGGCTTTTATATTTTTGCTCCTTTTTTTGCGGACTCATGTGCTCAGTTACAAATCCACTTAATATCTTTGATAAATGCATAAAAGTACGCTATGTTTGGTCACATAGGAATTTGACGACCAAAGCGACTATTTCTAATTCACGCGAATAGTTGTCGCTTCAACGTCTTGGCGTGCCATACAAAAACGAAAAAGTATGACTCTTAAATTGAACTCAAATATGGTAATGGTTTCAACAGATTGAAAGATAAAATTCGCCAGGCACAAATTGTATACTGGGTAGATTCTGCGAATCATGATCTTGATGTTGCTGAAACTCTTTTCCGGAATAAAAAATTTGATTGGTGCTTGTTTATTGCACATCTCGTTTTAGAAAAAATGCTGAAAGCTTTTTATTCCAAAAATGTTGGTATATTGCCGCCTCGTATCCATGATTTGGTCCGGTTAGCGAATATGTCAAAGGTTGACTTTGATGAAAATACGCTGGAATTTCTGGATGCTGTAAATACCTTCAATATTTCAACTCGATACCCGGATGAAAAGCTGAAGTTTTACAAAATATGCACTTATGAATTCACTAAAGAACAGTTTCAGCGTATAAAGGAGATTCATAAATGGCTCCTGGAAAAGCTAACGCCCTAATTAAAGCCAAAAAACTTATATCTCTCATGAAGTCAAATGGCATTGATGTCTATGAGGCCTATATGTTCGGGTCGGCCGCAACAGATAAAATGAACGACCACAGCGACATAGATATCGCTATAGTCTCAAATCAATTTACAGGCATACCTTTTTACGATGCATTAAAAATCAGTAAATTTCGAAGATCCGTCGATTTAACAATAGAGGTTCATTCCTTTTCGCTGAAAGATATCCTAAACGACCCCCCTCTCTTTTTCCTTGAAATTAAATCTAAAGGAATCCGAATCAATTAAAGCCCATGCGTGACCATCACCCGCGGCAGCGATCTGCTCTCATCGGGACTTCGTGCCCTTCGTGCCCTTCGTGATCTTCGTGGTGAAATTATCTATTTTTTTATCAGCTTCCGTGTTGGTTACCGCGTAAAGAGGATTGGAACTCCCCATCCCCCTCGCTCCCCGTACAGCGTTACACCCTTTCCTCGGCAACCCCGTCCGTGCTGCGGGTACCACCGGGACACGTCTGTGCCACGGTGATGCTGACCGATGATGCGCTGTTGGTGTCTTTTCTTCCGGAAAAGTTGATTAAAAGACAGTGTGATGCTATCCTCAAAGGCAAATTTTAGGCCCTTTGTTAGCATCATAGACGATTTGGCGTATTTGGTGATAAAAGGTCCGGACACTCAACACTTCCGGATAAACCGGCTGTGGAGATCTATTATGCAAATAGTGGTTGAAGTACCGAGCAAATTGCCTGATGCGGTTCATTGTACGCCCCAACAGTTCGAATGGGAAGCTAAAATGGCTATGGCGGTCAAGCTATATGAAATGAAACGATTATCCTCCGGCATGGCCGCATCGCTTGTCGGGATGAACCGAGTGCAATTTCTTGGAGAACTGCATCATTATGGGGTTGCCGTTATCGACATGGATGACAACGAGCTCGCAGCGGATATAGCGAATGCCTGACTCAACCCGGGTGATCATTATCAATACCACGCCGCTTTTAGCTTTGACGGCGGCTACCGGAAATCTCGATGAAGCGGAGGGCGGATGGCGAAAATAATTGCAATGGATTCGGACCCACCCTGGAAAGATATTCTGGAGCGGTATTTTGTGCGGTTTATCGAATTCTTTTTTCCCCATATTTTCTCGGAAATCGACTGGGAAAGGGGGCATGAATTTCTGGATAAAGAGCTTCAGAAGATCATGCGGAGTTCAAAAACGGGCAGGCGCACAGTGGATAAACTGGTTAAGGTCTGGCTGAAGAACGGTTCTGAAATATGGGCGCTTATTCATGTGGAAATCCAGGGAAAATCGGACGCCGGATTTGCCAAACGGATGTACGTGTATAACTACCGGCTCTTTGATAAACACGACAAGAAAATCGTCAGTCTGGCGGTATTGACGGATGAGCGGAAAAACTGGAAGCCGGAGCGGTATGG
>JAZDPP010000155.1:0-20041 GCA_043797445.1 Pseudomonadota bacterium
CCACTTGCCATCCTCGTCCTCCACGGGCAGGCCGAACCCCTTCAGGCCAAAATGCGCAAGCCAGTTGCCTAGGCGCCGGAAGTCGATTTCCTGTTCCTCGTCGTGAGGTTCGCTGGAGCTGAAAAGGTACAGGCCGCCAGGTTCCGGGTCAATGCTGGGGAGTTCGTTCAGGTCGAAGAAGCTGAAGCAGAGCACGAACTGGTCCTGGGAGGACCTCACGTCTTCAGCGATCACTGACTTGCACTCTTTGCAGATGTTGCGAATCCACAAGTCGGGGGCTTTGGAGGTCGTGTCCTCATAGATACAAAGGCTCTCTTCTGTTGCGACATCTGGAACAGAGGCATCCAGGAGCCGCATCGTCTTGAGCAGATAGGCATCCTTGGGGAGGATTGCCAGCTTCCGCTTGGTGTCTCTCGCGATCTGGAGGAACGTGAGAAGCCGGTCCACGTCTCTGGCTGGGAAGTCAGCAATGACTAGCCCCCTTGCCTGAGAGATGGCTTTGAGGCCGTTTTCATATACTTCACTTTCAGAAACGTTTCTGTCCCGGTGCAAGTTTGTCCCTTCCAGGATGAGTGCTCTAGGTTTCAACAGCGCTGCCTCTTTAACAAAACGCTTGGTCGACTCCGCGTGCTTGCCGTGGAGCCGCAGGTCGCCGCTGTAGATGACCCAGCCTGAGCTCGTCTCGATACCCCAGGCGCAGGCGCCGGGGATGGAGTGGTCGACAGGAAAGCACCGCACGTTCAAAGTGCAAGAGCCGTGGCCGCTGAGTTCACAGGACGTGAGTCCCTTCTGTCGAGAGGTCTTCTCCCAGAACCCTGACGACCAGAACCGTTTCGCCGGCTCGCTCAGCTTGCCGGGGTCGGTGTCGGCCACGCAGAACTGGCGCTGCTGCTTGTCTCCGCCGGCATCCAGTGCCGCTGTCTGCTTCCAGTCAGTCGGAGTTCCCCAGGCGGCAGGGTTGAAGTAACAGACCCGCTGGTCGAAGTCCGCTTTGCCAGAGTCTTGGATCGCCTTGGTAAGGAAGGCCGTGGTCACAGTGGAGAACACGGGTGTCTTGCTGTTGAGGAACGAGATGTGAGCGGAGTGATCCAGGTGGGCATGGGACAGCAGCACACCGTCAACAGGACCCAATTTGCGGTAGTCTTTGGCCTGCCGGAAGCGCTCCCACAGGCCCGGCGCGACCAGGTCCTCCCGGTAAAGGCCCTCGAGGGGTGGAAGCATTCCCATCGTCAAGGGATCAAGCAGCCCTGCACCACCGCGCGGTTTCATATACTCCTCGTAGAAGAGCTTGTGCTTCTTGAAGGGGAAGCCGAAGTCCAGCAGAAGCCGTTTGTCGCCGTCCTCAAGTAGTATCTTGTTGCCACCTATTTCGTTGACACCCCCGTATAACGTTAGCTTGGTCATGCTCTCCTCCTGATCCCACCTAATGGTGTGCACAAGGGACAGAGGTGCGGTCTTAGTCCCGCGTGTGTTCTCCCCGTCTCAACCTCTCCAGCTTCTCGGCTATCCTCTGCCGAATCCTGGCAGTCTCCTCTTCATCTATGGCCGCACTGACGAGTTCGGCTCCTTCAAATTCAACCTTGAGCCAATGACTCTCCTTGGCGCCTTTAGGCAGGCTCTTGCGCAGCACGACCATCTGCCTTTCCTGGTCACCAACAAGCAGCACCGCCCGTTCTTCTTCAAATCGGTCTATGACCGCCCTCTCGATCACCTTGACCCCGTCGAAGGCGCGTTCACGGCCGGTGGTGCCCGCGGTTGCCCCTTTGCTGCCTCGACCTTGTAGGTGATGCCATCTGTCGTGACAACCACCGGGCCGTTAACGTCGGTCCCGTATATGGTGGCGCCCACGGCCAATAGGGCGGCCATCGTCTCGGGGTGGGGATGTCCATAGCTGTTGCCTGCGCCTGCCGAGTAGACAGCGACCTCGGGCTGCACAACAGAAAGAAAAGCGGGGCTGGAGGCTGTGCGGCTGCCGTGGTGCCCCACCTTCAAGATGGTGGCCTTCACCGGACTGACTGAGGAAATCAACATACTAGACTCGGCATCGGCCTGCGCGTCTCCGGTGAACAGGAAGGAGACCTTGCCAAATACCAGCCGCAGCACCACCGAGTTGTTGTTCATGTCGTCTCCCATCCCGGGAGTGGGGTTGAGGACCGTGAACGTCAAGGACCCCCAGGGTGACAGCATCGCCGCGTTTGACTTCCACGTACTCTGCCTTGGCTGCGGCGATGGCGTCCAAGAAGTCCTCATAAGTCCTGGTTGTGTGTGACTGCCCGTTGGTGACGACCTTAGCCACAGGCACAGCCTTCAAGACCTGCACCAGGCCACCAATGTGGTCTGCGTGGGGATGCGTCGCCACGACGACGTCCAAGCGCTTGATACCCTTGCTTTGCAGGTACTGGAGCGCGCCGGAGTTCGCTTCCCCGCCATCTATCAGCATGGTCTTGCCATCCGGGGCAACCACCAATACGGAATCGCCTTGTCCAACGTCGATGAAGTGAACTTGCAGGGAGTCCGAAGATGCCGCCGTGGGCTCCGGGGCGGGAGTAGCTGTCGCCCCCGGCTGGCTGGCAGCGGCGCAACCGGCGGCAGCCCAGGCCACGAGCAGGAGCGCCAGAACTAGGCGATATACTTGTCTCATAGCAACACTTCAGCCAGATACTGCAGGAGAGCGGCTTCCGAACCCACGCGCCAATAATACAACGCTGCCGATCCGCACACCAGAAGAGGATGGCCGTGAGCGGGAAAAGCCCGCCCCTGGGGTTATCTACCGGAGGCGTGAGAGTAACGTCGGTGGGTGGGTTGTTCGGCGCTTGACGCGCAAGTGCGAAACACATAGTTTGGGATGGGTTTCGCGTGATGTCGTCAAGAAGCCCGGATTTGACACTTGACATTGGACCACACAACCCATAATATTACTATGGGTAACATGACACCAAGTCAAGGACGCTGGCAATGAAACATGATGAGTTTTTCCGAAAACATCCGATTTTCACCGGAGAGGAGTTGGGTAAGCACCTGTCGTCCCATGGTGAGGTCGGCGGAAGGGCGCAGGAGGCGCTCTTGGCTTACCACCAGAAGGCCGGACGGGTCGTCCGGGTGCGGCGAGGGTTGTATGCCGTCATCCCGGCGGGAGCCGATGCCGATTCCTATCCGGTCGCCCCCTTCCTCGTAGCCGCGAAGCTGACCGCGGATGCGGTCCTGTCGCACCATACGGCGCTCGAGTTTCACGGGAGGGCTCACTCGGTTCACGAACACTTCACCTACTCGGCATCCCGCCCGCTCAGCCCTCTGACGTTCCGCTCCCATGTTTTCCGGGGAACGAAGTTTCCACAGGCTCTTTTCCGCTTGGGGAAGGAGCATTTCGGCGTTTCGACCGCAGAGCGCGCCGGCATGGAGCTGCGGGCCACGAGTCTGGAACGGACCTTGGTGGATGTCCTGAATCGTCCGGACCTTTCGGGAAGCTGGGAGGAGATCTGGCGGTCGCTGGAATCCGTAGAATTCTTCGATCTCGATAAGGTCGTGGAGTACGCACTCCTGCTCGGAAATGCGACCACCGGGGCGAAGGTGGGGTTCTTTCTCGAACAGCACCGCGAACCGTTGATGGTGGAGGACCGTCACCTAAAGGCGCTTCACGATCTGCGGCCCCGGCAACCGCATTATCTGGACCGTGCCAAGAGGAAATCCGGTCGCCTCGTATCCGAATGGAATTTGATGGTGCCCAGGGAAGTGGTTGAACGAACGTGGGGAGAGGTCCTATGAAGATCTCCCCAGAGAAGCTGGCCGCCGAAGCTGAGGCAACGGGCTTCAGACCGGACGTTCTCGAAAAGGTAGCCCACCTGCTTGGGCTGCTCGATGCCATGCGAAGTCATCCTTTCCTCAAAGGGAAGCTGGTCCTCAAGGGCGGAACGGCCTTGAATCTTTTCGTCTTCGATGTTCCGCGGCTCTCCGTGGACATCGATCTGAACTACGTTGGAGCCGAGGATCGTGAAGCCATGATCGCCGAGCGTCCCCAGGTCGAGCAGGCTGTTCAAGCGGTCTTCGCTCGGGAGGGCTTCACCGTCAGACGGATGCCTGAAGAACACGCCGGAGGCAAGTGGTCGTTGCGGTATGAGAGCGCACCCGGCCGGAGCGGCAACCTCGAAGTGGACATCAATTTCATGTTCCGTCTCCCGCTGTGGCCGGTGACGACCCGCGACTCTCATTCCGTCGGTGGTTGGCGGGCTACGGGGATTCCCGTGCTGGATCACCATGAACTGGCGGCCGGAAAGTTGGCGGCGCTAATCGCGCGCAAACAGGTACGGGACCTTTTCGACAGCCACCGGATTCTCCTATTGGACTCCATATTGGTGAAGGCATCAGCGCAGATCGAAAACATCTCGTTGCCGTTGCGGAAATGCGGGTGCGTGCGGACCCATCCCTCAACCTGGGGATCGAGCAGGTCGGGGTTGCCTTGGATGAATGGCCGCGTTGTATTGAATAATCTGGCTATTTCCGCGTTCGTCATCTTTTTGTGAACCTTCCGGCTGAACTGCACCTAACTCTCGTCATGAAATCTCCCTATTGCCCAGCAACTTGAACGGGCACACGGACGGATCGTATTCAGCCCATCGGCGAATGCGCACATCCTCGTCAAGCAGGTTCCAATCGGTGCTGTTAGCATGGGAGTGACTTCGGCAATCCAGTCCGCCGGGAGCAGAAATGCCACATTGATCTGTCAGGATAAAGCGGTCATGCATCGACTCAGAACCAGGTAAAGACTCCCAGAGGAACACCCTGAATCGATGGCCATCCACCACGGTCAGCGGCCGAAGCTTTTGTTCCCAGGCGGCGAGGTGGTCTGCAACGGTTCGGCCATCGGGCTTCTGTTTGCCCGCTTCAGCATGGATATCGATACGCCCTTGAAGTCTGGCATGTCCTCTTTGTCCAAAAACTTTCGAACAGATCGTAACCGTATCGAGGTAGCGTGATTCATGCGAGTTCAGCCAGGGATCGATAAGCGCCAGGGATTTCGCATGTCGCAATATCACAGCAAGAGCAGTGCGGTAGTCGGCATCGGATTTGGTCAGTGACAATGTCCTCTTCCGTCGACCGTTCCATCGTGCTGAATCCAGAGAACCAAAGAACTCGACCAAAGCATCGCATTCGCGGCCGCAACCGTCTATTAACGGTTGGCTCAGGACAATACCGTGAAAAGGAATCCGGTTGTGCGAGTCGAAGGCCAGGTTCAACCATTCTTTGTCTGTTCCGGGATCGCCGGCTATGCACTTCGGATGTCGGACCAGCCGATGCCGATCATGCAGCACCGAAAGGCACGTAAAGACTTTATCCCTCAAAGCGGGTGAAAGCGTCGTTGCCCTCTTCTCTGTTACATGGCGTAACCATCGATCTTTGTGTAGGTTTGCCAATAGACCGTTTTCGGCTATCCCCCGCAAAAGCTCGACCAGAATAATGCTTGCGCTGCCGTCTGTTTTGGCTACGGATGCGTCGAATAGGTCGGGCGTCATGGCAAATTCATAAAGCACGGGTAGCTCCTCCTTTACGCAAACCGTTCCCGGTAGCCTTCTTCAAAGAAGCCGCCCGGCCACGCGTCCAGGAGCTGACCTTCTTCATCTAATTCCAGGTGGCGCACCGCCGACGATGTTCCTTTCGGCTGTACAAACAACACGCACACGTCCTTTGGGGTGATCGGTGGAACTCCTTCAGGCAGTTCGCCATTGCTGGTCTCACGCATCCGGCGCATCACCCGCAGAAGCAAGTGCTCGCTATGCGTTTCAATCAGAAACCTGTTTTTGCCTGCACCGAGAGCGGATTGGATGAACACGTCACCTAAGTCGGCCTGGAGCGCCGGGTGTAAATGGATTTCCGGTTGCTCGATGGCGACGATCTGGTTTCTCGAGGCGTATGCGCCCACGAGAATCGGCAAGACCTGACTGACACCAATCCCAACGTCCCGATGGCTCACAACGGTGTTCGACCGGCGGTCGATCATGATCAGTTCATTGAGCTTGTCGATATCCGAAGCGCGGATGAGGTCTCGAATCTTCACCGCTTCCGCTTCCGGGTCCTTGATAACAGGATAAGCCCCGGTTGGCGTGGGGCTGTCGTCGTAATCCGGCTCCATATCGAGTTCAATTTGTTCAAGCCCATCGAGCAGCGGTCCCTCCAACTGATCAATCCCAACGAGGTCTCGCACGATCAGTTCGTATGGCGTCTGGAGTCGGTCAGGCGCGGAGAGCCATTCATTAACCAGTTTCCGAACACTTGCGTCACGACGAATCACGTCCCACGCGTAGCCCCCGCCGGCATACCAGTTCGGATCGTGGTGCTGAGAAAAAGCCAAGTGGCGCGGCGGATAAGATCGCAATGGGCCCAGGTATCTGAGCCGCGATAGTTCACCCGCGACCACTTGCCCTACGCCTCTTAGAATTTCGTCGATCTTGCGGGGAAGGAACGAACGCACTGCCGCGTTCAACTCCTCCTTTCTGCGGGCTTTGCTGATTGTGAAAAGCCTGGCCTGGCCGCCCGGGGCGAAGACATTTGACTCCGCCAGCCCATCCGGCAAGAACTGCGTGCTTTTTGCCACCACCTCCGGAACAAGCTCGGCAATCGCCTCATCAAGACCCTCAAAGTCCTCCGGGTGAACCGTCTCGGTCGTAGTAGAAAGCAGGACCATCGCCTTAATGACTTCACGAAAAACAGGATGTTCATGGTCCAAACGGTCGAGCTGGAGCTTGCCATCTCTTCGGCGACTCATCCGGAGAAGGCTCTGACCATCGGCGAGAAGCTCATATGTGTGGATTTCAGGAATTGACTCCGGGAGCGGGTGGTCCTGATCGTCTAAGCCGATGCCCAGGTTGAGGAGCATTGTAACCTGCTTCACGGGCGCGAAGAATTCCGCAAGCCTGTCCTTGAATGAACTTGTGTCCAGGTCCATGGCCCACTCGACCCGACGATTGGCCTCACGCCTGTGGACATACTGGCGGAATCCACCCAGGTCCACCGACTCGCCGCCCACGTTGGTACGATGAACATCCAGATCGCCCGTCTCTTGCGCATGGCGGGCGAGAATCATGCTGTGTAGAACACTTGATTTCCCGGAACTGTTGGCACCGTAAATCAGTGTCAAGGGCCGGATGGGAATGTGCTGCGCTTCGGCAAAAGCCTTGAAATTTCCGATTTGTATGGCGGTGAGCATTATGCGTTTCCCTTCACAGCCGAATATAGGGGCGAGCGGAAAATGTTTCGAATATCCAAACTGATGTTGGAACCCTCGGGAAACTCGATAAAATTAATCATTGTCTTTTTCATCTTTTTTTGAATAAATCACCTTTAAGGAGCATGTATGACACTTATAGATTATCAAAAATACTTTCACCACCCATCCAATAATTTGGCAAATAATGACATCCGGGGTGAGCATTCCGAACACGAATTTGGTAACGGCTTCGTCAGGTGGTTTGACAAGCTATTCGACAGTGACGTGATTGCCATTCGCGAGTTGCCTGTTCCCGGGGCAGGAATTGCCGATTTCGTTGTTGTAAAACAGAATAAATATATAACAGTCAATAAGCTGAATACAACTGTCCATGCATTTGAATTTAAACTTAAAGACTGGCGTAAAGGTTTAATGCAGGCCCATCGGTATAAATATTTTTCCAACGCTTCCATCCTTGTTGTGCCGGTACATACAATCAAATCAGCCCAAAAATCACTGGACCTTTTTAAAAAACTGGGTGTGGGTCTATGGGCGTTTAACGTTTCTTCAGGCGCTGTTACCAAAAAATTCACCCCTCGTCCCAGGAAGGTCTTGAATCCTGTGCGCGCCGCATATATTCTCGATAAAGCACTGGAAGTCCATTTTCATAATTGAGAACGCTCCTTGTAAAGCCGCAATCCTTCCAGCATAGGTTCAATGTGGCTATCATCGGACTTGGAATCAAGAGGCAGCCCGACTCGCGCCCAGGCGGCATAAGCATTTTGGGCAGATTGAACCGCTTTGAAGCATTCCTTGTAAGAATCTATTCCATCGGCTATTGACTTAAGTGCTTCCCAGGACTGCAAAACTTCCATGTTGCGGGCGGGCTCGGGGTCATAGTCTTTGTCATGTGAAAGACCGTTGATGATCTCCGGAATAAAGGCTTTGATGGCATCTTTTTCCGACACGGTGATTCGGTTCAGTAATTTTTTGCTCATATAACGGGATATTGGAAGCCGACCGCCACCTGAGGGGAAAAAACGATCCATCGAAAACGTACGTAAATTAGACCACCAACCGGTTGCTCCCGCATATCCGCCCGCAACTTTCAAAAAAGGGGTCAAGATATCCGAATAGCCATTGATCACCTTGAAATCATTTACGGCCAATGATCGATTGAGCATCATCCAATTGGCGATCACATCTGCATGAAAAATATCTGAGCGAGCTTCAGTAGCACGACTTCCAATAATAATGTAAAATCCATCCGGCGGGTCGGATAATAACGTAATATCATTCAGAAATTCTTCGAATTCCCTCTGATCCTGCAAGGCTTCGCGGCAAATTGCCAAACTTGCATAAAGCGGCAGGTTGCCGGAATAGTTTTGTTTTGCCCTTCGGATAAAATTTTTTGCAATAACGGCTTCTCTTGAGTCAAAGGACTGCGAAATATAGATTCCCGGTGCAATAATTCCGGTCACCTCCATTTCACTGATTTCCTCGTAATATCCTTTAAGAACCTCATCTACGGTATCGGTGAGTTCCAGATCGTTTTTCCGGTAAGTTTTAAAGCTGGTCCAGTCATCTGCTTTACCAAGTTTGATTTGCGATGAGCCACTATAAAGGCTCAAATAAAACTGCGGATCGATAAATAATTCCGCTTCTGAGAATGTGGTTCTTAATTCCGTGATACGCTCCCGCATGGTCGACCGCTGAAGATCCTTGGGGCTAAATATGGCACCGTCTATGATCGCTTCGGAAAGCCCGATAGAAACCTTATCTCCCAAACCGTGTCCAATTTGTGCAAACAGTTTCATCGAATGCCCTCCAGTTTTTTGATCAACATATTGATATTGGCAGGTCGTAATGCTGGAAGCTTTTTCATCAGGTTATCAACCAGAGTGCAGAAATTCGGGGGCAGATCCGGACAGAGACTCAATAAAGGGTCCGGCATCGCTGTCTTTATACGGTATAGTGTAGTAAATTGAGCTTCGTCTTTTTTTGCATAGGGGTTCATTCCAGAGGCATATTCATACAATGTCAAGCCAACTGTATATAGATCCGCCCGATAGTCGAGACTTTGCCGAAAGCCCGCATCCAGCATTTCCGGGGCAATATAGTAAAGCGTTCCGGGGACATGATGGGTGTCCCGGGTCAAGTTCGAGCCTCCGATCTGAAACGCGATGCCGAAATCAAGAAGCACGAAAGGCCGGTCTTCGCTGTCGGTTTTGATAATATTATCCGGCTTGATATCTCGATGGATAATATTTTTCGAGGCAATTTCCTTAACAACGTTGAAAAGGACTGTTATCAGGCTGCGGAGTTCATCGAATGTCGGTTTATATCCGGATTTCAGTAATTGTCTCAGAGACGAGCCTGTTAAGAGTTCCTCCGAGTAAACTACATACGTTTGGTCATTTAACGACAACTCTTTAGGCTGAATGCTACCAAGCTTGACCAGATAGGGGGATTTGCAGGCTTTAAGGATGCCTATTTCGCGAAAAATTCGTTTTCTGTTTTCTTCTTTGACGCCTTCATCGTTTGGATCAACCGGAATCTGTACCAGTTTTAGGGCTTCCGGTGTGCCGTTTACCATTGCTTTGTATACGACCTTAAACCCTCCGGAACCTATCTCTTCGATAATTTCAACATCGGGCAACTCTTTTTTCAAAAGGGAAATGTCTGGTTTAGTTATCATAAGATTGTATCCCATTTTTCAACCACGGAATACACGGCACACTCGGAAACGGTTTTCATTGTGTTGTTCCTTTCGTGTTGTTCGTGTGTTTTGCGGTTCGATTCCCGGGAACTGTTGACCCCGTAGATCAGGGTCAAGGGACGGACGGGAATCCGCTGCGGTTCGGCGAAGGCCTTGAAATTTCCGATTCGTAAGGCAATCAGCTTGTCACCCCCCTATCCCAATTCCCTTAAAGATGATGGAGCAAGGTCCCAGAACAGTTGCGCGGCCTTGCAGCGTCCCTTTGCGGGATAGCGACTCGACCACGGGAGAGCGATTTTTACGATTCTACCCGACCAAGCCAGCATTCTTTCGCCTTCGTCTATGTATTTTTCTTTCAGCAGTCCATCCTGGATTTCGGCCGAAGTCCTTATTATGTATGCGAACAAATCCGCGACCTGGGCTAAAAGGATGTGTTTCGAATCCGCAAAAAAAGGAACATCCACAACCTGATCCAGAGCGGTCTGTTTCTTTCCTCGTCCATAGAATGTATCTATCCATTGAGGCGGCTTATGGATGAGAAGGCTGAGGTCGGTTTCTTCTGAAACCTCCCGGTCGAAAATCAGGACACTATGACCTTTGGTCTTTGCCTCGCGCTGATGCTGCTTCTGAACCTGGAGGGTGCAATGCATGGCAGCGGCGCACCACTTAGATTTGAATTGTTTGAGCCGTTCATCCCTTTTAAGTTTCTTCTCGTACTCTTTTTTATCTATTCCGCTGAACACGCACTTGTGTTTTCTGTTTTCCACCCATTTGAGAACCGCCTCGATAATCTGCGCGCGCTTGGCTCCGTCGGTGCCGCGCCAAACTCCATTACCACGATAAAACTCACGGGAGTGGAATTCGTCTATCTGTCTTCCTGCGGCCTTAGATAGATATTGGAGAAAATCCGCCCAAGCATCCTTTGTGACGTGCATCCGTGTGGCATCGACAATGATCCCAGCAACTACGAGGTAGGGTTCCTCACCCATTCCGCTTTCGTCGAAATAGCAGAATTTCATAATTCGCCCGCCTGATTCAGCGCCTTTGCTTGCGCCTCCATTTCCGCCAGGAGCGCCTTCATATGCGCCTCACGCCACCTGGCGGTAAGGTCGCCGGCAAAGGCGCGATGGAGCAACGTATCGAAAAGCCGATATATTGCTTTAGTACTCTGCTTCCACTGGTTGCGCAGAATTTCTAAGCCATCAAGATGGTTTGAAAATTCCATTTGTCGGTCTTTTTTAGGAATAATGAGCGGCAGATTGCGAAGTTCTTTGGCGTTAATGTTTGCCATTCCAATTGCTCGCCGACACCTGTTCAGAAGCATTTGTTTGATAAATGGGCAATTCATGTATGCCCATATAAATTTAGGGATTGCCCGCTCTTGATTTACTCTAACCCGGATTAGATAGGATGCTGCAACCGCCTGCATCTCGCCACGCCACATTCCGGTTTTTCCAACCAACTCTTTGCTATTTGTCCGATTAAAAAGTATATCCCCATTCGCCAGCGCATATTTTTTATTTTCCTGTCTTGAGAGCTCCACATACTTGATATCTGCCAATTCGAGGTACCCATCGGAGTCAATGTTGTTCATCCGAAGCACCGGTAATCCGTTTCCGCTCGCATTTGCCTTGGTCGAAGTTCCGTACTGGGTCTCAAGGATGACATCTCCAAGATTGCCCGTATCCCACCCCTTCGGATTCGTGGCCGGATCGCCGAACATCTTGTAGAAAAGCGCGGGGAGAATGCGGGCGGCTTTGGCATCGGCTTCAGCCCGCTTCCTACGTAGTGCGTCCGCTTGGTCGAGTATTTCCACGATCCGTAGCTGTTCTGATTTCGCAGGAACGGGAAACTCAAGTCGCTGAAGCTTGCCAATGTCGATACTGTGAACCGTTGCGCCTCGCTTGACGCATTGCCCGAGAACTGTCTGCTCTGAAGCAGCCAGTGCGTATGCAAGGAACTCAGGTTGCACAAGTTCCCCTGGTAATATGGCCTTCATGTCTTGGTTGAGCGCAAGGGGAACCCGAGCAATTGCTACAGGGAAACGTCGTACAAGAATTCCCGAACGGACCACCATCAGAATGCTTCCCGGTGGCACAACTTGAGTTGCACTACCATTGACCGCCGCCTTTGTAATGTGGTCCTCGGCATCGTAGATCTCTCGAAACGACATATCCTTGGGTGAAACCCAGGGAATATCCCCGTTCCAAAAGTCTTCTCGATTCTTCGAAGGTGTTCCACCTCCGACCATTTTGGTGAATTTGCCGAGTGCAGCCGCCGACCACATCATTCGACTGCCTCCACTTCCCGAAGCAGTTTCTCCAGACCATTCGCGATGTCTTGCTCAATGGCGAGCGTCTCCCGGATTAGCTGCGTTGGGTCGTCGTTAGGTGCTTTTTCCGCAATCTGAGGCTTGTAGCGACTGGCAGCCAGGTTATAGTCGTTCTCAGCAATGGACTTAATTGTCGTCCACCAGGAGCGGATTTTATCGGTTCCAGTGGGCAGGAGGGTTCCACCCTCTGCGCCCGGAAGATCCTTGAAGCCTGATTTCTTGTACAAAGCCCACTGGGAAAGCAGGTCGGGGATGTCGTTTCGTTCAGGGGTTTCCGGCCGTCCACCGCCGGAAATCTTGTTCGGGTCGAATCCGTCCGCACGCACTTCGTAGAACCAGACTTTGGCATTTTTGATCTTAGATTTTCGATTGATGATTGAAGAAGGACGACGGAAGACAATAATGCTGGTTTTGACACCAGCGTAGGGTTTGAATACCCCGGCGGGCAGTGACACCACTGCCAACAGGTCGAAATCTTCAACCAGTTTGCGGCGGAGTTCCACATGTGCCGATGTCGAACCAAAAAGCAGCCCCTCTGGCACCACCACTGCGCACTGGCCGCCTGGAGCCAAGGCCTCCATCATCACACCCAGGAAGAGCAGCTCGCTTTTCTTGGAGTTGGTGGGCAGGTCCTTGCGAATGGACTCCTTGGGGAGCACGCCAGCAAAGGGCGGATTGGAAAGGATCACCTTGTAACGGCGGTTCAGGTCGTCATCGGTGAGGCCACCCATATCGGAAAGCGTATTGGCGCGCTTGACGTTGGCCTGACGGATGCCGTGCAGCACGAGATTCATCATGGCGATACGCATCATCTGGCGCGACACGTCGATGCCGTGGATGGACCGCTCCAAAAGCTCCCAGTTGGGAACCTTTTCGCCCGGGCCCTTTCGGTAGGTCTGTAAAGTTGGGATGTCTTTCTTGGCCTCCTTGATGGACTGGTTTCGCTTTTCCAGCCACTCCTCTCCGTAGATAGGGACCTCTTGAGGCTCAGTCGAGTATCTGGCCAGAATGTACTCGACGGCATCGATGAGGAAGCCGCCCGTGCCGCAAGCCGGGTCGTAGATCGTGTCCCCAAGGTTGGGGTCCACCATTTCTACCATCATGGTCCGGATCTGGCGGGGCGTTCGGAACTGGCCGTTCAGAGCGGACTGTCCCAGGTGGGTCAGCATGTACTCGAAGATGTCACCCTTGACATCGGTGCCGAGCTTGGCAAAATCGATACCATCGATCTCATCCACGACTTGTTTGAGCACGTTGGGGTCAACGACCTCGAGCACGGCATCGCGGAAATACTCGGCGATCTGCGGCTCCTCCTTCACCAGCGAAGCCATATAGGGGAAAACGTGGTCACGAACGAAGTCGCGCAGATCCGTGCCGCTTTTAAAACGCCACTTGGTCCAGCGAAAACGCTCGGCCTGTTTGGGATAGAGCAGCTTGCCGTTGCCGTTGGTTTGCTTGCCCATGAGCCGCTCTTTGAGTTCACGGCTGGATTCTTCCTCGTCGAGCAGCTTGAGGTAGATTAGATAGGAAATCTGCTCGATATAAGTAACCGGGTTGGTGACACCGCCGGCCCAGAGGATGTCGGTGATCCGGTTCAGTTTTCTACGCAAATCCTGATTCATCGTTATTCCTTATGCGACCTTCTTCATGAAGATCGAATCATTCAAATCCTGGATGATTTCCTTGAGGCCCCTCTCGCCGAAAAGCTCAACGCCCAGCTCTGCCGCATTCAAAATGGAAAGCGGCGGATGGAATAAATCCTCCAGCTCTATCCAACCCCGGGCGATGCCCCGGTTTTTGAGGAGCGAGAGGTACTGCGCCTGCTGGGGAGTGATCGATTTTGCGACCAGCCACGCCTGGAAGTTCTCGGTTAACTCCTCCTCGCGTGGCTTTATCTTGAGGCTGCCCAGCGCAGCCTTAATGAAATCGATCAGGTTGCCACCCGGTTGGCGGTAAGCCCGACGGAGGTTCTCCTCGTTGAAATACATTTCCGGGCGGTTCAGCCGGTCAGCCAGCGCCTTCTCTTCATCTTCGGTGAGTAATTCCCCCCGGCGCACCTTCTGGATGATCGGGTCATCCTTCATGGCGGATTGAACGCTGGTTTCCCAATAGGTAACATAGTCGCGTTTGTCGACTCGCTCGCCCTCCGGTCCCACCTCTACATAGGTGACCGCGTGGAGCCACTCGTCTTCGAGGCCAAGCTCGACTAGGTCACCTGGCGCATTCGGCTGTTTACGTTCGCCGCCAGGGGCATGTCCCCGACCAGTGCCGGTGAAGCTGTCGGTATCGCTATCGTTGAAGTAGTCGTGGTTGCCGAAAAAGTCGTAGATGACGAACTTTTGTTTCCGGATATGATCTGCGGTGCGTGTTCCACGTCCCCGCATCTGTTGATAGAGGATGGGACTTCGCACCCGACGGCACATTACCAGGTGGAGGACTTCGCGGCAGTCGAACCCCGTATCCAGCATGCCGACACTGACGACTACCTGCGGATATTCCTCGCGCTTGAACTTGCGGATGAGATCATCGGCGTCGGCAACGTCGCTCGTGATAACCTCAGCATACCGCCCCTTAAGTTCAGGATGCATTTCGTTAAGAATCTGCGCCAGCCTTGCGGCATGGTGCTTGGTGATGGCAAAAACGATGGTTTTGCCGGGGCCGGTCTTTTGACCGGGAGCCAGTTCCTTGTAGTTTTCCCAGGCGAGCCGGTCGAACTCCTGTATCATTTTCTTATTGGAGTCTTCATTCGTCCATTTGCGTTCAAATTCGGACGGGTCGTATGTCTGCTCATCGACCTCCGCTCCTTGCGCAAGGATTTGGGTGATACCAGTGGCAAATTTGTAGGGACACAGATATCCATCCCGGAACGCCTGCAAGATCGGGAAGGCAAAGTCCGGCTGGTCGTCGCGGCACTGATAAAACTGGAATGTGTTACGTTCGATATAGGCGGAAGGTGTTGCGGTCAGCCCGATGTGAAGCGCATCAAAATGGGTGAGCGCCGTCTGCCACGAGCCATAGATGGAACGGTGGCATTCGTCGGCGATGACCACGTCGAAATAGCCGCTGGTGAATTCCGTGTAGCGGCTGATCATGGTCTGAAGCAGACAGACCGTAATCTGTTGTTCCTGCCGGCCTATGCCTGGGCGCAACCAGTAGCTGCTGTATTGGTTTAGAATGTCTTGAATGGCTTCGAGCGCCTGTTTGGCAAGCTGCTCTCTGTCTACCAGAAACAAAATGCGCTCTGCGCGCCCTGCCTGGATGAGCCGCTTGATATAGATGGAAACGAGATCCGTCTTGCCTGTGCCGGTGGGTAGCTCGATCAAGAAGCGGCGCTTGCCGAGTTCAACAGCGTGGTCCAGCGCTTGCATGGTTTCCCGCTGGTAGGGCCGCACCTGGCGGGTCTCACCCTGGCGCAGGTAATACTCGGGGATTTCTATCGTAGCGAGCGGCTTGCGGGTGGCGCGCATTTCCACCAAGCGCTCAAGATCGCGGCGGGAAAAGAAGGAATTTACGATCCGGGCATCGTCATTGCCATAGTCCCAGAAGTAGATGAACTCGCCGTTTGTCAGGAAAATGAACGGGGAACCGATCTTTTTTGCATATGGCAACGCCTGTTGTTTTGCCGTGTAAGGTTCTATCGCAGAGCGTTTCGCTTCAACAATGGCGAGCGGGCGTCCGCGACGGTCCATCAAGACATAGTCAGCACGACCGGTTGGTATCTCATCACCATCTTTCGTTTTCCGGCTGGGTTTGTACCCATAGGGTGCCACGGGTTCAGAAATCACCCAAGATGTGTCACGAATAGAAACCTCGGTGAGCACCTGCGACTTGTCGGCGGGGTCCCATCCCGCTTGGCGGAGCAGATCGTCGATGACAATCCTCGCATCTGCTTCAGTCGAATAATCCTTCACAGGCGCTCCTCCTGAAATATCACCGGATTACTGCCACTCGGGAAAGTAGTGCGCAAGGTTGGTATTCCTGAAATAGACCTCGCAGACCAGACGTCCCCGGTCAATCTTATGAGCTGTCCGGAGTTCGACTTGCCCCCCATAAATGAGCTTTGACAATTTGTCCTTAGCCGCTTGGCCTTCATAGGCGTGAAGCTCAGGGGCATCGTAGCCCGCCGGGCGGACTCGGGTACCCGTCTCACCGTTCCATTTCCATAGAGGGTTGACCTCGAAAGTATCTCCGTCGATGATTGATGTGACCGTAAATGCTGGCATGGCTGCTCCTTTCTGGTTTCGGACCGTTGATCGGTCTGTTTATTCCAGACCATGAGCAAAGCCCATGCCATTCTTCGACGTAAGCAGCAACCCATTGTATTCACTTCGGTTGTGTTTCTTCCTGTTCGTTCTGGCACCATTTCATCCTTCAACCCAGGTTGAAACATCTTAAACCCTGGCTTAAGTCTTTGGTCTCGATTGCAGAAACTTGTGCACCGCCTGCGGCGTGATCCCAAGCATTCGGGCCGCTTGGCTTTGGTTGCCGTTGGCTGTTTCAAGCGCCCGGAGAATCATTTGCTTCCGAGCGCTTCCGAGAAACTCATCCAATGAGAACCCCTCGTAGGGCTCGGGAAGTGCATCCAGTGGGTCCGCGTAGGTGACCGGTTCCGTGATTAGGAGGTCGTCTGCGTCCAGAACATCATTGCGACAAAGACGAACAGACCTCTCGATGACGTTTTCCAGGTCGCGAACGTTCCCCGCCCATTTGTGAGCTTGCAGCCTGGACAAGGCTTCCGCCGACAGCCTCTTGGGTCGTCGCAACGAACCATTCAACCTATCGAGAATGTGAAGCGCCAGTTTGGGAATGTCAGAGCGCCGTTCACGTAGCGGAGGAAGTTTGATTTCGCCGACG
Source organism: Pseudomonadota bacterium (assembly GCA_043797445.1). Lineage (GTDB taxonomy): Bacteria > Desulfobacterota > Desulfobacteria > Desulfobacterales > JAFDDL01 > JAZDPP01. The sequence goes on from JAZDPP010000155.1 coordinate 17,104, forward strand.
TTTAGCCTATAAAAAAGGTCCTCGCGGAATTTCCCTTGCCTCACCAGCCTGCGCAAATCCCGGTTCGTCGCACCCACAATCCGCACATCTACCTTATGCGCCTTGGCTTGCCCGATCGGCTCCACTAGTCCATCTTGCAGAACTCTCAGCAACTTGGCCTGTGCGGGCAGGGGAAGCTCTCCGAGCTCATCAAGAAAAAGGGTCCCCTTATCCGCTGTGTCGAACTTGCCAACATGGTCGTTGATCGCGCCCGTAAAGGCTCCTTTCTTGTGACCAAACAGCAGGCTCTCGACAAGGTCTTCTGGAATTGCTGCACAATTTACAGCGACAAAGGTCTCTCGCGGCCTTCCACTCAATCGGTGAATGTACCGTGCGAATAGCTCCTTGCCGGTGCCTGTCTCGCCAAAGATGAGGACAGGAGCCTGTGATGGCGCCAGCATCGCACCCATCTCGAGTGAACGCTGCATCGCGGAGTGATCTCCCACAATGCCAAGTTGCACTCTGACGGAATCAATATCGACTTGGCTCTCTTCAACAGAGATCGGTCCGTCCTGGAACCTGACGGTAGGGAACTCACGCGAGGACAAATCCACCTCGGTCACGAGCGGGTGTTGTTTCGTTACAAAGTGCGGTGGTCGCACATGGAGGATGCGAGCGGGGATTTCGCCGGAAGCCGTAAGGAGAACCCAGCAGGCATGCATATGAGGCGTTCCCGACGCGACTGCCACGGAAAAGCGTGCTGAAGTGAAATCCTCAATGATGCGATGAAGGTGCGTTCTGAGCCCCCTAAATATCTCTTGGTAATTCGTCGGATCGGTGAGGTTGATTTCGAGAACGTGAACCTCGCTGCCGCGATGGATTTTCGCAATAGCGTCCTTTGTTTCCCAGGTAACCCGCTGCGTGCTTGGGGTATCAAAAAGAAAAATATGATCGAATGAGCGTGTGGTCAGGAGGGAAAGAATAGGCCCAGGCTGCTCTTCCTGGTCGACTAGTCCCTTGAAATAAGGGTCATGAAATCCTGTGAATGTCAGCAGAATATCCATCACTTCTTTCCCGTGCCTGGATTCTGAGATTCGGACTCAGCTGCTCCCCCTGACTTCACCCACTCGTCCACTTCATCTTTGCGGAATTTCCAGAGGCGGCCCATCCGGTGCGCAGGCATCTGCTTTTCAGATATCCACTTGTAGACCGTATCCCGTTTGATGCCGAGATAAGCCGCAATCTCATCTACAGAAAGCCATCGATCTTCCATCACTGACTCCAGTCGCACAAGGTTTCGTCCCATTCTAAACGGCCTCAGTCCTTCGGTTAAGCGAAATGCCGGATCCGAGAAAGCCCCATCGGCCTCCATCCGGTCCGATCAGCACAAACCGGCACACATTAACCGAAAGACGGAGTGACTGTCAAACGGTTTTTCCGGGTTTCCCCGGATTTGACCGAATGAAGTCGATCATGGCCAGCGAGTGCGGCGGGTTGGCGTTAATCTGCAAAGGATGAACAGGATGCGGTACAGGGCGGTCAGAGCTGCGTTACGAAAGGCCTTGAGCCGGTCTTCGCACAGCCGAAGGACATTCTCGATGACCCCTGGCCAGCCCGTGTCAGCCAGCAGACCGTGGGTCAGGGATTCGGCCGCGGTGAACACGTCCCGTTTAAGATCCTCGGAAACCTTTTGGGCATGCTCGCGGCTCTCCTTTCGATCTTAACATCGTCTTCCGGACTGTCCGGATAATACAGGTAACGGATTTGCGGATCGATGCGCTGACCGTAGCGATCCACCCGGCCATTGCGCTGCTCCAGGCGGTTTGGGTTCCATGGCAGCTCGACGTGATAGATACGTCGGCAGTGGTGCTGAAGGTTCAATCCTTCACTGGCGGCATCCGTAGCCAGAAGAATTCGGATATGGGTCTCTTCAAAGAGCTGTTGCACACGCCGACGCTGTCTGCCGCTCATCCCACCGCGCAGGATAGCATAAGCATCCGCAAGTTCAGGGATCGCATCCAACACTTGCCTTATGGCTTTGAGGGTGTCCACATACTCGGTGAAGATGATAACCTTCTCGTCAGGATTGTCATTTTGAACAGATCGGATGTCGGCTATCCACATCTGGATTTTTGGATCCGGTGTTTTGATTTTGTTCAGCAAGCGGCGGATACCGTTCAGGGCGTTGATTTCTGTTTTTCGCCGTTGTTCCTCCTTTGGAATCGCCGAACGTATAATGAACGAAAAGAGTGCGGATAGCCGTTATGGGGTGTGGCAGTCAGCAACAGGAGTCCCCGCGCGTTGTCAGCCAATACCTGCCCCAGACGCGTATGCTGGGTTCGATAAGAATTGCTCCGCGTACCGGCTTCAGCCAGCGCATGACCCTCGTCCACGACAATTATACCCCTCAAGTGGGTACTGAAAAAAGTCCTGTTTATCGGGGTTAGGATTCATATACGACCCTCCCTTCTCTCGAAGCTTCCCTATAACTCATTCCAGGCTGGTCTTTAAAACGAGTCCAGGTTTGTTCCGGCACGACAATGATATCCATCGGCATGGAAATGCCGCGAGGGGCTTTACGAATACGGGCACTTTCCTTTCGTGGATTTTCAATGTCATTACCGGCAATAATGATGAAATCCACATCACCAGGTCGTTTCAATCCGGTGTTCAAGAAGCCCGTTTTTGATGGAGGCACGAATGTCTTCATCTTATGTAAAAAACCTTTCCTTTTGCCGGAAAAGGCAGCCGCCTGCCTCTGGCAAGAACAAAGGCGTGCTCCCGGCGGATTCCGAGCGTATCGCAGTATCCATCGGTGATGATGAGAAGGGGGCCGTCCTTTGGGAAATTCGCGTCTTTTTCAAGCATGTCGATGGCCGGTTGCAGGAGGGTGCCGCCGCGGCCCTTGACTTTCACGGTCTCCGCGATGGCCTCGGGCCGCAGATACCCCTGATCGTAA
>JAZDPP010000156.1:0-5768 GCA_043797445.1 Pseudomonadota bacterium
TCATTCGAGAAAAAGATCATGTGGCTGGGTGTCGCCATGATTCCGTTTGTCGGCTGCATTATTTATTTTACTTTTGGATATCGAAAAGGGACCAGTGCCCGGCCTTGAAATTCATCAAATTAAGTTTGACAAATTCATCAGATTCCATTATATATCATCCGCGCTGGATGTGCAGAAACGTATTGGGTATCTTTTGCGAAGCGCCGAAGTGAATCCTTTTTTTTTGCTTTAGGCACCTTGGTGCACACCAGGCATTTAAAATTGTGGTCCCATCGTCTAACGGTCAGGACGCCGGCCTCTCACGCCGGTAACACGGGTTCGAATCCCGTTGGGATCACCACTTTTCACTTTAATTCCGCCAAAATGGTTTTCACTTCATCCGCTTTTTCATAATCCGGCTTCAGTTCCAGCACCTTTTTAAAAGCCGCTCCGGCGTTTTCAGCCTCGCCTTTTTTATAGTAGGCCATTCCCAGATGGTAATTTACATCCGGATTTTCCGGTAATTTTTCGAGACTATCGGCCAACTCGACAATCGCGCTGTCATATAACCCCTTTTTGTAATACACCCATCCCAGGGTATCCATCAGGCTCGGATCTTCCGGGAATTTTTCCTTCGCCTTCCGGGCCAGCGCCAGCGCCTGGTTCAAGTCCTTCCCCTGTTCCGCCAGCTGGAATGCGAGATTATTGGCGGCGGGAGCAAAATCCGGATTCGCCTCCAATGCCTTTTGATAATGGGTGATCGCCAGGTCGGACTGTTTTTTCATCTCATAAATCATGCCCAAGGACATGTGCGGCTGGGCCTGTTTGGGGTTTTTCTCAAGGATGGCCTTGTACTGGGCGATGGCCCGATCTTCCTCTTTGTTTAGAAGATACAGCTGCGCCAATGAATAATAAGGCGGCAGGTACTGATCATTGACCGCCGTAGCGGCCTCAAAGGAGGCTTTCGCTTCGGGGAATTTCTTTTTGGCGGCATAAATCCGTCCTTTCAGATAGTGAACCGCCGCCTGAGCCGCCGGCACTTCCGATAGAACGCCGAGCTGTGCATCGCAGCGCCCCAACGCCTTGTCCGTCTCCCCCTTCGCCAAAGTCAATAACACAACCTGAGTGAACGGCTCCATGCCTTTCGGATAAAGAACAAGCGCCTTCTCGAAATTTTCAAGCGCCAAATCATTCTTTCCCAAAAGCCGGTTTAACACGCCCAACCGATAATGCCCCATGGGATTTTCCGGAGCCAGTTTAATCAGCTTTTCATATTGAACCCGGGCCTCTTCCACCTTTTTTTGGCCCAGATAGGCATTTCCCAGATAGAGATTGGCCTGGTAATTGGCAGGAGATATCTTGATCAGCTCCTCCAGCTCCTTTTGCGCCAGATCGAGGGTTCTTTCTTTCAGGTAAATTTCAGACAATAGAAGCTTGGCCTTTTCATAGCGCGGCTCCAGTTGCACGGCTTTGGAAACGGATGCCTTTGCAATCCGGACATCCCCCTTCATAAAAAGCGCCAGCCCCCTGAAATAGTGGGCCCGGGCGGAATTGGGTTCATCATTAATGACCAGATCGAGAAGTGAAATCGCCTCCGCTGGTTTTCCCTTTAAAATCAATAGCTCCCCTTTCAGTATCCGGGCAGAGGTATAGTTCGGACTCTTTTCCAGAATTTGTGCGATCAGCTTTTCGGTTTCCTCAAAATTCCTGTTCTTGAAATGGTACAGGGCGAGCGCGTCTTTTACCGAGATATTATCCGGCTCTAAAGCGAGCGCTTTTTCAAACATGGAAAGAACGGCTTCCTTTTTGCCGACGGCCTCATAAAAACCCGCGGCAACCATGTATTGCTTCAAATTTTTCGGGTCTGTTTCGATCGCTTTCAAATAAGCGGGTTCGGCCTTATCGTTCTTTTTGAGGCCGAAATAAAAATTACCCAGCGCGATCTGGAGTTCCGCATTCTCCGGATTTTTTTCTATGGCGGTTAATATCTCCCCCTCGGCCGCATCGAATTTTTTCATCGAAATATAGAAGGCGGAAAGCACCAGACGAGGCGGAATCGCCTTGGGGTCAAGCGCCACGGCCCGTTTAAAGGTCTCCTCCGCTTCAGCTCGCTTTCCCTGCATCGCCAGAACGCGGCCCGAATTTAAAAACGGTTTGGCATTTTTTGAATCGAGTTCCATCAACCGGGCATATACCTTCAATGCCTCCGCCGGATTCTTATCCTGTTCCTGTAATCCGGCCAGCAGATACAGAGCGTCGACATTGCCGGGTTCCTTGAATATGACGGCGTCCACCTTCTTTCGCGCCTCTTCAAATTGTTTTCCCAGCATCAGAAAGGTCGCCAGCTTCAGCTGCGTGTCGACATTCTCGGGGTCGAGGGCGCCCATCCGGCTATAGACGCTGTAAGCGCTCTTCATATCCCCCAGTTTCATGTAGGTTTCCCCCAGGTCCTTGTAGGCGTCAAAGAACTTGGAATCGAGCTGAATGGCATTTTTCAGTTCGAGCTCCGCGCTTTTGAATTCTTTTTTTTGCATATAAGCGCGACCCTTTTCGAGATGGACCACCTTTTTCTCCGCATCACTCTTGCAGCCGGTGAGGGCAATTGCAGCCATCAGTATTATCAGTAGAACGTTCTTGATTCGATTCATCAGCAACCCTCCATTATGGTAAATAGCACAGAGAAACAGCCCATCTTTTTCCGCTGTCCCTGCGTTTAACGCCCGCTCATTTTTACCAGTACCGCCAATTCCCGGAATAAACCACATATAAGCCCAAACAAAAGTTTGTTATACCATGTGCGACAACCGCTGACAAAAGGTCTTTTCTTGAGATCAGTAAAAAGGCCATCAGCAGTCCATATGCCACAGCGGCCGGCCATTCCACAACCTGGTGGCCCAGGGCAAAAATGATCGTGGAAATTATAATTGCCGGCACATTCCAGAAAACCGTTCGAACATCATCTATCGAGGCCTCGTGGAGGGTTACATCGAAGGCCGATGGGGTACCCTTTCTCCGCGCCTGGTCCCACTGCAACACAAAATAAAACACATACCCCCGCATTAAAAGCTCTTCAAATACCGGAACAACAAGAGAGGAAGCGACAAGCCTGAAAAAGAAGGCCGGGTTTTCCCAGGCGACGGCATCGCCTTTTACAAAAGGGGTTATCAAAACGATCCAAAGCACCGTGCCGGCAACACCTGCCAGGATGCCGGCGGCTACCGATACCACCGGGTTTTTGTCACCTCTCAAGGGCTTATACCACCGCCAGGCCCAGAGCATAAATCCCGGCACGATCAGCAGCCGCAACATGTAAATCCAGGAAACGGACAAAAGACCATCCAGTGAGCCCATGGCAACATAACCAAAATAGGGCGCCGCATACAGAAACAGCAGGCGGTGGTTGGTGGGGGCGTTGGTGGCGGCAGCGGAAGCATTCAGGTCTGCGGAAGCGGGAGGTAAGGTCAAATCGTGTCTCCTATTATTATTAAAACCGGGGACTTTGCGCCCTCTTTTTAAACGGCCGGTAAAGCGGATCTCCCACCAGCACCATTTTCCAGGACAGATAGGGCAGGCTAAGGAAATAACATTCCGCCAGAGAAAGATATCCTTCCGTCAGATAACCGAAAAAAATCTCGGGCACCGGGAACGCCTGGACATAGGGTTCATCGACCGGTCCAATGGTCGCGGCCACACCTTCTTCCAGCATCCGCTTGCACCAAACCTGGCTATCCCCGCCCTTCAGCGTGGCGCACTCGCCGCTGGCGATATGATAGCCAACCGCCCCCCGCTGCCATTGAAACGCAGCCACGTACCGGGCGAGACTGTACCAGCCGCAATAAAGCGCTGCCGTCGGGCAATTGCCGGGCTGAAAAAGTGATCCGGTCACCTCAATGACCGTTGGCATCACTCCATGTTCCCGGATTAAATTCCCGGCCCGGTGAATGGACCGGTCATAGAAACCATACCCCGGGTCTTTCTTGTCTTTTTCCTGGGCCGGCCAGCGGGCATCCATATAACAGATGCCGTTTAACCCCTCTTCCTCCGCGGCAATGCTGTCATCAATGATGCGCCGCACGATTATATCCGATGGCCCATCCAACCGGCTGACCATCAAAACCGCCGCCTTTTCCACCGAAAGCGTTTCCTTGGGGCGTCCCAGATAAAAGGGATTCGGAAGCCATCCGGAAAGAGAATAGTCCCCGGCAAGCACCAGTGCCATCTCGGAATCGACAGCAGCACCCTTGTTTTGTTGAAACCTGGCCTGCTGAAGTTGCTGATCAATTGTTGAAATCTGTTTTTTTATCTCCCCGGCGCTTTGACCCGAAACAGTTTTAGTTTTTTCCAGTTCTATTCCCAGCTGCTCTCTTTTGCTTTTCAGTGCATCGCGTTCCGCTTTTTCCATTTCGGTCAATTGCGGGGCGGAGACCTTCAACGGCAGCCCATACATCATCACCAGGCAACGAATATTCTGCCCGGTTTTTTTTTCTTTAAGGTATTGCCGAACCGGCAAGGCAATTTTATCCCTATATTCCCCATAACTGCAATATTCCTTATCGGTAACCCAAAGAGATAGAAGATGTTGCGCCGGAATCCCTCTTTTTTCCATATAGTAGCGGCCAAGCCCGATACTGTTTGAAGCATTCCGGTTCGCAACGACCAACACTTCCTCCGGTACCAGGGCAAGGCCTTCGCGCGGTATGAAAACAGATAATACCGCGAACCAGATAAGGCCCATTCCGATATTTTTAAAGATGATCAAGATCGGAAATCCTCTGAGGAGGTCCGCCTCACAGACATGGCAACCACGAACCAGGGGTTCAGCAGGCTGTCCTTATTATAGACGAGCGATTTGCCCGAATCATGTTCCACGACACTGGCTCCCGCGCAGATGGCGATGGCCTGGCCGGCGCCTGTATCCCATTCCATGGTGGGCCCTAAGCGAGGATAAATCGCAGCCCGGCCTTCCGCCACCAGACAGAATTTAAGCGAGCTGCCGGCGGGAATAAAGTTGACACTATGAAATTCCCGGCGTTTAGCCGCCACAAAAACTTCTAGTTCAGGAGTTGCGTGGGACCGGCTGCCGACAATGGTGTAAGGATTCTCCGTCGGTTCCGAGAGGGGAAGTCGTTTACTTCCCGCCATCACTTCCGAAAGTTTTGGGGCGAGTGATCCCGGCTCCGCCGATCCGATCCGATTCACCAAAACCGGATCGTCCAGTTTGAAGGCGCCGATCGTCTTTTCCGCGAAATAGGCAATTCCCAATACCGGAGCGAAGATCACGCCCATGACCGGTACCTGATTCTGAATCAAGGCGATATTGACCGTGAACTCATCGTTTCGTTTGATGAATTCCTTTGTTCCGTCCAGCGGGTCCACCAACCAGAATGTGCCCCATGTCTTTCTTTCCGCATAGGCAATGTCCCGGCCTTCCTCGCTCAGAATCGGAACTCCAAGGGGCTTTAGCGCCGCCTCAATGATGTCATGGGACCGTCTGTCCGCCAGGGTCAGAGGGGAATCGTCCAATTTTTGAGTGACGGAGAAATCCGACCGGTATACCGCAAGGGTAGCCATTCCTGCCCGGATTGCCGCCGCCAGGGCGTTTAGTAACAGCTTTTCCATTTATCGTTTCTCCAGAATAGGGGTGCTGAAAAACAGACCCTTTACAGGGTTAGATATACCCCTTTTGCCCCATAACGAGAAGCACTTCCTGGGCTGCTTCATCCGGTGTGAGATGGGTGGTGTCAATCACGACTTCCGCGGATTGGGGTACCTCATAGGGATCATCCACG
>JAZDPP010000157.1:0-10601 GCA_043797445.1 Pseudomonadota bacterium
GTGAGAAGGCGCCCGTTGCCAAAAGCTCCAGATCGCATAATTGCCGGGCGGTCAAGGTAACATCCGGAAGATTCAGCGAAATTTTTTTTAACAGGTTCTGCCGGTTTTCATCCACCATCAGAGTTACGAGCGTGTTGCCATGGGGTTCCATTAATCCACTTCCTCCTCGGTTGAATCAGAACCGGCACCAGATGGCAGGCGCCGGTTGCAAAAGGCTCCGTACCAAAATTATAGTGCGTTACCAGTTGATTTCTTTTCATTCTTTATTCTATCGGGCTCTTCCTACGGCATACAGGTGACCTTCCCATGGGGTGAACGGGACCATAAATCGTGATCCGCTGCCATAATCCCGGTTTTGGCGCAGATCGAAGAGGGTTACCATCTCTTTGAACGCCAGTTCAATCGACTGGGGATTTCCGGAAATACCTTCTATTTTCCCGTCTTCTCCAACCCGCGCCATCTCCTTGTGATCCGACGGGTTTTTCACAATTCCCAATATCCGTTTATCTCCATTTTTCCAAAAAAGCGCCTCAATCATGGGGGCCGAATTTCCATGTTCGTATATCTGAACCCTGGGCGCCAGACCGGCTGACTTTAAAACCGATCCGATTTGATTCCGCCACTCAGTGCCAAACGACCCCCATCGGTTCTTCGCGTCCCAGTAAGCCAGGGGCGATAAATTGAGGTAAATGGCACGCCCCTTACCCTGCGGATTCGAGATCAGCACAGAGGTCCGGTGCTCTTGTCCGGATTCGCCATAAATATTCCGCCCCTCTGCACCCGTATCCTGTTTAGTGCCCCGCTCCATGACCGGCAACCCCTTATACCGATAAGCACCCTCGTAAAAGGAAAAGCGCTCTAAAAAAGGTTTTTCGTATTTCTCGGCATCGATTTCGGTTAATCCTTTGCCGTTCATGTATCCTGCCGAGGGATCTCTCTTTATCCCGAAAACTTTATCCAGAACACCATCAGGCCGCGCTCTGCCATGCGCATCCAGAAGACCGCACATGGAATCCGCAACCAGGGTGCCCCCCTCCACCACATACTTTCTCAGCGCTGCGGCTTCCTTTTCCGATAAACAGAGCGTTTTGGGAAGGATAATGACTCTGAACCGCCCGGAGAGCCTTATAGCCCCCTCCTCAACATCCAGATAGCTCACAAAATCATACTGATACCCCAAATCTTCAAGGATTTTGCACCAAGCGTTACGAAGTACCCCCATACTCTGATTCTTATCGTCGACAGATCCGAGCCGGTTGATCCAGGTCTTCCCGTGGGTCAGGGCATCCATGGCCCAGCCGGCCTGAATACTGGGGTGGGAGTAATATATGCCAATTGGGTCTGGGTCAAAACGGGTGACCGGATCCACCAGCACTTCACTGACCGGCCCCTGTATTTCCGTGAACATCTCTTTCAACTTCTGAATATGAGGGGCGATCTCCTGTCCATGGGTATGAAACCACCCTTCCGGCCATGCGATGACCGCCTGATGGCCGTGCAGCAGATAATACCACAGAACCCAAGAATCGATTTTCGGGTTTTTTGTCGAAAAAAAGGTCTGCATCCTTGGCCGCCGGTCTTCATTCCACCAGGAGCGCAGGATCTCATTGGTTCCATGAATATCATACGCCTCCATCCACTGAACCGCCCGGCTCAACAGCGCATAGTTGTATCCGCCCCAAGGCCCGGGACCCTGCCCGCCGACAAATCCCGCCGGCGTTTTCGGATCGATCCGGTTGGTAAACCGGGTCAACTCGGAGAGCACGGCCGCAAACTGATAATCCATAAAGCTGCGAAAATCCAGCCAGGGCGACAGGTTCCAGCCTTCCATCGAATCCGTTTTCAAGAGCTTTCGAACTGTTTCGAACCCGGCTGGAGAAACTTCGTTAAAGTCCCTGAATTGCGACCCCCATTGCCGGTTCAACGCGGCGATTGCGCCATACTCCGCCCTCAGCCACTGTTGAAACCAGCGAAGGGAAAAGGATGATCCATCCACATCGCAGGGGCTCGAGATTCTGCCCAGAGAAATCTCGTCATCGAAGGCATAGGCGAGAACCAGCCCCCGGGCCGTTTCGGTAACATTCTTTTGAATATGCCCCTTCATGGCCTCCAGAACGGCAGGATCCGCCAGACTTCGGGGCCGCGAAACGAGGCCCCGCTTTCCCATCACCGCCTTCACATTGTCCCCGGTGAGATACAAAAACCCCTTGTCCGCCGCATGATCCACATAGTAGGGAAACCGGTTCGCCACCGAAAAGGCCACCTTTTCTCCCTCTCCGGCTCCCCGGTCGACATGAAACCCTTCCAAGCCCAACTGTCGGTAAAGTCCAAAATCCCTTAGAACATCCGTCTGATAGGACCAGACAAGAATCTTGAAGCGGTTCCATTCTTTCCGGATGGATACGGCCGGAACTCTTTCCAAAGGACCTGAAACCTGAACCTCCCCCATACCAATGGATGCGAATCCCCAAAGCACCAGAAATAAGAAAAACGCCCGTTTTCTTCGTCGTCTCTTTTTCCTAAATATCAGGTTCACCGAAATACGTTGCCCGATCACAGGTTGCATTTCCACCGGCTTGAGACAAGAGGCGCTGTCGGCTCCCTGCCGGCGGGTTGCCTGACATTACCCAATGAAGTATATCATTGTTCACAAGAGATGGCGTATTGTATAGTAGGCAAAAATTTTGCCCCTCCGATTTGATTGGAAGCACGTTGGCTTTTTCCCGTTTGAAGCGCCAATCCTTTTGCGAGCCGTCGGCATTCGACGATTATCATGCGATATTGTGACCCTATGAATACCAAACAGATTACGGTAAGCTTCAATTACAGGAAAATATTGATATGGGCAGGAATTGGATACGTGCTGTTTGTTATTTATGGGAGCCTGGTCCCTTTGGATTTTCGTCCGATGTCCCTTTCGAAAGCCATTTCAAGTTTTCACAACATTCCCTATTTGTCGCTCAATATCAACGCCAGGGCGGACTTGGCCGCAAATATCATCCTCTTCATCCCGATTCCGTTTTTGTGGATGAGCATACTCTCACCCAAAGCAAAAATCGTGAACAGCGCCATCAGTTCGCTCCTCATTTTTTCATGTTGCATGGCCTTGAGCATTACGATCGAGTTTGCTCAGATATTTTTCCCGCCGCGCACTGTTTCAATGAATGATGTGATGGCCGAAAGCATCGGAGCGGTCATGGGTATCATATGCTGGCTCTCTTTTGGAAGGATGTTTCTTCGATGGCTGTCTGAAATCAAAATGTTTCAAACGCCATTTTCCATAGCTCACCAGTTATTATGGCTTTATATGGGTGGATTTCTTTTTTACAATTTAATGCCGTTTGATTTGACGATCAGCATAACTGAAATTTACCGTAAATGGAAAGCCGGCCGCATCATCGTCACCCCCCTGATATTTCTCAATCAGGAAACACCCAAACTTATATATGAATGTATAACCGATATGGTGCTCTGGATTCCACCTGCACTGTTATCGGTCTTATCATCGATAAAATCTGCCGCCACCCTATGGGGACGACTAACACTCGTTGCCGCCTTGATCGAGTTCATGCAAATTTTTGTTTATTCGCGGGTAACCGACCTAAATGATATCGTTATGGCGTCTGCAGGCATCGGGATCGGCGTCTGTTGCGGTGCAAGGCTCAGGCCAAGGTGGGGTAAAAAGGCGGTGGAAGAAACCGGGTTTGTCCCGTCGAGGCTCATCCTCTGGGGATTGGCAGGGACTACCCTGTGGTCCCTCGTATTGATCCTTATCTTCTGGTATCCATTCGACTTTTATATGGACAAACAGTTTATTCGTAACCGGCTGCTTCATTTTATAAAAGCACCCCTCACAACTTACTACTATGGCACCGAATATAGGGCGCTCACAGAAGTATTGCATAAAATACTTTTCTTTGTGCCTTTGGGCGTTTTTCTTTCATTGACCGTCGTTGGCAGAAGTCGGCGCCCCCTCAAGCTCCTGCTGGATTTTTGTTGGATATCGGCCATAACGGTAATTGCTTTTTCCATAGAGTTAGGCCAGATATTGCTGCCAAAAAAATTCGCTGATATCACGGATTGCTTTTTTATGGTCATGGGAGGGCTCTGCGGCTATATCGGAGCGCAAAAATTTTATCAGAAAGCCTTTTCCGGAACCCGATCCAAAACGGAAATTCATGGCACGCGGTAAGACGCAATCCAACGAATAACGGCAATACTACTTTTTTATCAACTGCCAAAACGGTATCTGGATGACTCCCGTCACCATAAACAATGTTATATGGACCAGAGAATACCGTAAAAACACTCCACCCTCCGATACCAGTGACTCCCGGTTGGGGCTTAACAGAAATTGCATTGCGGAAAATATCTTCCCATATTTTTCCACGCGGTTTTCCAAGCCTAACAGCAAAAGCCCGTACCCCAATAAGCAAGAAACAATTAGTACTAATAGGATACGGCCTACAAAAATTTTCCCCTGCGCTGCCGAGCACGAGACTGCTGATCCGAATAACCCCAGGGTTAATAGCCATAAGAAAAGCATGACACTCGATACCACTCCTCCCCCGTATGCCATTAACTCGGTCAGGTTATCGGTTGCCGCATACATGACGACAACAACATGACACAGGAACAGCTGCACAGCCCCCACCATCACCCAACCGCCGATGGAAATAAAATCAATCCGTTGATGCGGAAAGTACCTATAATACAACACCGTAAATGCACCAAAGCTGAAAATGACCAGTGGGGCGGAATAAAGAAACATAAAGCGATAAATGCACTCAAACTCCCAGCGCCATCCCAACACAGGCGTTCCGATAAGGTCATACAAACTTTCCACCGGAACGGTAATTCTCAATAGAAACCAGGCGATGATGCCCATTCCCCAAATGGTGAAGGGGAATAATAAATACTTTTTCAACCCACGCCCCATGTGAAAGCGTGCCAGCCATACGGGAAAACCCAGTAGCAGATTCAAAAGCAACCAAAAAAAAGAAATGGATAACAAAGCAGAGCTGCCGTCAAATAATTCCCTGACATTGTAGGGAACGGAACTCCAGTGCTTTGCGATCATGATGATCGATGAAATTATAAGCAATTCAAATGAGATAATAATGACAGATAGGCCGGGCTTCACGTTTTTTCCTTCAACGGATTGCGTTGTCGATACAGTATCATTTGAGTGTTATGAACAGCCAACTTCTCTCCTTACTTGGCGCCCAGCCGTGCAAACCAAAATGTTCCCGATTCGAAAGCGCCTATATCAATCTGGCCGAGGCGTGGTCTCCGCAATCCGCCTCCCTTTGGTTGGGGCATAAAGCTGACTTTTGATTGTACGGTATTGGATCCGCTGTCCACCAATGGCGAATTAGAGCCCGGAATATACGGGATGCCGTGTGCCGTTATAAATGCAACAGGCTCTAAGTCCGGATAAAAAATATACCGGACACCTTCTTCTATACATTTAACAGGCCTTATAACGAACAACGATCCAAATATTAAAACCCGGAAACACGCGACCACACCTTTTCATATTCAGTTACCATTTTGCTGATACTGTAATATTCAGTAACCTTTTCGCGCCCGGCCCGGCCGTGCCGCCACCCAAGTGCGGGATGGCCAAGATATTTTTTTAATCCCCCTGCGATGGATTCGATATCTTTCGGGAAAACGAGTGTTCCCGTCTTTCCATCATCCACAATTTCAGGGGTACCGCCAACATCGGTTGCAACCACCGGCAGGGCGTTCGCCATGGCCTCAAGAATCGTATTGGAAATACCCTCATTCAAGGAGGTCAACACAAACACATCCAGGGCAGCAAAAAGCTTTGGCGCATCCGATCGATTCCCCAGAAAAAAAATATTATCTCCGGCAACACGCTCCAGCCTTTTCCGCTCGGGGCCATCCCCTGCCACAAGCAAAACTGCTTGAGGAAATTCACCCTTTATCTTTAAGAAAGCTTCAAACAAAGACAGATGATCTTTAATCGGATCCAATCTTCCAATGATACCAATAACGGGTTGATCAGGGCCTAAGCCTAATTCCGCCCTTATTTGATGTTTTTCGGCAGAAATCACAGGCCGGAACTTATTGCAATCAATGCCATTATATATTTGGGTGATTCTTTTTCCCCGGACCCGAATGCAGGCATTCAGCCACCCTACCATTTGCCGGGACACACAGGTAAACTCCGTTACCCCAAATGATAAGAGCCGCCGGAGCAGCACTCTTTTTGGGTTTACACCTGAAATATCTTCTATCCCCCAACCGTGCTCACCGTGGACAATATTTGATATGCCAGCCAATTTCGCAGCAATAATCCCATCCATTCCGCTCCAGTTGCGCGTATGAACGACATCAGGATGAAGTGATTTCAGCGTCCTGGCGAGCTTGATTATAAAAAGAGGGGAGTTCCCCTCTCTTTTATCGAGTGAAATTACGCTTGTCCCGGGTGGCAACAGTCGCACCGAACCGCCCGCTTTTGTCAGACATAAAATAACATGTTCAAATCCCGGCGAGGCATTCCGAACCAGCATGGAAATACCCTTTTCAAGGCCGCCTGTCCCGAATGAGTATAGCACGTGAACAATTCTGATTTTTTTCATGACCATTTTATTAAGGTCCGCCACTCAACCAAAATTCTTTTCCCACAGATTCAGCATCATCACCGCCCACAGCTCCGTCGAGCGGTTCCGGATCCCTTTCTGATGTTCCCCCCATATTTTTTCAAGAAACCCTTTGTTCAGATACTTCTTGCTGGCCTCTCCATCCAGAACCAGTCCGCGGCCGTATTCCTTTAAATCGGTGCGCAACCACTCCAGAATCGGTACGCCGAAGCCCATTTTTTTCCGGTACAAAATATCATCCGGCAGGTATTTTTTCAGGGCTTTTTTAAAAATATGCTTCCCCTCAGCCCCCACCAGTTTACAGGTGGACGGTATTCGGGCCACATACTCCATGAAGACATGATCCAATATGGGACAGCGAACTTCCAGGGATACCGCCATGCTGGCCCGGTCCACCTTCGTCAGAATATCTTCACAGAGGTATGTTTTGATATCCAGATACTGTATTTTCGACAGATGGTCTTCCGCCGGTGCGGTATTGTATATCTCATAGAACGAATCCCGCGAATCATATCCGGCCAGCGCCCGGTTGACATCCCCGTTCAGCAGTTTCGCTTTTTGGTCATTATAGAGCGCGCTGACGGAATAAAAATAGGCATCCAGCGGGTCCCGGGCCACATTGGAGATAAACGCCTTTCCCCTGAAGATCTGGGGCAGATAATCCGCCTTCGGATAGAGTTTCCCCAGCGTTCCAAAGACAGGGCCTCTCAGCCCCGGGGGCACGATATTTCGAACGGCATTTTCCCGCATATCGAAATAATACCGCCGGTACCCCGCGAAATTCTCATCGCCGCCGTCTCCGGAAAGAGAGACGGTCACATTGTTTCTGGCGGTTTGAGACACATAATACGTTGGCACGGCCGAGGAATCGGCAAAGGGTTCATCGTAATGCCAGGCGAGCTTTTCGATTACCGCAATGGCCTCCGGTGTGACATGGAATTCATGATGATCGGTCCCAAAGAGCTTCGCAACGCGTCTGGCATAGGCCACCTCATTGTATTTGGCGACACTGAAAGAAATGGAGTTCGTTTTCACCGGCGTTGCCGATTCCTGCGCCATCAAGGCCACCACAGCGGATGAATCCACCCCTCCCGACAAAAAGGCGCCCAATGGAACCTCACTGATCATGCGCATTCGGGTGGCCTCGTCCAGTATCCCCAGCATCTCCTCGATCATTTTATTTTCCGGCAGATCATGCCGGGGATAAAAAGGAAGATCCCAGTAGGATTCAATGCGAAAGGAATCCGCCGTTACAACGGCATAATGCGCTGCCGGCAGTTTCCGGATCGACTTGAATATTGTCTTTGGCGAGGGCATATACAGCAATGAAAAATAATCGGAAAGGGCGGTCAGATCCATCTCGCGGGACACACCCGGCATCTCCAATATGGCTTTGATCTCGGAGCCGAAAACGAACAGATCCTTCGTCTTCAGGTAATAGAGGGGTTTTTTCCCGACCCGGTCCCGGGCAACCACCATTTGCTGACGGTTTTCATCCCACAGGGCGATGGCAAACATCCCGCGCAGGCGTTCAAAGACGCGCCCTCCCCATTGCTCATATCCGTGGACAATCGTCTCCGTATCGGAATTCGTCCGGAACCGGTGTCCATGAGCCTCCAGCTCTTTTTTTAATTCCTGGAAATTATAGATTTCCCCATTAAAAACGATCCAAACGCGTCCATCCTCATTGCACAGCGGCTGCTGTCCCGAGGCCAGATCGATAATGCTGAGCCGCCGGTGTCCCAGCCCGACATTTCCCCCCCCTCCCGCTCCCTGCTCCCCGCTCCCCGCATTGACATAAACCCCCTCCTCATCCGGCCCCCGATGGGTCAAGGTCCGGTTCATGGCTTCGAGGATAACGCGGTCAACCGGTCGACCCTCTAAATTGAATATTCCGCAAATTCCGCACATAGCTTAATGTCCCGTGGCAGTTTTCAAATGCATTGATTGAAGATGGCGCATTCATATGAACCACAAAGGCACAACGCGCACAAAGAAAAAATCAGAAAAAAAACAAGTCGTTTCCTCTGCCGAACGTCAAGCATAAGGGCCTGCCCCCGATGTTTTTCTTAGTAACTGTACTGTCGCAGCCATTTCTTCAAGAATTTGACGCAGGGGGGGCTGATTGCAGGTAACATGGAGAGAAGGGTTGTCGACAGGGTGATAGTGCCAGTGGGTAAGGTTGTCATAACCGAATACCCGCTTTCCTGCCCATATAGGAGAAAAGTCAGAACGGCCGTTTTCCGCATTGAAATAGATATCAATGAAGAAAGCCGCATCGATAAGCATTCGTAAGCTCACTTTTTTGAACCGGCAGTATACCATCTCTTAACTGCAGGACCAGAGAATTTCCGAGAAGCCGGGAAAGGTTTTCTTGAATATCTTTTCCAGGAACTAGTTTAAGACTATCAATCATGTTATCCGCAAGGGCAACGGTTTTCATTGTCATCTCCTTATGGTGATCTATACGTCCTGTTACAGGATCTGACAGCTTCCTGTCCACCATCCGTACTCGGCCCGGCACGCCGGTCTTTTTATGGTGTGTTTAACAAAGGCGTCTTCTACTTTATGCCGGGGTCTTCGTGCTGAGTGCGGGATAAAACGCCATTTTAGGCTTTATTTATATCTCAAAACGAGATAACTATAATCCATGCATGTCATTACAAAAAAACGACTTGACGAATTTACAAGGGTACATCCGGATTGCCGTAGTGCCCTTGAAACATGGTATCGAATTGTAAAGAATAATGATTTCAGTTTCTTTTCTAATCTCAAAGCGTATTTTACCGGCGTAGACATGGTCGGAAAATTGACTGTATTCAACATCGGGGGCAACAAGGTCCGGTTGATTGCCGCCATACATTTCAATCGCAACAAGCTTTATGTCCGCCATGTATTATCACATGCCGAATATGACAAAGGAAAATGGAGGGATTGAAACATATGGTTATGCATAATAGTTTGGACCAAATATCAGCGCAATGGCAACCACTGGCACCTTTTTTATCGGTTCCACATACGGAAGATCAGTACGATAATCTGACATCTTTTTTAGATCGACTGATTGACGAAGTTGGGAACGACGAAAATCATCCATTAGCCGCATTGATGGATACGGTTGGAACATTGATTAAAGCGTATGACGAAGAACATTTTCCGTTTTCGGCAGGCGATCCGATAGACACCCTGAAACATCTTATGAGAGAACATAATTTGACGCAAAGCGATTTGCCGGAGTTGGGCAGTCAAGGGGTTGTATCCGAAATCCTATCCGGAAAACGGGGTTTAACTATTCGCCAAATCAGGCTTCTCAGCGAGCGCTTTAAGCTATCACCGGCGACTTTTTTATAAAATTGGTTCCTGCATCACCGAATGGAGAGGCGAAGAATGCCGCACCGCATTACCGAAACAAAGCATAAAAAAATATTTACAGACTGTTATATAAAGTTGCCCTAACAGGCACGCCGGCTGAAATTGAACTGGACGGCAAACACCTTATCATCCGTCCGTCTGAAAAAAAATGTCTTGATTGCTTGGAAGATCATCCGGATTTTATTGTTGGCAACCCGGATGACCTTTATTTTAAGCATCTTCAAGGAAGGGCGGGTACTTTATGGCTGACCATCAAATTGTTAAAGAATGGCTCAAAAAGGCAGACGAAGACCTTAATTTTGCCTCATCAATTATCAACGACAGCACCTTTTACGCTCAACTATGTTTTCATTTCCATCAAGCATCTGAAAAATACTTCAAGGCGTTTATCGTTGCCCATGATTTGGAATTCATGAAGATACATGACCTGATCGCTTCTCCAGAATAGGGGTGCTGAAAACAGACCCTTTACAGGGTTAGATATACCCCTTTTGCCCCATAACGAGAAGCACTTCCTGGGCTGCTTCATCCGGTGTGAGATGGGTGGTGTCAATCACGACTTCCGCGGATTGGGGTACCTCATAGGGATCATCCACG
>JAZDPP010000158.1:0-3918 GCA_043797445.1 Pseudomonadota bacterium
TTTGGCCCGGCGCCCTTCGATAGAGCTGGTAGGCGGGGGCGTCTGCCACCGCGTTCCAGGAAAGATCGACCGCGCCGCCGGCAACGGCCTTGGCTTTTAGGCCCTCGGGGGGAGTGAGGGGCGGCAATCCCCCCTGGTAAACCTGAAAGCGGTTATTCCCTTGAACCTCCGTGCTCACATTGTCGAGATCATCGACGCCCTGGTAGGAAAGCTCAAAGGTTTCGGGCGCGGAAAGGCCAGCATCGGCGGGCAATACGAAACTTCCCGCAAATGCCGCGGCCTCGCCGGATTTAAGCGCATCCGGGATCAGATTCCCGATGACGACCGTTCGGCCGTTTCCGGGAAGAACACAGGAAAGCTGCGGCAGTTGGCCGGGTTTAAGTGTTTCGCTGAGGCCGATTTTAACCGAGACGCTCACCGGTGCTTGGTTGCTGTTTCGGATTGGATCAAGAGGCGTTACCTCCAGGCGGCTCAGGGCCGGGCCGGTGGTATCCAACAGGATCCGATCCCCGGCATCGATCCCGGTCCCCCGATTCCCCGCCACATCCCGGCCGGAAAAGACCGCATAGGCCGTGCCGGAGGGGGTGGTCTCAAGGACCGTGAAATTGCCGTCGTACCGGGTATCGGTGATTTTGGTCAGCTCAACGGGCATGGGACGCATTGGACCACTTGCCATTCTCTGCGAAAGGACTTCACCGAGCCGGACTGTCTCTTCTGATCCTGTGTATTCCGTAGTGTTCGCATTGGGCGTCGTAATCGTAAATGTCGTATCGTGGATCATACTTGACATTGCGGTGAAGCTCACCAGCGGCAACAGCAAAAAACTCCCGACCAGACCAAGCGTCAATGCACAAATCAGTTTGCGTATCATACCCATAACATCATTCAAACAACTTAAGGCCTCGTTCCTGAATTGTTGATATGTGATGCTCCACCAACTGGATATAGTCATCTATACGACTTTCTATCGTAGCCGCATCTCTCTCCGAACGAGCTGGCTGTTTTCTTATGGCACTCTTGATGTCCGCAACGTTGATCCCGCATGCGTCTTTCAGAACATTCTCCAGATGAATACGACACTTCTTACCTTTTGACACGTAGTAGCCATCGGGTAGATGGCCATCTGAAAGAGCTGTCACCAGGACAAACGCATCCAGTTCACGCCAATCTAACTCGACTTCAATTGCTATATCGGCGGAGAGACTGGAAATAGTTGTGCTCCATTTGTCTCTCTTCGTTCTGGCCTTAGAAAATCCATATACATCAAGAACAGCCAGCTTTTTAACTACATGTTCTTCTACTTTTAATGGACAAAATACTATTTCCGGGGTCTACCTGGCTGGTTGCCTCTAAGAATTCGACGACCACGCTGGCCGGCGGGGTTATCATAAACGTCCCATCCGGTGGGGTGATGCTGACAATCGACGGCCCGACGGAGTCCACGAGGATATCCACCCATAGGGAGGCGCTCCGGTTGCCGACAGGATCTTCCAGCCAAAGCTCAAGGGCGTTTGCTCCCTGGGCGAGGGTCAGCGGAACAGACCAGGCCCCGGTTCCGCAGTTGACAATCCGTTCGCCCTATAGACCCCGTTGTTGTTTGGTAACCCCGAAATCAGTCCCCGCTATTCAAATGATGCTCCACCACTCGAGCTTCCATCTCCAGGATGTCGGCGATCTGCCCGATAGTCAATCCCTTACGGTACATCTTGTGAATGGTTTCTTGCAAATTCTGCTCGATTCCTTTGAGCATGCCCTGTTGCATGCCTTGTTGCATCCCCTTCTTTATCCCTATCTTTTCGACGCTCGTTACATACGGCATTTGTTTGTCCTCCTCATACTGCTGAATCTCTTCCCAAAAAACCGTTTCCAGTTCATCCGGAAGTCTCATTATCCAGTCAATGAACCGAAATAAATTTAATACGTCCTTACGCCGATACCCTTTTGCGTAAAGAGATTTAGTCAATTCAACTTTCCAGGCCTTGCGCCGGGTCGCATCATTTTGTGTCTCCCGGGTCTTCAAATGCGCCATCACCGCAATGGCAAAAGGATTCTCATCAGATTGCAACTCCTCCCAGCGGTCCATATAATCCAGTAACTTCACCACCGGAAACCGGATACCCGTCTCGCACCCGAAAAGCTTTTGGGTGTAACTCTCCGGCCGCCACCCGGCCCGGTTGTCCGCTAATACCGCCAAACTCGCCACCGGTCGATCATACCGATCAAATATCCGGTAATTGTAAACATACATCCGTTTGGCAAAATCCGCATCCTTTTCTCCCTGAACCTCCACATGAACCATTACCCAAGCCGATTCGCCGTCTATTTGCCATAATTGAACCAACTTATCCGCGTATCGCTTCCCAAGCTCGGCATCCCTTACTATCTGCTCCAGTTCTTTATCCAAAAACTGGTAACCCCTTTCCCAATCGATCTCATCAGCCGCATATGAAAAGAAAAATCTCATGAACTCCTGAAAATAATCCTCTAAAATCTCCTTCCAGGGACTGTCATAATCATCTCTCGCATCATCCATTCCATATCCCCTTGTTTATCCCGTTTCGGATAAAAACCTTAAAAAAATGTACGTTATCGAATATCCCCGTCGCCCTCTTTCAACAAATCTCCTCAGAGGCTGGGGTTGGAACGTCGGTCACCTCTTTCCAGAGCCGCCTCCCGAAGGGATAATAACAGTATGTGGTCGTCAAAGAACCGGTGCCAGCTTCTCCGTTCCATACCTCGGTCAGGCAGTCATCGGTATTGTAAACATAGCCGGTAATGGCATCGCCATCGGACTTTTGGGGCATGTTACCGTTTTCATCATATGTATAGGACACTTCGCCTTGGCCTACAAGCTCATTATTCGCGTTGTAAGTCCACGCGCCGCTGATGCCGAAAGCTGTTAGCCGGTCGGCAAGTATATCGACCCACTGGGAGGCGCTCCGGTTGCGCCGCTGGTGTTTGCCAGCCAGATTTAAAGGCATTGGGTGGTCCCTGCGTCAGCGGAACAGGTGCCGGTTCCGAAATTGACAATCCGTTCGCCCTATGGAAAACAGGGGAATCTATCTTATGACAATTATTATTTCATTCTGAAGCGAAAGGATCTGTCATGGAGGCTGTTGAAGCGTTGGCGTTGGTTGGTGGACATGTCGATAAAGAGCTGCTCCTGAGAAACGAATATTTGTCGGTTGAAAATGAAATTCTGAAATCCAGACTGGACAAACCCATTCGATTTGCCGATGAAGAGCGCATTCGGCTGGCAAAGATAGGAAAGCGTTTGGGGCTCAATGCTCTAAGGGATATTGCCTGTATTGTAAAGCCGGAGCCCCACCTATCTTGGTTCCGGGCTCTTGTTGCGAAAAAGTTTGACGGATCGAGGCTGCGGAAAAATTTCGGCCGGCCAGCCGTTGATTCGGAAGTTGAAGCGCATGTTCTGAGATTTGCAGAGGAAAATCCATCGTGGGGCTATGACCGTATTGCCGGTGCTCTTTTAAATATCGGCTACGATATCTGCGATCAGACAGTTGGAAATATCCTGAATAAAAACGGAATTTCACCGGCGCCGAAACGGGAGCCGAAGATGTCTTGGGATAGCTTTATCAAAACCCATCAACACGTGCTTGCGGCATGTGATTTTTTTACGGCCGAGGTGATAACTCACACCGGCATCGTCACCTATTATGTGCTGTTTTTCATTCTTATCGGCAGCCGAAAAATCCATATCGCCGGCATAACGTCCCATCCGGATCAAGCCTGGATGGAACAAATCGCCCGGAATGTATCCATGGCAGATGTAGGCTTTCTTTCGGGCTGCCGCTATTTGATCCATGACCGGGACACCAAGTTTTGCGCCTCATTCCGTGATATTTTAAAATCCGCGGGTGTAAAACCCATAAGACTTCCGCCAAAAAGTCCAAATTT
>JAZDPP010000159.1:0-21438 GCA_043797445.1 Pseudomonadota bacterium
GTGGGCGCTCAATAAGATGGTCTGGAAAATGATTTCTTCTTTTTTCTCCGGAGGCTGAATCGGACGCCCTCTTTTTTTCTTTTCCAGATTGTTTTTCATTGGGGGGTGCGCTCTTGTTTTTTAGCGGCTTCCATCGGCAGATCAAACCTTACAATAAATCATGTTTTTCAGGAAGGAAATAATTTTCTTGACATATAATGTAACGCGTCACATTGATATAATCGTCTGCTCTGTTTGACTTGTCCTTTGTATACAAGGAGAGCATGAAGTGAGCGAACTCAAAGCGGGGATCATCGAAAAAAACAAGAAATTTGTCTGCCCGGATAAAATAAGGATCTTTAATGAGATCGGCATTGATATGGTCATCGGCAAAAGGGAGGGGCCCTATATCTATGATGTGGATGGGAAAAGACTCATAGATCTCCACATCAACGGCGGCACCTTTACCCTCGGCCACCGCCCACCTGAAATTCTAAAGGCCCTGCATGAGGCAATCCGGGGTGATCTCGAATTCCGTACCCAATTCGGCATTGCTGTCACCGCCGACCCAAACCTGGAAACGACCGGGTTCAAGGACCCCATTGCCGTTGTCATCCACATAAGAGAGTTCCTCCGGGCCGAGTCTGAACATAATGGTTTTCGTTTCGCCGGCCTCGAGAGGAACACGCTCGAATCCTTTCAGCTCGCGCACGGGGCGTGCCACACTGGCTACGACATCCCGCACGTAACATTGTGCGACAGTTGTTCCGGCCCTGTTGCCGGTGTTTGTTACCTCAGCGGTGACGGAAATTTCCTGTTTTTGAGGATCCGGAGACGTTAGCAGATTGCCATATTCGTAGGTTGTGTACGACAGCCCGAAGCCGAAAGGGAAGAGCGGGGAATCGAGCGAGTCGACATAACGGGAATGACGACGACTGTTGGGAGGCATCGGCCTGCCGGTGGGACGATGATTGTAGTAAAGCGGGATTTGCCCCGAAGACCGGGGAAAGGTGATCGGCAGTCGCCCGGATGGATTCACATCCCCGAAAAGGACATCGGCCACCCCCAGACCGCCTGTTATGCCCGGATGCCACGCGAACAGGACAGCGTCGGCCCAGTCCGTCACCCGGGTGAGATTTAACGGGCGGCCGCCAAACACAACGGCCACGATGGGGATTTCCATGCGACGGGCTGACTCGACCAGCGCCTCCTGGCCGGCGGGCAGGTCGATGGTGGCCGTGCAGTTATCCTCGCCCGAGCGGCCCGCCGATTCTCCGAGGGCGAGGATCAGCACATCGCTTGAACGCGCCATCTTAAGGGCATCATCGGATAAGTCATAAAGGTGAAGCAGGGTTTCGGGGCCCAGTCTGCCGGCGATTGCCTCTTTCAGCGTTGTCACTTCTTCTTCCTGCCCGTCGGGAGTCCAACAGCCGAACAGCGCCTGGCGCTGGTCTGCAAGCGGCCCGCTCAGGCAGATGGTCAATTTTTCAGAGCGGAGTGGCAGGACACCGTTATTTTTCAACAAGACCATACTGTCGGCTGCCAGTTGGCGCATGGCGGCAAGCGACTCGGGCAACAGGTGGATAGCCTGTGACGCGCTCGGATCGGCGTAGGGGCTCTCGAAGAGGCCGAGGGCGAACTTGATCCGGAGTACCCGGGCCACGGCATCGTTCAGACGCGACTCGGAGAGCCTGCCGGCTCGGACCAGATCGGGCAGGTTCATCAGGTAACCCATCGTGCACATGTCCATATCCACCCCGGCGTTGCAGGCCAGCTCCGCAGCATGATTGCCGTCGGCGGCGATACCGTGATTGATCAATTCCCCTACCGCCCCCCAATCGGAAACGACAAAACCGCCGAACCCCCATTGTTCCTTAAGCACATCATTAAGCAGATAGCGATGGGCTGAAAGCGGAATACCGCCGATATCATGAAATGCTCTCATGACGGTGCCGCACCCGGATTTTACCGCGGCCTTGAAGGGTGGCAGATAGATGTTATGCAGTGTCTGGCGCGTGATTTCGGTGGTGTTGTAATCGCGCCCGCCTTCCGCTGCGCCGTAACCGACAAAGTGTTTGGCGCAGGCGACGATACGATCGGCAGGAAACTGTTGGGGAATCGCGTCCTCTTCATTGCCTTGAAACCCTCTCACGGCCGCCGCGGCCAGTTTCCCTGCCAAAAAGGGGTCTTCGCCAAACCCCTCGGCAACTCTCCCCCAGCGCGGGTCGCGGGCGATATCGAGCATGGGCGAGAACCCCCAATGGATACCGTCGGCGCGTGCTTCCCTGGCTGCGATGGTGTTGGCGGCCTGAATCAGCTCGGGGGACCAGGCGGCGGCCATCCCGAGAGGGATGGGGGCGACCGTGCGATACCCATGAATCACATCTCGTCCGAAAATAAGTGGGATGCCCAGTCGGGATTCCATGACCGCTATCTTCTGGATTTCGTTGACAATATTGGCAAAGACCCGCTCCTGGCGATTATTGCCGGCCGTGGAACTGTTGGCCATCAGGCCGGAGCCGATCTCGCCGCGGCGCACCGGGTCATACTGATCCGGACCGAGGTTATACCACTGATTCAGTTGCCCGGCTTTTTCCTCAAGGGTCATACGGCTCAGCAGATCTTCGATTCGATCTGCAACGGGGCGTGCCGGGTTTTTATAGGCTGGATGGGTCACGGAAATAACTCCTTTATGACAGGATGACAATGAAGATCTTCTCCATCCTTTAACTCATCGAAATATCTCTTTTTCATTGCAGCATAATCAGCAGTGGTGCAGGCGTTTGCGGTCTGTAGGCAGCGGGAACATGGACAATGTAAGTCCGCTCAAAGCCGTTCACGGTGATTGCCAGCGTATGACTGCCCGGGTCCACGTGCATGTCCCGAGAGCAGGCATTCGGAGGATTGAACGCGCAGGACAGAGAAGCAAACAAGGACGGTCGCCAATGAGGGAAACATCCTGCCTTTAGTCGTACGATATCCCATTCCCGAAACACCTCAGCCGTCTATAGCGCTGCCCTTAACCCGATGGCTTTGAAGCGCAGCGGAAAAGCCAGTCGGCGTTCAAGGGGATGTTCGCTGTTTTGTATGTATTATCTTAATGTCATGGCGTAAATTTCTTGATTTGAATATCTTTAATCACTCTGTAATGCTTGTCGTTTCCTGTGAGAATAGAAAGACCGTATGCGATTGCTGTAGCTCCAATTAATGCATCTGATAGTTCCATGGAATGACTGAGAAAATGTTGTTCGACATAGAACATAGCTTTTGTAGATATCTCTTCCGATATATATAAAATACGGGCTTTCCAGCTATGAATTGCTTTTCGTAACTGGTTTAACTCCTTTTTATTCCTTAAACCTTGAACGAGTTCCATATACGTCACGACAGATATAAAAAAATTACTCGAATTTTCAATGGCTTGATATGCTCTTTCATTACCTCTCATGTACCAGATAATAACGTCAGTATCGATAACCATTAAAATCTTCCTTTTCTTAATGTTCTAATGTATTCGTCAACATTCTGAACAATGTCATTATCTCGCCATATACCGAACAGTTCATTTTTTCCCGCCTGCTTTTTTTCTTCGTGATAGGGAACAAGTTTGGCACATGGTTTTCCGCGAAAAGTGATAACGACTTCTTCGCCCCTGCTTACAGAGTCTATTAATTCTTTCGAGTTAAATCTTAGGTCTTTTGCAGTTGCTTTCATAAAATAGGCCCCCAATGCTTAAGTTTATATTTCGCAGTATAAACTAACCAAAGGGCACAGTCAATCATATTTTTTTGAACTAATTGGTTTTATGGTATTTCCAGCAACGAACGCAGGCATCAGCCGCGTTATTTTTTGCGTCGGCTGGATGCATTTGTTGGCTCTGGTTTCGTAGGAGCAAGACGGACGATCTTGTGCCCAGAGGTTGTCTGAATGGAACGTAGATCAGCTTAGGGAGATCGAATTTGCTAATATACCAGCAATGGCATTCTTCTTGCTCTTGCTCTTGCTCTTGCTCTTGCTCTTGCTCTTGCTCTTGCTCTTGCTCTTGCTCTTGCTCTTGCTCTTGCTCTTGCTCTTGCTCTTGCTCTTAATCATGCTCTTGATCCAGTAGGCACGATTAAGATTAAGAGCAAGAGCAAGAGCAGGATAAACGGTATATTGGTATTTTCCGAGTCCCTTAGATGAGACCGTCTCTATTTGGGGGCACAACGTATAGAGTTTTATCCGTAGTCCCGCAGAACAAGAATGCAACGACGCCCAAGTCTCAAAAAACGGTTTTAAAAACTACAAACCACGAATTACCATGCGGGATTATGGATAAAACTTGTTGGACTTGGCCGTCCGATGAAGCTGGCAAATTGCGTACCATTATCTATGGGGATTGTAAAGGTGCAAGTTGGTTTCGGGTTTTGGCGGGATTTCGTATGTTGCCTCTTTGTGAGCAAGAATTGGGTGCAGTTTTTCCTATGGTCGCGCTCGGGCTGAGCCTCGTGTTTTTTATCACTGCAGGGGATATTTATCCGGTGCGGGTTTTGGGAAAATAAAATATTATCGGCAGAGATAACAGCGGCACGAGTGCTATAACCGTAAGTACCTTATGGATGGAATACACGTCGGCCATTTTGCCTACCAGGGGAGAAATCGCGCCGCCAAAGCCAAAGGCAAACCCCATCATCAAACTGGCTACCATGGATCTGCCTTTGGGTGCCAAAGCCTGCGCCATGGTCACTCCAAGCGGCAGGGACGCCAGCACCACGGCACCGGAAATTATAGCCCCCAGATAGACCCAGGTACCTTGCAGATACAATAACAGCAGGAGCGCCGGGGCCATAAGCAGATGAGAAATGATAAAAATGGGTTTAAAACCGATCCGATCTGAAAGATGTCCGGACAAAAGGCCGGACAGGGTGCCGGCCACTGTGAACAGGGAGAAAATAACACCGGCAAACATCACCGAATACCCTTTTTGTACATACAAGACCGGCATGAAGGTAAGAAAGGACTGACCCACAATGGCTCGCAGTACCATCACCATCCAAATCAGTACCACCGTCTTCCAGGCTGATCCCAGCGCCTCCCGCACCGACTTGAAAAAACCGAGGCGTCGCAGGCCTTCACTTTTGGGGGACGGCACTGCCAGATAGAGATAAAAGGTCACCGCGAACCCCAGGATCATGGTCATGGGTAAGGCTCCTAAGCCAAATCGTGCCGCATACCAGGTGATAAACAGCGGACCCAGACCAAAGGCAAGGGTCCCGCCGGTATTGAACACGGACATGGCTAACCCGGCTTTGTTTCCCGAATACAGCGGCACCATGCCGGTTACCGAGGGGTGAAACATGGAAGAACCGATCGATCCGAGAGCGATCACAATCAAAAGTGACCAGAATCCGACCGCCAAACCGGACAGAGGAATGAAAATGACCGGCATGAGCAATCCCACCATGATGAAACCGCGCGTGGGATTACGGTCGGCCAGGTATCCCACGGAGGGTTGCACAATAAAGGCCAACATGCGGTTTACACCGGCGATGACACCCACCTGGGTCAATGACAAGCCCAATTTTTCAACGAACAGGGGAAAGAGCGGGCTTGTGAAGGAGCTGTAAAAATCGCCGGTAAAATGAACCAGGGTGAGAGCGAAAAGGACTTTGACGTTGGTTTTCATGGTGGCGATACTGACCTATTATCTATTGGGTTTGAACAATACTTGGAGCATGAAGGAGGAACAAGCCGTTGTCAACCAAATCCCGGGAATAGGGCAGGGCAATCGCATCTATCGCTATAAATCGCTTCAGCCATGAGGAAGCTCGGGTTCCGGTTTGCTGTTTTTAATGGCTGGCAAGCAATCTGTTACCCAATCTCCTTTCTGATCATCGCCTCCAGTTCCTCCGGGTCTATTTCGTCGATGTAAGCAAATTCATCTTCACTTTTCCCGACAACCGACGGAAGTTCCCGTTTTGATGAAACCACCGGCGCCTGGGATTTTTCGGGAACCGGGGAAGGCCACGGTGAGGGCCTGTCCATCGCGCGGGTAAGGACGCTTGCCAATTCAGGCCACAGCGCCCCGGGGATTCTCATGGATGCCTTTGGGGAGAAATGATTTTCCATAAATCAACTCCAGTTATACGGGCCCACGTTCCGGATAGTCTTGCGATAATGATCCAATGGAGTTTACCCAACATCGTTTATCAAGGGTCCGGATTTGATCTGCTTTCACCTTGACTTTACAATGTTTATTGTGTATACATGACCCTGTTTCCATCATTTTTTTATCCCTAACATATTCATAAACAGCAATTTGCCGTTGGGATGTTTGGTACCGTTTTTCATCGCTCCGTCGACACCGTTCCCGGCCGGCGGGGCGGACCTTCGGGTCAAGAAGTCGTCCGGTCAGGACTTTCTCAAGCGGGAATTCAAGTACTATCCTCTTATATTCAGTGCCTTAGAAAAAAAATCCGCGCTTTTTCCGCGGGAATTTTTTCGTAAAGACACTTATCCCGTTACGGGGTTAAATATTTTTAGTTTGCGAAGGGATGGAACAGTGACAAAACTTCAGGACGCCCGGTTCAGGAAAACGACATTTTCTTCAAGCAGCAATAAAACCTTCGATTTCGATGCCGATATGTTGGAAGTCCTCATGGCGATCGAGGAAAGCAAAACAGTTCTCCAAATTGTTAGACAAACCAAAATGGATCCGGCTGTCTTTAAAAAGACGCTAATGAAATTGTTCAAGCTTAAGCTCATTGAAGAGGTAAAAGAAGATATCATCTATGCGACTGATTCTTTTGTCGCCCATCTCAAGGAAGTACTTGTGAACCTGGTGGGTCCGTTGGGAGAAATGCTGGCGGATGAGACGGCGGAAAAGATGAATTTTAAGGCATCCAGAATTCCCCAAGCCAAGGTTGCGGATTTTATCTACGAAGTGGCGAAAGAAATACCCGGAGGAAAACAACGTGCCGAGTTCAAGCGGCTGATGATTCAAGAGATTAAAAATATGAAATAAGATATACACGTTTCAATAATTGAACAATGAGAAAAAAGGGGATGTCGAGCCCCGGATACTGTTGTTCACGCATTTTGCAAGGGGAATAGAATAATATGATTCATTTCATTACCGGAAAAATTGGTGTCAAGGTATCTATCCTGGTTAATTCCTTTATCCTTATCGTGATGGTTATCGGAACGTACATCCTCATAAACAAACAAAGCGCAAGTCTGGAAGCGGAACTGTTCCTCCGGGGACAGACGCAATCGATAATCGGGGCGAAGATGATCGGTAAGATCCTGGATGAAGCCATCGATAATGGCGTGTTTTCAGTCGCGGATGCCTTTGATGTGAACTATGTGCCAATCGGTAATTTCGTCCCCCCGAAGTACCATACCAAGTATGACGCCTACATGGATAAAACCATTCTCAGCTTGCAGGACGAATTCCTGCTGGATAAAAGTGTCGTTTTTGCAGTTGCGGTGGATAAGAATGGCTACTTGCCCACCCATAATACCCCATTCCAAAAGCAGATTACCGGTGATGCCGAGTCAGACAAGGTCGGCAACCGGACCAAACGCCTCTTTAATGATCCGATAGGGTTGAAAGCCGCTCAGAATACCGAAAAAGGTTTTCAACAGATTTATCTCAGGGACACCGGACAGGTTATGTGGGATATTTCTTCGCCCATCATGGTTAAGGGGAAACACTGGGGAGGATTTAGAATCGGTATCGAGCTGACAACGATTAATATCGCGAAGAGAAAATTGATGCTGACACTTCTGACGATTATGGGTGCTATCCTCGTTCTTTCCATTTTTTTAACCACTGTCATCGTCAGCTATTCTTTGGCGCCGATCAAGGTTCTTGCCGACAGCGCCGACAATCTGGCTCGCGGCAAGAATCTGCAGTATGAGATAGTTGCAACAAGGCATGATGAAATCGGTGATCTTCAGGAATCGCTGAATCGCCTGAGAATGAGCATGCTGATTGCCATGAAGATGAAAAACAAATAATTCTCTGTTGAAGAGCGGGAGGCGATATGCCGGCATACAACGGTATCAATCACCTGGCCATGGTAACGGGGGATATGGACATGACCATTCGTTACTGGCGGGATCTTCTTGGAATGCGGCTGGTTGCCGGACTCGGCAGGGAAGGGTACCGGCATTATTTTTTCGAAATTTCCTCCACGGATCTGATTGCTTTTTTTGAATGGCCGGATGCTGGAAAAATTCCGGACAAGGATCATGGGGCGCCGGTCAAAGGGCCTGTCGCTTTTGATCATGTATCGATCGGCGTTAACGAGATTTCCGATCTGGTAGAGATATCGAAAAACCTCACGGCCGCCGGTTTCTGGGTCTCAGAAATCATTGACCACGGCTTTATTTATTCCATCTACTCCTTCGATCCCAACAATATTCCGGTTGAGTTCAGCTATAACGTTCCGGCTATCAACATTCGAATGACCCCCAAAATGAAGGATAAACACCCTTCGGCCATCACTCTTGAGGGACCGGAGCCTCAGCCCGGCAAATGGCCGGCGTCGCCGGCAAATACCGAAGCTGAGGATGAATTGGCCATTTATCCGGGTGAAGGAAGAATAATTGCTGAAAATGAATGACCGGGTTGGGAGCCGGATACCTTACGCCTGCTTG
Organism: Pseudomonadota bacterium; assembly: GCA_043797445.1. Classification (GTDB taxonomy): domain Bacteria; phylum Desulfobacterota; class Desulfobacteria; order Desulfobacterales; family JAFDDL01; genus JAZDPP01. The sequence continues at coordinate 8,623 of JAZDPP010000159.1, forward strand.
TGCTCACGGACATGGACGACCCGCTGTGGGAACTGGATCGAAATGCCTTAAATCATTTTTTTGCCGCATACCCGTCCGCATACCATCCGCCACCCTTGAGGGAAAAGGTGCATTTGGATATGATTTTCCTGGCTTTTCCATGGCATTCCGGGCATTCAACACTATCAGTTCCAATTCGAACAAATTTTTCTATGATGGTACCATCCTTGGGACACTCGAATTCATAAACCGGCATCGTTCTTTTCTCCTGTCGTTCCAAGGCGTTGCCCGCAGCTCAAGGTCGCTTTGGATGTTGTTATCTATCATCGTGCCCAGACTATACGCTTATTCGGTGTTTTGTCAAGATCGGATAGATGTTGCGAGCGGCTAAAAAAGGCGGGTGTGGTATCAACAAGCATCTTGACAACAGGCACGGTTCCCTATATGAGCTTTATTAAAGGTGCTGACGCTTAATAGGGAATCCCGTTGAAGCCGGGAGCGGTCCCGCCGCTGTAACCTCTCCTTTATGAACGTAATAAGGAAACCTGCTCGTACCATACGCCACTGTCTCAATGAATTGAGATCGGGAAGGCCGCGAAGCAGGGGAGGGAGCCAGAAGACCTGCCTTAAATCCAATCCGGAAGTCTGCGGTGTTTCAGACGTGGTATTGGTCGCGATTTGTAAGGCCTAAGTGAACTGGGTGCAGCCTTTCAGGATTTTCGTCTTGAAAGGCTGTTTTTATTTTAGCGGGCGGGCGATGCCGGGAAGGCGTTGAATTGAAAAAAGATCGTTTCGGGAAAGCTCCGTGCCTGGCGGTATTGGGGACGGGATCGGATGTGGGGAAAAGCGTGATCTGCGCGGCGCTCTGCAGAGTGCTTTCGAATCGGGGAATCCGCGTGGCGCCGTTTAAAGCTCAAAACATGTCGAACAATTCCGGGGTGACACCCGACGGTCTCGAGATGGGACGCGCGCAGATCGTGCAGGCGGAGGCGGCACGGATTGCGCCTCGGGTCGAGATGAACCCGATCCTTTTAAAACCCACCAGCGATCTTGGCTCTCAGGTTGTGCTCATGGGGCAGGTGCTCGACAACCGGACGGCATCGGATTATTACCGGCACAAAACCGGGCTATTCAGCACCGCCTGTGAGGCCTTGAATCACCTTCGCGACCAGTTCGATCTTATCGTGATGGAGGGCGCCGGGTCCTGCGCCGAAGTTAATCTCATCGATAGAGATATCGTCAACCTGAGAATGGCCGAATTTGCGGATGCCCCCGTTATTCTGGTGGCCGATATTCATCGGGGTGGGGTTTTTGCCCAGATTGTCGGAACGCTGGCGTGTTTGTCACCGGAACGCCGGGAGCGGATTTGCGGCGTTATCATCAACCGGTTTCGGGGAGATCTTTCCCTATTTAAAGACGGGGTGTCGTGGATCGAAAAGAAGACGGGAAAACCCGTGTTCGGCGTTCTGCCCTGGTTCCATCATTTTCGAATCGAAGCCGAGGATTCGGTGGTGATCGAGTCCCCTGAAGTCCTGACGCCGGATCGGATCAAAACGCCCGCGGTGGCGGTGATTCGCCTTCCGCATATTGCAAATTTTACCGATTTTGACCCCCTGTTTGCGGTGAAGGGCCTGTCCGTTCATTACCTTGAGCCCCCCCGGGACCTCGGGGCGTTTTCCGCGCTGATTTTGCCGGGATCAAAAAACACCCGCCACGATCTAAGGTGGCTTTTCGAGAGCGGCTGGAACAGGCGCATCGAAGCGTTTGCTTCAGAAGGGGGTCCTGTCCTGGGAATTTGCGGCGGATATCAGATGCTGGGCCGAAGAGTTCATGATCCGGACGGTATTGAGGGGGCGCCCGGCAGCAGCGATGGGCTTTCACTTTTGCCGGTTGAAACGCGGCTCGTGGCGCCCAAAACGACCAGCCGTACCCGGTTTTCATGGGACGGCGTGGAAGGTGAGGGGTATGAAATTCATATGGGACAAACCGAACGGAGGGGCGGCGCGTCCTTGTTGAGAGTGATTCAAAAAAACGAATCCGGGAGTGGAAGCGACGAGGGGTGCATCAATGATACGGGCAGCGTCATGGGCACCTATATCCACGGTTTTTTTGATCAGCCGGAGATTGTTTCCCAATGGTTGGAGAGAATCGGCATCAGGGGATTAACGCCTTCCCCCGTGCACGGGGTGGTTGCCCGGGATCGGGATTATGATCTTTTAGCGGCGCATTTCGAGGCGCATATGGATATGGATCGAATTTTGAAGTTCACTCCTCAAGCATAGAATCAATGGGAGAAAAAAGTTGAAAAAGATAACACTGGTGATCGGCGGGTGTAAAAGCGGCAAGAGCCACCATGCCCTGCAGCTGGCGCAGAAGCGTGGCTCCCGGCAAATTTTCATTGCCACCTGTGTCCCGTTCGATGATGAGCTGAAAGAACGGGTCGCCCGCCACAAGGCGCAACGAGACGGCGCCTGGAAAACCGTGGATGTTCCGATCGATTTACCGCAAGCCATTTCTGACCATGACGGAGAGAATACGGTGCTTCTTGTCGATTGTCTCACGCTCTGGATCAATAACCTGCTGATGGTCTCGGAAGATAAGCACACGATGGATGAAGCCCTGACAAATCTCATTTTGGCGCTCTCCGGGGCAAGGTGTCCGGTCATTCTGGTTGCAAACGAAGTCGGGGCCGGTATCGTACCGGAAAACCGGCTGGCCCGCCTGTTCCGGGATGCGGCCGGCGTCGCGAATCAACGGATCGCTGCCGTGGCGGACCGGGTGATTTACATGGTTGCCGGGATTCCCATGACGATCAAAGGGGAAAAAGACGGATGAGCGGGTTCATTTCGGCGCTTCAATTTTTAACGGTCTTTCGTTTGAGGGAAAACGAAGCGTTTCGGCCGGATAAAATGCTTCCTTTCTTTCCGGTGGTCGGCCTCTGTATCGGCGCTCTGCTGGCCTGCTTTGATGCGCTTATAGGATTATTTTGGGCCGGATCCATTGCCTCGCTGCTGGATGTTCTCTTTCTCGCTTGGGTAACCGGCGCTTTGCATCTGGACGGTCTGGGCGATACGGCCGACGGGTTGTATGGAAGCCGGCCGAAAGAAAAGGCGCTTTCCATCATGAAAGACAGCCGGATCGGCGCCATGGGCGTGGTCGCGATCTTTTTCGGTCTCACGGTTAAGTGGGGGGCGCTCAGCGACGTTGATACGGGGCGCATGATCGCCCTGTTGGTCGTGCCGGCATTCGCTCGAACCAGTCTGCTTTTCGGGACGCGGTTTCTGGTTTACGGTCGGGACGATGGGACCGGAAAGGATTTTTTTTCTTCCCGGATACCCGGGTCTTCCTTCTGGGGCCTCTCATTGCCGGTCTTTTTCTCGCTTTTTATGGGCGGGAAGGGGATTTTTATGATCGGTGGGTTTTTTCTGCTGACCGGCGGCGTTATTCTCTTTTATAAAAGGCGGATAAACTGCATTACCGGCGATATGCTCGGGGCCATGAATGAAATCTGCGAGGCCGGGCTCTTTCTGGTGGCTGCCATGGGAGGGGCATTATGATTACGGGGCATGGGGGAAATCGTAACGAACTGGCCCTGCGGATAGGGTGTGATCCGGGCGACATCACGGATATGAGCAGCAATATCAACCCACTGGGTCCCCCGCCGGCGCTGATGACCCATATTCGAAGTCAGCTGTCCGTCATCGAAGCTTTGCCCGAGGCGGATGCCGCATCGCTGATCACCGATTTTGCCGCGCATTACCGGATTTCTCCCGAAACGGTGCTGGCCGGAAACGGCACGACCCAGTTTATCTACATGCTCCCCCTGGCATTAAAGACCCGGCATCCCCTCGTTTTCGGTCCCACCTATGCGGACTACGCCGATGCCTGTGCCATGCACGATATCTCCTGCGGCTGGGAGATGGCCGAAGAGGCCGCGCTTTTTCAGCCCGATATCGGAAGGGCGACCCGAAGTATTTCCGGCGCCGATCTCGTTTTTATCTGCAACCCCAACAATCCCACCGGCACGCTTATCCCCTCGGGCGAAATGGAACGGCTTTGCCGGCGGTTTTCCGATACGCTCTTTGTCATTGATGAATCCTATATGCCTTTTGTTCCGACAGCGGAGGGGGAAACGCTTATTCAGCGGCGACTTCCCAATGTCATCGTGCTCCATTCCATGTCCAAGATATTCGCCATCCCGGGGCTGAGAGTCGGCTTTGTCATCGCGTCCCCTGACATCATCTCAAGACTGAGGCGATTTCAGCTGCCGTGGAGCGTGAACGCGCTCGCCCAGGCGGCGGTCCGGTTTTTATTGAGGCACGTTTCCGCAGTCGAAGCGCATATCCTTAAATCCCGCGCCTATATTTCTTCCGAAATGAGGCAGCTCTCCGCGTCGCTTGCGGGGATACCCGGTATGATATCCTTTCCGGGGGCAGCCTCCTTTTGCCTGGTGAAGTTGCCGGCACCGTTTTCGGCTGAAAAAGTTTATCATTATCTTGGCGAAAAAAGGATACTGATTCGGAAATGCTCCAATTTTTTTGGCCTTTCAAACCGGTTTATTCGGATATCGCTAAAAGAAACACCCGCAAACCATGCGGTTGTCGAGATGCTTCGCAATTTTTGTTCGACGCGGATGGAAGAAATCGCTGAAACCATCACTTTAACCGGGCAGGTGTTTTGATGGAACCCTCCTTTTCCGGGATGATTTTTCCCTTGGCCCTGGTACTTGATTTAGTGATCGGAGATCCGCATGGCCTGCCTCATCCGATTCGATGGATGGGTTTCGCCATCCGCTTTTTTGAGCCCCGCTTCAGATCCGGGTCCCGGAGGCTCGGACGATCCGGGCTGCTCTTTGCCCTGTTTCTGATTCTGCTGACGTGGGGGAGTACTTTTCTTCTCGTCACGGTGGCGGGCGTTGTCCATCCCTTATTGAAAACAGGCATTGAAATCGTGCTGATATACTACTGCCTGTCGATCAACTCCCTTCAAAAGGCGGCAAGAGAGGTCGGGGCCGCCTTGGAGGCGAACCAGCTCGAAAGGGCGAGGGAGAGGCTATCGCTCATTGTGGGGCGTGATGTTCAGGGGCTCGGTGTGTCAGGCGTTTCAAGGGCGGCGGTTGAGACCGTGGCGGAAAATTTCGTGGATGGGGTGATGTCCCCCCTCTTTTTTGCCCTGATCGGCGGCGCGCCGCTCTGTATGGCCTTTAAGATGGTGAACACCCTCGACTCCATGGTCGGGTATAAAAATGAAACCTATATCGACTTCGGGAAGGCGGCCGCGCGAATAGACGATATCGCCAATTTTATTCCCGGCCGGTTATCCGTTCCGGTTATCTCTCTGGCCGCGCAATTGCTTGGAAGGAGAGGGTGGCAGACATTCCGGACGGCTCTTTCCGAAGGAAAGCGCCATGCCAGTCCCAACTCCGGATGGCCCGAGGCCGCTTTTTCGGGCGCTTTGGGCATCAAACTGGGAGGGCCGAATTATTACCAGGGACGGTTGGTGGAAAAGCCATATATCGGCGTCCGGTTCGGGGAAGCGGATGGTTCTCGCATAGAAAAGGCCTGCGCTCTCATGCTGCTCTCCTCTCTCCTATGGAGTGCGGTTGTTTGGGGAATACAACTACTATAGGACGAACAAGATGTTTTCATTCGAGAAACTTAAATCATCTTACAAAAAAGCGTATCCGTTTCGCCTCGCGGCGCCGTCCTATATCTATCCCGCGGATTGGTGCACGAATGCCGAAATGATCGGACCGTATGTCGATGAGATTGAACTTCTGTTTCTGGAGAGCCATTCGGAAAGCTGTTTTCCTTCCCCCGAGGAGATTCGGGAGCTTTCGGTTTTGGCAAGGGCGTATTCCCTAACCTACAATGTTCATCTTCCTTCCGATATCTCATTGAGCGACCCCATCGGCTCGGGGCGGCGGGAGGCGGTCGAGACGCTGAGCCGGGTTATCGCCCTGACTTCTCCCTTGATGCCTTCCACCTGGACCCTTCATCTTCCCTTTGACAGAGTGGAAAGCACTCCAGGGCTGATAGAAGAATGGCGGGCCTGCAATCGGGAGGGGCTTTTGAAATTGCTCAAGATATCCGGGATATCCACCCGGTCGCTTTCCATCGAAACACTTTTTTACCCCTTTCGATGGATCGGCGATGTGGTTCGGGCGCTGGACTTAAGCATATGTCTCGATACCGGGCATTCGATGATAAGGGGCGTGGATGTGGTGACGCTTTATGCCGAATACGCGGATATTATTTCCATTATGCATTTGCATGGTGTCTGCGGGCACTCTGTGAGCGAGCAGGGCGTGTGTTGTCATGGTGCGAGTGATCCGGAGGGGTACACGTTGATGGATCACGTGTCGCTGGACCGGCTTTCTCCGGAGAGGGGGGAGAAGATTCTTACCCTTCTGCGGCAGTTTAAGGGAATTGTTTCCGTGGAGGTCTTTTCTTTCAATAAGTTGAGCACCTCACTGGAATGGCTTTCGGATCAGTGGAAGGCGGAGCGGAATTGCGGGAGGCGCGAATGAAACCCGTTAAAGCGCTTGTGATTGCCGGAACCCACAGCGGCGTGGGTAAGACCACCGTCACTCTCGGGATCATGGCCGCATTGAAGCGGCGAGGGATGCGGGTGGCGCCGTTTAAGATCGGCCCCGATTTCATCGATACCAGCCATCATACCCGCGTGACCGGCCGGGTCTGTCGAAATCTCGACGGGTGGATGCTCAGCAGGGCCTATAATGAGGTCTCGTTTAACCGGCGGATGCAAACGGCGGATATCGCGGTTGTAGAAGGCGTCATGGGCCTCTTTGACGGCTATGACGGCCGGTCCGAGGCCGGCTCCACCGCCCAGATGGCCAAATGGCTGGATCTTCCGGTCGTCCTCGTGGTGGATGCCCGAAGCATGGCCAGAAGCGCCGCGGCGCTGATCCAGGGATTTGAACGGTTTGACGGGAATCTCGCCTTTGCCGGTGTTATCTTCAATCGCGTGGGCTCCTCCCGGCATCTCGCCCTTTTAAAAGAGGCCATTGAAGGCGAGGTCGGGATGCCGTGTTTCGGCGGTATTCGCCGGGAGCCCGATATCGCCATTCCGGAGCGCCATCTGGGGCTTTTCACGCCGGAAGACCATTGCCTGGAGGGCAAAGCGGCTGATCTCCTTGCCGAGCTCATTCAAAAAAGCATCGATATGGACGCGCTTCTCGAAAGACTGCCGGAGCGGTTCATCGCATTCGAAGAAATATCGGATCCTGAAAAAAAGGCGGATTCCCCTGTACGCATCGGCATCGCCCGGGATCGGGCCTTTTGCTTTTATTATGAGGACAATCTGGAATTGCTGGAGAAGGCCGGCGCCACGCTTGTCTTTTTTTCTCCAATTGCCGATTCCCGTCTTCCCGACGATCTCGACGGTCTCTACATCGGTGGCGGATACCCGGAGCTGCATGCCGGGATGCTTTCGGAAAATAACGGCCTTATCACCGATATTCACCGGTACAGCAACGCCGGAATGCCGATTTACGGGGAGTGCGGCGGGTTCATGTACCTTTGCCGCGAATTGATGGATCAAAACGGCGGAGCGCGTCCCCTGGTGGGTTGCTTTCCGTTTTCCATTCGAATGTCGGGTCGTCTGAAGGCCCTGGGCTACCGGGAAATTACACTTTTAACGGATACGCTGCTTGGTCCGGCCGGCATTTCTCTCCGGGGACACGAGTTTCACTATTCGCAAATCGTCGATGATTCTCGAAAAACCGATGGCGTCGTGTATCGGGTTAGCGATCGGTCCGGAAGCGTCAGATCCACGGAGGGGTATTTCCACCGGCAGACGCTGGGGAGCTATTTTCATCTCCACTTCGGCAGTTGCCCCGAGGTGGCGACGCATCTGGTGGCCGCCTGCAGCGCCTACCAGCGCGAGAGAAGGAAGAAATCCGAGCCGGGAGCCGGGAACCGATTGAAAGCACCGTTTCTTACACCGTAATTTTCCAGCAGCGATGAATCGTCTTTTTCTTGCTGATATAGTCCTCCGGAATGGTGACGGAGGTGATTTCCGTCGCATCGGTGACGCCCAACTCATCCACGTAAAATTCAAACGCCTGGTGGTTTGTTGAGAAGAAAATGGTCGAATCCGGCCTCATTAATTCAACAACCGCTTTGAGCAGTATGGGATGATCATAAACAATATCAAAATCGTCTTTCTTGCTGTTGCTGGTTGAAAATGAGGGGGGATCCACGACCGCGAGGTCAAACAGTTGATGCTTGCGCCTGGCCTTTGCCAAAAAGTCGAATGCATGTGCCTGGAAAAGCGTATTTTCTTCTTCGGAAATCCCGTTCAGGTCCATATTCTCTCTTGCCCAGCGGATAGCGGTATCAGATCGATCGACAGAGACCGTGCTGCGAGCGCCCCCTTTTGCCGCATAACAGGAGAAGGATCCAGTGTAGCAGTAAAGGTTTAAAAAATCCTTGCCCCGGGCCGCCTCTCTTACCATTTGCCGGGTGTTTCGGTGATCGGAAAAAAGCCCGGTGTCGACATAATCGTAAAGATTTACAAAAAACTTCAGGTCCCGTTCGGAAACGATCATTTTTTTTTCCGTATGATCGATGCGTTCATATCTTTTCCCATCGAGTTTCCCGGTGCGCCGTTCTTTAAGATGAATGTTTTCGGCTGGAACTTCGAGAGCGTCCGCAACGGCCGCTCCCATCATCGGGAGCCATTGCGCTGTTGACTGCAATCGCGTGTATTCGGCAATAACGAGATGTCCGGCATACCAGTCGACAGCCGCCCGAATTTCGGGAATATCCCAATCGTAAAGTCTGAAGACGTCAATATGTTGATTCTTAAAACGCTTATAAAGGTGCTTAAATCGTTTCTTGACCTTGTTGGCCAGCATTATCGCCTGACCCTGATATTTTGTCAGTAATTTAGGATCCACCATCTTAGGGATATCTCCTGAAAAGCTTAGCCGTTCTTATTGCGGTTGGAATTCGTATCGGTTGCGGCATCCGGCGTTAGCGTAACGGCATGTGGATGACGAACTCGGTCCCCTTGCCCTCTTCGCTCCGGCATTCAATTCGGCCGCCATGGGCCTCGACAATACTATGGGTGATGGTCATGCCCAGGCCGGTGCCCCCCTTTCCTTTTGTGGTAAAAAAGGGTTCAAATATTTTCATCCTCGTGTCGTCTGTCATGCCGACGCCGGTATCGGCCACCGAGAGGATAAGCGTTTCGTGTTGCGCATTGGCGCGTATAGTGATGCGGCCGCCCTCCCCATCGATCGCTTCAATGCTGTTTTTTACCAGGTTATTCAGCGCCTGATACAAGAGACGGTGATCCGCAAACACCGGCTGCGTCGCCTCGGAATAATCAACCTCTATTTGGATATTGCGCTGCGCCGCCGACAATTGATGAACTTCCTTAAGATCCTCCAAAATAGCGTTCAGTGATTTTTTTTCAGGATAAAGATCGATCTTTTTGGCAAATTGCAGGAAATTGCGAGTAAATTGCCGGACCCGATCGGATTCCCTATGCAGAACCTCCAGGGCGTTTCGGCCACGTTCACTGAGCGCTTCTTTTTTCAGAAGCAGTATGGCCAACCCGATATTGTTGATGAGATTTCCCACCTCGTGGGTTACTTTTCCGGCCGCTGTCCCCAGCACGGCGAGATTTCGGGCATGGGTCAACTCTCTGGCGTGATCTATTTCACGCTTTAAGTGAGCTTTCAGCGAAACGAACATCCTGTTGAACGCCACGGTAAGCTTTCCGATTTCATTTCCGCTTTCCACGGGCAATTTCTGCAAAAGCCCTTCCTCCCCGGAGATGCTGACTCCCCGAGTTAACCGTTTCAAGGGCCGGGTGATGCGAGTGGCCAGGAAATAGGTGATGAAGGTGCCAAGGAGTAAGAAACAGAGGCAAACGAAAAAATCTTTCAACAAAATGGTTGTAAGTTGTTTTTTGACCGAGGCTTTACTAATGCATATCCGGATAAAACCGAGAGGGGTTTTCTCGGGTTGCAAACGGTTCGACTCTTCAAAAAATGGTGTCGTGACGCTAAAATCGCTGCCCGGCATTACGGGCGCCCAAAACAGGATACAATCGTTATGGTCTTGGCATTTGATGGAACTGGTCATTCGTGATTCACGGAAAAAATCCTCAGGAATAAGCGAGGGCGGTACGGTGGCTCGTCCCCGGCCGGTGTCCTGATCAGCTCCGAATTTTTGAAGGAGAAGCTTTCCTTTATTGTTGAAAATGCTGACTTCCATCACATCGTCCTGCTGGAGGACCCCTTCAATGGGTGCGCTGAGAAATCCAATATTTTCAGTGAAGACTCCGATGCGGCACCCGAAGGCGAGGGATGTTGTCAACAACTCCCCGTTTTCCTGCAAATTGCCCAGGAGCGTTTTTTGTTGGTTATAAGCGGCAAGAGTGCTGAACGAGGCGGATATGGAAAAAATCAATAGCGTGAAAACGGTGAAAATCTGAACCGTAATACTTTCCTGAAATATTTTTTTAAGGTCGAATCGCATTTGCTTCAGTTTATTATCTGAACGTTTTCCGGATGGTTTTCATCAATAAAAAACAAGATCAGCCATCCCCCCAGCCTGTAAGCCTATATCAAAGGCATCGACAAAGCGCAATGTTGACCCTCCATACCGTCCGGGTAACGGGTTTGCCAGAAGCTCTTCCGGCAACACCTCGCTTGCCGTCAAGAGGGTATGATTTGGATCAACCGGAACTGTTGATAATCAACCATGGTGTGTTCCCGCGCTTATGCATAGGAACACACAGCATCGGCGGAATCAACAAAACAAACGAAAACGGCTTTATTTTAATGGGTGTGACCCTGTGGCCGGGCTACATCAACCCTATCCTCAAGGCTCTTTCCGTAATGAGGGCAATGAAGTCGTGCGCCTTTTCATCCGGCAGCATCGTGTTTTCGAGAAGAGACCCAATGGTGTGCATTTTTTTTGCAAATTTTTTCCTGATATTCTGAAACTGTATTTCATTCAGTCCTAAATTTTCCGAAAATTTTTTAAAATCACTTGAGACGATTCTTCTTTTTTTGCCGTTCATTGTCAAGGCCATTTCTTCCGGGTCATCTTTTTCGGAAATTAACAACCTGCTTGCGATTAAATCATAAGCCGGGGAGAGTTGCACCATTCCGTTAACCGGGTAGATCAGTGAGAAATTTTTCAGATGCATATCGGCATTCCCCGTCAGGAAGGAGAATAACGTTACTTCAAAAAGCCGGATACAATCAAATAGGGGATTGGAAGAATACTTTTTTACGATTTTTCCGATTTGCTCCATGGAGCCCTTATATTTGTCTTCCGTAAGTCGTTCGTTCAGCTGGCACATATCTTCCATATGGAGTTTTCTACCATCCGGCAACCGATCGATTCGGCGAGTGATATAGGCCAGTTCCCCGGATTTCAGGCGAATCAGGCCGTGTGATACTGTGGCTATGCCGAAGAAATTTGCCAAACACATCGTCAGATTTTCAATTTCCGGCATAAACGGGTAGGCATCCATGGGGGGTTTCAAAATATAATTTCCCCATAAGCCAACCAAGGTGAATCGGCCGGGTCCTTTCAGGCTACTGTTAAAATGCAAAGATAGTTTGGCCTGCACACCGGGGACCGTAATCCGGCTCATCACGATCTTCTTCGCCAGTTCGTTTAATTCGGAATACGCGTAGGGCAGATCCGGAGCCGTCGGTTGACCGAATAATTCCTTGCAGCAGGAGGCATGGTAGCCGGCATTCGAATCCTCCATGTATCCATTACAGATTAAGCACTTCGCTTTCGTCACTCGCTTTTTTCCTCTTTCGGCACAATGGATACGGCGCCGATGCAATCCTTGCAGCAAGTCAGCAACAGCCCCATGCGATCACGCGGGTCCAGCTTCCAGGTTTTTTGAGCGACATCCAACAACCATCCTTCGGGAATCAATCCGTCAAAAAATGAAAACATGGTTTTGCTGACAAATAGCGCTTCCTGAAGCGGCAAAGTGAAACTGATCGCTTGGCGGGAAGCACTTTCCCGGTATGTGTCGAGATATTGGAAGACATATCCCTCTTCCTTTTCAGAAAGGATACCGGCGGGTGTTCCCTGCCATAATACCAGCGCGCTACGTTCCATCCGGCCTCCGGTTTGTTTGCGGTAACGGCCCCATCTCATGGCCGAACAAGGCTAACACCTGGTTGACTTTATCCAGTCGAATCGTCTCTTTCCCCTGCTCAAGTTCGCGAACAAATCGCAGGCCGACCCCCGCACGATCCGCCAGGTCCCGCTGGGTCAGACCCAGCTGTTTACGGCGTTTCTTGATAAATTGAACCAATACTTGCGTCATCGATACACCTTATTGGGTATAGGCAGAATGCTGTTTGCTCTAATTATACCCTTTAAGGTATATAAGCAAGGATAAAAAGGTAAAATACACCCGTTCGGTTATAATTATCTGCGCTTCCTAAAATCCGGATTCAGCAGAAAGCGATGCATGAGGCTTTGCCTCTCTTTCTGTGGCACCGGGCCGTCCAGTCGAACAATCAGGAGCGGTTCGATTAGATCCAGCATCGGTATCGGGTGCTGCATCAGAAGATGCTGCAAAACCTGTCATAGCTCATGGAGATCAAAGATTTTCCAAAATCTGTGATAAGCCGGTCCATGCAGGTAAGGATGCCGGTCGGAAGAAAGTGCGGCCGAAGTGGCGGGCTTGATCATCGTTCCGGCCACGCAAGGGCATTTTTTCCAGCCCGGCAAGAACTCGCTGTCGCTCAAACAGCTTGCCGGGCTTACAAAAACGCCCTTGCGTGACCTTCACTCCATTTGGTGGTGGCCGAAACGATGA
>JAZDPP010000160.1:0-66490 GCA_043797445.1 Pseudomonadota bacterium
ATTGCTAAGGCACGAAAAATCACAGCATAGCTCGGTTACTTATCCAATTTTAACTGCCCCATGGTTCATACAAAGTGAAAAAGAAAATGGAGGTTCAAAATAATCAGGAAAGGGAGGTTCAATTAATTTGGAATCCAACAATAGGTGGCCTTGGCATGGCCCGATGATGTGGCCGCCAGATCGAGTGCCGCTGCATAGCTTTTCAGCGAGGTCTGGAATTCCGCGTCGGTGGCTTTCAGGCGGATGAAGACCTCATCGCTCTGCTTTTCATCCTTGAAGCGAGGCGGGTCGTTCGGTTGAATAAAATAGATGTAAAAATCTCGCTGCGGCACGGCGGTTGAGCGCTCGTTGGGTGCGCCGAAAAAGAGATAGCCGGCGCGAGCCGCTTTATGTTCCTGCCACACCAGTTCGTGTTGCCAGATCTTATAGCCGGTCACGTAGGTGGCATCCTGGCATTCCATGACCCGTTTGAGCGCCTCGTAATAGAAGCGGTCAAGTTGAGCGTTTCCGAAGCCCTCCGCCCGTTTGTCGATCAGGGCGTCAAAGTCATCGGTCTTCTTCAGGTCCAGATAGAATTGGCGATTGTCGGCGTTAAAAGAGATGAACTGGCCGCTGACCGTCTTGTGGATCTCGCGCAGAACGGTTTCCACAAGGGTCTGGAGGTCTTTATCGGGTTCATCGCTGCCCATTTCGGCGATCAGGGGGTCGAATAGACAGAGCCGGTCCCGCAGTTCCTCGGCGGATGCACCCATGGGCGCGTAAATGTCGCCGGTGGTGAGACGATGTACCGAGAGTGCGTGGATCAGGCGCAGGGCCATCGGCTTGTATTGCTTGCGGGTGATGGCATTTTCGATGCGGGATTCCAAAACCTGGCTGCATTCAATCACAGACCGTATTTCGGGAATGGCGCGGAAGGCGGCGTTCTGCTTGAGCGTATTCCAGTAGCTGTCGAAGGCAATCAGGCCCGGTTCGCCCTGCGGTACCTCTTTGCTCAGGATGCCTTTCATCCCCCTGGACAGAGTTCTAAGCACCTCACGCTTTTCGACCACAGTGACCCGCTCAAAGGTGTCGATATAATCAGGATGCACGGGGAAGAGCCGGACGAATTCATCCATCCGCTCGTTGAGCCCGCCATAGAACTTGGCAAATGGCATCAGGTAATCACGGATTTTTGACTGTTGCTCAGCGGTTTTCTTGAGCAGACGTTCGGCCACCACGAACTTGACATCACTTCGGGCAATCAGGACCTCCTCGAAACGGTCCTTTACGCGGCGAATGCTGTCGGAGGAAAAGGCAAAGCGAGGGCTATCAAAAATGGCTTCCTGTACACCCGCCATGAAACGAAAACGAAGGTCCTTACAGACTTCCCCGACCTCGCGGAGAAAGTTGAGATCCAGGATCAGCTCCTGGTCCTTTCTAGTCCGCAGATAGTCCAGCAGCTCATCGACCACCAGGAGCAGGCCATGTTCAGAATAAACCTTTCCGAACTTTTCCATCATGTCTTCGAAGGCTCGTTTGTGGCTGGTAATCGTTCCCGAATCTGGAAATACATACGCCACGCCCATCTTTTCGAGATGCTCTTCCAGTTCGGCAACCAGGATGTCGCGCAGGGACATGGTGGTTGCACCGATCTCGGTACGGATGACCTTGAAACGCCCGGCAATTTGCCCGGCGGCATCCCGGACGCCGGAGTGATTCACAAGTCCGAGCAGGGAGTCATCTGCGGCCAGGCTGGAGACCACCGACATCAGATGCGATTTACCGGTACCGTAATTGCCGACGACCAGCAGGCCTTTGTTATCGACCGGCTGATCGAATTGCATCTGAGGAATAACCAGCTGAGTGAGTCGTTCCGCCATCTCCCCGGAAATGACATAGGTGCTCACCAGTTGCTGCGCCGCGCTGGATTTATCCGCATCCCGCAACTGAACGACCGACTCGATCGGGTCGAATTGGATCAGGTCTCCGTATTTCATTCCGGTTCCGCCTCTCTATCGTTTTTTGCCGAATCAATTGTTGCCGTCCCATCCATATTCACTATCAGCGCATCGACAGAATCATAACTCCGGTACTCGGGGTGACCCATTTCAGCGTATAAAAGCCTGCCGCCGACATATGTCCCACTCCAGGATGCCATCACCGTTTGGTTTCTCGATAGGTTTTGCAGCAGTCGCAACGGATCTTGTTTCAAGTCCTTGTCAAAAAGGATTTCGAGGTTATCGAGCAATACCGGCGACTGGCGTTTGTCCATAACCTGGTCGAGAATAACCGGCAACCGAAGTGCCCGCTGCCTGGCCGTCAGCTCAAGCAGTTCGCGCGATAGCGTCAGGTTGACATTGATGACCTCCGTGCTCAAAACATTGGCGACATCGCGAAGGACGCCTGTTTTGCCAGAACCGGTCTTGCCCACCAGCAACACCAGCCGGTGATACAAGCCTTCGGCTGCCTGCAGGGATCGTCTTATCTTTTCATGAATCGGTTCGGTCATTATTGCCTTTTAGCGTTCGGCATCCGCTGATTCGATTTCTCAGCTGCGCCACCATCTTTCAGCCATACGTCCACTTCGTCTTTCTATAATTTCCAGAGACGCCCCATTCGGTGAGAGGGCATGTTATGTTTGCTAATCCACTTGTACACAGTGTCGTTGCTGACACCGAGGTACCCACAAATCTCAAATATCGATAACCAGCGGTCATCCATGTCGGCCTTTTATAAGCTCCTCGCGGGCTATCTTCAGCTATATGCTCGCCATGAGTGCAGCTAAGGGGAAAAATGGAATTCCTGAGATAAAACCGATTGAAAATATGCTAATTTGTCAATGGATGTCAAAGGATCTTTGCCGATTTAAGCGGAAATTTCAACTTTCCCTCTCATCCGAAAATCTGACAATTAGGCAGTTCCATCTGACGAATAGGGCCAGTGATCCGAAAGTTGACAAGCGGATGTCAATTTACAAAAGGTCCCGTAGAGGTTGTGCCCCATCGATAGATTCCCGGGGGGTGTCGATAGATCGTCGATAGATTCATGCCCCGGAAAGCAACAGGGAACATCGATAGTTTTCGTCCCATCCATCGATAGAAAATCGATAGATTATGGGGGGAGCGCTTGGCGTGTATACCGTGTTCCACGCCCGCTACCCTCCTGTTTCAGTAAGCCCAGCCGCGCCAGTGCGTTCAGGTCACGATAGGCCGTATTGCAAACAACTCCGAACTCTTTCAAACACCAGCCGCTTGTAACGCTGCCCGCCTCCAGGACATAAGCGAGTATACGCTTTTGTCACTCGTTCAGTTTCGATTCTATAACTGGCGTCACCAAGAGTTGTTTATCAGGGAGGCGTTCATCTTCGAGTTCTTTTTGCACCTTCCAAGTAACTTCCAAGCTATTTTATGATAAACCCCTGCCGTGGGCGGGGTGGAGCGCTAACTTACGAATATCCGAAGGGTCTGGGTCATCGCGGCACCTCCTGAAGGGCACTGAGAAGTCTCTGCGCAAAAGCGGTGTCGGTAGTTGCCGGGATATCTTTGGACCGGTCCATATTAATTGCCTTTCAGTCTTGAAAAGGGCGGCATCCCCAAGGGGTGGTGATGGATTCCGGTTCTTGGGTGATAGAAAAGTGATGGATTCTGATAGATTGAGCTTACGGCTATTTCAAACCGATTAACCTGTGGCAGGTGATGCGGATAATTTTTTTCCGGCATCGGATGATAATCGGCTAATTCAAAAGGTGGCGCATCGATACAAAACACGGCAGGGGGATAGATTACGGCATTCTGGTGATAGAAAGGTGATAGATTAACCATTCTTCCCCCCAATAACATATTTGGTGCTTCTGCCGCTGCCCGTTTTATTTATTAATCCCATGTTCAACAAGCCGTTCAAATCCCGATAAACCGTCTGATAGGCCACCTTGAAGTGTTTTCGGCACCAACCACTGGTGAGGCTACCGGTTTCCAAGGCATGCTCCATAATCTGTTTTTGGCGTTCGTTCAGCTGCGTCTCGATGGCGGGTGTCACCAAAAGCCGGGTTTCAGGTACCCGCAGGCGTTCAATGTCCTCGCCTGGCCCCGGGAAGGTGACCTGAAAATACCCCATCTCCGTACCGAGGAGGGGTTGATCTAGCCCATGATCGAGCATCTGATCGCGCATCCGGCGAAAGCCACTGCCGCGCTCCTCGATCCGGTGAAAGTAGGAAAGGCATTGGGCCAGAACCGGATTGCGGGAACATGGCCGGTATTTGCCCTTGCGAAGACCCGCCAGTGTGATCGGTCTTGGCGGAAGGCCCGGGCTGGAAAGTACCACGCGGTCGGCAAAAACCTCGAGAAGAATCTTGCGGCCGGCATCCTCGTACTGGCGGTGAGCTACCGCGTTTACCAGGGCTTCCCGCAGACCATCGATCGGATATTCATCCAGCCGCAAGCGATTGAGACCGACGATTCGCATCGGGTGACGCGTGTTGCGATCGATGAAGGCAATAGCGCGCTCAATAACCAGCGGCATCGGCCCCCGGATGTCTTCATGGTCGCGCGGGTTGCCGTCCGGCTCGGTGCTCCGATAGGCATCGGCCAGGATTCTGCACTGGGGGAAAACCGCCGATGGGTCCTTGGCCAGCAGCACAATTCCGGCTGCGGTAGCGTAGTGTTCGCCCGAGGCCGGATCGTGCCAAACCAGGCCCCGCAACGCGGCGCCGGCAAGCAGGTCCTCGTTGGCGAGTTCATCCGGTTTTCGCTTCTCGGCAGCGGATATCAAACTGCGTGTCACGTCCATATCGAGATGTTGCCAGCGCACCCGGTCGAGTGGACGGGACTCGAAGGCGGAAGTGGCCTCAATATTTTGCTCGGCAATCTCATTCTCGTCACTGGTGGGCGCGATGCCGAACCGATCGTGCAAGAGTTTCACCACTGCCGCGCGGACTTCTTTTTGCAGCTCGATGATGTTTCCAAAACGCTTGTATTTTAGGCCGTCCGCATCGATCTCAGTAAGAAGGGCGTGCGTACCTTCCTCGCGCTCGATCTGTCGCCCGCCCTTGATAAAGGCGAGAACGGGGAGTCCGGTCGCCTTGGCTCGGCGATACTCGGCGTGGGTGATGGAAAGTTCGCCTACCCGTGTGCCGTATTGGGCACCCACAATGAGCAAATACACGTTGCACCCGTTCAGGGTTTCGAGGCACCCGTCGAGGGCTTTTGCAGGGGACGCGGGCTCCAACTCGTAGAGCACCGGGATGCAATGAGCGGATAGAAAGGGGTCGGTGCTGACGAGGTTCTGCACAATGAGGCGTTCATCTTCGAGTTCTTTTTGCACCGAACTTACGAATATCCGAAGGGTCTGGGTCATCGCGGCACCTCCTGAAGGGCACTGAGAAGTCTCTGCGCAAAAGCGGTATCGGGCGTTGCCGGGATATCTTTGGGCCGGTCCATATTAGTTGCCTTTCAGTAACGATTCGAGCCTGGCAAGCTCACTGGCGATGGAAGCATCGATTTCCGTAGCGGACTGGGCTTCAGCGGTCCCGTGTGCCATATCGTCGGGAGGCGCTGACGCCGTTTCCTCGGCCATGCCCATTTCCGCGGCCAGATAGTCGGCGATGGCTATCACCGTCGGATGATCAAAGACAAAGGTCGGCTTCAGCGCCTTTCCCAGATCGGTCTCGAATCGGTTTTTCAATTCCAGGGCCATCAGCGAATCCAAGCCGAAGTCAAAAAGCCCCTGATCGGCCGGCACCCGCTTTGATGACTTCATTCGAAGGGTCGCTGCCACCTGGTGTTGCACGTAATCGAGAAGCAGCGGGCGCCGCTGCCCGGAAGGCGCCCCTTCCAGTTTCAGGTGGATGGCGGATTTCCCGGCCGTTAGGCCCTGATTTGCGACATTTCCCTCGATTACCGTCTCAAAAAAAGGGGGAATTGCCCCGCGATAATGATGGCGAAGATAGGGTGCCCAGTTGATCGGCAGCACGATGGCCTGCGTTTCGTCCTGAAGCAGCAAGCGTTCCAGGGTTTCGAATCCCCGGGCGGGGGAGATCGCTTTGAATCCCTGCGCCGTGATTCGCTCCCTATCCCGGTTTCCCATTTCCGCCGCCATCCCGAGTTCCCAGGGCCCCCAGTTCAGGCTCAGCCCGTGCAAGCCCAGTCTCCTCCGCTCATGAACAAGACTGTCCAGGAAAGCATTGGCCGCCGCATAATTGGACTGCCCGACCGCACCGAGGACGGCGGCCGCCGAAGAATAGCAGATAAAAAAATCAAGTGTCAGATCCCTTGTGGCTTCGTGAAGGTTCCAGGCGCCCGCGACCTTCGGGGACATGACCTTTTGAAATTGCGACATATCCTGGCGTGTCAAACTCCCGTCGGCCAGAACACCGGCCGCATGGATAATCCCTTTTAGCGGTGGCATTCCGGATAGTGCCGCCAGAAGCCGCAGCACCTCCGCCGGCTCCGCGATGTCCGCCTGGAGCAGTTTTATTCTCACTCCGGACTGTTCCAGCGCCGTGACCTGCTGTTTTGCCGAAGCCGATCCGTCGCTTCTTCCCACCAGCAGCAGATTTGCGGCTCCTTTCGCCGCCAGCCAGCGGGCCGTTTCGATCCCGAGGGCGCCGAGTCCCCCGGTGACAAGATAGGTTGCATCCCCTGGGAGTGACAATTCCCCGGCATGCGGCAATAGCAGGGGCACGATCCTCGCGCCGAACCGGGAATGCCCCCGGATCGCAATCCGGTCTTCTCCGTCAGGGAAACGGATCGATTCGAAAAGAAGCGGTATCGGATCTTCCTTCCCGCGTGGCCCGAGATCGATACTGGTGCAGTCCCATTCCGGATGCTCCAGGCGGACCCCATTTGCCAGGCCCCAGAGCAGTGATTGCCGGGGGGAAAGGATCGGTTCCGGAAAGGAGACCGATTGGGCGCCGCGGGTAACCAGCCACAGCCGGGGCTGAATCGCGGGACGGGAGTCTTCCGCCCTATTGGGTCTGCCCGCAAGTGCCTGCACCAGATAAAGGATGCTTCCCCAGTCGGGTATCCGCGCCGCTTCCGGAGAATCCGGCATCGTCTCGTCACTGGTATCCAGGCTCCACAGATGGATGATCCCCTTGCAGGGACGGTTTGCGTCGCCGTATTTACTCACCAAGCGGTTGAAATCCAATGGGTTGCCGGGATCGATCCGGTACCGCCCCGCCTTTTCCTCGCTGAATTCGGTTTCGGACCAGTTGTCCCCCGTTTCGGGAAAGATGAGAAGGACCGATTCCCCTTCCTTCCGTAAATGGGCAGCGATGGCGTCTCCCACGCCCCCGTTGTCCGAAAAAATGAGCCATTCCTCGGGACCCCTATGGTCCGATTGTTTCTTCGGAGGAGGTCCTATTGGAATCCAGTCGACACGATATAGTCCGTCCTCGCGGCTTTCCAACGGCCCGGAGACCGGATGCGCCGTCCGGCCGTCCAAAAGCAGGTCCCGGGTAAGTTTTCGGGCGGTCAGACCGCTGATCGTTAACAGTGTCCCGCCGGCCTCATCGAACAGGGTGATGTCTCCGGTCATCCCCCGGGTGAGCGGATCGATTGCGCGGATCACCGAATGGCACCACAGCCGGCTGCTCGGTTCCGGCCCAAAGGTTTCCCGGCCGAAAAACCGGACTTCCGCCAGGGAAAAGGGAATATAGGTGGCGTCTGGATCTTCGGGCCAAACGCTGGAGGAACTCTCCTGATGCGCCATCCGGCGGTCGCCTGACCCGGCTGTCCAGAGCCGTTGCCCCCAGATGCAAAAAAACTGAAAGCAGGAATCGATAAGACCCGGATGGACCGGAAAAAAGTTCTCCCGGCCTTTGTTGCTCCCTGGAAAATCGGCGGCCTCCAGAAGGCAGAGCGATTCCCGCCCCTGGTGCCAAATATTCCGGATCCGCCGGAAGGAATCGCCGAGGTGGTGGCCCGCACTTGAGATCTCCGCATAGAATGCCGGGGCATCGATTGTTTCCCACGTCGTCCGCGCCACGTCCCGCATTCCGGAGGCATCGGCCAGGGGGGGATTCATCGTTTCATCCGGAATCCGAATCTTTCCGGAAACGTGGCGGTCCCATGGACGTTCGTCTCCTGCCTCAGTGCCGATGCTCATCACCTGGAAGCTGAATCGCCCCTCCGACTCCGGCACCATCACCGTCTGAACCAGCAAAGCGTCCTTCTCTCCGACCGTCAGGGCCTGTTCCAGCAGCACCTCTTCCAGGACAGCTGCCTTTTGATGGAACGCCCCATTGACCGCCTCAAAGACCATGGCAAGATACGTGGCCCCGGCAACCACCACTGTCCCGAACAGCTGATGGTCCCCCAGAAAGGTAGGCGTCTTGCCGTGGAATACCGTTTCAAAGCGTATCTCGCTGGACATCGGAAGACGAAGGCGCCAGCCGGGCAGGGAATGAGGCCAACCGGGTTCCTCATCAGTTTTCAGGGAGCCGGATATTTCCGAATTGCCGGCCGTGACCATCTCGAAAGACCGACTCGGTTTTGAAAACCGAGTCGGTCTGTTTCTTTGGAACGTTGTATCATTATCATTACAGTTTGTTAATGGGTCACCGGTGATTTCCATCCAGAAACGTTCGCCCAGCAACGGATAGGTTGGAAGTGCTATTTTTCGATATGCCTCCCCGGCATAAAACTGATGCCAATCGATCCGGGCCCCTTCGGCATAAGACATAGCTAACCGCTGAAGGTGCCCTTCAAAATCCTTCTCCCGGTCCTTGAAATCGAAATGCGGTATTTTATTTTCTCTAACGTTATCTGTAGGTTCTGATTGAAAAGCCCCCAGGGATGCCGGAGATGAGGAGAATGCCGGGGAGGATCGGAATGGATCCGGAGCGGCGTTGGTCATGCCGGCCGCGTTCACTGCGGACAGTTTATCCCTCAGCTCCGCCTTCGTCGCCGCGAT
This sequence comes from Pseudomonadota bacterium, assembly GCA_043797445.1. Taxonomy (GTDB): domain Bacteria; phylum Desulfobacterota; class Desulfobacteria; order Desulfobacterales; family JAFDDL01; genus JAZDPP01. Next base: position 8,890 of record JAZDPP010000160.1, read on the forward strand.
GATTCCCAGCCGGTGGCTGAAATGAGAGCGGCCGGTAGCGGCCGAATAACAGATGTCGCCGATCTCCTGATCGGCATTCGCATCCAGATGCCGCCGATACCGGTCCACAAGATGATTCAAGGCCTTTTCGGTCTTTGCGGACAGTGCCAGGAAATGCAGGGGGCGCTCATCGCCGTCTTTCCGGCTGAGCTCCTCCGGCGCCTCTTCCAGCACGATATGGGCATTGGTTCCGCTGAAGCCAAAGGCGCTGACACCGGCAATTCGCCGTCTCCCCGCGGGCATCCACGACATTGAATGGGTTGCGACCTCGATCGGGATTTTTTCCCAGTCGATATGCGGGTTGGGGGTTTTGAAATGGAGCTGGGCCGGAATTTCCCGATGCCGGAGTGAGAGAACCACCTTGATCACGCCCGCGATTCCGGACGCCGCCTCAAGATGACCGATATTCGTCTTTACCGATCCCACGATCAGCGGTTGATCCCCCGCCCTTTCCTTGCAAAGAGCGGCTGATAGGGCATGGATCTCGATCGGATCTCCAAGCGTGGTGCCCGTGCCGTGGGCCTCGACATAGCTGATCTGATGGGGTGCGAGGCCGGCGCCGGCAATGGCCTGCCGGATCACCGCCTCCTGGGAGGGGCCGCTGGGAACGGTCAGGCCGCCGGATGATCCGTCCTGGTTGACAGCTGACCCGCGGATAACGGCCAGGACCCGGTCGCCGGCCCCGAGGGCATCGGAGAGACGTTTTAGTACTACCACGCCACAGCCCTCTCCGCGGACATACCCGTCCGCAGAGGCGTCGAAGGTCTTGCAGCGGCCGTCCGGCGCCAGCATCCCGGCCTTTGAAAAATTGATGGAGGGTTCGGGGGCGAGAATGAGTCCCACCCCTGCCGCGAGCGCCAGGGTGCTTTCCCGGTTTCGCAGGCTCTGGCAGGCAAGATGAATGCCGACCAGGGAAGAGGAGCAGGCGGTATCCACTGACATGCAGGGGCCGGTCAGTCCCAGCAGATACGAGAGGCGTCCCGCCGCCACGCTCAAGGTGGTGCCGCTCACCTGATAGGCATCGATGGCGTTCCGGTCTCCCACCCCCGCGCGGATGAGCGCATAATCGCAGGTGCTGATGCCGACAAAGACGCCGGTCCGACTTCCGAACAGCTTTTCAACCGGCTGGTTGGCATGTTCGAGCGCCTCCCAGCCCACCTCCAGAAGGAGTCGCTGCTGAGGGTCCATGCTGATCGCTTCCCGTGGCGAAATGCCAAAAAAATCGGCGTCGAAAATATCCGGCCGTTCCAGAAATCCCCCGTACCGGCAGCACATCTTCCCCGGCGCATGGGGGTCCGGATCATAAAAGGAATCGATATCCCATCGGTCGGGCGGAACCTCGGAAACGGCATTCCGGCCGCTTTTCAACAACCGCCAGAAGGCGTCGGGATCCTTCACCCCGCCGGGAAACCGGCAGGCCATGCCGATGATCGCAACCGGTTCCGCCCGCATGAGCTCGCTTTTGGCTTCCAGTTGTTGGGTCGCGGCCGCCAGCTGGACCGATGAGAGATGAGCGGTGCGTTTGAAAAGATCGTTCACTTAATAAGCACTCCCCGTGGGTTTATCGTCCGTGAACAGGGCTCTGAGTTCCTGCTCCGGCATGGCTTCGATTTCAGAAAGCAGGGAATCGATGTCATCATCACCGCCGAAGGCAGCCGGCCCGGTTTCCGCCGGCGCCCGGGGAAAAAGAGAGGACAGCGCCTCTTCAGATAGATGCGTCACGAGGGCCTCTACCGTCGGATAGTCGAAAACGAGGGTCGAGCGCAGTGAAATCCCGAGTCCCGATTCCAGACGGTTTTTTAACTCCACCGCCATGAGCGAATCGATGCCGACATCGAACAGGCGCTGCCGGGGCTCCAGTTGTTCCGGAGAAGTCATGCCGAGAGTGGCGGCCACCTGCGAGCCCACATAATCAAAGAGGGCCGCATGCCGTTTTTCCACGGGGGTCCGGCTGAGCCATTCGGTATCCCGGCCGGTGATTCCCGTCAACGGATCTCCCGGTTTTCCCGGTAAGGCCCGTTTCCGATCAACCGCCTCAAAAAAGGGCGGGGGCGCCTTCGGGTAGTGATTCTCCAGATACCGCTCCCAATCCACGGTCATCACCAGGGCTTGGCCGGTATCCTGTTGCAGCAGGTTCCCCAGGATCTCAAGTCCCTTTTCCGGGGCGATGGCGCCCATTCCCCGAGCCGTTCCTCTTTCCCGGACCTCCTCTTTCATCCTTGCCGCCATTCCGGTTTCCCCCCAGGCGCCCCAGTTGACACTCAGCCCCGGCAGGCCTTGCCGTCGCCTTGCATGGACAAAGGCATCCATAAAGGCGTTGGCCGCCGCATAGTTTGCCTGGCCACCGGCCCCTGTAATCGCGGCTGCCGAAGAAAAACAGACGAAGAAATCGAGCGGGATTCCCGCCGTGGCTTCATGGAGGTTCCAGGTTCCCAGCACCTTCGGGGCCATCACGTTTCGGAACCGGCCGCGATCCTGATGCAGCATCACCGCATCATCGGTCACGCCCGCCGCGTGAACAACGCCGCGAAGGGGCGGCATTCGGGACCCGATTTCGCTCACCAGCCGATTTACTTCTTCGCGTTTCGACACATCGGCCGGGAGCACGAGGACCTTGCAGCCGGTCTCTTCGATCCGCCCGATTTTTTCCTCGACAGGGCCGATGGCGCCGGTTCGGCCGGACAGGATCAGATTGCGCGCCCCCTTTTGTCCCATCCACTGCGCAACCTCAAGTCCCAGGCCCCCGAGCCCGCCGGTAATCAGATAGCAGGCTTCGGCATCGAGATGAAAACCGCTCGCCCGCATTTCTTCGCGTTTCTCTATCCTTGCCGTATGGCGCCCCCCCTTGTGCCGCAGGGCAATCCTGTTTTCGGCATCGGGGTGGAGAATTTCCTCAAGAAGAAGCGGCATCATCGCTTCGGTATCGTGAGGATCGAGGTCAATGCCCCGGGTGGCGAGTTCCGGATGTTCGAGGTCCAGCACGCTGCCGATTCCCCATAACATCGCCTGAAGGGAGGAAACCGGCCCCTTGCCGACGGGCAGAGCCCCCCTGGTGACAAACCAAAGGGCTTGATGCCGCCCCTTTCCCGTCGTATCCACCATGGCACGCACTACGGCGCACAGGCGCTCGCAGACGATTTCACTCTGCTGGATCGCCGGCTCGTCCACGGCCTGGCCCACATCGATTCCCCAGCAATAGATCACCCCCGTCAGCGGCGCCTCGATGGTCTGAAAGAGCCGGCTGAAATCGGCCGGAATTTCGGGGTCGACGCTGTACCGGTCGAGAGAAGAAGGGGGCAGGGGGCAGGGGGCAGGGGGCGGGGGGCAGGAGGCATGCTGAGTTTCCTGCGTGACCAGAAGCACCTCATTTCCGGCCGCCCGAAGCCGCGTGGCCAGTTCCGCGGCAATGCCGGTTTGATCCGCGAACAGGAGCCAGCGCCCCATGGATGATTCCCCGGAAGGTTCAATTCGTTTACCCCTGTCTGACGGTTCCTGTCGCCAGTTTACCGTGAAAACACCGGGAGTTCGGGCATCTCGCCCGCCGCTTGTGAGCGCAATGCCCGCGTTTCCCAGGAAAAGCGCCCGCCGGGCCTTGCTGAGTTCAAAGCCGTCGACCGATACCATCACCGCCCCCGTTTCATCCATCAGCCGCAGACTTCCGGAAAGGGTGCGAATGTCCTTGCCGTCGAGCGTCTCCTTTCGTGCAACGCACCACAGGCTGCCGGCGGGTGAAGCGGAAATCAGCCCTCGCTTTGCGTCTCTTTCGCCGGTGTTTAAGGAAGGCTGCCCGAAAAACCGGAGATTCGTGATCCGGACCGGCACCAGGAGAGGGTCGAGGTCCGGATCGGCATCCCCGAATCCGCCAATCATCTGAAAGCAGGAATCGAGGAGCCCCGGATGAAGCGAATGCCGCTCACTCTGATCGCCGGGGGCACGGGACATCAATTCGCAAAGGGTTTCATTTTCTCCCTGCCATATCTGTTTTGCCCACCGGAATGAGGGGCCGAAATGGTAGCCAGATTGATGCCGTGCCGCATAGAACACCTCTCCCGCAACAGGTTGTCCGGCCCGGGACCGGATTTTCTCGGGATCGAATTCGGGCGAGGCGAGGATGGATTCGTGCTCCGGTGCAATGAACAGTGTTCCGGAAGAATGGGTTGTCCAGGAGAGGTCGCCCGAAGATTTCCCGGCCGGAAGAGCTTCGGGGGTGCCCCTGTCCTCCCGGTCGGAGTCGTCGCTCACCAGCCGGAAAGTAATTGTGCCCTCCGCCTCGGGCAGAAAGATCAGCTGAACCCTTTTCTCTCCCCCAGGCGGGAGGATAAGCGGTTGAGAAAACACCATTTCCCCGATTCGGCACGCCTCCGCCCCGAACGCCTCTTTCACCGACGCGAGGACCATCGAAACCTGAGAGGCCGCGGACACCACCATCGCGCCGAGAAGCCGGTGGTCGGATAGATGCACCGGGGAGCGCTCGCTCAACTGGTTCTCGAAACGTACTTCACGGGAAAAAGGCAGGTCAAGCCTTCTGCCCCAGGGGGGAATCGCTTTTCCCCGATCCTTCGGCCTGTTCCGGCCCCCGTCCTCGACCCAATGGCGCTGTCGCTGAAAAGGATAGGTCGGCAAAGGCACTTTCTTAAAATTGTTCCCCCGGTAATAATCACGCCACGCAATCTCCCCGCCGTTTACGAAGGCCTCGGCGATGGTAACGGGGTGTGCGTCCGGGTTTTCCCGGCCGAAAGCGTCGCCGGAAAGATCCCATCCCAGGGGAGCCCCCGCTTTGGAAGTCTCCGGATGATCCGGCGTGTACAGTCCCGCACAGGCCCTGCCTTCCCGGTAGGCGGCCAGCCGCGTTTTCAGTTCGACCGTTGTTGCCGCAAGGATCGCTATCCGTTTGGCCAGCGGGGAACGGCCGGTATTGCCGGTAAAACAGATGTCACCGATTCCCTGCTCCGGATGCGCCGCGAGATGGGCTTCATACCGCCGGCAAAGGGACCGCAACGCCGCATCACTTTTGGCGGACAGGGTGAGAACCTGCACCGGCGGGGGCGTCGTATCGCGCAGCACACCGCCGGTCTTCTCCGTCACCGCCTCCGTGACCGCGTCCTCGGGTGCTTCCAGCACGATGTGAGCATTGGTCCCGCTGAATCCGAAGGCGCTGACACCGGCCAAACGCGGGCCCCGGCCCGGCGGCCAGGCACGGCCTGCCGCAGCCACTTCGATCGGCATTTCCTTCCAGTCGATATGGGGATTGGGGGTTTTGAAATGCAGGTGGGGCGGAATTTCAGCGTGCTGGAGCGATAGGATGACCTTGATCACGCCGGCGATCCCGGCCGCCGCCTCAAGATGCCCCATATTGGTTTTAAGCGAGCCGATCATCAGGGGATTTGCAAACGAGCGGCCCTTGCAGAGCGATGCGGCCAGAGCGTTCACCTCGATGGGATCCCCCAATGCGGTGCCGGTACCGTGAGCCTCGACGTAGGACACCTCGCCGGGCTCGGCGCCGGCATTTCGAACGGCCTCCCGGATGAGATCTTCCTGTGCCCGCTCGTTCGGAACGGTCAGCCCGCTGCTGGCGCCGTCGTGGTTGATGGCGGATCCCCGGATCAGCGCCAGGATCGTATCCCGATCCCTCACTGCGTCCGAAAGCCGCTTGAGAACGATCATTCCGCACCCCTCGCCGCGGGCAAAGCCGTCGGCCGCCGCATCGAAGGTCTTGCACCGTCCGTCCGGAGAAAGCACGTGGGCCCGCGACAGAAAGACCGTTATTTCCGGGGAAATGATCAGATGCACCCCGCCGGCCAGCGCCAGATCGCAGTCTCCCGCCCTCAGACTCTGGCACGCCTGATGGATGGCCACCAGGGAGGAGGAACAGGCCGTGTCGATCGCCATATTGGGCCCCCGCAAGCCCAGAATATACGCCAGCCTTCCGGGAGCAAAACAGAGGAGGTTGCCGGTGCCGTCGTAGGTATCGATCCGGGCCATGTCCGCGCCGCCCAGTTTCAACCGGCTGTAATCGTTTTGCCCGATGCCGACAAAAACCCCGGTTCGAGACCCGCTCAGGCTCAAAGGCGCAATTCCGGCATATTCAAGCGCCTCCCAGCTCACCTCCAGAACGAGACGGTGCTGGGGGTCCATGCACGCCGCCTCCCTCGGAGAAATGCCGAAGAACGGCGCATCGAACCGGTCGATGTTGTTCAGAAATCCACCCCGCCGGATGTATATCTTTCCCGGCGCATCGGGGTCGGCATCATAATGGTCATCGATGTTCCACCGGTCCGCCGGATGATCGGTGATCGCATCCGCTCCGTTTTTCAACAACTGCCAGAATAATGCAGGGGTATCGGCTCCACCGGGAAACCGGCATCCCATCCCGATGACGGCAATCGGCTCGGATGCTGCCCGCTCCATGGCAGCAAGTTTCGTCTGGAGCCCGTCGATGGCCCGCAGCGCCCTTTTTACCGGAGAGCCGGTCCGTGGATTTTCAGGCATCATCGCCATTTCTCAATACCCCAATTTTTCCAGCGTTTCGATCAGGAGCGCCTCAGCCTCTTTTTCGCTCAACGCATCCGGATCGATCATGTCCATTTTTTGTTTGCCGCCACCCGTCATTCCGATGGTTTTCCCCCGGCTCTCGACGATCGAATCGCGTGCCGGGTCAACAAGGGTGCTGTGCAGGTGGTCGGCAAGTGACTCAACGGTAGGAAATTTAAAGATTAACGTTGCGGAAAGAGGGCGGGAAAATTCCTTCTGAAGGCGATTTCTCAGTTCCATCGAAGTCAGCGAGTCCATCCCCATCTGAAAGAACCCCTGACGGATATCGATGGCCGCCGGCGAATCAAGGCCCAGGACATCGGCGACCAGGGAACGAATATGGGTGCTGAGCAGATTCCGCCACTGATCCGCCGGAGCCGCGGTCAGCTGAGCGTAAAAATTTTCCCGCTTCGGGCCCGGCGCCGCTTCATGATGCGGGATACGATCGAAAAAGTCAGGTCGCACGGTGTGGGGAAACTGCCCGAAAAACCGTTGCCAGTCCATGGGCATGGCCACCACCTGCGGATCGGTTGTGCCGAGCAGCCGCTGAAAAACAGACAGGGCTGTTTCGGGAACGAGCGTATCGAGCCCCCGGGCGGCCCACTGATTCAAAGATTTTTCGGCGCGGCGCTTGCCGACGGCCTCGGCCATGCCCGTTTCCGTCCACGGCCCCCAGTCAATGCTCAGACCCGGCAATCCCATCCGCCGGCGGTAATGCGCGAGGGCATCCAGGAAGGCATTTGCCGCCACATAGTTCCCGAGACCGGCCGAACAGACAAAGGAGGTGGCCGAGGAGAACAGCACAAAGAAATCGAGCGGGATGTCTCGTGTCAATTCATGAAGGTTCCAGGCGCCTGTTACCTTGGCGGCAAAGACCGTTTTGAAAAGCGCCTCCTCGTGATCCGCAAGCAACCTGTCCGCAAACACGCCGGCGGCATGGATAATCCCTTTCAGGGGCATTCCCGATGCGCCAATGGTATTGAGGACCGCCGCCACATCGCCCCGTTGAGACACATCGGCTTGCAGAACAACGATCCGGGTGCCGGAGCGTTCCAGTTGCCGGATCACCTCCGAGGCGGGACTACCCTCGGCCGGTTTTCCGCCCCGGCCAAACAGGATGATCTGCCCGGCGCCCAGCGCCACCAGACGGCGAGCCATCTGAAGCCCCGTTCCGCCCAAGCCCCCGCTGATCAGGTAGGCGCTGTCCGAACGGATAATGGGCGCGGGCGGGGGACAGAGGGCAGGGGGCGGGTTTTCGTTGCCGGTTTCCTGCCCCCTGCCCCCTGCCCCCTGATTCCCGAAAGGTGTCAGTCTCGCCGAATAGCGGGCATCTCCCCGAAGGGCAATTCGATCTTCCCGGTGACCGTGAAGAATTTCATCCAAAAGAGCGCTCACGCAGCCGGTCCCGGGATCGATATCGATACGAACGCAGTTGAGTTCCGGATGTTCCGCCGCGATTACCTGGGCCATGCCCCAAAGCGGGGCCTGGGAAAGACCGGATAAAAGCGGTGCCGTGCCGTCCACGCAGACGGCATGGCGGGTCACCTGCCGGAGTGAAGGCCTGCGGGAGCCCTCCATTTCGACCAGGGACTGCACCAGATGCAGCATTCCCGTGCAGAGGCCCAGGGACGTTACCGTCATATCTCTCTCCGCCTGATTTCCCGGTGTCGCCGCGTCCAGACCCCAGAGGTGGAGGATGCTGTCCAACGGGGGGGTGTTCTCCGTGGCTGCGCTAAGAAGATCGCGAAAGTCCTTTCTTTTTTGCGGGTTGACGGTATAGCGGGAAGGCCCGTCCATTTTGCCGTGCGGCTCTTTCGCGAATCGCTCCCCGGTAAAAGCAAGGGTTACGAGATCCCCGCGTTCGCCGAGAAGCCGGGACAACCCGGCACCGACTCCGGTAGTATCGGATAAAAGCAGCCAGTGACGCGGCGGGAACACCGAGGCCGGCCTTGCATCTGGGGATGTTTTGCCCAGGATCACGGCCTGTTCAAAGAGCGCCCCGCCTTGCCCGGGTGAAAGCGCCGCCGTTTCGGTAAACCCGTTTTCCGTCAATATCTTTTCCCAGGCGGTAATGCCGATAAGCGGATGGGAAGGCCTGAGATTATGGTCTTTGAATTTCCACCACCCGTCGAGAAGACCGAAAATCATATCCAGCCAGCGCCGCTGGTGGATTCCCTCCAGCAGCACCAGCAGGGCCCCGGGCGATAGCAGTTTTTTGACCTGCTGGAGCGTATAACGAAGATCCGCCGTGGCATGGAGCACATTCGCCGCCAGAACCACGTCAAAGTCATGAGGCCGGAAACCCTGCCAGATGGGATCTTTTTCGATGTCGAGCAATTGGTATCGCACAAAGGGATAAGCCGCGAATCTCTCTTTGGCCCGGGATAGAAAATGCGCCGAGACATCGGTGAACACGTACTCTATAAGAAAAGGAGGTTGCAGGGAACCGGGGGCAGGGGATGGGGTTTCCTTACCTGCTCCCTGTTTCCTGCAACCTGAAACCTTCATGAGATGGGACAACACCGCGGCGGTTGTCCCGCCGGTGCCGGCGCCGATTTCAAGGATGCGAAGCGTTTGGCCGCCGGTTTGATTCGTGAGGATCGCCGATATGGCCTCTCCAATGATCCGGTTCATGGGACCAAATGTCGGTGAATCCTCGTAGAGTCTCGTGGCCATCGTCAGATCCGCCTCGGGAAAAAGAAGATCCAGCGGGTCAACCTCCCCCCGGAGGACCCCGGCAAGTCCCGCTCCGCAGCGACCGAGCAGGGTCAACTCCGCCTCCGCCCCGGGATAGGTGGAATGGAGTTCCCGGCGCCGGTTATCGGAAACGTCATGAACCCCGGAAGAGTCGGGAACAACGGAACCGTCATGGATGTTGAAGGATTCGTGATGAGGGAAGACCTTATCCCGCATCATTTCGTATTCATCCTCCCTGATCGGTAGAAGGGTTCCTTCCTCGGCCAGCATGGATAGAAGCCGGCCGAGCAGGGGCCGGTATTTGCCGGTAACACGCAATCTCTCCGCGGCTTCGGCGGTCGTGAATCGGCTGCCGGCCGCAAAGGGCCACCCCAACCGGGAGAAAGCGTTTTGGACATAGGAAACGCTCAGGTCCTCCATCGCGGAGAGAAGACCGGCCAGAGACTCGTTTTTGTCACTGCCGGGAAGGGAAACATGATCCTTGATAATCAGGGGGGAGGGCAGACGGTTTGAAGCGTCCCGCGAGGCAAGGGCCTGTTTATGCCACGTAACCCGGTAGAGAAGATCCTTAACTTCATTAGATTTCTCATTTCCATCGAAGGTTTTCTTTTCGAAATGGAGGGGGCAGGGTACCGGTTGCTCACCGCCGGTGGGTGTCGTCCCGATCCAGTATCGCCGGCTCTCGAAGGGATAGGTCGGTAGCGGCACCCTGTTTCGGGAATAATCGGCGTCAAATCCCTGCCAGTCGATCCCGGCTCCCCGGGTGTATAGCGCACCGAGACTGCCGAGGAGCTGCTCCCAGTCCGGCTTTCCGCGGTGCAAGCTTGGCAACCAAGTCCAGGATCCCGGGGGCAGACACATACCGGCCATTCCCGCAAGGACCGGATGCGGCCCGATTTCCACAAAAACCCGATAGCCCTTGCGATAGAGGGTTTCCATTCCGGCTGCGAATCGAACCGTTCCCCGGACATGGTTCACCCAGTAATCGGGAGCGGTGATCGCTTTGCCGATCGACTCTCCGGTCAGATTTGAAATCAGATCGATGGCCGGAGGTGCGTAATGGAGTTCCCGCGCAATCCGGCCGAAGGGGTCAAGGACCGGCTCCATCAGCCGTGAATGAAAGGCATGCGAGACATTGAGCATTACCACCTTCACGTCTCCCGACGCCAATGTCCGGGTCACCGTCTCAACCGACTTCGTAAGTCCTGAAATCACGATCAACCGGGGGCCGTTGATGGCGGCCACCGAAATCTCGTCTCCAAAAGGCCGAATGGCATCCATCACGAGCGTTTCTTCCGCAAAGACCGCGGCCATGGCGCCGTCTCGCGGAAGGGCCTGCATGAGACGTCCCCTGGCCGCAATGAGCTTCAGCCCCTCTTCGAGAGAAAACACCCCGGCCGCGCAGGCAGCGGCGTATTCGCCCACGCTGTGCCCTATGACAGCGCCGGGTTCAACGCCCCAGTGCTTCCATAATTCGCAGAGCGCGTACTCGATGGCAAAAAGGGCAGGTTGCGTATAGGCGGTTTCATCCACCCGTCCCTGAAGGTCTTTTCCAGCGGGATAGATGACATCGAGCAGCGGCCGGTCGAGCACCCCTTCCAACAGCGCGTGACACCGGTCCAGTGCCCTTCGGAAGGTTGGCTGGGTGGCATAGAGGTCTTTGCCCATGCCCGCAAACTGCGCCCCCTGGCCGGTAAAGAGAAAGGCAATTGGGGGCGAAGAAGATTCCTCCCCCCTGAACACGCCTTTCGCCTCGCCGAAACTTTCACGGGAATGTAGTTTTTCACTGATTTCAGCTTTCGATTTCCCCACAATGCCGATTTTCCGGTTGAAGTGCGCCCGGCCCGTATTGGCCGTGTAACAGATGTCGGCCAACGTTTCTTCCGGCGCGGACGCATCCAGGAAGGCGGCATAGCTTTCGGTAAGGCGCGTCAGTGCGGGCGCCGTCCTGGCGGAGAGGGTCAGGAGGTGCAGGGGTCTTTCCGGTGTGTTTGTCTCCTTGCGCATCGCTCCGGGGGCCTCTTCCACCACGACATGGGCATTGGTGCCGCTAAATCCGAAGGCGCTCACTCCGGCCAGAAGTGGACCCTCGCCTTTCTTCCAGTCGGTGCCCGCAACCGGAATTGTTGCCGGAATAATATCGAGTGCGATCAGGGGGTTTAATTCCCTGAAGTGGGGCTGCATCGGGATATGACGATGCCGCATCGCAAGGACGACCTTGATCAGGCCCGCAATCCCCGCGGCCGCCTCGGTATGGCCGATATTGGCTTTCACGGAGCCGATAAAAAGCGGATTGTCCGCGTTTCTACCCTCTCCGTACACGGTGGCCAGCGATGAGATTTCTACCGGATCTCCAAGCTGTGTGCCGGTCCCGTGGGCCTCCACGTAGGATACCGCCCGGGGAGAGACCCCGGCGTCGGCGAGCGCCGTCCGGATCACCGCCTCCTGCGCGAGACCATTCGGTGCGGTGAGACCGTTGCTCGCACCATCCTGATTGATCGCGCTCCCTCTCAATACGGCCAGCACGACATCGCCATCGGCGATCGCCCGGGAAAGGCGTTTTAGGACAACCACCCCGCATCCCTCGCTGCGAACATACCCGTCGGCGGAGGCATCAAACGCCTTGCAGCGTCCGGAACGGGAGAGCATGCCCGCCCGCGAGAAGGTGATACTCAATTCCGGGGAGAGCAGCAGGTTGACACCCGCGGCGATCGCCATATCGGTTTCCCCCTGTCTCAAACTCCGGCAGGCCAGATGGACCGCCACGAGCGAAGAGGAGCAGGCGGTATCGATGGCCAGAGCGGGGCCCTGGAAACCGAAAAAATAGGCCAGCCGTCCCGCGGCCACCGCTGTGGAGTTTCCCGTGGCAAAATAGGTGTCGTCAAAAGATAGGCCGGCATCCCGGACGTTTTCCTTAATCTGAAGGGTTTCATAGTCATGCGAGAAGAGTCCGGCAAATACCCCGGTTCGGGTTCCGGCAAGGGCGGCCGGATTTATCCCGGCATTCTCGATCGCCTCCCAGGTAAGGGTGAGTAAAAGCCGCTGCTGTGGATCCATCGCGGCAGCCTCCCGAGGGGAGATATTGAAAAAAGGGGCATCGAAGCGATCCACATTCCGAAGGAAACCGCCATGCCGCGAAATGATTTTTCCCGGTTTTTGGGGATCGGCATCGTAATACCGGTCGATCTCCCAGCGATCCCCGGGGATTTCGGTGATGGCATCGGTTCCGTCAACGATCAGCTTCCAATAGTCAGCCGCATTGTCACATTCTCCGGGGAATTTGCAGGCCATGCCGACAATCGCAACCGCATTTGCAAGGGTTTTCCGGCTCGAACCGACGGCCCGGGTTTCAGGCGTATTTTTTACCGGATGGCCCGATTCCGTCCGGGAAGATCGGTTGACGAGTATCGGGAGGGCCTCTTCCCCTGTATCCGTATTCTCTGAATCCGCGTCTTCGAAGAACCGGGCAATGCGCTCCGGAGTGCCGTAACGGAAAAAAAACGCGGCATCGAGTTCCCTTCGCAGTTTTCCGCTCAGAAGGGACCGCAATTCCATCAGCTTCAGGGAATCCAGACCCATCTCCATCAGCGGACGCGAGGACGAAAATGACGAGGCACTCGCTACCCTCATGACCCGGCGCACACAGTCTTCAACTATGGGAAGAACCAGCCCGACCCGGCCTGCATGGGAAGGGGGGCCGGCGGCGAGTGCCGTGGCCGGGCCGCCGACGGGCCGCCGGTTCAGGATATCGTATTCAACGAGAACACCGTTGCCCCGGTTGTTCAAATCCAGGGGCCGATATCCCGGACAGAGTCCGGTAATGCGGCCGCCGTGGCTCTCATGGAAACGGAGTATCGGGTCCCTGAGATGCCCGAACTCATCCCGCAGCTGGATATAGCTATCCATGGGAATCGAAGCGTGAAGGGGATATTCCTTGCACAGACTGACCGCCACAACACGCTCGACCCCCCTTTGGATCGAAGCGTATTGAAGCATGAATTCAAGCAACTCGTCGCCCAACCCGAGAGTTCGCATTTCGGGATGGATGGTGACAGCAAGCAATTGAACGATGGGCCCGTCTTCCCGGTGTAATGCCGAAACGGTTGCGCCAACGGCGGTTTTCAACAATTCGACAGCGGTGATCCGCTGAGAATGGATCGCTCCGACCACGCGGCCCCCCCTTTCCATCAGGCAGTGACCGGAGGGAAAGCGCTCGATACGCGCCTTCAGCTCCTCCGAGGGCATCCGCAGCGGCCCGGGCCAGCAAGCGGTCTCGAGTTCAATCAAATCGGACAGATCTCGAAGCCCGGGATGACGGACCTGGTAGGCTCTTTTTTCGAAATGGTTCAGCAGAACGGAAGCAAAGGGGGTTTCCGCGATAACCCGATGCGAAAATGAGGGGAGGGGGAACAGGCCTGAATTGGCGCAAGCGATCATCACATCGCTTATTTCGGGGGAATCATTTGAATTACGCATCAAAATTCTATCTTCAAGGCCCCTTCATTTCACCGGCAACAACAATGGCGGTCCAGTCATCAAGGACTGAAACCGCCATTTTCGACAAGGAAACGCTTCCGGGTGACGCATCAGGTTTTTTGTGTGGCTGGCTTTTGTGTCTGCGTCTTTTCAGTGGCGACCTTCTGTCCCTCTTTGAATTGTTCGGCAAAATACGCCTTGACTTTCTCGGGCTCGAAATCCAGGAACGTCCCCCCTGATTCGAAATGCTGAACAAAGACGCGGCCCAGGGCGTACGTGCAGGCGCCGCCCGTAGCAAGCATCGTCAATGCGCCGGTTACCTGTCCGATGATGGGGACCATTTTGACCATGCTGGCTATCGGGCCGGCGGCCGCAACCGGTACAAAGCTCCCGATGAGCGAAGAAATGATGGTTTTTGCTCTCTCTTTTGAAAAATCCACCCCATAAAATTTTGAGAGCTTGTACAGCAGCCGGATTTGAATTCCGGTCAGCGCAATGAAATCGACAACCGGCAGCGGTATCAGCCCAACTCCCATGGATCCGTACGTATGGTTTTTGATCAGCTTATCGGTTTCAGCTTTTCTGCCCTCCCAATCCAGGGTTTCGGACTGTGGCGCTTCAGTTTCCTTAACATCGGTCTCCATCGTTTCCATGCTGTCCTCCTTGTCTGATAGATGATCTTTAAGATCCAACCCCAATAAACGGGACTTTTTTGATACCCCTTGAGGGGCAAAAACGCGCGGAAAATTATTTTTCAGATACTAAAACCACGAATTGCATCCACATCTATAAGGATTATTGCCATGTTATGGAAGTAACTGCAAGTTGATTTTATGTTTGTGCCGTTTTCCTTTCGGCCCAACCCAAGTGCCGGGGAGATCACACCAGGGAGTTTTTGGAAGCCCGGCAAGCTGTTTGAGCGATAGCGAGTTCTTGCCGGGCTGGAAAAAATTCCCTGGTATGATCGGAACCATGATCAAGGCCCAAAAAAATCTTCTCGATGTGTACAGGCTGCGTTTCCGAGCTCCTCGCCAGGTGGCAACAATATCCGTCCGCGATCCTCACCGCTTCCACGGCCCAGATATCGCCGCCCAGAAACGCTTTCTCGCCCTTTATATGGATTTCGTCCAGCGAAATGGATAGTCCCCTGCCGTCCGCCTTGATAACCGCCTCTTTTTGAGTCCAGAGGCTAAAGAAGGTTTCGAGCCGATTCTCAGCCGTCGTCAAAGTTTCCCACTGATCCGCCGTCATGTGCGCTTTAAAATCGGAAATATCAATCGGCCGCATTGCCTCAATGTCGATGCCGACCCTTCCGTCCCTACACAGGGCGCAAACCACTTGGTCACCCGAATGAGAGATATTGAAATCCAATCCGTATCCCAGAAATGGTCTGCCCGATGCGTCCCAGACCAGATTTGAAAGACGCGTCGAAGGATACCCGCACCGCATCAATCCTTCAACCAGCAGCAGCTTTCCGAAAAGGCCTGCCTGCCGGTCTTCCCATCGATGAAATCGGCGGATTCTCTCTCGGACGGGATCCGGCATCCGGGAAAGATATTTTTCCCAAGCCTCACTCGAAAGCTTTTCCCCGATGGCCGAATGGAGAACAAATATCATGTTCCGGTATGGAGGGCCGCGGCATCCGGGGGCATCCCCATCCCCTTGGAAAATACCCGGCATATTTGCGCCGCATGCCGGAAAATAAAGAAATGTCCGCCGGTGAATTCCAGGAAAGTGATCTTTTGGGTGGTTTCGTCCTGCCACCGGAGCGCATCGGCCCGCATCAGGCGTTCATCCGTCCCGCGCATGACCGTAACCGGAACATCAAACGGCGTCCCCTTCTCTTCATAGGCATAGGTGTCAAGGGCCTGAAAATCGGCCCGCAAAACCGGTTCGAACAGTTCCATCAACTCGCGGTTTTCAAGCACCTCCCGGGTCGTTCCCTCGAATTTTTTCAATTCTTCCATAAATTCCGCTCGCGGGAGCAGATACCGGTGCTTTTCCTTCCGTTGCACTCCGGGGCCCTCTCTGCCGGATACAAAAAGATGGAGCGGCAGGGGGAATCGCTCGCGGATGATCCGCTTTACCAGCAGGTACCCGATGCACGCCCCCAGGCTGTGCCCGTACAGGCCATAGGCACCGTTCAACCGGCCTCGAATTTGTCCGAACGCATCATCCGCCATATCCTGAAGGCGGGTGAGCAGGGGTTCGGAAAACCGCCTGCCCCTGCCCGGCAGATCCAGTGCTTCGATATGGATACCCTCAGCGCCGTAACGCTGAAATTCGCGGTATGAGTACGAACTGCCCCCCGCAAAGGGAAGGCAAAAAAGGGTAGTCTCGCAGTCATCGGCCCTGTTCATTTTCGTCCACTTTCACCTTGCTCAATTGATAATATATTCGAACTTGCCGCTTCGGACCACTTTGAAGAAAAACTTCTTGCCGGTGATATTGCCGTCTTCCGTAACCGAATACTTCCCCATGACGCTGTGCCGGTCTTCAATAAACCGCAGGTAAGAAGCCACCACCAGCGGAACCGCGGACCCGGCTCTCCGGAAGGCATCGCACAGCAGGTGGATGGCATCATATCCGAGAGCCGACCATGTGTCCGGCGCAATACCGTATCGATCCTGAAAATTTTTGGTAAATATCCGGGTGTCCGGATCCGAATCAACGGCATTGAAGACAGTCGATACGATGGTGCCATCAGCAGCGTCTCCCGCGATTTCCCAAAGGGCAGGTTCATCCAGACCATCTCCGCCGATAAAGGGGATTGTTATCCCCATTCCCCGGGCCTGTTTGATCACCTCGGCGGCTTTGGGGACCGATCCTCCCAAAAATATGGCATCGCCTCCCCGGTTCAAAATATCATTGATCATATAACTGAAGTCTGTCTGCCACGAATAGTATGACTTTCGTAGCAGTATCTCGATGCCGGCCCTGGCTGCATTTTCAACAAATAGATTGGCCAATGTATTGCCGTATTCAGTTTCATCGTCGATTACTACCATTTTCCCGAATCCCTTTGCCACACTGAACTCAGCCAGCACCTTTCCGGTCTCGATATCCGAAGGGATGTTCCTGAATACATAGTGAAAACCGTGATTCGTCAGGCTGGGGCTCGTGGCTCCCGAGGAGATGAACAGGAGCCCGGCCTTTTGATACTTCACGGATACCGGAATAGCGGTCCCCGATGTCGGGTGTCCGATGACGGCAACCACATTCGGGTCCGCCGCAATCGATTCGGCGACTTCAAGTTCTTTTTCTTGCGGGACATTGGAATGAACAGCCAAACGCAGCTTCCGGCCGAAAATGCCACCCCCCGCATTAATTTCCGCGGCCGCCATCATGACCCCTTCATCAAATAAAGTTGCCCCGATCGGTTCATTCCAGACCATGGCAATCACGATATCGCCTGTTGCCTTTTCCGCCCTCCCGGCCCTCTCTTTTTCGAGATTGGGGGTGCAGGCGGTAAACGACAACAAAACCAAAACGCTCATAAATATTCTTACCGTCACGGGCGTTCGCCCGACTCTCGCTCTTTCAATCAACTCTCGTGCGTCCGCCCGGATTTCTTCGGGACCGTCTTTGATGAGGCGAACAGGATGATGATGCCGAGAAAGGGGGTAAACAGCAACGAGTAAAAAAAATACCCCCAGAAACCGAATTTTCGGTTGGTCCCAAGCAACCCGATAACAATACTAAAGAAAACATATAATATGATCCCAATCATGGTGACCCACCCTCTAACATCTCGTATTTTCCGTTATGAAGTACCTGAAATTCGTTTATTTCTCCTGAAACATCGCCGTCTCTCGTGAAGGAGTAGGTGCCGATAACCCCTTGCCAATCCCTCAGAAACCGAAGATGAGACGCAACAATAACCGGAACCGTCGTTCCGGTCTTTTGGAAAGCACCGGCCAAAACCTGTATGGCATCATATCCGAGTGCGGCCCACGTGTCGGGAAATGCCTGGTGGCGGGCATGAAACCGGTCCGTGAATGCCCGGCTTGCATCGCGTTTATCCTTATAATGAAACACCGTCGGGGTTATGGTTCCTTCGGCGGCCTTTCCGGCAATCTCCCAAACCGCCGGTATATCGAGGCTGTTTCCTCCGATGAAAGGGGCCTTCACGCCCATTATCCGGGCCTGCTTGATCACCTCACCGGCAGTACTTCCCTCCCCCCCTAAAAAAATCGCGTCAAACCGTAATTTTTTAATTTCGGCAAAGAGGGGTTTAAAATCCTTTTCCATGCTGTCATAGGATCTTCTGGCGACCACGTTGATTCCGATCTTGGAAGCCCTTTCGTAAAAAATGTCGGCCAGCCCTTTCCCATAAACCATCCGGTCATCAATCACCAGCACCTTCAAATATCCCAGTTTTTTAACCAGGTCGGCCAATTCCACCCCGTTAACGCTGTCGGAAGGGGTGTTTCGAAAAGCAAACTGAAACCCGTGCCGCGTATATCCGACGGCCGTAGCCGCCGGGGAGATGAGGATAACGCCGCAGTATTCGTAGGTCACCGAAGCCTCGATTGCCCCTATATCCATAAAATGTCCGACAACCGCGACGATATCGCGATTGGCCGCAATCGTTTTCGCCAGCTGCCGATCTCTCTTCAACGTTCCTGAATCATTGTAATATCTGATCGTGCGTACTTTTCTTCCGTTGATGCCTCCGCTCCGGTTGATCTCTTCGGCGGCAAATTCGGCCCCCTCGAAAAAAAAAGTTTTACCCAGTTTTTCCTGCCAGACGAGGGCGATATGGATATCCCCCGTCGCTTTTTTTGCCCGCCTTGCCCTCTCCTTTGCCAGGTCCTCGTAGGAGGCGCAGGCCGTCATCAAAGCCATCGCTAAGAGGAGAACCGAAATAGCGGTTTTCGATTTTCCCATAGCCCTTTTCCTATTCTTTCGTATCCAGAATCACCGGCAGGCCGTCCTTGCCGCCGCCGATGATGACCACCTTCGAATTGGCTGACTTGGAAAGATCCCGCGTCGCTTCGACACCCTTCCATTTCAAAACATTTTCTGAAAGGGACGATTCAATCAGGGTGTTATAATCCCGAATCGCCGCCGCCTCGATCCGCTTCCTGTCGCCCTCTTTCTTTTCCCGCTCCAGCTTGAACTCATACGCCTCGGCCAGTTGCTGCTCTTCGAGTTTCATCTCGATTGCATCCTTGATCTTCGGTGGCAGCTCCACCCCGGTGATCATCACATTGTCGATTTTCACGAAGCGCTGCGACACCTGCTCCAGGGACTCGTTCACAACCTGCTGGACGACTCCCTTCTTTGTCGTATAGATTTCCGCCGCATCGAAGCGTCCCAGCACGGTCCGAAGCGTCGCCTCCACCTCCGGGATCACGATCTTTTTTAGATAGTCCGGTCCCACCACCTGGTGCAGAACCCCGAGAACCTCCGTCTCCGGACGATACCGGATCGACAGGTTAACGTTTATTTTCAGGCCCTTGCTTGTCAACACCTCCAGGCTGTGCGGGGTCGTCTGGTATCGAACATCGTATACCGTCATGATGTTCCACGGCCAAATGATCGAGAGCCCCTCGCCATAGACCCGGTCCACTATCGTGCCCCCGAAAAACCGCCGGTACAGGATGCCCAACTCGCCGGAATGAATGGTGATGAATATATTCGACCAGAAATAGACAACAAGGAAGAGAAAAAGAAGAACGCCGACAACACATCCCGGAAAATTCGTTTCGATGAGGTCCCGGCCCCGGGATCTCATGGCGCCGAGGCCGCTCCCGAAGCGGCGCAGGATGCCCTTGATGCCCGTCGCGGTTCTTTCAAATCCAGCCCGGATGCCCATACCTATTCCCTAGCCCCTTCCACAACGCTTCCGAAATCCATTTTAATTACCCTGTCGGCAACAGGGAAGTATTTGTCATCGTGGCTCACCACGATCACCGTCTTGCCCCGGTTCTTCAGCTCCCTGAGCACTTCTTCATAAAAATACCGTCTAAAACCTGGGTCCTGGTCGGCGGCCACCTCGTCAAAGACATATATCGGCCGGTCTTCCATGAGGGCGATGACAAGGGCAAGTCTTTTTTTCTGGCCGGTGGACAGGTTGATATTGCTGAATTTACCATCGGCATAGGTAATTTTATCGCTTAGTTCCATGCTATTGAGCAAGGTGTTCAACCGGTTCTCATCCACGTTCACAATTCCATACAACCTGTCGAAGAGATGAAAATCGGAAAAAATGATACCGAAGAAATTCCGGTAGTAATCGTAATTCGCCATATTGATTGGGATATCATCCAAATACAACATGCCCCGCTGGGGATAATATAGCCCGGCAATGAGTTTGACGAGGGTAGTTTTCCCGCTGCCGTTTCCGCCGACAAAAAATACGATCTCTCCCTTGTTCAGCTTTAAATCGACGGGACCTACCGAAAAGACCTTCTCGTCATCGGGGCTGGTGTAGGAAAAAGAAACTTTTATTAAGGTGATCGACTCGAAACCTGCCATGGACTGAAGCGGCCCGGTGCGCGAGGTCTGAGCGGTATCGTCGGCATTATCGAATATGCGCTCGAGCTCCCCCAGTCTTTCGACGGCAATATTTGCCTCCGATATGACGGGCACCGCGTCGACCACGAACCCCAATGGCCCGGCAATAAACAGCAGCACGGCAACCAGACTCACGATTAATTGAGGCGAAGAGGACGCCATCTGGGGCAGGAGAAAAACAACGGCGGCGATTAAAATCATCATAAACACCTGCGTGTAAATGATATTCGATATGAAGCGCGATTCCGTGCGCATCCGCACCTTCCGAAGGCTCTCGGATATCTTCTCCATATAGTTGTGAAAGATATCGTCACTCTTAGCCCGGTTCACCTTCAATTCCTTAAATCCCTCCAATACATGATTCAGAGAATCGATAAACTCGGTTTCCCTCTCCGCCGAAACCCGAAGATCCGCGTTTATGGTCCGCTGATTAAACCCATACACCATGATACCGCAAACAATCACCACGACCGACAGCCAAAACGCCGCCGAAGACAACCATGCGATGTAGGCAAAGGAGAAGAGAAGCATGATAACGGCGACCGCGCCGTTTGCGACCCTTCGGGAGGCTTCGAAAATGAGCTCGGTACCCTCGGAAAGGGTTGTCAATATCCTGGGTCTTCCAACATGCTCGAATATGGCCAGATTGGAATGCCTGATCTTGTCCGCTATCCGGACGTTCGTTTTGGTAAGGGCCGCGCGAGCGATTGTCGATGTCTGATATAGCGTATATTTTCTGGTAAGCGCCAGCACGAGGACACTTAGTACAAAAAGGAGAAGGTATCTGAAATTCAGCTCGGCATAATTCTGGGAAGCGATATTGATTACGACAATGATAAAACCGTTGGAGATGCCGGCAATGAGCGAAGCCATTACAATTCCGAGGCCGGTCCGGTTGGACTCTTTTTTTAAAAAACGTATCAATTCAATCTGCAAACAGAGTCCCTCTCCGGAAAATTATTTCGTAAAGGTACTTATACCCCTCAAGGGGGTATTGAGAAGAGTCCCGTTTATCGGGGTTGGGAAAGAAGATGTCCGTTAAAACTCCATCAGATCGTCATCGTCAAAAGGAATCACCTGCTCGGGACGTATCTCTTTTGACTCCGGCGGCATCGTGTTACCGGCCTTTTTCATCTGTTTTTCGGCAGGTTTTCGAAGCTGCGCGAAGGCGCTGCTTTCCGTTTGACGCCCCTGGCGCTTTTCGGGCTTTTTAGCGCTCATTTCAGCCCCGCCACCGCCCTCTACGGTTCGCACGAGATCCCGAACATAGCGCTTTATCTGAATGGCCTGAGCCTGCATTTCTTCGGAGGATGCGGCGGTTTCCTCGGAGTTGGCTGCGTTCTTCTGACTGGCGTCATCCATTTCGCCTATGGCTTTACTCACTTGATCGATGCCTAACGCCTGCTCCTGTGAGGCTTCGGAGATTTCATCCACCAGATGACTGATCTTGGATGCTATTTCAACATTTTCCTTAAACGCCTGCTGGGTGAGACGGGTCAATTCATTCCCGTTACGAACCACCTTTATCGTGTTTTGAATCAGATCGGAGGTATTCCTGGCGGCCTCCGCCGCGCGCATGGCCAGATTTCTCACCTCATCGGCGACAACAGCAAACCCCGCGCCCGCTTCCCCGGCCCTGGCGGCCTCAACCGCGGCATTCAGCGCCAGGAGGTTTGTCTGAAAGGCGATTTCATCAATGGTCTTGATGATCTTGCCGGTTTCTTCACTGCTCCGGGAAATTTCCTGAATGGCGCCGGTCATTTGAATCATGTTCTCGTTGACCTTCGCCACAACGTTATTGGCTTCCCCCATCATCGCTTTTGCTTCACCCGCATGGGCCGCATTCTGTTTGGTCATGTTGGACATTTCTTCAAGGGAAGAAGAGATCTCTTCAATGGCCGCCGCCTGCTGGGAAGCAGATTCCGCGAGAGACTGGCTTGCGCTTGATACCTGGTTCGAGGCGGCGGAAATTTGTTCCGCGCCTCCGGAAAGCCCGTCGATGGAAAGATTGATGGGCTTTGTAATGGAGTGAGCAAAATACCATGTAAAAGGCGTTATCATCAGCAGGCAGGCGAGCGCTATCCCGCAAAGCCATAAGAGCATCTGATGAACGTTTTTCCGCGTTTCCACCTGGGACAGCAAAATACTGGCGGATCCGATAATGGTTCCATTTTCAACCAATGGGTAAACCCCTTCGAAAAACGATTCCGTATCGAGTGACAAACTACGTTGGATACCGGCCGCTGCATCAAACCCATTCGCTTTGGAGCCGGCCTTAAGGGAAAGAGCCTCTTCATCGAGTTTCGTGTATGATTCCAACACGCCGACGGAAAGTGCTCCCTTGAGAAAGAGGTTCATCCGTGTTCCGGTAACCGTCGAAATATGGGTTACAAACTTCTTGTCGATGGGGATGGACACGACCACCTGCCCGATATGAGTTTGATCTCTATTGTTTTCCAAGCTGAAAGCGGGAACACTGGCGCCTATCCACAGGCTGTTTCCAATGGTATTAAGCGTAAAGAGCGGCTGTTGCGGCATCGGCGTGGTGAGCGTCAATGGAAATGGGAGGGGGTCGGTTGCCGATGCAAAGCTACTGATCATCGCTTGCTTACCGGCGGAAACCGCCACCTTACTATAGCTGGAACTGCCGGGCTGATCGGATGCAATCATTTGCACCTCGTCGCCCTTGATAATCGTAGCGCATACCCATTTCCCGGCGCCATCGTAAATCACGGCCTCATGGATACCGAGCACATAAATTCTGTCACTCAGATCGATGATCATTTCCTTGATACTGTAGGACGCATCCTCTTTTGTTTTCAATAAATCCGCAATCAACGACAACTTATTGCTGAGGGACTCACTCTTCCCCAGGCTCTCCCCGGCAGTGATCAATGATTTTTTCTTGCTGTCCAACTGGGCCGAAACCACTTGGAGTGCGGTTTTAATTCTATTGGCGGCATTCTCTCCACTCTGTTTTTTCACCAGAAAATAGACAATTCCCATCGCCAGCAAAATAGAAACCGAAACCGCGAGAACGCCATTGATAATCATCCGCGTCTTGATGTGAAGCTTCATGCTGCCTCCCGTGCAGTAACCATCTTGAATAAATAGTAACTATTTCTTTCGCATCAGATAGATCATGATATATTTCAAGGTACTGTGCGCTTCCGCAATGGCCAGTGGCACTTTTTCCAGAAAAAAGGTGGCCCCGGCGGCATAGGAACGCTCCATTATATCTTTATCCGGTTTTAACGTGTACTGGATAATCGGCAGATCGGCATGGGTTTTACGAATATCCTTGAGCGCATCCAAACTGATATCGACAGCCTTGCGAACATCCCCATACTTCTTTTTGGCCTGCTCATGCCAAAATAAATCGAGCAGCACCATATCCGGTTTTTCCTGTGCAATAAGTGCACGCCACCCTTCGATATCGCCACTTTTTATGATTTCAAATTGGACACCCATGCTTTTTGCGGAGGATAATTCGTTTTCGAGAGATTCAACCCAGGTATCGTCAAAAACAAGTTGTTCGGTCTCAAGCGTTTTTCGGAAAACGTCACTAAAAATATCATCCAAAAACAGAACTTTGATCTTCATGTTGCACCTCCGTGTCCTCAATGGTCATATAAGGAAAAGTCAAATAAACGCGATAGGGGGTCATGGTTCTTCTAAACTTGCCGCCCAGCTCCTTCATAAGGGTTGTCATTTGAGGGGTACCGCGACCGCTGATGGTTTTATACGGTAACCCGTTGTCTTGAAAACAAATCGCCAGGTATTCCTTTTTTTTCGATAAGGTGATGTCAATCTTTCCGGCCGGCATGGTTTCGTGGTTTTGTCTTTCATTGATGGCCCGTAAGCTGTTTGCGAACAGGTTTTCAAAAATGGTCTCCAACTGTTCGTAGTTGGCGCGTACATGGCTGTTTTGCGGAACGTCAGCGGTTACCTCCAAACGTATTTCGATGTTGGATTGATAGGCTTGTTTCTGGTTGATATAGGCTTCGAGCCATTTCTTAAATTGAATATTTCTTTCCCGGCATTTTAAAATTTTACCCTTTTCATGAACATCCGTTAAAAGCGTTTCGAGGCCGGATAGGGCGGCCCTTATTTTGGGATTACTCAACAGAGCGCGATTCTCTTGCAAAAGAGCGGTTTTCAGACCGGCAAGGCAATAAAATCCCGGATTGTGAATCTTCAAACTGATTTCGGATAAATGTTCCGCCACCCGTTCATTGAGCAGAAAGGATTTCAGTAATGAATTGTATAGCGAGAGAAACGGACTCATCTGGAGAAACTTACAGAAATCGTTCCGTGAAGAAGCGAGAAGAATGGCCCCGAGATCCTGATCCAACATATGCAGCGGATAAATGACGTAGGAGCGAATACTGTCAATGACTTTGAGCAAAAACTGCTGCTCCTTTTTTTTAATCCCGTCGCCCTTAACGATTCGTTCCCGAAATCGACGCATCCGCCTGCAGGAGCTGTTTCCCTCGATCGGATAGGATATTTCCGATTTGTCACACAGGATGCTGTCAGCTGAAAGGTGGAATTCCGGGAAGAAGATTTCCATGACCTCTTCCCGATGCCAGGCCACGATTCGAAGCGGGTGGCTTCCATATCCCGTTCCCCTTCTGAAAAAAGCGTATCCCAGATCCGCGGCGGATAGCGTCCGGTAGGCGACCACCGCATCGGCATAATCAACCTTGGCATTCGATGCGATCAGCCGGGAGAGGATGTTTAATTTGTAGTGGGCGGTGTTGAGGGCAATTCTGTTCTTGGTGTCAAGGATATAATTGATGATCAGGGTGCCGTATTGCGCCGCGAATTCATCCACCGGCTCCTGGTCGGCCGTATTAAACGGCGGTTTGTGACGGTAGCGGCTCAACTCGATTGTACAAAAGATTTCGTTGCCCCTTTTTATCGGCAAAAAAAGCGCGCTGGCGACCGGTTTCTTTATTTCTTCCACATAACGAACATCCATTTGGAAGGAAATTTCGAGGAACGGGTTCGCGCCATTTTCCGGCGCATCTCCCCATATGTCCGCTATGAGAAGCGTTTTGCCGGAAGACATCACCCGCCCGGTAAATCCCTTGCTGGGGTTGTAAAGATGCAAATCCATGCCCTCTCGCAGCCATGGTTCACCGTCTTTTACAATACAAACTTTCTCGACCCGGCCGCCAAGAGGCAACAGGTTAATTTGTCCGATATCCGCATCCACACCTTTCATCAGCAGGTTTAACAACTCGTAAGCAATCCGGTCCACGGATTGTTCATCACCCGCAATTGCCAGCGTCGGCAGTTTCCGAAAAAACTGTTCCGCGTGGATAGATTTTTTTATAAATGCCAACGGGTTGGATTCCATATAACTATCCTATCCATTTGCCCCCCATTTGAACAAGTGCACCCTGAGTGAAAACGCCTTTTGAGGGGTGAATGAACGTATCGGTTTTTAAAAATCCATATCACTCATGAGGGTGAAATTGCCAACAAATTCTTTCATCCCCTCTATATCACACTTTGGCCCTGATCATGGTTTCGGCCATGCTAGGGCTTTTTTTCCAGCGCCGTTACCATAATCTTCGATAAATTCATCCTGGATACCGTACCCCTGAACGCCACTCAAAACCGTGAAGAAGCCCATGCGTTTCGCATTTGCTTGCATTATGAATGCAACTTACCGCTTTATAAGGATAATTACAAGCAGCAACTATTAAAACACGGCGAATGATAGCGATAATCCTTGTCCACCTTCCACTCCGCTCCGGAATTTGACTGTGCTCGCACATCAGCATCTTGAAAAAAAAAGTGACATCTGATATGAGTTTGATCATATCAAGTGATGAATATTCAAAAATAACTTAATTTGAACCATATTCTTAAGCGAATCGGGCGTAATCATTAGAAATGAGCATTCTGTTACGGTCTTTTCGGAGACAGAAAATAACCGGACGAGAACAAAACCATGAAATGGAGCGTCGGTAAAATTGCAAGCAAAAGGGCGGCATTGACCCCTGAAAAAACGGCCGTCGTTTTCGAAGACACACCGATTACCTACAGGGCCTTGAATCAGGAAATTAACCGGGTCGCCAATTTTTTTACCGGAAAGGGCCTTAAAAAAGGAGATCGGGTCGCCGTTGATTTGTTGAATTGCCCTGAATTTCTGGCCTGTTATCTGGCTTCGGCAAAACTGGGTCTGATTTTTGTTCCCCTCAATTTTCGCATGGTCTCCCGGGAGATCGTGTACCAGTTGAACCAGTGCAACTGCCGGTTGCTGGTGTTCCATGATCTGTTTCTCCCCTGCATTGAGCCGGTTCGTCACACCCTCCCCGTGGAGGAAAATAAGTATATTTGCCTTTCGACCCCCTCTTCCGGGTGCGCGCCATGCCCGCCGTGGGCGGTGGCGTACCATCAGGCGCTTGAAGGGGTTTCAACGGCGGAGCCTGAAATTACCGATCCCATCGATCTGGATGATCCGTTGATCATTCTTTATACCTCCGGGGTAACGGGAAACCCCAAAGGAGCGGTGATCACCCACGCCCAGACGTATTTCAAGTGCTTCCAGATCATCAACTATACGGACATGCGTCAGGATGACGTTTTTAACTCGCAGGCACCCCTGTGCCACTCGGCGGGACTCTGTGCGGTAGCCACACCGACACTCTGCCGCGGCGCCACCCTGCTCATGCGTTACCATTTCGATGCGGCCCAATTTGCCCGGGATATCGAGCGATATCGGGCCACCGTCGTTTTCGGCCTGACCACCATGTTCAGATTCATCCTCGAGACCGGAATTCTCGATTCGCTTGACATCGGCAGCGTCCGAATGTTTTTCGGCGGGGGCGAAAGAACGCCTCAAAGCCTGCTGGATGCGCTATCCGAAAAGGGCGTTTCGCTGCTGATCGGATTCGGGCAGACGGAAAATTCAGCGATGGTATTGATGCCGGAAGATGCCATGCACCAGAAACCCGGATCCGTCGGAAAACCCAATTTTTTTACCGAACTGTGGATCGAGAACAAAAAAGGGGAAAAACTTCCCCCCGGAGAAATCGGAGAGATTGTCGCCGTCGGCCCCAACGTGATGAAAGAATACTGGGGCATGCCCGAGGAAACCGCAAAAACCATCGTCAATGGGGTTCTTCATACCGGGGACCTGGGGTATCTCGATGAGGACGGATTCGTATACATGGTGGATCGGGCAAAGGATATGTACCGTAGCGGCGCTGAAAATGTCTTTCCGGCCGAGGTGGAGCGGATCCTGGGCGATCATCCCGACATCGAGACCGTCGCAATCATCGGCGTTCCGGATGAGCGGTGGGGCGAGACCGGAAAGGCCCATATCGTATGCAAGCCTGAAAAAACCCTGACCCTTTCGGACTTACACCGATTCCTCCAGGGAAAGGTGGCCAGATACAAATTCCCCACGCTCATCGAAATCGTTGACAGCCTGCCGACAACGGTTTGGGGTAAAATCAAAAAAGCCGAGCTAAAGGAACGGCACCGGAAACTCAGTGCCGAGTATCACCCATGAATTTATAGGTCTTATAGGACCTATAGGTCCTATGGGTCTTATAGGTCTTATAGGTCCTATAGGTCCTATGAGTTCTATAAGCCTTATGGGTCTTATAAGACTTAAGTCACCGGGAACTCAGCCCAGATCCCCCCATAAGCTTTCGCAGAACATAAGGCAAAATCCCGCCATGCTCGAAATAAGCCACATCCACATCCGTGTTCAGCCGGGCCACCGCTTCAAAGGAAATCTTGCCGCCGTCGTTCAGGGTGGCTATCACGGAGAGCACCTTTCGGGGGGTCATATTCTCAATCCCTTTAATTTCATAGGTCTCGGTTCCATTTAGTCCGAGGCTCTTCCAGCTGTCTCCCGGCTGAAACATGAGCGGCAATACCCCCATCCCCACGAGATTACTCCGATGAATTCTTTCATAAGACTCGGCGATAACCACCCGAACCCCTAAAAGAATCGTCCCCTTGGCCGCCCAATCCCGGGAGGAGCCGGTACCGTACTCTTTTCCCCCCAGCACCACCAGCGGAACCCGCTCTTTTTGATAGGCCATGGCCGCATCATAGGTGAACATCTCCTTGGCTTCAGGGAATTTCATGGTAAAACTCCCCTCTTTATCCCCCACCATCTTGTTTTTAATACGGATATTCCCGAAGGTACCGCGCATCATCACCTCGTGATTTCCCCGGCGGGATCCGTATGAATTAAAATCCGAAGGTGAAACGCCCATTTCCTTGAGATAACGGCCAGCCGGATATTTTTCGGGAATCGCGCCGGCCGGTGAGATATGATCAGTGGTAACCGAATCTCCCAGCATCAGAAGCGCCCGGGCGCCCGAAACACTTGCAGCGGGCGTGAGTTCCCGGGAAAACCCTTCAAAATAGGGCGGGTTCTTAATATAGGTGGATGCTTCCTCCCAGGCATAGGTCACCCCTTCGGCCACCGGCAAATTTTGCCAGAATGCATCTCCGTCAAAAACACCGGCATACTCGGTTTTGAAAAATTCGGGTTTCACATGCCGGCGGATCAAGTCATTGATCTCCGCGGCACCGGGCCAGAGGTCCTTCAGGAAGACCGGTTCGCCGTTGGGATCAAAGCTCAGCGGCTCGGTGGTCAGATCCACATCGATCCGTCCGGCAATGGCAAAGGCCACCACCAGCATGGGGGAAGCGAGAAAATTGGCCCGGATTTTCTGATGAATACGCGCTTCGAAATTCCGGTTTCCGGAGAGCACCGCCGCCACGGTGAGCTCATTTTCCGTAATCGCCTTATCAATAACCGGATTTAAGGGGCCGCTATTGCCGATACAAGTCGTGCAGCCGAATCCGGCGCAATGAAACCCGAGTGCATCGAGATACGGCGTCAGGCCCGCATCCGCCAGATACCGCTCCACCACCTTTGACCCCGGCGCCAGAGAGGTTTTAACAAGGGAGGGGACTCGCAAGCCTCTGGCCACCGCATTTTTTGCCACAAGGCCCGCCCCCAGCATCACAAAAGGATTTGAGGTATTGGTACAGGAGGTGATCGCCGCGATCACGATACTCCCGTCTCCGATGATCTCTTCCCGACCATGAACCCGAATACGAACCGCCTTGCCAACAGCCGGTCGGCATTCAGGCGGCCGGGAGGTCAGGGACCCCGACTCGTCATGAAAGGTGGAGGCATGGGTGATATCCGTGTCCCGGTTGTAGGTGCAGCCCAGCAGGTTCCCCAGGCTTGCGGGCAAATCCTTCAATAAAATCCGATCCTGGGGCCGGGCCGGGCCCGCCAGGGACGGCGCGACGGCACCCATATCCACCTCGACTATCTCCGTATAATCCGGCTCAAAGGCCTCCGTGTAAAAAAGCCCCAGGGCTTTGGCGCAGGCTTCCGCAATGGCGGCCCCTTCGGCCCGGTTCGTTGCGATAAGATATTCGATCGTCTTTTCATCTATCGGAAAAAACCCGAGCGTGGCGCCGTATTCAGGCGTCATATTGGCGATGGTCGCCCGATCGGTGACCGTGAGGGTCTTTAAGCCGGGCCCGAAATATTCGACGAATTTTTCGACCACATTGCGTTTCCGAAGGACCTGTGTGATCAGCAAGACGAGATCCGTCGCTGTCACCCCCTCTTTTAGCTCGCCCACGAGACGCACCCCGATCACCTCCGGGATCGACATATAATAGGGTTGCCCCAGCATCACCGCCTCGGCCTCGATGCCGCCGACACCCCAGCCCATGACGCCGATCCCGTTGATCATGGGGGTATGCGAATCGGTCCCGACGACGGTGTCGGGAAAAGCGACGGGGCCGCCCTCCCCTTTTTCGGTCATCATCACCCGCCCGAGATGCTCTAAGTTTACCTGGTGGCAAATGCCGGAATTGGGCGGCACGACCTTAAAATTATCAAAGCTCTTCTGTGCCCATTTCAGCAGCAGATAGCGCTCTGAATTACGCTGATACTCGAGATCCACATTTTTGCGAAGCGCTTGCGCCGTTCCGTGGTAATCCACCTGAACCGAGTGGTCCACGATCAGCTCCACCGGCACCAGGGGATTAATCTTTTTCGGATCACCTCCTGATATTTTCACCGCATCGCGCATGGCCGCCAGATCCACCACAGCCGGCACCCCGGTAAAATCCTGCATCAATACCCGTGCCGGATGATAGGGAATCTCCACCGGCTCGGCATAAGATTTTTGCCAGGAAGCGATATTTTTCAAATCCGCCTCCAGCACCACCTTTCCATCGAGTTTCCGCAGAAGGTTTTCGAGCAGAATCTTTATGGAATAGGGAAGCCGGGAGATATTCGCAATCCCCTCTTCGCCAAGCCGATTAATATCGTATATCGTGTAATTCCGGCCGTTAATGAAAATATGCCGCGTGAACGCCTCTCTTTTCATAAGCCCCCCTGAAATACATTATTCGTAACTGATCAGCAGACAGTATTCCGTATTCCTGAGCAGTTACCGCTATTCTAAATCTTTTGGCGGCGCCGAGTTTCCCACGGGTGGCTCCCGCCCCATGCATCCCCGGCCGCCATGATTTGAAAGGGGAGCAATGGCATGCCGCCATCACCCCCCCCTTTTAAGCAGATACAGAAAAAATGTCGGCCTTGATCATCATTTCGGCCAATTTCCCACGGCAAGCAGGCAGCGCCAGGGTGTTTTTGGAAGAGCGGCAGGCTGTTTGAGCGATAGCGAGTTCCTGCCGGTCTGGAAAAAATATCCTGGCGTGGCCGGTACGATGATCAAGGCCAAATTGTCACATATCCCGTACGATGATTTTGCCTTTAACGGAATATTTCCCCGCACGATCCGAAACACTGTAGTCAAATGCGCCGGTTTTGGTAAATTGAAGGCTGGAAGTAGCGGCATAGGGAATGAAGCTCGTTACAAAACAACTGCTGGAGTCCAGACAGAAGCTTTTGAACGCCGGTGAAAAAGAAACATCCATGGCCACCTTTCCTTCCTTGAAGCTGACTTGAATTTCCTCGCCTTGAACGCTATTGAGCCATACCACCACGGCGTTATTCGATATGTAAAGATCCGGGACGGAAAGCGCAAGTGTCGGTTTCTCGCCGGATGTCTTTAATACTTGAACGATGCTGGCTTCCGCGGCAAATAGAACGCCGATATTAGCCAACAACAGAATTGAGATGACGCCCGCTATGATTTTCCACCTTGACACCGCGTTTGAAATTTTCATTCCGAATTCCTTTTTTTTTTGAGTTGATAAGAAGCAATAAAGGCAAAAGACTTACCGTTAATAACATTCGCTCTACGGCGCGCGATAAATCATCGAATTGATATTCATGCCGGCGCCCACGGAGGCAAAAACGACAATATCTCCGGGATGAAGCCGATGATCGTCCAGTTTGCGTTTGAGCAATAAGTCAAACAGGATCGGCAGCGTGGCCACCGAGCTGTTTCCCGTCCAGGAAATGATCATGGGCATGATATCGGCCGGGATATCCGGGATACGATATAAATGGAACAACCGTTTCAGCATGGCCGCGTCCATCTTCTCATTTGCCTGATGCAGGAGAATCTTCTTTACCTCCCCCACCCCGATGCCGGCCTTGTCGAGATTCTTTTTAATATGGTCCGGAACCATTCGGACGGCATACTTATAAATCTCATGCCCCTTCATTTTCAGCATCAGCCTGTTACCATGCCGATCCGGCTGGTTTGACCGGGTCAACCATATCAGGAACGCCTCATTATAGGTATCCGACCGGGTGAGATGAGACAGGATGCCGGTATTCTCTTCTGTCGCTTCGAGAAGGGTGGCGCCGGCGCCATCCGCAAAAATCATGCAGTCCACATCGTGCGGGTCCGCGATGCGAGACAGCACTTCCGCGCCGATCACCAAAATCCGTTTGGCATCCCCCGATTTGATGAGATAGTCGGCCAGAATGGTCGCCTGGAGCCAACCGGGACATCCAAAGGGAATATCAAAGGCAACCGTGTAAGGGTTTTTGATTCGCAGCTTGTGTTTCACCCGGGCGGCAATGCAGGGAATCATATCCGTCTGGAGGCCCTCCGCCGTCATATCCCCTGTGTTCTGGCCGACAATGATGTAATCGAGGCTCTCCCGATCAATGCCCGCAAGGGCCTCTTGCGCCGCCATGAAGGCAATATCCGAAGTGGTCAATTCGCTGGTGACATACCGCCTTTCCTTTATTCCGGTGATTTCCTTCAGCTTCTCAACAATCGCGGGATTGGGATGTTCGAGCCTGACCCCGCGAGAATCATAAAATTGGTGTTCGAGAAAATAGTCGTTGGGAATTGCCTTCTCGGGAATATAACTCCCCGTAGCTGTAATGATTGCATTTGCCATATTATGAACCGCTTATTCTCCTCGTTTGAAAAAATGGAGTGCGATATCGAAGTTTCGCCGAAATCATAAAGAGAGTCGCCGGCTGCCGAATAGTTGGATTGCATGATGATACTTGTTATAGTTTCAAGCTCGGAAAAAAACGCATTGAAGGTTGCATTACCAGCCAACCATTCACATAGTAAAGCAGATGCATATCAAAATATGCCTGGATCTGCAACGTCTTTATCGCTCTATACAATCGGGAGGCATGATGAACATTCGAGCCACAAGAACAATCATCCTGAATGAGGGGGGACCCGAAGAAAAGCGGGAGGAAATTTTATCTTATTTTCACAAAACCTTCAGCATCGACGAACAATTATATGACACGCTTTCAAAGGAGGAGGCATTCTATCTTCGAGCCGAACCCCTGCGCCACCCCCTGATTTTCTATCTGGGCCACACGGCCGTTTTCTATATCAACAAACTGATTATCGCAAAAATTATCGGTGAGCGAATCAACCCCCGGTTTGAATCCATGTTTGCCGTCGGGGTGGATGAAATGTCCTGGGATGATCTGGATGAATCGCATTATGACTGGCCGTCCGTGGCCGCAGTCAAAGCGTATCGCAACCGGGTTCGTGAAGCGGTGGACCATGTCATTCGCACCCTGCCCCTTGTAATGCCCATCACCTGGCATTCTCCCTTTTGGGCGATTATGATGGGAATTGAGCACCAGCGGATTCACCTTGAAACCTCCTCTGTCATCATTCGCCGCCTTCCCATTGAGAAGGTGCGCCCCCTTCCCCTCTGGGAAATATGCTCCCAAACGGGAACATCCCCTTCAAACGAGCTGCTGCCGGTAACGGGCGGCCAGGTGATGCTGGGGAAAAAAAAGGACCATCCGCTCTACGGATGGGACAACGAGTTCGGGGGGCACGCCGCGGATGTGTGGGATTTTTCAGCCAGCAGATTTTTAGTTTCAAACCAGGAGTTTCTATCGTTTGTCGAAGACCGTGGCTATGAAGATCGTTCTTTCTGGACGGATGAGGGGTGGCAGTGGGTCCGTTTTTCAGGCGCCCGGCATCCGCTTTTCTGGATAAAAACGGAAAACGGGTATCAGCTTCGAACCATGGCCCGGATAATCGACCTGCCCTGGGACTGGCCGGCGGAGGTGAATTACCTGGAAGCCAAGGCCTTTTGCAACTGGTTGCGTAAAAGGACGGGGAAACCCATCCGCCTGCCCACGGAAGACGAATGGTACCGCCTGCGCGATTTACACAATATCCCGGACCAGCCTTTCTGGGAAATGGCCCCAGGCAATATCAACCTGGAGCACTGGGCTTCCCCGTGCCCGGTGAACCGGTTCCAATTCGAGGAGTTTTTCGATGTCATCGGCAATGTCTGGCAGTGGACGGAAACCCCCATCACCGGCTTTGACGGGTTTGAGGTGCATCCGTATTACGATGATTTTTCAACTCCCACCTTTGATACCCGGCACAACCTCATTAAAGGCGGCTCCTGGATATCCACGGGAAATGAAGCCACCCGGGATTCACGATACGCGTTCCGGCGGCACTTTTTTCAGCATGCCGGATTCCGGTATGTTTCCGCAGACCAACCCGTGGTGCTACCCGAGGCCATGTACGAAACGGATGCGGCGGTCGCTCAGTACTGTGACGCTCATTATGGGGAGCGTTATTTCGGCGTTGAAAATTTCCCGGTCGCCTGCGTCCGGCACGCTTTAACCTTTATGCGGGGCCAACCCATGAAAAGAGCGCTGGATATCGGCTGCGCCGTGGGAAGAGCCACCTTTGAACTGGCAAAAGCCTTTTCATTCGTCACGGGACTCGATTTCTCGGCCCGATTTATCCGCATTGCGTTTCAGCTTCAGGAAAAAGGCGTCATTCACTACGAACTGACCGAGGAGGGCGACATCGTTTCCTACCATGAAAACCGCCTCTCGGCACTGGGCCTGGATCAGCTGACCGATCGGGTGGAATTTTTTCAGGCGGATGCCACCAATTTAAAACCGCTTTACGCCGGCTACGATTTTATATTGGCCGCCAACCTGATCGACCGGTTATACGACCCCGCCAAATTCCTCACTTCCATTCACGAACGACTCAATCCCGGAGGTCTTTTAATGCTGACCTCCCCGTATACGTGGCTGGAAGAGTTTACCCAACGGGACAAGTGGGTGGGCGGTTTCAGAAAGGATGGCGAGCCATTCTCAACACTTGCGGGACTGGAATCCTTGCTTCGCCCCCATTTCCGAATGATCGGCGTGCCCAAGGATATCGAATTTGTAATACGGGAAACGGCCCGGAAATTCCAGCATACGGTATCACAGGCGACGGTGTGGGAGCGGCTCCCCGGCTGATTTAAGGTCGAAAGTGACGAAACAATCAGCCGTCCGGCGTCACGGGCATAAGCCGAACCGGAGAATAATGGGTATCATCATAACAGATCACCCGGTTTCGACCCTTGTGTTTGGCTTCATACAGGGCTTTGTCACCGGCGTTTACCAGGTAGGAAGCGAACTCATAAGGAGAGGGAAGCGCCGTGACGACCCCGAGGCTAACGGTAATATGCGCGGCGACTTCGGATTTTTCATGTGGAATTTGAAGTGCTTCCACGCGGATTCGCATGGTCTCGGCAATGCCCATCGCGCCTTCACGATCGGTCTTGGGAAGAATGGCGGCGAATTCCTCGCCACCATAGCGCGCCACCATATCGGCCGGGCGGCGAACTGAGTCGTTCAGGGCCTGCGCCACTTTTCTTAAACAATCGTCTCCGGCGATGTGCCCATAATTGTCATTATACAATTTGAAATTATCGATATCGATCAGGATGAGGGATATCAGCACGGCATCGCGGCAAGCCAGCTTCCATTCCCGCTCCAAACGCTCATCAAACCGGCGACGGTTGGCGATACCGGTCAGACCATCCATGGAAGAAAGCCTCTCCAGCCGGTCCCGGTGTTGTTTGAGTTCCAGATGCGTTTTGACCCGGGCCTTCACAATGGCCATACTGAACGGCTTGGTAATATAATCCACGGCTCCGATTTCAAGCCCCTTCGTCTCATCCTCCTCAAGGCTCATGGTAGTAATGAAAATAACCGGAATATTCTGGGTATGAGGGGAAGCCTTGAGCCGTTCACATACCTCGTACCCGTTGGCCCCCGGCATCATGATATCGAGCAGGATCAGATCCACGGGCTGCGCACCTCCGGCAATTTTTATGGCATCTTCTCCCTTAAGGGCAAACACCACATCGTAGGTGGATTTCAGCTCGCTTGCCAGTAATTTGATATTGATTGGCTCATCATCCACGATCAAAATGCGTTGACGAGATGACAGGTCACCCATTAGCCCCCCCATCCATGCGGATATCGCTTTTTTGGGCCAATTCGGCGAGGATGGCAACTGCATTCGTAAAATCGAGATTCCGAATATGGCATGACAGCACTTCCAGTTCCTGGTGATGGATCGAAGCATCCAGGTGCTTTTTCAGAGACTCAAAGCATTCTTCCGCCTCAAACTCATTTCTCTGTAACAGCATCCCAAGCCGGCGAAACATTCCTTCCATTTCCGTATGTTCAGTTGTTCCGGCCGGCTCGGGCTTCGTTATCCTGAAACTTTCGGCGGCGGCGAGCACCGTGTTCAACGATTGCTCAAATTGGTGGAAGACGATTTCATGGTCCTGCCCCCTTCGAATCGCTGCTTCCAGCATCTGTGATGCCTCGTAAAGCGCCATCGCCGAGAAATTTCCCGCTACCCCTTTAACGGTGTGCACGTATCGAATAGCCGATTCCATGTCTCTATCCTTCAGGGCACCCCGGATCTTTTGAGCCACCACGGTGTAGCTGTCTGCAAATTCCACCAGC
This sequence comes from Pseudomonadota bacterium, assembly GCA_043797445.1. GTDB lineage: Bacteria > Desulfobacterota > Desulfobacteria > Desulfobacterales > JAFDDL01 > JAZDPP01. The sequence goes on from JAZDPP010000160.1 coordinate 45,362, forward strand.
AGTTTTTTAAATAAGGTTTTATTTCGAATGCGTTTCAGGGCAACGGTAAGATCGATTCCGGGAAGACTGGCCGGGAAATCTTCCGCGGGGGGAGACGATGCCGCCTTCGCGGGAAGCACAATGGCGTCCGTTTGACTTTCCGGAGTAATCCATCGGCTCAGAGCGGCAAACAGAATCTCCGTATCGATCGGCTTGGTGACATGCTCGTTCATGCCGGCTTCGAGACATTTCTCACGATCCCCCCGCATGGCGTGGGCGGTCATGGCAATAATCGGTAAGGCCTTAAACCGGATATCGCTCCGGATATGACGGCACGCGTCATATCCGTCCATTTCCGGCATCTGAACATCCATCAGCACCGCGTCATAGGCGGCTTTAGCGACAGCAGCGACCGCCTCCTTTCCGTTATTGGCAATATCCACGATTATCCCCGCGTCCTGAAGAATTTCCGTTGCAACCTGCTGGTTGATCAGGTTGTCCTCCGCCAGCAGCACCCTGCGGCCACAAAAATGCCCCCCTCCACTCGGCGCGAGTTTGACCGGAACCGGGGCTGAAGACGCCGATTCAGGGGAATTCCGATGAAACAAATTCATAATGGTATCAAAGAGGAGCGATTGCTTTATCGGCTTGATTAAAAACGCATCCGCTCCGACCAGTCTGGCATTGTTCATCACCTCTTCCCGGCCGAAAGCGGTCATCATCACCACCGGGGTTTGTGCAATTCCGGGCGTCCGGCGAATGGCTTTCAACGTGCCGATACCATCCATTCCCGGCATTCGCCAGTCGAGCAGCACCATGGCATAGGGATCACGATTGTCAGCGGCCGATTTAAGTTCGACAAGGGCCTCGTTACCGGATGGGACCGTTAATGTCCGAAAAGAAAAGGAGGTTAAAATTTCCTCGAAAATCTGTCGGGAGGTCTCATTGTTGTCAACCACCAGAATGCGCTTGCTCCGAAACCCCCTCGGCGCCAGGGTGTTTTTTTGAAGGGGGGGTGTTTTAAACCCAAACTCAGCGGTGAATTGAACGGTCGTCCCCACGCCCTCTTCACTTTCGGTATCAATCGAGCCGCCCATCATCTTCACCAGCCGTTTACAGATCGCAAGCCCCAACCCGGTGCCCCCGTATTTTCGGGTGGTGGTTCCATCCGCCTGGGTAAAGGATGCGAAGAGTTTAGGAAGATTTTCCCGGCTGATGCCGATTCCGCTATCCTGTATGACAAACCGCAGTCGGACGATTTTATCTTCTTTCTTTACCACGGAGACCTTGACGACCACATGCCCCTCTTCGGTAAATTTGACCGCATTGCTCACCAGATTGATGAGCACCTGGCCCAACCGCAGGGGGTCTCCCACCAGGTTTTTCGGTACATCCTTGGGAATGAGCTGTAGCAACTCAATACCTTTTCCGGCAACCCTGTCGGAAAACATGTCGGACAAATTATTCATCACTTCATCCAGGGAAAAATCGATCTGCTCCATCTCCAATTTTCCCGCTTCAATTTTGGAAAAATCTAAAATGTCGTTAATAATGCCGAGCAGGGTATGCCCCGATGAATGAATTTTATTGAGGTAATCGTATTGCTTGGGAGTAAGTTCCGTTTTCAGCGCAAGTTCCGTGAGCCCGATAATGGCGTTCATGGGGGTGCGGATTTCATGACTCATATTGGCCAGGAAATTGCTCTTGGCCGCGGTGGCGGCTTCCGCCGCCTCCTTTTCGATCTTCAGCACTTCCGCCCGTTTTTTCTGGGTAATATCTTCGATAGCGCCCTCGTAATACAGTGTTTTTCCGTTCACATTCCGAACGGGAATACCGCTCACGGAAACATCGATGATACGACCGTCCTTTCGGTAAAACTGGGTTTCAAAATTCGTTGCATGGCCTTTGTTATCGATAATTTCCAGGATGTTGATTCTATCTTTCGCGTGAACATAGACCTGATCCCTCAGGCTGACGACGGTTGAAATCATCTCTTCGGCGGATTCGTAACCGAGTATCCGGACCATGGCCGGATTGACGGTTAATAACCGTCCTTCCGGCGTGGATTGGTAAAAACCGTTCGTCGCATTTTCAAATATGCTTCGGAATTTTTTTTCCGATTCGGCCAAGGCCGCTTCCGCCTGAACACGCTCCGCAATTATTTTTTGAAGCTCCCGATTTGCCTCGGCCAGCTCAGCCGTACGCACCTCCACCCGGGACTCCAATTCGCCATGCGCTTTTTGGAGTGCCGCTTCAGCCCGTTTTCGGTCTGAAATATCAATGGCAATGCATAAAAAGCCGGCCATGTCACCATCCCCCCCTTGCAGGGAATTGATGGCCATGCTCACCGGGAAGGAGGTGTTGTCTTTTCGGAGATAGACCCATTCCATCAATTCCCCGAATCCCAGAGCCGCATATTCATACAGTACCCGATCCGGCTGAACCGTTCGATTCAGCCGGGCGGAAAGGGTAATCGCGTGCCGGGACAGCTCTGACTGCAAGTGAAACCGCTCGGGCCGTTCTTGATCGATTATTTCTTCCTCGGAATATCCCAGAAGGTTTTGGGCGCCGGTATTGAAGACCTTGATAAGACCCGATGCATCGGTTGCCATAATGGAGATATGTGTCGCCGAGTCCAGCACCGCTTTGCGCTGCGCATTTGCCACCTGAAACCGGCAAAGAATTTTTTCGGTTTCTTCAAATTGCCTGACGACCAGCCGGGCGGTTACCTCGGCGGCTTCACGGGAAATCCGGATTTCCTTTTTCAGCACCCGGTTCTCTTCCAGCGCGGACAACAGCGGGTCATCCTTTTCCGGCAACGCGGGAGACATCCTATTTTCCATCATTTCCAACACGTCAATTCCTTTACGTCGATGCAAGGGAGAGCGGTTTGGAAGACGGCCCGAGTGTAACCGCATGGACCGTACAAACCAGGCAGGGATCAAAAGATCGCACAATATGGCCGAGTTCGATGGGATTTTCCATATCCTTAACCCGGGTGCCGATGAGGGCTTGCTCCATGGGTCCGCAAACACCCGCTGCATCCCGGGGAGACGCATTCCAGGTCGTGGGCGTAATAATCTGATAGGAGGCGATTTTGTTGTTTTTGAGCGTCACCCAGTGCCCCAGGGCTCCGCGTGGCGCCTCGATAAGCCCAAAGCCCTCCCCGTCTTCCCGATGCGGGTATGCTAAAAAAAACTTTTCTTTGCTCAGAGGAAGCTCTTCCAGCCAGGCGTCGAGAGCCGGCAGCAGGACGGCGGGCCTGATGATTCTTGCCAGCTCTCTGATAAAAACATTGGGTATTCCGGTTTGAAGCAGTTCTGCAATGAGGGGGTTCCGGGAAATCGCCAATTCCGCCAACGGGCCGGTTTCGGCCGGAACACCGTCATACCGGGGAGCTTTGGCCCACGAGTATCGTTTTCCCTCGTCCCCCGTGGCGTAAGGCGCCGTGATGCCCTCGAATGGATGCAGATGGTCCTTGCCGCCGCTTAACCAGGAGTAAGCGACATCCTCGGTAATTTTATAATGATCCAGCATTCGAACATCTGAAACGGTTTGAAATCCGGACGGCAGAAGCGTTCGCGTGTTATAGACGCCGACGACACCGGAACGCCGGGGGATATCGAGTGAGCCGAAACTGATGAAATTGCCGCAGCCCCGGCCCAGGGTTTCCAATCCGGCCGCTCTTGAAAACCGGATAAAAAAGCCCAGATCCCCCTCCTGATGCGTTTTTTTCTCATCCAGCCAGCTTTCCAGATCCACCCGGGTTTTTACCGCCGACCACCGCGAAAGGCTGCACCCCAAAACTTCCTTTTCATACCAGGACCGGTATTGGCTCAGCAGCACGCGACATTGCGTGAATTCTCTATTCCCGGGAGTCGACACCACCCCACCGGGCACCATGAAAGAGGAGTGCGGCCACTGTCCCCCCAGGATTGCAATGATTTCAATGAGTCTTGCTGTTTCCGATAGGGTCCGCCTGGCGGAGGAACCTTTGAGCGGCTCATATCGCGCTACCGCTTCCGAATAGAGCGGAAAGGAGGCATAGGCCGGGTTGACAAAATCACACATAAAGAGAAGGACCGCCTGGCGGACATCATTTTGAAGTATTTCCGTCCCGAGCGTAATATTTCGAATCCGGGTTCCGTTGGCCGGAACGCTCGCCTCAAACAGATAATCGAGCGCCTTGGCGGCGGCAGTGAGATGAGCCGTGGAGCAGATGCCGCAAACCCGTGGCGTAATCACCAGACCGTCGAGAGGCCCCCGGCCTCGCATGATATTTTCAAACCCCCGGTACAAGGTGCCGGCACTCCAGGCATTGCGGACGATGTCCCCCTCCATCTCCACCCGGATCTCAAGATCCCCTTCCACCCGATTGACGGGCAGTGACTGTATCACTCGGCTCATCTCAGATTCCTGTTTCTCGTTTGGTGAGTCGTTCCGGGGCGGCCGCGGCGGCAATTCCCTTGTATGCCAGGTAATGCGCCCTGTCCACGCCGGCCGGCAGCTCAATGGGAATCCCCTCGATATTGCGGGTTTGAAAAAAGGGGTAGCGCTGGGGGAAATCGGGTTGGGTGCATCCAAAGCAGGGCACTCCGACCCGGGTTTTGGAAGACCGCCGGCTCCACAAGGACTTGTTGCAGGGGCCATACACGAGCGGGCCATGGCAGCCCAGATAATAAAAGAGGCACCCTCTTTCGCCGAACCGCTTCTCCTCGACCCGGTATTCGTGGTATTCATTCCGGGTGCAGCCCTGGTGTATCAGCGTGCCATACCATTCCTCGGGCCGATTATATGCATCCAGGGCCGGAGAAATGCCACTGGCGAGTTCCGACAGAACTCCGGTGATAACGCCGCAATGGCAGGGGCACCCCGGCAGGTTCAGTACCGGCTGCCCGCTTTGGGTTCGAAAGCTTTCGCCTAAAAACCCGCCCGGAGTCCATTTGTGATATTGCATGCCGGTCGCTTCGATCTCGCAGTCCGCTCCGACACCGCCAAAGCTGGCGCAGGTGCCGACGGCAAGGACATATCTGGCAATTTTTGCAAGGGCGGAAATGGTGTCTTTTTTTGCTCTTCCGAACAAGGTGTCGAACATTCCGGTACCCCCCGGCCCCCGGATGACACTGCCCTCCACACAAAAGAAATCAAGCGGCTTTTCCGCTGAAAGCAGCTGATCGATCAGCCGCTTATGATCCGTGGGCGTACCGGTGGAAATAGAGGGATGCCATAATACATCCACCCGCAACGCCGTCATGAGCCCGGCAACGTCCGGCGCTTCCGCGTTGAATAGGGACCATGTGTCTCCGCCGCATCCGCCGCCCTGAAGCCAGTACAGGGTCAGGCGATCATCCATATTATCGGGTTCACCGCGATTATCTCGAAATGTATCCATTGCTGAATTCCCAAATTTTCGGACAAACGGAAAAAAATGCCGCTATACCCCCTGAAAAAGCTTATGGTAATGGATATTATGAACTCTGTTTTCCCGGATGTAGCGATCGAGAGCAGTTTCGTTTAACACATGGAAATCAAGGAAAAATTTCCCCAAGGGCAGGTTATAGCCGCGCTGTCGTCCCAAGAGAACGAACCGGTTGTAATCATTCAGAAAGCCAAGCCGAACCGCCGCCCGCCCAAAAGGCTCCTTAAACGTCTTATTTTTCAGAATCTCCATAATATCCTGATGTTCAAGGTAGTTGAGATCAAGGGCGATCTGTCCCAACCGGGGGCGCACCCGATGTTGCCAGACGATGGCGTCAATCAAGGTGGACCATGCGATGACACGCCGGTAGAACAGGTACTCCCCCAAGCGAAGCTTGCGCTTCGGTACCATCCCGCTAAAGAAGAACTGCTTTCCATGACTATTCTTCAAGCGGGCATCTCTCCCGGCAAACGCATTTGGCCTGACAGAGGAGCGTCCCGCCGGCTTTTGGGGGGCGGCATTAGATTTTCTACTGGAGGAGCCGTTAAAGGTAGCACTCTGTTTCGAGGATGCCGCCGATCGTTCGAAGAAATTGGGCCGCAGGATGAGCCCCTCATCGTCAAGCTCCGATTTCAGCACCCCATAGGCATGACTGATCTGCTTGAATTTTTCTTCAAGGGTTCCCTTGTTCTCGCCCAACATTTCCGCTCGGTCCGGATGAAACAGCATTGCCTTCTTACGGAATTCTTTTTTGATATCGTCCATTCCAATGCGGTAAACAGGAGGACCGGAAACGCTGAAGATTCTATCGGCAAAAAACAGTTGGATGGCTTGCTGAAGATCCGGGGTCATGGACTCAATCATATATTTTTCCTAAGATATAGCTTCTGTTATACATACTGTCTCCTTTATCGTAAAAGAAAAATTGTATGTCAAGACAAACAAGCCTACCATATATTGAAAAGCGCACTTCCGCTATCCTTTCCGGCTCAAGAGGACTGGACGCCTCGCCATTATGACCCTTTTCAGCTGCAAGAAATCCGACCTCAATCGCAAGAGATTCCACCAATATGAAGGCAAATGGGAAATTACAATGTCCCTAAGGTACGATCGGTTCAAATGGCCTTGATCATCTGTTCGGCCACCCCCTGAGTCACGGGTAGGTCACGCCAGGGTGTTTTTGGAAGCCCGGCAAGCTGTTTGAGCGATAGCGAGTTCTTGCCGGGCTGGAAAAAATACCCTGGCGTGGCCGAAACCATGATCAAGGTCGTTCAAATTTTCCAGGAATGCCACGGCGGATTCAATAAAATTCCTTTATGACTTTCTACTCATTATGAATATTTTTATTTGAAATTAGCCCGAATATATTAGAACAAACCACCCGCTTTTCAAATCTTTCATTAAACCAAAATATTATTTTAGTATTAAAATTATAGGAAAATATAGGATTTTATAGCTTGACAAGCAGGAACTTATTCAATATTGTCCTTCTTGAATATTTGGTCATTTTGTTTTTATATTATCGGTAAAATCCATACACAGATCCAACCATAGGAGAGAGCTGCCCATGATACCGAACTATGAGCAAATAAAGTGCGAAAGAAAAGGACCGGATGGCGAAGCGCTGTGGGTCACACTCAACAACGAACCGATGATGAACGCCTTGTCGGATACGATGCAAAAGGAGCTCTTGCACCTTCTCAACGAAATCGTATTTGATAACAGCATCCGATGCGTGGTCCTCACCGGCGCCGGGGAAAAAGCGTTTTCAAGCGGGGGGGACATCGAGCTTTTTAAGAGCTTAAATCATGTCAGTGGGTACGATTTTGCGTATGCAAGAGGAAACACGATTCAACATCTGATGAACTACATGGAAAAACCGATCATTGCAGCGGTGAACGGCTACTGTTTCGCCGGCGGCATGGAGATAGCGCTCTGCTGCGATTTCATCTATGCCAGTCAAAATGCAAAATTCGGTCTGCTTGAAATCAACATCGGCCTGCTTCCGGGATGGGGGGGGACGGCACGTTTACCCCGAAAAATTCCGGTAAATAAAGCCAAGGAAATGATTTACCGGGGAGAAATCCTTACCGCCGAGCAGGCGCTGAACTGGGGGCTTGTCAATTGCGTGCTGCCCTCCATATCGTCTCTTCATGAAGCGGTCGACAAGGTGGTTGCTGAGATGGTAGCCAAGCCTCCCCTGGCGCTGAGAGCCGCCAAAAACGTGATCAACAACTCCATTACCTGCGACAGCATCGAAGCGGCGCTCGCGATTGAACGCGGTGCCTGTTCGTGGCTTCTTGCCTCCGAGGACAGCCAGGAGGGGGTCGCCGCCTTCCTGGAAAAACGCAAACCCAAGTTTAAAGGCATGTAACATCATGTTTAATTTATTACCTTCATTATCCATAACGCTTCAGTTGATTGGAGAATTCAACGTATGAACCCAAGGGACGCTGTTATCGTTTCCGCCGTGAGAACCCCTATCGGCAGTTTTGGCGGCGCTTTAAAGAATCTAACCCATACCGACCTGGCAAGCACTGTCATGGCGGAAGTCTGTAAACGAGCTGATTTTCCGAAGGAAAAATTGAATGACATCCTATGGGGAATCGTCATGCAACGCTGTGATGAAAACGGTCTCGCGCGAGGTGCCGCATTAAAAGCCGGTATTCCTGAAGAAATTTCCGCAGTTCAACTAAACCGTGCCTGCTGCTCCGGGATGGATGCGATCCGCCTCGGCTCGATGGCCATTCGCCTGGGGGATGCGGATGCGATTCTCGCTGGCGGCGGTGAAAGCATGAGCAATGTGCCTTTCGTGCTCAAAAACGCGAGATGGGGCCTGCGATTGCGCCACCAGGAACTCTCCGATGGCCTGTGGGACAGCCTAACGGATCACTACACGGGATTGATAATGGGTATGACCGCGGAAAACGTGGCCGAAAAGTTTCATATCAGCCGCGAAGATCAGGATGAATTTGCCTATACGAGTCAAATGCGCACCAAACAGGCCATCGAGGCAAACCGATTCAAGGATGAAATCGTTCCGATTGTTATTCCCGGCAACCGCGGGAAAAAAGAAACGATTGTGGACACGGATGAATATCCCCGCCCGGAGACAACCCGGGAAGCCCTGGCTACCCTTCCTGCCTCCTTCAAAAAAAACGGCACCGTTACGGCGGGAAACGCCTCCGGAATCAATGACGGGGCTTCCGCGGTCCTGATTCTCTCTCATGAGACCGCAAGTCGTTTAAACATGAAGCGGCAATGGCGAGTGGCCGGATCGGTTGCCGTAGGAGTAGATCCCACTATTATGGGAATTGGCCCCATACCGGCCATCAAGAAGCTTCTGGCTAAAACGGGTTATAATCTCGCGGATATGGAGTTATTTGAAATCAACGAAGCCTTTGCAGCCGCCTCGATCGCGGTGGAACGGGAGCTTGGCTTAAACAGAGAAATCGTCAATGTCAACGGCGGCGGTATTGCGCTGGGACATCCGGTCGGGAACTCCGGTTGCAGGATTGTGGTCTCGCTGATCCATGAAATGGAGAAAAGAGGACTCAAGCGCGGGCTGGCAGCCCTTTGCGGCGGCAGCGGACACGGTCAGGCTATGATTATCGAACGAGTTTGAAGCAGCAAAACCCGTTTCCAATACCGAAAAAAAATTGTTAAAATAGGAATAAACTCAGAGATCGTCGCGCAAGCTGCCCGGTGAAAACTCAAAAACAACCCACCCCTTCAGGAGGAATAAATTATGGCAACGGATTTTCAAAAGGACGATTTTTTTAAGATCGATCCCGAGTGCCATCTCGTTGGAGACATGAAACCGCTCAATCATTTTCCCGGAGTTCAAATGTGGTGGAAGGCTGCCGAAGGCATCACGCGATCCCTCAGCACCGGCATGCCCCCCAGCATAATGCAGGAGCTTGAACCGCATGAAAAGGAGAAAGACCCCAGCCCGGAATTTCTTCTGGCGGCCATGGATAAATACGGCGTGGATATCGCCTGCCTGCTTCCCGAATCGATGATGGAAACAACGGGCTACAGCAGGCGGTGGTATACCAACGAAGATATGGCAAAGGTGGCCGAGATGCACCCGGACCGCTTTATGTGCGAGCCAAACCTTTCGCCGGTAAAATTCAAGGGGGTCAAAAATACCATATGGGAGCTTGAATACTGGGTCAAAGAAAAGGGCGCCAAAATCTTCAAATACTATCCGCCGGAAGATACCTGCATCAATGATCCGGAACTGTGGCCTCTATATGCAAAATGCCAGGAATTGAAGGTTGTTCTGGATATTCATACGGGCTTTTCCTGGGTTCCGCCGGGAAAGAGCAAATATGCACTTCCCATACTTCTGGACGATGTCGCCCGGGATTTTCCGGAGTTGAAAATCGTGGCGTTTCATATGGGCTATCCGCACTGTGATGATTTGAACATGGTGGCCATGAGTCATCCGAATGTCTATCCCAGCTTGAGCCTTCTGGTTCCCTGGGCATTGAGCGCGCCGCGCAAATTCGCCAAAATCCTGGGGGAAGCCATCAGATGCGTTGGGACGGAGCGCATCATCTGGGGAGTCGACTATGTGGGCTTCTCCTGGCAATACAAATTTGCCGTGGAGGGTCTCCGGAATTTTCAATTCCCGGAGGACATGCAGGAAGGATATGGCTATCCCGCACTCACGGAAGATGACCGCCGCAAAATCTTCGGTGAAAACCTTGCGGGGCTTCTGGGGATCGATACGCGAACACGCCGGGTCGCTTCCTGATAGCGTACCGGATTGAATTTATGAACAATTTTTGGCTGTTGTCACGATAGGTTATGGGACATCGTGACAACAGCCACTTCACATAGAGGAATCGAAAACCTGCCGAAGGGGGATGTCCCGGACAGTTTGGAATTCCCATCCACCTTTATCTGAACCTTGTCAGTGGAAAGCATGGTTACGAGGGCCTCGCATTCTGCGTCATCGATCTTTATTTCCATGGCGGTGATGTTTTTAAGGTCGATATGAAGGATCCCTCCCCCTATCTTTCCGCAAAGCTCCTCCCGATCATCGATATGAATTTCCTGAAGCTGAATCTTATTATTCTTTAAATCCGTGACAATGCCTTGAACCGTATGGGTACCGGAAGTCTCAAAACCAAACGCATTCCGGGGAAGCATTCCTCTTTTTGCAAAATCCATTATTTTTTCCGTGGTCTCGGCAACTGAATACTCGGGGTTTATCATTCGCCAATACCCGGCGGCCTCACCCATGCCGAACATCAAAAAGGAGATCAGCCCGGCATCCACCTCCCGGACAATACCCCCTTTGATCGCTCGTTCCAGTTCCTTGACGACAGGGGTCATAATGACTTGAAAGCACTCCATCGCGCGCCGAGCCAATTCGGGATCCGTTCCCCTGATGGCCAATTTTACGATGCCGACAATTCCCATGAAAGTCGGAAAAGAGTCCAGCATGAAATACATCCGACTATTCGATCTTTTAAAATAGTCGCGTTCTTTACGTATTTCATCCCATGTTTCCTTCGGCAGAAAAACATCTGAAAACCGCTCGATGCATTTTAGAAACAATTCTTCTTTTTTCTTGAAGTACAGGTAAAAAGTGCCCTTGCCCATATTCAATGCATCCGCGATGTCACTGATTTTGGTTTTCGCAAAGCCCTTCTGGGAAATCAGTTTCAGTGCCTTGTCGACAATTATGCTTTTCAGGTCCTCGGCATTTGTATCCATATCCTCTTGCCGGGGCGTCTTTACCTGAAATAGCTTCTGTATTTCCGGGATGGACAACTTATTCTTTTCACGAAAATGCTTTACTTCTTGAAGCCGATGCAGGTGGGTTTCGTCATACCGCAGTTTGGTCGGACCTTCTTTTAAGGGCATGTGAAGCAACCCTGATCTCAAATATTGATAAACCGTCGAGCGACTCACCCCCGCCACCTCGCACAGCGCCTTGATATTCATTCGATTGGTATTGGTATTCGGCCCCTCTTTTTTCATAATTTACACTTTCTCTTCACATCGAGATTGTTGGAAGTAATTGGAAGACAATATGACTTAATATACAGGCGGTATCAAGGAAAAAAGCATGCCGCCGATGAAAATCATTTTTTTAACCTCGCCAAAGCGATATTTCACGAGAAACAGGCAATCTCCGACAGTTTCCGAAAGAATGAATTCGATTCATTAATTGCTTTAAATTCCGAACCATTCCTCTCTGTCAAACCGGCTAATTCCCTTTCATGGTTTAAAATGAAGTCCGAAAAAATTTTGTTGACCGGATGCAAAAAGGCGTGTAATAAACATTATGGTTTTTTAGTCACTATGTTTTTTTAAAGACAGCGCCATGGTGGGCGGTCATTGGATCCTTGCTGCCCCCATGGGCAGGCATGGTGGTTTTAAATTTCCACGGAAAGTCGAATAAATTTCCGGTGAAAAGCTGATAATTGTTCATAGTGGCTATTTAGTCATTATGTTTTAAAATAACCGGCTAAGACAACGCCTATAGGGCCTTGATCATCGTGTCGGCCGCGCCAGGGTATTTATTCCAGAGCGGCAGGAACGCTTGCTGCCGCTCAAAAAGCCTGCCGCTCATGAGTGATGATTCATCTAACAGCTAAGGAGACTTCAATGATTCTTGATTTAACAAAAGAGCAAAAAATGTTGAAAAACGAGATGGAAAGATTTTGCAAAAAGGAACTTACGCCCGAGTACGTGGGATGGATGGATGAGAACCTGGATTTTCCCCCACAGGAACTACGCGATAAGTTTAACGACATCGGTTACTTCAGGGCCAGCGTCCCTGAGGAATATGGTGGGGATGGCCTGAGCCTGGTGGACATGATGCTGATTCAGGAGCCGGTGTGCAAGGCATCCATGTCCGTTACGCTGGCAATGGGCCTGAACCATGCCTTCGGTTCCCCGTTTATCAAACATTTGGGAACCGAGGAGATGAAACAGGAGTTCCTGCCCAAATTCGCCGAAGGCAAATTGTTCACCTGCATGGCGCTCACGGAACCGGCCGGCGGAACGGATATTTTAGGCGCCATATCGACCTTTGCCGTAGAGAAAGAGGGCAGATGGGTGATTAACGGAGAAAAAGTATTTATCACCGGCGCTCATGTCGCAGATTACATGATCGTTATCTGTAAAACCGAAGAAAATGCAAAACCCACCAAAGCGCTCAGCATCCTTCTCGTGCCGGCAAAAACAAAGGGCATCACGATTACCAAAATCCCCAAAGTCAGTTGCCATCACTGCGATTCAGTCGGTATTACATTTAAGGACGTGGAGATTCCGAAGGAAAACCTGCTCGGGACGAGAGGCAATGGATGGAATCAGATGATCGATGTTCTGAATCCCGAAAGAATCGCCTGCGCCCTGATGGGGATCGGTCTGATGGAGGCGGTCTTTGATGCGTGTCTTGCCTATGTGAAGCAGCGGCACGCATTCGGCGGACCGATCGGGCGATTTCAAATCCTTCAAAAGTACATGGCCGATATGACGATAAATATCGAAAACGCGAAAAATCTGACCTATAAGGCCGCATGGTTGTGCGATCACGGCCGGCCCTATCACATGGAGTCCGCCATGGCGAAAGTCGTCGCGGCTGAAGGCGCCATGCATGCGGGGATATACGGCGCGGAAATATTTGGCGGCTATGGCATCTGCATGGAATATCCGGTTCAGCGATATCTGCGAGATGCCTTACAGCTTCAATTTTCCCCCATTTCCAACGAGATGGCCAGAAACATGATCATGCAGTTCCAGGGGCTCCCGAAATCTTGGGCATAAATTGAGCCGGAAGAGAGGGCATTCCGGCATCCCATTTCCATATGCAAATACCAGCTCCCCTCTTATGGGGAGCACTGGTATGGCGTTGGAATTAGTCACAAAGTGGAAAGTGGAATAGATCCATTTTCAGATTTTTCCGAAAGTCATCGGCCAGTTTCGCCAGGGAACGATCGTTACATGATCGTGCTGCATTTCCCGGTCGCCGCCATAGACCAGCCAGGCGGGTTTTCCTTCCCTGCCGGAAAGAATGGTCCACTTTTTGAGTGATGAAAAAAAATCCGAGGCGATTGTCTGCCCCGATTTGATTTCGATCGGCCACAGCTCTTCGCCGTTTTCCAGGAGAAGGTCGACCTCGAGGCCCCGGCTGTCGCGCCAGAAGTACAAGTCGGCGGGAAGCCCGCGATTGAAACGGGATTTGAGGGTTTCCGCCACCACGAGATTTTCGAACAACGCCCCTCGCTGGGAATGGAAAGCCAGTTGCGCCGGTTCACGGATTCCCATCAACCACCCGGCAAGACCGGTATCGTAAAAATAGATTTTTGGGGTCTTCACCAACCGCTTACTGTAGTTGCGGAAATGGGGCCGGAGCAAAAAGACGATATAACTCGCCTCCAGGACCGAGAGCCAGGCGGCGGCGGTGTTATGGGTAATACCGCAGTCGGTGGCGATGCCGGAGAGGTTCAGCAGTTGCGCGGTGCGGCCCGCACACATCTTCAAAAACCGCTGAAACGCCGACAGATCCCGCACGGTAATGAGTTGACGAACATCACGCTCCACATAGGTACTGACATAGGTGGTGTACCAGTCACCGGGGGTGATGTCCCGGTCATATATCGGTGGATAGAAGCCGCGAAACATGATTTCGTCGAGATCCCCGGAAAGTTCTCCCACTGGGTCGAGTTCATCGATTGAAAAGGGAAGAAGCTGAACCATTCCGGCTCGCCCCGCCAGGGATTGGGTGATGCCCGAAAGAAGACCGAACTGCTGAGACCCGGTCAGCACAAACATGCCTGGCCTTAAGTCGGCGTCAATGGCGGTTTGAAGGTAGGAAAAGAGTGCCGGGACGCGCTGAGCCTCGTCCAGGACGGCGCCATCCGGAAAGCGGCGAAGAAGTCCTCTGGGGTCGTTTTCGGCGAGGGTTCGGATATCGGGGTCCTCAAGTGACAGATAGGCTTTATCCGGAAAAGCGGCCCGGGCAAGGGTGGTTTTGCCCGACTGGCGGGGACCCGTAATAACGATGACCGGGAATCCCCTGGCCAGACGCTGGAGGCTACGATGCGCGATTCGGTTAATCATGACGGTAGGTTGGACCAAATTGCACAAATTGTCAATTGTTTTTACAAATTGTCACATCCGAACCCAACCGGAAGACGGCATCGCGATATGCCGGATATCGCCGTGACGGGGCGGTCTAAAAATTATAGGGCCGACTGTTATCTGCGCAATCGTAAAAATCGCTGATCTCGGAGCCGAGGGAATTTAAAATCGAAAGGCGCTATCGGGCCGCTGCGGGCGCCTCTGTAATTGCCGCCAGCAATGAGCTCAACAAATCGATTGTCGGGGCGGCCCTGGTCAATTAAAATAAGAATCATGTCCGATCTAATCTTGCATAACGCCCATGTGATCACGATGGATACCCGTCGGCCTTTTGGCGAACTCGTTGCGATCCGGGATGGCAAAATAACGGCCGTAACCGGAAATTATAGTCTCAACTCCCTCGCGACACCCAAAACCCAGGTAATCGATTGCGGCGGCCGAACCCTCCTTCCCGGCTTTATTGACGCCCACTGCCATCTTCGCGCCTTTGCCGAGAGTTTGCTGACATTGGATTTGCACCCCGCCGCCGGGATCGGCTCCATTTCAGATATCCGTTCCCGAATCGACTCTCAGGCGAAAGCGCTGCCAATGGGAACCTGGATCCGGGGCCACGGATACCATGAGTTCGACCTGATTGAAAAACGGCATCCCACCCGATTGGACCTCGATGCAGTTTCTCCCCATCATCCGGTCAAACTTTCCCACAGAACAGGCCATGCGCACGTCCTGAACTCTCTGGCCCTTCAGGTCGTCGGCCTCTCACGGTATAGCGATGAACCTGATGGCGGCATTATGGACCGGGATTCGAATACGGGAGAGCCTACGGGTCTTCTTTATGAAATGGGAAACCTCCTGGCCGAACGAATACCTCGAATAGCGGAAAACGAGATGGAACAGGGGATCGGGAGGGCGAGTCATTTGCTCCTGTCTCATGGAATCACCTCTCTTTACGATGCATCCGAAAAAAATGACCGGCGACAATGGGAGCGATTCGTCCACTGGAAGAATCAAGGGCACCTCGCTCAAAAAATCGGGATGTTTTTTAATCCCGCAGCCATGGAATGGATCTCGGACGGGCCACTCTGTTACCGGACCGATCCGCGACATCTTCATCCCTTGGGCATTAAAATTATTCTCGATGAAACCACCGGAAAACTGCACCCCGAGACAAAGGAACTCTATCGCCTGGTCACCAGGGCACACACCCTCGGTTTGCAGGTATCCATCCACGCTGTTGAAGAAAACGCCATTGAGGCGGGCTGCGCCACCATCGAAAAGGTGCTGCTCGATCATCCGCGTTCCGACCATCGGCATCGCCTGGAACATGTCTTCATTTGCCCCCCGCATCTCATCGCCCGCCTATCCGCTATCGGAATTCACGTCGTCACTCAGCCCGGATTTCTCCGAAATAACGGGGATCGATACCTGAAAACAGTACCGGAGGAGAAACAGGGCTATCTCTATCCCATCGGTTCTCTCATGAAGGGGGGCATAACCGTCGCGGCGGGTTCGGATTGCCCCGTTGGCCCCCCCAATCCGTTTGCCGGCCTTCAGGCAGCAGTTTCCAGAACAACGATAACGGGTAAAAGCATTGGCGCCCGGGAGTGTATATCCCTGCTGGATGCGATAGCCCTCTATACATCCAACGCGGCCCGAACCGCCTTTGAAGAAACCATTAAGGGATCGATTGCTTTGGGGAAAACTGCGGATTTGATTCTATTGGGCGCCGATCTGCTTCGATCGGAAATCGAGAGAGTACAAGTCGACCTAACCATTCTGGACGGCAAAATTGCCTGGGCAAGAAAATCATTTGATATAAAGAATCAATAAGTTACATGCTGTTGGTGTTAAATTTCCGGGCAATAAAATTAGATGAATCTATCCGATGATCCCTTTCTCGACGAGCAACCGGTATTCCGCTTCGGACATACCCAGAAGATCACGGCAAACATAGGCATTCGCCTCGCCCGCCGCCGGAGCATCCCGCCATTCAGCCGGAACATCACGATCCATCAAAAGGGGCGTTACATCGGATCGGATGGGGCCGCCACCGGCGGCCGAAACATCTCCCACAAAGAAATTACGGGAGCGGTGCCGGATATCTTCCGCCACCTCCCGGGCATCCTGCACCACCCCCGAGGGGATATTTTGGGCTTGCAGCATCCTCACCGCCTCTTCGGGACTCCGATTCCGGGTCCAGGCCTCGATCTCGGCATCCAGTTGCCGGTAATGCGCCTTCCGACCCTCCGGCGTCCGGAATCGTTCGTCCGAGACCAAGGTGGGGTTGATGATGTGGCATAGCGATTGCCACTCCTCATCGGTATTCACCGAAAGCACGCACCACCGGTCTTCCCCCTTGCAGGCATAACATCCACCGGGCGCGGCGTCATCACTCCGATTCCCGACCGGCATCGGTGCTTTTCCCAGACTTGCCGTCTCCAGAAGGCATGGCCCCACCAAAGAACAGATGACCTCGTATTCGGAAAGATCGATATAAGTCCCTTGGCCGGTTTGATGACGGTTTTCAAGAGCCGCGAGAACCGCATAAACGCCAAAAAGCCCACTCATGATATCGCCGTATGCAAACCCCGGCCCCAGTGGCTCCTCTTCTTTTTCGGCAGTCATATGGGTCAAACCGCCCAAGGCGTGCACCGTGGGCGCATAGGCCACATAATCTTTCCAGGGCCCGGTCTGTCCGAAGCCGGACAGGCTCACCATGATAAGATCGGACCGGTTTTCACGGAGAGTCTCATAGCCGAGGTCCCAGTTGCGCATTACCCGGGGTGAAAAATTCTCCACCACGATATCGCAGATTCGAACCAGTCGTTTGATGAGTTCCCTGGATTCGGGGTGCGTCATGTCCAGGGTGATACTCCGCTTATTTCGATTCCACGTTCGGAAATATGCGCCCCTGTTGTTCCCGGCGGCCCGATTGTTTTTCCTCGGCTGAACCTTGATGACCTCGGCGCCGAAGTCAGCAAACACGCGCGTGGCATAGGGACCTGCGAGAACCCGCGTAAAGTCCAGCACACGAATACCGGTTAGGAAATCCGGGGCCAAGTCTTCCGTCATCAGATAATTCCCCGGGAAGCGAGCCGTTCGATTTCTCCGTCATTGAGCCCCAACTCATCTCTGTAAATTGTATGGTTGTGCTCACCCACGGCCGGTGCCGCCCGATTTTTCCGGGAATTCGAGCCGGAGAATTTGAAGGGCAACTGCCCTGAGGGGCGTGCCGCCGGGCTTTCCGGTCACCGCCATATGCCCGCCGATGGCGGAGGCCACCAGATCTGAGCTTTTGTAAAATCGATTCGGCCCCGAGTTCCCGGAATCGCTCAGTGTGGTCTGTATGAGACCCGGATTTCCTTCCGCGAGCCGTTCGTATCCCAGCCCCAGACCTTCCAGATAACCCAACGGAAACGTCTCGACAAGGATGTGTCGCGATTTTACCAGTTGCAGGAAAATCAGGCGTCCCTCTTCGCGCAACAGATTCAGCGTCACACCCTGCTTATTCCGGTTGTGATAACTGAAAGCCGGATTTGTCTCTCGCACATCGCCTCCCGGGTCCCCCTGTGCCCGCCGCCACCGGGCCGGATCTCCGCCGGGAACTTCCACCTTGATCACTTGCGCTCCCAGATCGGCCAGAAGACGCGAACAAAAGCTTCCCCTGTGATCCGTCAGATCCAGAACCCGCAGATGCTTCATTGGAACCGCCGGGCAGTCGGCGGAAGAACTTACCGCATCCCCTCTTATAAAATTCGAGTGCGTTTGCATCTATTGGTTTATTCGCCTAAAAGGTTGCCAATTATTTCCACAATTACGTGACGATTAATAGAATCGCCTTTATATGAACCCATCACGGAACAAAGACTTTGGCATCCGAATGTAACTCCTTCGTTGTGAACAAATTCAGGCTCGTCTAATAAAGCAGTTAATGTAATATCAAGTTCCTCGGTTGGAATGGAAATATGAATTTTCCCAGGATAGCGACTGCCTGTACGGCTGCTAGTCCAGATATTATCATAAGTTATATCTGCAACAGCATTTATTTGTGTCCCATTTTTATTAAGAATGGTTGCAAACGCATTTCGACAGTTATTGTTATAAGTATCCCATAATGAAATTGCTCCACTCGCATCAGCATTGAGAGTCATACCAAGCCACAACCAGGTAAGTTTAGCTTTATCTTTATCTTTCTCGATTAGACCTTCAGTCTTACTATCAAATGTCCACTGTCTGTCAAACCATGCTGTTGCACTGCTGACAATGTATTCTTTTCCATCGATAGTAACAGTTCCTTCCGCATCCATATTAGGGAAAGAATATTGATAAGATCCCGTACCAAGTATTCTCAAAAGACCTGTTGCCCCATTATAAAGTACATCTCCTCTTGGTCTTAAAACGACATCTACCTTTCCTCTCTGAGATTCAAGTTTTAAGGACATTTTTTCGCAATCGCCGCGTAGCGCCCCAAACTCTGAAAATACATTCAATTCTTTATCGGAGGAAGCATGAGATTCGGAAACCAATCCTGTTTGACTATTATCGCACCAAATCTTTTGTGTCCCGTCCATTAATAAAAATTCCGTATTAGTGAGTCTGGCCTCACCGATACGAACTTCCATTTGATGCCACTCAAAACCGGCTTGCATCCCTTCAAACTCAAAGTTGCATACAACATACCATGAATCAACAGCTGAATTACGCTTTGCTGTTAAATCTTCCTTGTAATTTACATGAAGTGGAACGCCGCTGTTTGCCATTAAATTTTTTTTTGACATAAAGAACACTTCCTTTCTTCATAAATTGGGTTAAATAACCTCCGGCAAAGCCGATTGAAAAGATAAAAAGGTCAGAATTTACGTTAATATAAAAGAATAAAAACGAATATTTCTATGAAGTGGTTTTTCTACTGTTGGTGAATTTCACATAGTCATTTAAAAACTCCTTGCTGGCCGCGGTCACCTTCGCCATGTAATTTTTCTCTTTTGCGGAAACGAGTCCAAGCCCGGCTGCATCGAGAATGGATCGGATCACGCTTCCAGCGGGCACAAAGGTGTTGGCCGGCAAAGTGGTCTGCATAACGAGCGCGCCAATCCCCACCCAGACCGCGGCTCCCAGTGAAACGTTAAACAACGTTGCGCGCATCGACAAAAAAGAAGCTTCGCCGATGGTGCAGGGCCCATGAATGATTACCCCGTGGGCCACCGAGGTTCCGGGGCCGATGTAAACAGAAGCGCCGCCATGGCTATGAATAATGACGCTATCCTGGACATTGACCTCTTCATCCAAAACAATGGGATGAACCCTTCCGTCGGCGCCCCTCTCGTCCGCGCGAATGACGGCGAGGGGCCCCACGAAAACATTCTTACCTATCCTAACGTTGCCGATGATCTGTGCAGACGGATCGATCAGCGCGGAAGCGTCTATATTAGGGTAGTCACCGGCAAAATTCGGTCGGATGTTTTCCGGAAATGTCTTCATCATTCCATCATCGGGTAAGGGGTTAATTTGGCGCATACGATCTTCCCTGGCGGACTGTTAGATCGCCAGATCAGTTATTCCGACCCCCGGCATCAAAACCATTCATCCTGCATATCAAGGCAACTTCGGTCCATTTTTTTCAGCAAATGGCTCTGGTTCCGGATCTTGGGAAGTTCCCATCCATAAAAATACCTGCAAGCCTGGAGTTTTCCACGGTAAAAATCGATATCGGAATTGGAAGCCGTTCCCGCTTCCAAGGTGTTTTCCGCGATGACTGCCTGCCGCAGCCATATCCAGGCGATAACCACGTGGCCAAACATGCCGAGGTATACGGTAGCATTGGCAAGGTAAACCTCGGGACCTTCGATAGCCATTGTTTCCCCTAATGCCGCGGTCGTCTCTTCCACGACCTGAAGGGCCTCGCGCAGATCATGTGCCCAATCCTTTAGCGGTGCAACCTCGCCGGCTGAGTCAATGGTCTTCATTATTTCACTCTTCAAGGCTGAAAAGGTACCCGGTATTAACATTTTTCTGCCCAGAAGATCTATGGCCTGAATCGCTGTGGTGCCCTCATGGATGGGGTTAAGGCGGTTGTCGCGGTAATACTGTTCAACGGGATAATCACGGGTGTACCCATAGCCGCCGAGTATCTGGATAGCCTGCACGTTTGCTTCAAGGCAGTATTCCGAAGACCATGTTTTTACGACCGGGGTCAGAATATCGAGAAGCCGGGCCGATTCATGGCGAATATCTTCATCAGGCGAGTTCTGCTGCTGATCAACAAGCCATGCGGCATAGAGCCCCAGCGCATAGGCCCCTTCCACATACGCCTTTTGCTGGAGCAGCATGCGACGAACATCCGCATGCTCAATTAGCCTGACCGGCGCTGACTTTGGATCCTTGTTTGCCAGCAAGCGCCCCTGAAACCGCGTGCGCGCATAGTCAAGGGAGTAGAGATAGCCTGCATAGCCGAGCATTGACGCCCCCATGCCGACCCCGATACCAATGTCATAAAGTTAACGGCAAGGCTTATAATTCATGTAAAATTCTCGCTTATTGACTTTATGTGCCCTTTTAAATTTTCGGCCTGGGCGAATAGGTTCGGTTGCAGCCATGAATAGAGCATGAATGCTTTGAATTAA
>JAZDPP010000161.1:0-93993 GCA_043797445.1 Pseudomonadota bacterium
CAAAACATCGCATTCACGCACATAAGGGTAACAAGTTTTGGTCATTTGCATTTTGGTGCTTTGAATTTGTTTCGGATTTCGATATTCGGATTTCGGATTTTTCTGCCATAAAAAGCACGAATTTCGGTAGTAAGATACTAAGAAAGGATGAAAGCAAAAATTTTAACCCCGGCGACGGGACAAAAACCCAACGTATCTATTGAAACCTGACTGACTTTATGGTTGTATCTCATGATCTCGGATCATCGCATTGCCGATAGAGATGCTCCGGTAACCTATCCCGGACGGATGACGCTATTGGAAAAGAAGGTATAAACGGACTTGGGTTGATTCACGCTCATTAAAAAAATGAGGTAAACAAGAGGGAAGGCGCGAAATGAATGTCGGAAAGAAAATCAGGATTAAGCGTATCATCAACAGATTATCCGGAAAAACAGTGATCGTTCCCATGGATCACGGCGTTTCATCCGGCCCAATTCAGGGCCTTGAGGATATGGATAAAACCGTCAATATGATTATTCGGGGGGGAGCCAACGCCACCGTTGTCCATAAGGGCATCGTTACCTCCACAAATCGTTCCGATGATACCGATATCGGTCTTATCATTCACCTTTCGGCTTCCACGGCGCTCAATCCCAATCCCAATAATAAAATAGCGGTGTGTGATGTGGATGAGGCGCTTGCGCTTGGGGCGGATGCGGTTTCCGTTCATGTCAATATCGGCGCGGGCGGCGAATCGTCCATGCTGGAGGCGCTTGGGAAAACGGCCAAGGAGTGTAACCGCTGGGGCTTACCGCTGCTGGCGATGATGTATCCGCGCGGGAAAAATATTGAGACCACTGTTGACTCCGTGAAACTGGCCGCGAGAGTTGGCGCCGAACTGGGGGCTGACATTGTGAAATGCCCTTATACCGGCAGCCCGGAATCGTTTGCGGCGGTCGTGAGAGGGTGCCCCGTGCCGGTTGTGATTGCCGGGGGATCGAAGATGACGGATGTCGAGACGCTCCTGATGATTGAAGGGGCTATGCAAGCCGGCGCCGGCGGTCTGTCAATGGGCAGAAACGTGTTTCAGCATGAAAATCCCGAACTATTTGTAAGGGTCGCTTGCGCCATGGTTCATCAGGGGCTTTCGGCGAAAGCGGCGCTTGAAATGATGAAGGGGTAGGGGCGCCGGCGGTTTTTGAAAGGATTCTTTTGGATGAATGTTTTCCATCGCCTGAATAATTATTTCACCTGTCCCGCTTTTCCTGGAAAGACAGTTCCGGCTGCGGCTGTTTTCTTCCTGACGACTTCCCTTATCGGTACCGATTGCAGTGTTTGGAAAGTATAGGCAGTCTGGCCTTGATCATGGTTTCGGCCACGCCAGGGTATTTTTGGTAAGCCCGGCAAGAACTCGCTATCGCTCAAACAGCTTGCCGGGCTTCCAAAAACACCCTGGCGTGACCTGCTCGTGACTCGGGGGTGGCCGAAGAGATGATCAAGGCCGGCAGTCTGTTAATTATTTGCAAAATAACATGCAATAAAGCTTGATGTCGGCTGAAGCTATGGCCGTCATTTTGACGAACAAATACCGGTTCATAAAAACGTTGCTACTCAATTATTCAACATAATAAGTTTGTTAAACATCCTTGTGAGCGGGATCGACTGGTAGATGGAAAAATTCGGGTGGGGATGAAAAACTATTGACTGAGCATTAATAGTATGTAAAATTGTATTTTATATGGCTTGAGTGCTCTCTGCATGCCGGGGAATTCAATGGAGAACTTAACCTCGCTGCCATAATTCCAACAATCCGTTCGTCCGCAAATGAGAGGAGTCAAATACCGATGAAACCCATCAAGACAAAAGACAAAACTGTTTTACGCGCCCTGGGCCTTGGCGGATATTTCGGCGGCGGCGCCGAGGGGATGGTGGATGTCAAGGACGGCAAGATCGTCCGGGTTCGTCCCATGCGCTACGGTTGGAAATACAAAAAGGAAGAAATTCGGCAGTGGAAGATCGAAAGAGACGGCAAAAGCATCGAGCCTTCCTGGCAATCCCTGCCCGGCCCCTTCTCTCTGGCCTATAAAAAGCGGGTGTATTCCCCCAATCGGATACAATATCCCATAAAACGCGTTGATTGGGATCCGAATGGAGAAAGAAACCCGCAAAACCGCGGAAAAAGCAAATACGTTCGCATCTCATGGGACGAGGCCAGTCAAATCATTGCGAATGAAATCAAACGAATTCATGCAACTTATGGGGTTCATGCCATTTTGTTACAGGCTGACGGCCATGGAGAGTGCAAAACCATCAATACGCCGCATGGGCACCCCGGCGTGCTGCTGGACCGTATGGGAGGATTTACCCTTCAAGTTCGAAATCCGGATTCCTGGGAAGGCTGGTACTGGGGAGCCAAACACGTCTGGGGGCAGGGCGCTCAAGGCATCATGTATCCGGCCGCCAACATCGTGAAGGATACCTCCGAACACGCCGACATGGTGCTCTTCTGGGGGTGTGATCCGGAGACGACGCCCTGGGGATTTACGGGACAGTTTGCCAGCCGGCTCTGCTATTTCTGGGGCGAAATCGGTATCAAACAGGTCTATATCTGCCCGGACTTGAATTACGGCGCGGCGGTTCATGCCGATAAATGGATTCCCGTTCTGCCCAACACCGATGCCGCATTGCAGCTCTCCATCATCTATATGTGGTTGACGGAAGGCACTTACGATAAGGCGTATGTGGAAACCCACACGGTGGGCATGGACCAGGTGGCCGATTACGTGCTCGGAAAAGAAGACGGAGTTCCCAAATCACCGGAATGGGCGTCTAAAAAATGCGGGGTTCCGGAATGGACCATCAAGGCGCTGGCGCGGGAATTTGCCGCCAAAACGACCTCCATTGCCCATTATTTCGGGGGCGGTTTTGTCCGGGGGGCCTTCTCCCATGAATCCGGCCGGCTGGAGTGTATCCTGCTGGGGATGCAGGGGCTCGGCGGGCCGGGAGTTCATCAGCACCAGTTGACCTATTTCGGCATGCCGCGCGCCGAAGGTCTCGGCGGAACGTTTTTCTGGAACCCGGAGATCGAGGAGCGTCTGTCGCTTCCGGTCATGTCATCGGTTACCGCTTGGCAGCAGCAGATCATTCCAAAAACCCTCATTCAGCAGGCCATCACATCGGACGAACCCATCGTCTTTCATGGAACGGGGGCTCAGAACGCACTGGTTCTGGATCAATTCGAGAAATACACCTTTCCCATTCCCAAGGAAAAGGGGGGAAGCGAGCTTCACATGATCTGGACAGACAGCCCCTGCCGGATCACCTGCTGGAACGAGGGTAATTCGACGGAGCTCGCGATGCGCAATCCAAAAATCGAAACCATTGTCGCGCAGCACCCCTGGCTGGAGAATGACTGCATCTATGCCGATATCATTCTACCGGCCAATACCTATATGGAAGTCGATGATATTCTGACCAACATCCGCCAGGGAACGCAGCAGCCCAATATCATGCTGGCAGAAAAAGCGATCGAGCCGATCGGCGAGTCCAAAAGCGATTTTGAAATTGTTCTCGAGGTGGGGAAAAAGCTCGGCATGGCGGAAATCCTAACCGAAGGCATGACGATCGCCGATTTGCAGAAAAAAGTCTGGGAATACATGGGCGGAGAAAAATTGGTCACCTGGGAGCAGCTTAAGGAGAAAAAATACTGGATTTACAATACGGCGTCCGACTGGGCGGATGATCCTCCCGGATTCCGGCGGTTTTATGAGGATCCGGTAAAATTCCCTCTGTCCACCCCGACCGGAAAGCTGGAGTTTTATTCGGAATCGCTGGCCAAGGCCTTTCCGGACGATAGGGAAAGATCTCCCATTCCCAAATGGGTCGAAAAGAGTCACCTTCACGACGAGCGGCTGTCCAGCGGACGGGCCAAAATGTTTCCGCTGCTCCTCATGTCGAATCACGGGCGCTGGCGGGTGCATGCCCAATGCGATGATATTACCTGGACCCGCGAGGCGCCGACCTGCAAGATTCTTGGGCCGGACGGATACAAATATGAACCTGTCTGGATGCATCCCTCGGTGGCGGAATCCAGGGGAATCCGGCACGGCGATATCGTGAAGATTTTCAATGAGAGAGGCATCGTGCTCGCCGGCGCGTATGTGACGGAGCGGCTCCGGCCCGGGGTCGTGTATATCGACCATGGCGCCCGGCATGATCCGATCAAAACCGGTGAAATCGAGAGGGGCGGGGCCATCAACACGATTTCACCGCTTGCGATTACATCGGAAAATTGCGTGGGCCAGGCAACCAGCGGGTATCTCGTGCAGGTGGAGAGGCTAAAAGGCGAAGAGATGGACCGCTGGAGAAGAGCGTATCCGGAGGCATTTGAACGAAAATATGATCCGGCGGCGGGGTTGCGGTTTGATGCGTGGATCGTGGACGGTGGGGAATAAAACCAGCGGCCTTGATCATCGTACCGACCACGCCGGGATCTTTTTCCCGGACCGGCGGGAACTCGCTATCGCTCAAACAGCCTGCCGCTCTTCCAAAAACACCCTGGCTCTTAATTTAATTTTGCGATGGAAGCGTTTCAGCGGTGGCCGGAATCGGAGGGGGTGTGTTTTCTCTCTGTTGTTTCCTTTTTAAAGATGATCGGGAAGAGGTTTTTTTTTGTCATTTGATTGTGATTTTTTATCAGGGTCTTTGCCAGTTCCACATCTCTTATGGCAACGGCGGTGAACAATTCATCGTGCTCCTTGACGACTTCCCTGATTCGTTGAGTGGGCAAGTCCTCGACCCGAAAACGCAGAAAAATTTTTTGGCAAATATCCCGGTATCGTTCCGCCAGAACAGGGTTGCCGATCATGTCAATGGTGCCCGCGTGAAATTCCGTATCCAATATGAAAAGTTTGCGATGAACCCGGTCTGAGATGGCTTTTTCGTAATCGAGTTTTCGTTTCTTGTAGGTTTCCAGCGAGTCATTCGTCATATTCCGAATAGCTTTGCCGATCGCGCCTATTTCAAAAATTTCCCGGATTTCATACAACTGGTTGGCTTCATCCTCGGTAAGTTTATGAACGGAGTACCCCTGATTCGGAACAAAATCGAGATAGCCCTCATTGGCCAGAATACTTAGCGCATTGTTTACCGGTGTACGGCTGACGCCTAATTGTCTGGCCAAATCTATAAAAACCAGTCGCTGGCCCGGCACAATATCGTAGGCCAGCATCATCTCCTTGATTCGGCTATAGACGGCAAGTGTAAGGTTTTTTTGTGTTTTCAAATTTATTTCCTATTGTCAAATCGGCTGACTTTCCTTATTTCAAAGCAGGCCGACTCCTAAGTCTCAAAAGAATTTAGTAAAACGCCCGCTTTTGATGTAATGAATACCTTATGAACGTATCCTCTTTTTATGGGATATTGCATGTTAAATCAACTTTAATTTAGAGAAGATCTTCAACGTATCTATTTCCGGCCTTGATCATCGTTTCGGCCAATTTTCCACGGCAGGGAGGCCGCGCCAGGGTGTTTTTGGAAGAGCGGCAGGTTGTGTGAGCGATAGCGAGTTCCTGCCGGTCTGGAAAAAATATCCTGGCGTGGCCGGTACGATGATCACGGCCCTATTTCCGGGTTTGCATGAGATATTTGCCATCCGCGCTCAGAACGTTGTCTCCCGCCTGATTGAATCCCAGATAGGATAATATGACCAGTCCACGATTCGGGTTTTTTGTCGGCTTGGTAAATTTAACCGTCATTTCGGCCTGTATCGTGTCACCGATATGCATGGCTTTGAGAAACCGCAATTGCTCGAATTCCAGAACGGCCACAATGTGATCGAACCAGCCGGTTTCTTTCACCAGTCCCATTGTCAGGGAAAGAATCATGGGGCCGGGGGTGAGGCGTTTTTTATGTCCGATTCCTTGTGCCGCTTCATCGTTCATGAACAGGGGCAGGTGCAATCCGGAAATATCCAGAAAGGTATCCAGGGCTTCAGCCGTAATTTGTTTCGCGGGCGTTACGGTTTTTTTCCCGATTTCAAACTCTTCAAAATACATCGTTCGATCCTCCTTCATGGCTTGACCGAACTCCATACCTTATGGTTTGACCCCGGCGCAAACATTTTTCTGTAACCAAATCCATTTTTCAGGTTCAACAGCAATAGAATGATTTTCATTTTTCGTTTATTTAACCCAAAGAGGAGTTGTGATATGAAAGAGACACTGATATTGCTGGCTGTCGTGGCGGGATGGTTCATCCTTCAGGCCTATATTTTGCCAAAGCTCGGAATTTCCAGTTGAATGAAAGATGCCTGTCAGGTGACGGGCAAAAAGAAGAATGTCAATTCCATCCAATCCAAGGACCGGACAAGATGATGATTTTGAGCTGATTCAGGCGATCAACGCCGGGCAGTCCGAATTGTTTCCGGAACTGCTCCGGCGATATGAACGGAAATTGTATAATTTCGGCATGCGAATGTGCGGGGATGTTCGGGATACCGAAGACATGGTGCAGGAGACGTTCATCAATGTCTTTAACTATCTTAAAGATTTTCGATATGAAACCCGATTCAAGAACTGGCTTTACCGTATTGCCACCGGCGCCTGTTTGAAACATAAACGGAAATCTAAATATGCTCCGGAAAAAGAGCTGTCGCTGGAGGAGTTCATTCCCGGCGAGAATGCCGGGATTCCGCAACAGGCGCCGGGATGGGCTTCCATCCCGCTGGAACAGCTGCTGAATGAAGAGCTTTCCGGTGTTATCCAGGAGGGGATCGCATCGCTTCCGGAAAAATTTCGACTGGTCCTGGTGTTACGGGACATGGAAGGATTCAGCACCGCGGAAACGGCCCAGGTTCTGGGTCTGACAGCCGACAACATAAAGGTAAGGCTCCATCGGGCGCGTCTTTTCCTGAGAGAAAAACTCAAAGCCTATTATGACGATGTCACATGATCATGACCGCGGGGACTGTCTCGCCATGTTCGAAAAATTGTCCGAGTACCTCGACAACGAACTGGATGAACCGACCCGCAAGAATATTGAAGCTCATGCCAGGCGGTGTATTGCCTGCCGTGCCTGTCTGGAAACGCTTCGCCGGACCATCGGTCTGAGCCGGTCTTTGGCATCCGACGAAATGCCGGTGCCGGAAGCTTTCTCGAAACGGCTGAATGCGCTGATTCAGAAAATGTCGCGTGGGAAATAAAAAACCGCTGTTTCCCTCCCCCTTCCTGGGCGGTACGGACCGAAAAGCCGCCCGGTTGAAATGGGCAAAGGCCGGTGCGGCATTCCGGTGTTACGGCCACTTATTTCAGGACAAAGTGGGCGCGTCGATTCTTGGCCCACGCGGCTTCCGTGTGCCCCGGATCAACGGGTTTTTCTTCGCCAAAGCTGACGGTGCTCAATCTGGATTCCGGGATTCCGGATTGTGCCAGGAAACTTTTCGCGCTTTGTGCCCGGCGGTCTCCGAGAGCCAGATTGTAGGCGTTGGAGCCCCGTTCATCGCAGTGCCCTTCAATGGTAACCTGTCCGGCTGAATTTGAAAGGAGCCACTGGTGCTTCTGGTTTAAAACGTCTTGGGCTTGCGCTGTGAGGGTAGCGCTGTCGAAATCAAAATAGACATCATCATTTAAGAAACGGTGCTTTGCCAGTTCGGAAGGGGAAAGGCCGGCTCTTTTTTGGGCTTCCAGTGCCTCATCCCGCAAACGCTTTGCATCCTTGTCGCCCGCTTCACCGGAAATGGACGGAACGGTGGAGTCCGTCTTGACGCTCTTTTTAGAGCACGAAACGGTGATCATCAACCCGGGGATCAATAATGCGATGACCACATACTTCCAAAAAGGGTCCCATTTAACAATCGCCATGACAACATCTCCTTATGTTTCAGATCATTTACGTGAAACGTTATATACGTTGTTATGGGTTCCGAAACAATTTCGGCACACTTGTTCATTGAGCGGGTCTTCCACCCATTGGCCGTCAACGAGGAACTTATATTCGTATTGTCCTTCGGGAAGACTGACACTGGTAACCCACCTGTTTTGTCCCTCACGTTTCATGGGGTGCTTTTTGGGGTCCCATTGATTAAAATTTCCCAATAGACAGACCTCCTTTGCATCAGCCGCTTCGAAGGCAAAGACCACCTTCTCACGATTTGTCTTTTCCAATGATTGCTTTTTGCTCATAGTGTATCGCCTCCAATTTCAAAGGGGTTGATTCTTTATTGCCGAAGGTAGCTCGCCTTTTTGGGATCAAATAATTTTTTATACAATCAAAATAGATCTCGCTGCAATCCGCACAATCAGCCATTTATTCCCGGCGTCATGGGTATTTGTGTGTAGCTGTTCCATTATCGGGACCGGCGGGCAAGAGAGGCGTTGACTATTGGGGCCGATTGCCTTAAAAGATAAATTTCCGTTCGGGGTGGGGAGAGGTGGAAGCACCCTTGGGGCGGCTGAGTGTTACCGCGGACCCCACGCACAGCGTAAATCGTTGACCCAAAAGTTTACAGGATGATCATGACGGCCGACACACCGCCGCTTCGGCATATTACCGCTATGGCCTTGATCTCCCGGCAACCTCTGCCATTTCGGTTCCGGGGAATTATGATGGGATGGCTTTTATTGCTAGTGGGAGGCCTTGCCGCCTGTCAACCGCCATCTTCCTCTTCAGCGGCGCCGGCCCCGCCATCTGACCCCACAGCCATTATCGAAAATAAAGGGTCCGATACGCTGGTCAATCTGGCCCTTGCCTGGGCCGAAACCTTCAGAAAAATCGCCCCCGATGTCCGTATCTCGGTGACCGGCGGCGGCACCGGCACCGGCATTGCCGCCATGATCAACGGCACCGTGCATATTGCCAACGCCTCCCGGGAGATGAAGGCCGAGGAAAAAACCGCGGCGCGGGCCAACGGCATCGACCCGGTGGAATTCACCGTCGCCCGGGATGCCATTGCCGTGGTAGTGAACCCCCACAACCCGGTGAAGCATCTCACTCTTCAAAACATCTCTAATATTTATACCGGGAAAATCACGAACTGGAAAGAGGTTGGGGGTGATGACCGGCCCATTGTCCTTCTCTCCCGGGAATCCAATTCGGGAACCTATGTTTACTTTCTCGAGTGCGTCATTCGCATGAACCGGAAAAAAAGTGATCTTCTTTTTTCACCGGAGACGCTGCTGATGCCCTCCTCGGAGGGGATCAGCTCCGAGGTGCGCCAGAACCCCAACGCCATCGGTTATGACGGCCTGGGCTACGTGACAGCGGATATGAAAACCATCGCGGTTGCAAAGGATGCCGCCGGCCCTTATGTATTACCGGCCATCGCTACGGTCAATGACGGCTCATACCCCATTTCGCGTTCCCTTTACATGTACACGGCCGGTCAGCCCGCTGGTAAAACCGCGGAGTTCATGAACTGGATCTTTAACGATGGTCAGATTCTGGTGGCCAAACTGGGATTTGTTCCCATTATTAAGTGACTCTGGAAACCCGTATGCCCGCTGACACACTCTCAGACCCCAAACCCATCAGCCGATTTGAATTCGCCATCGAAGCGATCATACGGGTGCTGGGGTTTTCCACCATCGGATTTGTGCTGCTGATCTTTCTTTTTCTGCTGAAAGAGGGGGTGCCCTTTTTTTATAAGACCGATTTGACCAACATCTTTGGTACTCGCTGGTATCCCACATTCGATCTTTTCGGCACCCTGCCGCTGATTCTCGGCTCCATTGTCATCACGGTGGTGGCCGTGATCATGGCGCTTCCCCTGGGAGTGGCCACGGCCGTCTTTATCCGCGAAATCGCCCCCGGGTGGGTACGGGAAATTCTAAAGCCCATGATTGAGACCCTGGCCGGAATCCCCTCGGTGGTGATCGGGTTTTTCGGCATGACCGTTATCGCTCCCCTGGTGCGCGAAACTCTCGGCGTGGCCACCGGGCTGACGGTGTTTACAGGGGCGTTGACCCTGGCCTATATGGCCTTGCCGACCATGATCAGCGTTGCGGAGGACGCCCTCGATACGGTCCCCAGAAGTTACCGGGACGCGGCGCTCGCCATGGGGGCCACCCAGTGGCAGACCATCTGGCATGTGGTCCTGCCGGCGGCCCGCTCCGGTATCTCCATGGCCGTCATGCTGGGCATGGGGCGAGCCATCGGAGAAACCATGACCGTGATGATGGTTACCGGCAACGCGGCCCGCATGCCCCTCGGGCTTGACGCCCTCTTTAAACCGATCCGGACCATGACGGCCACCATTGCGGCGGAGATGGGGGAGGTGGCCGGCGGAAGTCTTCACTACCACGCGCTTTTCGGCATCGGAATCGTGCTTTTCGTGTTGACGTTCTTCATTAATCTGGCCGCGGCCCGGGCTATCTTTCAGAAGCGTCGCAAGGGGGGATTGAGATGAACCGCCTTCTGGCCCAGAAGCTCGCTTTTACGCTGCTGACCCTGATGGCGTTGGCCGTGGTGATTCCGGTTTTCTGGGTAATCTGGCTCATTGTATCCAAGGGCGCAAGCGCCATCTCCTGGACTTTTTTATCGCAGATGCCCCGTGAGGGGATGACCGCGGGCGGCATTTTGCCGGCGATCATCGGCACCTTTCTCTTGACCGCCGGAACGGCCCTGGTGGCCATTCCCATCGGCATCGGCGGGACAATTTATCTGGCCGAATATGCCCGCGATACCCTGCTCACGCGTTGCATCCGACTTGCCATCGTCAATCTGGCCGGTATTCCCTCCATCGTCTACGGGCTTTTCGGGCTCGGACTCTTCGTGCTCTTCATGAAGATGGGAACGTCCATCGCAGCGGGGGCTCTCACGCTGGGGATCATGACGCTTCCGGTGGTGATCAGCACCGCCGAGGAGGCCTTGCGGGCGGTGCCGACGGAGTTTCGTACGGTGAACGCGAGTCTGGGCGGCACCCGGTGGCAGGGCATCCGGCTCATCGTGCTGCCCCAGGCGTTGCCGGGCATCCTTACCGGCATCATCCTCGGACTGCTGCGGGCGGCCGGTGAAACGGCGCCCATTCTTTTCACGGTGGCGGCTTTTTTTCTGCCGGTACTCCCCCGTTCGCCTTTCGATCAAACCATGGCGCTTCCATATCATCTTTACGTTATCAGCACTCAGGTGCCGGGTATGCCGGAAGAGATTCAGTACGGCACGGCCCTCGTGCTGCTCGGAATCGTCTTGTCCATGAATATATGTGCTTCAATCATTCGAAGTTATTACCGGAGAAAACGTCAGTGGTAGAACCGAAGATCCGCATTGAAAACGTAACCTACGCCTATAACGGCCGGGAGGTGCTGCGCGATATCTCTTTCGATATCGCGGCCAACTGCATCACGGTCCTCTTTGGGCCGGCGGGTGGCGGGAAGACCACGATATTGCGGATAATCAACCGGCTGAATGATCTCGTGGAAGATACCCGGATGAGCGGCCGGGTGATGGTGGACGGACAGGATATCTACGCCGGCGGATGTGATGTGGCGGGGTTGCGGCGTCGGATCGGAATGGTATTCGCTCTGCCCCTGCCCCTGCCGGGAACCATCCGCGAAAATGTGCTCTATGGATTGAAGCTCGCCGGTATCACCGATCGAACCCACCGGGAAGCGGCTCTGGAGCGCAGTCTCACCCAGGCGGCCCTGTGGGAAGAGGTCAAGGATCGCCTCGATAAGCCGGCCGTCCAGCTTTCGGGCGGACAGCAGCAACGCCTCTGCATTGCCCGCAGTCTCGCGCTGGAACCGGAGGTGCTGCTGCTGGACGAGCCCACCTCGGGTCTCGATCCCATCTCCACCCGCAAGGTGGAGGAGTCGCTCTTTGAGCTGAAAGACCGCTACACCATCGTGATCGTTCCCCACAGCACGCAGCAGGCGTCCCGGCTGGCGGATTTTGCCGCCTTTTTTCTCATGGGTGAGCTGATCGAGTACGGCGAAGGGTCCCGGATTTTCACCGCTCCGCGTAAGAAACGGACCGAAGAGTACGTCACCGGCCGGTTCGGATAGGATTCCCCCCATGGATAAAATCGTTGTCAATCATTTAAATTTCTATTACGGGGATCACCTCGCCCTGGCCGATACCTCCATGCGTATCGTCGAGCACCGGGTGACCGCGCTCATCGGTCCTTCGGGATGCGGCAAATCGACCTTTCTGCGTTGCCTGAACCGCATGAACGACACAATCCGCCATACCCGGGTGGAGGGAGAAATTCTCCTGGACGGTGTCGACATTTACGCCCCCGGCAGCGATGTGGTCGGCTTGCGCCAGCGCATCGGCATGGTGTTTCAGCGCCCCAATCCCTTTCCCCAGTCCATTTATGACAATGTCTCTTTCGGGCCCAGAATGCTCGGTCTTGCCAAGGGCGCCGCACTGGACGATATGGTGGAAGAGAGCCTGCGCGGAGCGGCCCTTTGGGATAAGGTCAAGGACAAGCTGGGCCAGGAGGCCCTCAATCTGTCTCTGGGACAGCAGCAGCGGCTCTGTATCGCCCGGGCCATTGCCGTGAAACCGGAAGTCATTTTAATGGATGAGCCCTGTTCTGCTCTCGATCCCATTGCCACCGGACATGTCGAAGAGCTGATAGAGTCGTTGCAGGAAAACTATACCATCGTCATTGTCACCCACAGCATGCATCAGGCCGCTCGGGTTTCGGATTTCACCGGATTTTTCTGGCTGGGAAAACTGGTGGAATTCGATGCCACCGAAAATATTTTCAGCCGCCCCGCGAAAAAACTGACCGAAGATTATATTACCGGCCGGGCCGGATAATCGGGCGAAGGAGGGTTTTTTTCTTCTCCGCAAGGCCTTTCAAATCCATCGGTCCGGGCAGGGCAGCCATCGGAACAAGCCGCTTTCATTACCGTTATATGATTGACCGGCAAGGGATATGAGCCTGGAAAATAAAGGATAATGGAACATGTCTGACCAACCCAACGGAGCAGGTATCAAAAGCTGGCCCAGGGAGGATCGCCCCAGGGAAAAGATGCTCAGGAAAGGCCCGGGGGCGCTGAGCAATTCGGAGCTTCTGGCGATTCTGTTGAGAACCGGCACCAAGGGCATCAGCGCAGTTGAGTTGGCTCATCGAATTATCCAAAAATTCGGCACATTTCGGAACATGAGCCATACCGATATCCGGGACTGGAAGGAATTTAAAGGATTGGGGGCAGCCAAACTCGCGCACATAAAAGCCGCCCTTGAGATCGGCCGACGGTTTCGGGAAGATGAAGTGTTAAACATGAAACTCAAGATTTCCGCCGCACCGGATGTGGTCGATATCCTGCGGCCGCACCTGCGGGATCTCAAAACGGAGATTTCGAAAGTGGTCTACCTGGATAGTGATAATCGAATCATCGATATCGGCGATTCGGCCTCGGGCACGGTTAACCGGGCTATGCCCTTTGTCCGGGAGATTATCCATTCGGCCCTGCAGAAGTTTGCCGCGGCGATTGTCTGTGTCCACAATCATCCGAGCGGCAATACAACGCCCAGTGTGGAGGACAAAAATTTTACCATGGACCTGTCCGCCGCGGGAAAACTGATGGGGATAAAGGTGCTGGATCATATTATCATCGGCGGCGACTCCTTTTACAGTTTTGCAAATGCTGGAATGCTGGAGTAGTCATGGTGAATCAAGCCCCTGAACAGAAAGCACGGGATACCATCGACAAGCAGTTGACCGAATGCGGCTGGATCATTCAGAACAAGAAACAGATCGATCTGAATGCCGGGTTGGGCGTGGCCGTCATGGAATACCAAACCACCGTCGGCCCGGCGGATTATGTCCTGTTTGTGGCCGGAAAACCCGTGGGAGTGATTGAGGCGAAAGCCGAAGACAGGGGATTTCAACTGACACAGGCGGAAGACCAGGCCAGGGAGTATGCCGCGAGCAAGCTGAAACACCTCAATAACGATCCCCTGCCGTTTGTCTATGAAAGCACCGGTGTCTTAACCCGCTTTACCGACTACAGGGACCCCAAACCCCGCTCAAAAAGCGTTTTCACTTTTTACCGGCCGGAAACGTTTCGAGACTGGTTGAAAGGCGGCCTTTCGTTGCGGCGGCGGTTGCTGGATATTCCTGCTCTTCAAACCGGTGGGCTTCGGGATTGCCAGATCGCGGCCATCACCCAGCTGGAAAATTCATTTCGAAGGAACCAGCCAAAGGCCCTCATTCAGATGGCGACCGGCTCGGGGAAGACCTTTACGGCAATCACGGCGATTTATCGTCTTCTCGCCCATGCCGGGGCCAAGCGGGTTCTGTTTCTGGTAGACACGAAAAACCTGGGCGAGCAGGCCGAGCAGGAATTCATGGCCTATGTTCCGAACGACGATAACCGGAAGTTCTCCGAATTGTACGGCGTGCATCGTTTGAAATCGAGCTTTGTGCCCACCGACAGTCAGGTGTATATCAGCACCATTCAACGGCTCTACTCGATCCTGAAAGGAGAGGAACTGGACGATAAGGCCGAAGAGACCCATCCCGGTGAAATCAGATGGGAAAAACGCCCTCCGATTCCGGTTGTATACAATGCCGGACTGCCCGTTGAGTTTTTTGACTTCATCGTCATCGACGAATGCCATCGCAGTATCTACAACCTCTGGAAACAGGTTTTGGATTATTTTGACGCCTTTCTGATCGGACTGACCGCCACTCCGGACAGCCGCACCTTCGGGTTTTTCAACCAGAACATCGTCAGTGAATACACCCACGAGGAGGCTGTAACGGATGGCGTCAATGTGGGCAGCGATGTCTATCTCATTGAAACGAAAATTTCGAAAAAAGGGAGCATGATCTGGAAGGGTCAGCAGATTGAGCAGCGCGAAAAGCTCACCCGGAAAAAACGATGGGAGCAGTTGGACGAGGATGTCATCTATTCTTCGAAGAAACTGGACGACGCGGTGGTCAACCCCAGCCAGATCCGAACCGTCATTCGCACCTTTAGGGACCATCTGCCGGAAATGTTTCCGGACCGGACCGATGCGAACGATGAATTTGAGGTGCCCAAAACCCTGATATTCGCCAAAACGGACAGTCACGCCGATGATATTATCGGGACCGTCCGCGAAGAATTCGGCGAGGGAAACGACTTCTGCAAAAAAATCACATACAGCAGTGAAGACCCGAAAGGCACCCTATCCCGGTTCCGAAACGACTATTTCCCGCGCATTGCCGTTACCGTCGATATGATTGCCACCGGAACGGATGTAAAGCCATTGGAATGTCTGCTTTTCATGCGGGATGTCAAAAGCCGCAACTATTTTGAGCAGATGAAGGGCCGGGGAACGCGCACCATCACCCTGGACGATTTGAGGCGGGTGACACCCGCGGCAAAATACACCAAGGACCATTATGTCATTGTCGATGCGGTGGGAGTCACCAAGACTTTAAAGACCGATAGCCGTCCTTTGGAGAGGAAGCCCGGCGTGCCGCTGAAGGACTTGCTGGCCGCCATTTCCGTGGGGGCACGGGACGAAGATCTTTTTACCTCCCTTGCCAATCGTCTGGCTCGTCTGGAAAAGCAGCTCACGGAAAAAGAGAAGGCTGGTTTTTCGGAGAAGGCCGGGGGCAAAACCATCCCGCAGGTCGTGAGAGAACTGCTCAACGCTTTTGACCCCGACGCGCTGGAAGATCTGCGCTTGAAGGTGGAGCAGGAAAAATCCGATGCGTCTCCCGACGGGAAAAAAGAAACGCTGGACCTTCTCACCACCGCCCTGCGGAATGAGGCGGCGAGTCCCTTCACCGGCGATCTTAATACCTATATCGAAAAGGTGCGAAAGACCCACGAGCAGATCATCGATACGGTCAACATTGATCAGGTGACCAAAGTTGGATGGGAAAAGGACGATAAAGGAAAGGCCCGGGAGTTGGTAACCACCTTTGCCGACTGGATCGCCGGGCATAAAGATGAAATCACGGCTCTTCAGATCTTTTATGATCAACCATACCGACGGAGGGAGCTGACCTACCAGATGATCCGGGAACTGGTGGACCTCCTTGTTGCAGATAAACCCCTGCTGGCCCCCTTGAGCGTCTGGCATGCCTACGAGGTGCTGGAGAGTGCTATCGGCCAGCCAAAAAATGAACTGGTTGCCCTGGTCGCACTAATCCGCAAGGTCGTGGGGATTGATGCCACTCTGACTGCTTATGACAAAACGGTGGATAAAAACTTTCAGGATTGGGTTTTCAGGAAACAGGCGGGGACCTTGAAGTTTACCGAAGCGCAGATGCAGTGGCTTCGGATGCTTAAGGACCATATCGCCGCATCGGTTTCGGTTGCGATTGATGACCTGGATTACACTCCGTTTGATGCTCAAGGTGGCAAGGGGAAGATGTGGCAGCTGTTTGGCAATGAGTGGGAGGATATTATCAACGAACTGAACGGGGCGTTGGCGGCGTAGAGTTATGAATCAAAAAATTGACCATTTCCCCAAAGGATGGATAAAAGCAAAGATAGAGGAGATATCCCTTATTAACCCCAAATATGTTCCTGATCTCAACGATGACGTAGAAGTCAGTTTCTTGCCTATGTCAAATGTTGAGGAGGAATCTGGAAAAATTGACCTCAAAAAAACACGAAAAATAAAGGAGGTGAAACGTGGCTATACGCCATTTATGGAGGGGGATATCCTTTTTGCCAAGATAACGCCTTGCATGGAAAATGGCAAAGTTGCAGTTGCTATTGGGTTGAAAAATGGTATCGGTTTCGGCTCCACTGAATTTCATGTGGCACGACCCATAGAAAAAGTATCAAGCAAATACATTTTCTATTTTTTAGTCCAGCGTGTTTATCGGAAGAATGCCCAGTACAATATGACTGGTAGTGCTGGTCAGCGACGTGTACCAAAATCCTTCTTATGCGATAGCCAAATTCCAATCCCGCCGGTACCCGAGCAACACCGCATCGTCGCCAAAATAGAAGAGCTGTTCAGCAGCCTGGATAAAGGCATCGAAACCCTCAAAACCGCTCATCAGCAACTCAAGGTCTATCGGCAGGCGGTCTTGAAATGGGCTTTTGAGGGGAAGCTGACGAATGAGAATGTGGTGGATGGGGAGTTGCCGGAGGGGTGGAAGTGGGTAGATATAGGCTTTTTTCTTTCGCCTGATAAGAAAGGGATTTCAACAGGACCGTTTGGTACAATGCTAAAGAAGAGCGAACATCAAAATGGCGGCGTGGCGGTTTTGGGTATAGAGAACATAGGCGAAGGCGTGTTCCAAATGCCAAATAAGATTTTCATAACAAAGGATAAGGCAAAAGAATTAAATAGCTTCAGAGTAAAGGCCGATGACATCATCATTTCACGTTCAGGAACCGTAGGCGAGATATGCTTGGTGCCAAAGAAAATGGAAAACTCAATAATATCAACAAACCTAATTAAGGTATCCATAAATCATAACGTACTGAACGCAAAGTATTTTGTCTATTTATTTCAAGGAGGCAGAGTAAGGCAACAAGTCTTTGATCTCTGCAAAGGCTCCTCCAGAGCTTTTCTCAATCAGGCAATTTTAAAGTCACTTGTATTTCCCTACTGCCCTCTTCCTGAACAAGAGGCCATTGTCGCCGCAATCGAATCCCGCCTCTCCGTCTGCGATAAAATTGAAGAGAGCATTGAGCACAGCCTCAAACAGGCCGAGTCTCTGCGCCAGAGTATTTTGAAGCAGGCCTTTGAAGGTAAGCTCGTGCCCCAGGACCCGAACGATGAACCGGCCAACGTTCTGTTGACCCGAATAAAGGCGGAACGAGAGAGCGGTAGAATTGAAAAGTTTGGGTCAAGCCAACCCAAAAAGGCACGTATGAAAAAGCCTCAGTTATCAGGAACAGCTAATTGATGGCAGGCCCTTATCACGTCCATTTTATCCCGGTCAGCACCGCATCCAGCGGCACGGTCACCGTAGGGGCGGACCTATGTGTCCGCCCTGGTTTGATGCGTGTCCGACAATATTCGACGAATACCTGCCTCGGTGATTCGGCGAAAAATGTGCATAACGGTTCACATGGGTGGACGGATGGGCAAATAGATGGGCAGACACACAGGTCTGCCCCTACAACGGCAATGGCAACGGGCGAACACGCAGGTGTGCCCCTGGTGGTGGCGACAGCATGAAATACAATCCCGCCGTTCATCTCCGTCGTTCGATCCGGTTGAAGGGCTACGATTATTCCCAGACAGGGGGTTATTTTGTGATCATCTGCACCCCGAAACGGGATTATTTGTTCGGCGATATCGTGGGTGGGAAAATGGGGTTGAATGACGCAGGGGAAATGGTTGGCGGGTGGTATTCGGAATTAGAAAACAAATTTTCCGATATCGAATGTGATGAATTTGTTTGTATGCCCAATCATATCAATTTTATTGCGGTAAACGTCGCGGTAAACGTCGCGGTAACCGTAGGGGCGGACCTGTGTGTCCGCCCTGATCTTGAATGTGAAGGCTGTGGGCCTGCAAAGGGAAAAAATGGAGGATAGGGGGATGGATCTTTTTGAAGATGAAATACAAGCCTTTAATGGTGAAGCTGTGGAAATCGAAAACACTGACGCGGCCCCGGGTCCGGACGGGGAGGAGGAAACCGCCGACCTGATGATGGAGGATCCTTTTAATCCATCGGAAATCAGCATCATTTCCAAACCCGACACCCTGCATAACCTGATCGAGCGCCTGAAACACGATGAAATCGATATGAATACCGATTTCCAGCGTCATGCAGAGCTTTGGGACAATGCCAAAATGTCCCGGCTCATTGAATCCATCCTGATCCGATTTCCGCTTCCGGCCTTTTATTTTGATGCCTCGGATGAAGAAAAATGGCTTATTGTGGATGGGTTGCAGCGCCTGTCCGCCATCCGGAAATTCGTAATCGAAAAAAAACTGAAACTGAGCGGACTTGAATACCTGAAGGAGTTTAAAGGGCTTGGGTATGACCACCTTTTGCGGACCTATACCCGGCGCATTGACGAATGCCCGGTGACCCTGTTTCTGATCCAGCCGGGCACCCCGGAAGCGGTCAAATATTCCATCTTCCGGCGAATCAATACCGGCGGTTTGATCCTCAATGACCAGGAAATCCGAAATGCCATGGCAAAGCCC
Organism: Pseudomonadota bacterium; assembly: GCA_043797445.1. GTDB lineage: Bacteria > Desulfobacterota > Desulfobacteria > Desulfobacterales > JAFDDL01 > JAZDPP01. Next base: position 19,054 of record JAZDPP010000161.1, read on the forward strand.
GCCATCCGGAAATTCCTGGGGGATCTGGCAACGGACGAATACCTGAAAAAAACCATCGGAGACCAGAGCAAACGCATGGTTGACCAGGAAATGGTCCTCCGGTTTCTGGCGTTCCGGTTCATGGATTACGAACAGACCAAAAAAAACATTGCCACGTTTATGGATGACATGATTGCCAAACTTGAAATTGCTTCGAAAGAGGACCTGAAGAAATATCAATCGGCTTTTCAAACCGCTATCCGGCGATGCTGGCGATTATTCGGGGAAAAGGCCTTTGAAAAGAGTACAACCGGACAGAATGAGCGGCGGCGCAGAAAAAATTCAACACTTTTTGAGGTCTGGACCACGGCCCTATCCGGGCTTTCCGACGAAGAGACGGAACGGCTGGCAAACAAAAAAGAGCCATTGATTCAAAGGCATACGGAGATGATGACCCAGGATAACGACTATTTCAGGTCCATTACCTATTCCACCCAGAAAAAGGATCATTACCGTATCCGGAGAAGCAAGGTGGCAGAAATAGTCAAGGAGGTTCTGAATGATTGAATTCATAAGGGTTCAAAGATTTAAATCGCTTCATGATGCAAGTTTTCCCTTGGGGCCGCTGAATCTTTTCAGCGGCTTGAACGGCATGGGGAAATCATCCCTGATCCAAGCCCTGCTGTTATTGAGGCAGTCCCAGGAAAAGAACACCCTTCTGGACAAAGGACTCCTCTTGAAAGGCGACTATGTCTCCGTCGGCACAGGGCGGGATATTTTATCGGAAAACGCTGAAAAGGAAACCATAGAATTTACCCTGACATGGGAGAAGACGGAGCCGGTCCATTTTATCTTCAATTATTCAGCCAAATCCGATTTGCAGCCCCTTGACCGGAAACTCAAACTGCCAATCCAAGATATTAGCCTTTTCAATAAGAATTTTCAATATTTATCGGCGGACCGCATCAGCCCGAAATCAGCCTATGAAGCCTCTGACTATTATATCAACGACCTGAATTCCATCGGCAACCACGGGGAATACACGGCCCATTATATTGCTGAAAAAGGGCTCGACCCCATACCCGTCAAAGCACTGAAACACCCTTCGGCAGCCTCTTCTCAACTGCTGGAAAATCTGGACAAGTGGATGTCGGAGATCTCTCCGGGCATACGGATACATACTCAGCTTCACCAGACCATGAATACGGTGTCGCTCAGCTACGCCTTTGAACAGGGCGCAGAACTGACAGCGGATTTTAAACCGGAAAATGTCGGCTTTGGCCTGACTTTTGTACTACCGGTCGTTGTGGCGGTGCTTCGGGCAAAACCAGGGGACATGGTCATTGTTGAAAACCCGGAAGCCCACCTGCACCCCGGCGGCCAATCCGTTCTGGGCCGCCTTTGCTCCATTGCCGCCAACAGCGGGGTACAGCTTATTATTGAATCCCATTCCGACCATTTTCTGAACGGGGTCCGCGTGGCTGTCAAGGACGGATTGATTTCAAACCGGGATGTCCGCTTGTTTTACCTGGAAAGAAGCGCCGCGGCTGTTCATGAGGCCCTGATTGTCATGCCGGAAATCGATGCGCAGGGTCGAATCGATTTCTGGCCCAAAGGCTTTTTTGATGAAATGGACCGGCAATTGGAGAATCTCTTATGACTGGCCTTTTGATTTTTAACCACCATTGCCTACCGTTTGACGATGTAAATAAAGCCGACGCGGCTGTGCCTGTTTTTCTCCGGATCTGTTTAAAGGTTCAGAATATGGGGATATCCACCATTCTTGTGGATGAATCCGTGGATAAAAACTGGTTCCGGCTGGAGCTGGCCAACCGGTATTTCTGGCAGGACTGGTACAGAAAAAATCAAAAAGATGAAGCCAGGGATATGATCCGGGCGTTTCGAAGCATCACCACCCGGCAGCAGTTTTTCAGCATGGAGGACAACGGCATCGGCATTTTTGAAGTGTTTCTGGACGGGAATTCATCCTATTCCGCTCTGCGTGCGGCTGCCTGGCATGAAGCGCCTCTTTCCGGCTTTCCGACCCGGCCGCCATGGAATCGCTCCCCAATCACGGTTCAAGTCCAGACACTGGACAGTGAAGGCGAAATTTCCACACAAAACCTTGATTTGATGAATTTCCACTCTCTGGGAACGCTTGAACAGGATCTGAACGCGCTTTGCGAAAAAAGAAACGAGCTCATCCGTTCCGGCAGAGACCTTTATGACATGAGGGACCGGATTTTCCCCCACCTTGTCTTTTGCGGAAGAGCGCCGCAACAGCTTCGTTCCTGGTCGGCCGGCAAAACCGTCTTGGATCAGGTCAAGGAATCGCTGACCGTTTTGAATAAATTCTGCGGAATGTGGAGTGAAGGCCGGTACAGGGATTACAGTCATGAGGCCGTCCGCTCGCTGGGGCTCAGCCATCGGACCAGCGATGAGTCCGGCACGGTCCTGAACCATCCGGGGTTAAGAAGCGAACGCGAATTTTGGCTTCCCGAAGGGCGCAAGGCTGTTTTTGAGAAGCATGTCAAGCTGGGCAACGGATACCGGCTTCATTTTTTCCCGGACAATTCATCCCAAAAAATCTATGTGGGCCATATCGGGCCGCACCTTTCCCTCAAATAAAAGAGAAGACGCCATGCTTTGGACCCAAAACATCAAAACCGGAAGCATTCTGACGGCCGTTGCGACTGCGGGCAAGGGGAATACTATATATCAACAACAAAGATGCCACCCTGAAGGCGATGAAATTCAGCCCTTATCGGGCTTGGTTTTACTTGACGGATAATTGATATCCATCTGAAAGAACAGGAGAAAGGCTTTTTGAGCAACGAACTCAACAACACATCCAGCATCATCAGCAAGATCTGGAGCTTTTGCAATACTCTGCGCGACGACGGCGTGAGCTACGGCGATTATCTGGAGCAGCTTACCTATCTGCTCTTCCTCAAAATGGCCGACGAGTTCAGTAAGCCGCCCTACAATCGAAAATTGTCCATACCCAAGGAATACGATTGGGAGAGCCTTACCGGAAAGAAAGGGGCTGAACTGGAGGGACATTACACCGCCCTGCTTCGTGAGCTGTCCCATGCCAGGGGCACGCTGGGTCAGATTTTCACCAAGAGCCAGAACAAAATTCAGGACCCCGCCAAGCTCTTCAAGCTTATCGATATGATCGACAAGGAGCAGTGGAGCATAATGGCGGCCGACGTCAAAGGCAGTATTTATGAGGGCCTGCTTGAGAAAAACGCCGAAGACACCAAGAGTGGCGCGGGACAATATTTTACCCCCAGGCCCTTGATCAGGGCCATGGTGGCCTGCGTGCAGCCGCAGCCGATGAAAACCATTGCCGACCCCGCCTGCGGAACGGGCGGATTTTTCCTGGCGGCTTATGACTATGTCTCCAATCCCAAAAACTTCACCCTCACCAAAGCGGATAAGGAGTTCCTGAAGCTCAAAACCTTTCATGGCAACGAAATCGTGGCCGGCGCGCGCCGGCTGGCGCTCATGAACATGTTCCTCCATAACATCGGGGACATCGATTCGGAGGCCTTCATTTTGCCGACCGATTCGCTTATCTCCGACATGGGTCTTCGGGTAGATTACGTGCTCACCAATCCGCCTTTCGGGAAAAAAAGCAGCATGACCTCCACCAATAAGGAGGGCGAACAGGAGAAAGAAGACCTCACCTACAACCGGCAGGATTTCTGGGCGACCACAAGCAACAAGCAACTCAACTTCGTCCAGCATATTCGCACCCTGCTCAAAACGAGCGGGAAGGCAGCCGTCGTCCTGCCGGACAATGTGCTGTTTGAAGGAGGTGCAGGCGAAACCGTCCGGAAAAGACTGCTGGATACAACGGATCTCCACACCATCCTGCGACTGCCGACCGGCATTTTTTACGCCCAGGGCGTCAAAGCCAACGTCGTCTTTTTCGATATGAAACCGGCCGGCAAGGATCCCTGGACGCGAGAGGTCTGGATTTACGATTACCGAACCAATATCCGTCATACCCTGAAAAAATCCCCCCTGAAGTTCGAAGATCTGAAGGACTTTATTGACTGTTACACCTCTGGAAATTGGCAGAAACGAAAAGAGACCTGGCACCCGGAGAAGAATCCCGATGGGCGCTGGCGCAAATTCACCTATGATGAGATCGTAAATAGGGGCAAAACCAGCCTGGATATTACCTGGCTCAAAGACAAAAGCCTCGCCGATCTCGACAACCTGCCGGACCCTGACGTATTGGCAGGCGACATCATCGAAAATCTTGAAGCGGCAGTTGTTAGCTTCAAGGAAATTATGATAACCATTAACGGGAAAGCATAGGGGATTCAACAGGCAAACGGCAAGAAATAATATCTCCAAAAGCGATCAGCCGAGTTTTCCAGTCGACGGGAAGGAATCAACTATTTTACAGAATGCTCAAGGTGTGATCATTAGAAAAGGATACCCGATAAATGATTCCAGCTGGCTACACTGAACTTCATAATGCGTTTCGGGGCCATACCCGGGTTGCCGAAACAGGTACCGAAGAGTCTCACTATCTATTATTTTTCTACGGACTGGAATGTGGTCTAAAGTCCATCTATCTAAAGCGCAATAAAATATTACGAACAGATCAAATCAGTAACGAAAACTTTCGAAGCACCCATGATCTTTTCCTGTTAATCAAAGACTTAAGGTTGCCAGCCCAAGTCACCGGTGCTGCATTGCCCTCTTTTCGGCTGGAGAGAGATGGAACGGCTTTGCCAGTAAAGCATGCACATGAAATTTGGCGATACGGTATTATCATTCAACCCGACGATGAAAAAAACCTTGTTGAGTGGATGTACGCCATCCGCAACTGGATAAAGGAGACCCTATAAAAATGCTGTCATCGGATATTCGTTTGTTTACATGGATCGACATTGAGGCAGTTTTACAGGCAAAATTTGAAAATTGCGAATGTCCTGATGACATTGCCTGGGTTCGTGCGTATTGGGACGGCCTTTTTATTGGGGTTCAACCGGGAAAAAAGGATAAGGTGATTGAGTGGCTGTCTGACATCTTTGAACCGAGATTCGACTGGGAAAAACCGGCAATCGTCCTTGAAAGTCTGCCTGATAAAAAACGATTTCTGGATGTTATCTTCGAGGAAACAGATGAAAAACCACCGCAGCCGAAATTCAAACCCAGCTTCCAACGCCCTTCGCTGTTATGCGGTTCATCAGTAGTGGGGGCTTCGCCGCCGGCGATGGTACCCGGCATGCCGCCCGTAGTGGCATTTCACTCGTTTAAAGGGGGTGTCGGTCGTACTCTCAGCGCCCTATCCATGGCCAAGGCCATCACCGGCCAGCGTGACGATGCGCGGGTGCTCTTTATCGACGCGGATCTGGAAGCGCCAGGTGTCACATGGCTGGTCCAAAAACGTTTCCCAACACCGCCGGTTTCTTTTGCCGATTTTTTGGCCCTGGTTCATGGTGATCCTTTTTCCGATGGAAACGACAGTATTGATATCGTGGCCGAACGTATAAAAGAGATGATGATTGACCAAATCTATATACTTCCTGCTTTTAGAACACCAGCCCAGTTTGCTACGCTTGAAATCAGGCCTGAGCACTTAATTCAAGGGGCCCAGAATCCTTTCATCCTGACGGAAGCAGTGGCGGCGCTTGGATCGAGGCTCGGCGTGGATGTGGTGATTGCCGATCTGCGTGCCGGGTTCTCGGAACTTTCAGCCGGATTTTTGCTGGACCCGCGCGTCTTTAGGGTGGCGGTAACCACCCTGAGCAGCCAATCGATCGAAGGGACTTGCCGTGAAATGGCGCTTATCGGGAAACTCGCACCCTCATCAACAGAAACCGAACCGGTGCCCGCCCTGATCTTTTCACAGGTTCCGGAGGATTCCCTGAAAAACGGTCTTGTAGCCAAACACGAAGAACGGGTGCTCGAAGCGGCCAAAGCGTTGTTGGAAATTGGAAATGGAGACGACTATCTTGAAATGCCCAGGATTGTCACCCCTTTTTCAAATACGCTTCAGGTATTGCCGAACGACTGGGCGGAAGTGATGAAGCGGGTCACGCAGGCGGGCTTGGTCGAGGAGTTCAAACCGCTTATCGAATGGCTCCCGTACAGTCCGATTGCCCTGGAAAAAGCAGCCCTTGAGATAGGGGATGCAACGCAGCGGCGCAGGTTGCTCGAGGATTTTTCAAACAAACTTATTTTCGCCGAAACCAGTTCCCTTAAAGAATTCTTATCCATACCGCCGTTAAGAAACCTTGCCTCTGATTTTTCAACCAAGATTCCTGTTTCAGTTGTCGTTGGTGCAAAAGGGTCCGGAAAGACCTACACCTTTCTACAGGTCGTTTTCCGGTCCGACTGGGCTCAATTTATCAACGATGTAGGCATTGGAGGAAATGCATCCGCTGCGCTCATTTGTCCGGTTCTGAAATCAAAAAATATCGAAAACGAAACAAATATGGGTGTTCTTGAGGCGAGGAATAATGTGGCAAAACAACTGAATTCCGATTCTCCACCGGAGCTTTCGGAAATTTCTGATTTTATAAAGGATCGTTTGACTGAAGTGCTTCATGAAGGAAAGTGGCGGGAACTGTGGATCGATATACTGGCGTGGAGCGCCGGTTTCGAAAAGTTCAAACCCGGCGCCGGACGGCGGTTCTCAAAGCACCTGGCAATCCGGAAAACGCGAATCCTGCCCATTATCGATGGGTTGGAGGATTTGTTTCAGGAGCTGTCGTCCAATGATCGGCAGCAGACTGCCATCCGTGCGTTGATTCAGGATGTACCGGAATGGCTTGAACAACAACCGGACCGGAATATCGGCCTTCTCGTTTTCATTCGACAGGATATGGTCTTGACAGCCATCAAACAGAATGCCGCCCAACTGATGGCCAGATACGAGCCGTACGCTCTGCGATGGAACGCGGAAGAGGCGTTACGGCTGGCTGCCTGGATCGGTGCTCAATCCGGTGCCATGCCGGATTTGAAAACAGAATACGATTTGCAGAAAATCAACAAAGACGATCTCACGGGTGTTCTCATCGACTTGTGGGGAAGAAAACTGGGGAGTGAAAGTTCAAGGGAGGCACGATCCGCGGAGTGGGTCATTGCGGCACTGTCTGACTTTAAGGGCCAAATTCAATCGCGGGACTTGGTCCGGTTCCTTCATCAGGCAGCAAGGGGTTCGGCAAATAACACTTCTTGGAAGGACCGTATCTTAATTCCAACAGCCATAAGAGACGCTTTGAAGGCGTGCAGCAAAGAGAAGATCACAGAAATCGGCGTTGAAAATAATGATTTGAAAAAGATTTTTACAAAGCTTCGGGAGCTTCCCGCTGAATCTCGGCAAATACCTTTTGTGCGGGAGCAGGTAGGCTTGGATATAGATCAAATACAAGCACTTGAAAACAATGGTGTCGCTTATGGGGAAAAAGAAGAGTACTACATGCCGGAGATCTATCGTGATGGCCTGGGCTTCAAGCTCAAAGCCGGGGCGCGACCACGGGTGCTGGCTTTGTCCCGTAAGGTACGCAGGTAGATGTCAATGGTGAAATCGCTGCCCTTTACAGTTATCCGGACGGCACGCAGACGTCGGCCCAGCAGTTCATGGCTTTGTATCGCCAGGGCCTTTGCCAAAATAAAGGAGAGGTGATGGCGATAAAAGCAATTGTTTTGGATCAGGGGTGGGAGATTCAGGATTCTTTATACAATACCATCTACAACAAGGCCGCGCATCTATTAACGACACGGAATAATACACTTCACACGCGTTTCTGTTACCATTGTGCGTTGAATCTTTTAGAGGTGGAAGGGGGAAACCCACGGATCGTGCTCCCGGCCATCTTGCTTCATGATGTGGGCTATTCGCAACTTCCCGAAAAAGAGATCCGGAATGCGTTCGGTCCAACGATCAAAAAGCCCGAACTCCAGAGACTTCATGAGCTTGAGGGCGTTCGTCTTGCCGGAAAGATCCTGCGGGAAATAGATTATCCCGCTGATATGATTTTGAGGGTTCAAGCAATTATCGATGGGCACGATACCCGGGACACCGCTCACGATTTAAACGATATGATTGTCAAGGACGCGGACAAACTTTGGCGTTACAGCTACGAGGGCTTTTATTTAAACTACCAATGGTTCGAGTTAACGCCACAAGCCTATATGGATAGATTGACATCCAAGATCCCGGTTTGGTTTTTTTTGAAAACATCAAAACGGTTGGCAATGGACGAGGCAAAGAAGCGGGAAAAAGATTTAATAATGCTGAAATGAAGCGGTTCCGTCCCAATTTCAGATTGAGTTTTGATGAGATATTGGTATGTAAGCAGTCCAGATGCAAGCGGTCCGGCCATAATATGGATGGGGTCAGCGCATCGTTGGTGTGGTAACCCTGGAGAATTCAAAACGGATATGTGAAACTGCCATAAAACATCGTTAGAGGGCGAAGGCTGATTTTTAAGATCACAGAGGGCTTCAATAAATGAGAATATCGACGGTTCATATTGAAAATTATAAAAATATTTCATTTGCATATGGCGATAATTTACCCAACTTAATGGTGGTGGGCGGCGCCAACGGCAGTGGGAAGACTGCGTTTTTAGAAGCGATTTATACAGTCAAGGAAGCCGTATCCGCATACGATAGAGACTTTAAAATAGAACAAAATGTGGTCCCTTCGTTATCAAAATTCGCTAAAATTCGACTTGGCATGGAATTTTCGGAGACGGATAAACGGTTTGCAAAAGATATTCTCGAAGTCGATTGCCCGGATACGGCCGAATTGTTTGTCCAGATAAGTCCGGATGGAAGCATCAAAGGCACATCGGCCCCCCATGGGGTTCGAAAACTGCTTAGCAGTTATTCGCAAGGCAATGATGCCCCTGGCTTTTTCGATTATTACCTGGCCTCAAGACGCATATCATCCACCAAACGGCATCGTATTGACTTCAGTTTTTCAGAGGATGAAATAAAACAGAATCTGACGGAGAAGGAGGATAAATATGGTCGCGTCAAAAATTACCTGGCTTCATTGCGGGTTAACCATTTGCAACTGTTTGAGGATGCGGCAAAAGCCGGTAAGGTTTTAGAAAATAGCCCCTTATTGGAAATTGAACGATTCTTTGATGATTTTTTCCGCCCGCTGGTGTTCAAGCGGATTGACGTAAATAGTTCGCCCATAAAGTTTTGTATGGAAACGCCCAATGGAGAAATCGACATTGATGATCTGAGTGCCGGTGAAAAAGAAATATTCAATGCGGTTGTCCGTTTTCATGAACTGAATCCAAGCGGGGCCATCATCCTATTTGATGAACCCGATCTTCATCTTCACCCGGATTTTTCCAAACGGTTTTTGTCAGTGCTCGAAACGTTAACGGACCGAAATCAGGTTATTATCGCTACTCACTCCCCGGAAATGATGTTGGGTGTGGATATTGAATCGCTTTATGCGATCCAAAAAGCGCCGCATGAAAGGGGATTCAGCCAGCTCTATCCGGTAGTCGGTGACGCATCTTTATATGAATCCTTCTCTAACGCGCTTGGATCAGAGGGGATTATCAGTTTTAACAAGCAGGTTGTTTATATCGAGGGAGAATATTCATCAACGGATATCGCCATATATGAGGCCGCATACCCTCAGGCCCGATATGATATCAAATTTGTTCCGGCCCGGCATGCGCGAAGTATGATAGGCCTAACCGGTCAACTAAATGATATCATATCAAAACAAATCGCGTATCCAGACTTTTACGGTATCGTTGATAGAGAAACGGCGGCGGAGGGTGAGGACCTTTCCGCTGGTGAACGAATTTTTCGGTTACCGGTCTATCATGCCGAAAATTTCCTGATTGACGAAGAAAAAATTTTAACCCTCACCCAAAAACTGAATCGTGAAAAATGCCCATTTGAAACCAGGGAAGAGGTGACCCGGGAACTCACGGCGCTTTTGTTGAGCACTCAGCATGTATCTTCTTTCGCAAAAGCGCTTGCCGACGCAAAAATAAGGCAGGTTGCCACGGGAGTTCGGGACGCTATTTATGAAAATAGCGGAAAATTAGAGTTGCACTGTGAAAAAATATCTTTTGAATACATGGTTGAGGAGGCTAAACTGATTTTAGCGGAAAGCATCGAGAATGATACATGGAGAGAAAGATGCAAAGGCCTGGTGTTGTTAAAAGCATACTGTTCAACACAGAACATCAACTATGCAGTTTTTCGAAAATTATTGATTCGTGAAATGCGTACCCCCCATCCATTACTGAAAGAAATCATGGATCCGATAATCGAAGGAAATTTGGCTGCGAAGTCAGGGATGCCCTCCTCGATACCCCAAAAAAGCGATGTATTTCCAATAGACGATTTTATGAAAGAGAGGGAAGCGCCCGTAAATATAGAACAGCGCGTGGAACCACCCGATGAACATCCAAAAACAATCCCCGATGGGGCGATTAAAATTGAGGATTATCTCTTTGAATTCGTTGAGGGAAGTTGTAAAATTTCCGGACCGAGCAAGGTGGTGCTGAAACGTATCGCTCAAGAATCAAACAGAATCGTAACGACGAGTTATGCCGGAAAATATTTGGAATTCTTTGAAAATGCAATTAATGGCCACGTGGATAAGGTTCGAAAAAAAGAAATTATCGACATATTGGGCATCCCAACGAAAACAAAGAGATAATCCTCTCTTAAACCGAAAGGAACTTGTTATGAAAAACCTTGATCCCTTGACGCTTACCGAAAAAACCATCAACCAAATCCCTAAGGGTGCTTTTTTGACTGTCAAAGCCGGCGATAAACTGAATACCATGACCATCGGCTGGGCGACCATCGGTTATGTCTGGCAACGACCGGTCCTGATGGTGGCGGTTCGCAACTCCCGCCACACTTTCAGTCTCATCGAAAAGGCCGCGGATTTCACGGTCTCGATCCCCCTCGATGAAAAATGGAAAGACGCCGTCCAATACTGCGGCACCCAATCCGGCCGGGATGTGGATAAATTCAAAGAATGCGGTTTACAGACAATTGCTTCCCGCCAGGTCGGTTCCCCTGTCATCCGCATGGCCGGTCTGCATTTTGAATGTAAAATCGTCTTGAAAGCCCCCATGGACCCGGCGGTGATGCATCCGGATCTCGAAAAACTATATTCGAAAAAAGATTACCACACTCTCTATTTCGGTGAGATCAAGGAATGTTACGAAACGGACTGATGCCGGAGCGGGCAGTATAGAGCGACATTCCTTAGCCTTCTGGGCCTTGATCATTGTTCCGGCCCGACCCGAGTGACGAGCAGGTCACGCCAGGGTGTTTTTGGAAGCCCGGCAAGCTGTTTGAGCGATAGCGAGTTCTTGCCGGGCTGGAAAAAATACCCTGGCGTGGCCGAAACGATGATTAAGGCCGGATTCTACCGGGTTGGCGCATGGGGCAAGTATTGAAGTCCGGTGACGAATACTGCGTGCAATCGGAGCAGTCGATGCGGGAGAGAATTTTGGCTCGTGCTTCTGAAATGGTGGCAAAAATATGATCCTCCCCGATGGCTTCGATATAGCGACCCCGGCCCAGCAGATCCTTGACCTGTTGCTTCAGTTCGCACAGGTAGAGTCCGCCGCGGAGCCGGTTTCGTCGCTGTGATTCGTAAGTGAGCAATTGCGCACCGGCCACATCGATAAAGTTGATGCCACAACCGAGAATCAGCACATGGCGTTTATAGGTGGCACGTTTATCAATATTATAGAGATAATCGGCCACATGATTGATGGCGCCGAAAAAGAGCGGGCCGTCAATGCGAAGGATGGTGAAATTCTCGCATGTCAGGGTCGCTTCGATGAGCTCGGGTCCACCGGGATTCGGGTTTGGCATCAGGTGAGCGATCTGAGGATGCGCGGTCACGCCTAGATAGAGCACCAGGGAGAGCAATACGCCGGCAACGATGGCAAATTCCAGATCCAGAAACAGGGTTGCCAGGAACGTGGTCAGCAAAACACCCGTTTCCTGTTTGCTGGTTTTGAGTATGGTTCTGATATGGTTTAGGTTGATCAGGTTATAGGCAACGAGGAGTATGACACCGCCCATGGCCGGAATGGGTAAAAACGCGGTCAGGGGCGCCACCAGCAGCAGCAGCAGGGTCAGGAAAAGGGCGGCAAAAACGGCTGACAGCGGCGTCATCGCGCCGGCATGATAGTTGATGCCGGAGCGGGTAAATGATCCCGAGGCCGCGTAACAGGAAAAGAAACTGCCCACGACGTTTGACAGCCCCTGGCCGATAAATTCCTGGTTGCCATCGATCTGCTGGCGGGATTGCGCTGCGATGGACCGGCCGATCGACAGCGCCTCGATCAATCCGAGAAGCGCCACGGCCAGCGCTTTCGGCGCGAGGTCATGGAGTGTGTCCGCTGAAAAATCGGGCAGCGATAAGGGGGGCAGCCGGTCGGGCATTTTCCCCAGCAGCGCGACACCGTGTTCGGCGCCTCCCAGCGCAAGACTCGTGAGGCTGCCCAGAACCAGGGCAAACAGCAGCCCCGGCCAATGCGGCCGCCAGAGCTTGAACAGGAGGGCGCAAATCAATGTCGCCATCGCAACCGCCGTCGCGGTCGGGTTGATTTGCCCTAAGGCGCCACAGATATGATACAGGGTGCCGATAAAGGAATGGCCTTTGGGTAAATCAATCCCCAGGACATGCTTCAACTGGCTTGTCACGATTAAAATGGCCGCACCGGCCGTAAAACCGACCACCACCGAATGCGACACGAAATTGACCAGGGTTCCCATGCGTGCCAGTCCGAAGGCGAGCTGGTAGATCCCGGCCAAAAGCGTCAGCGTCAGGGTCAACCGGATGAACTCGGGTGAGCCCGGTGCGGCAAGGGGGCTGATGGCGGTGAACACAATGATGGAAATGGCCGTGGTGGGACCGGAAATTAAATGCAGCGAGGATCCGAAGAGAGCCGCTACGATGGGGGGGATAATGGCGGTGTAAAGACCATATTCTGGAGGAAGACCGGCAATCATCGCGAAAGCAACGCCCTGGGGCAGGACAATCACCGCTCCGGTCAGACCAGCCAACAGGTCGGCCCGCAACGTGTCCCAGCCAATAAAATTCCACCAGCGAAGAAACGGGAACAGCTTGCGCCAAAGTGACGCGCCACCTGAATACTTGCTTATCCATTTCATACCGTTTTCCACGGGACTGCCATCGGACCGATTTGCGCAATTCCCCGAAATAAGGTGTCGGGCGCCTCAATCCTCGACCACAAATGGGACGATGTTTACGGTGATGGATTTGAGACCGTCCACCTTGGCGGTCATCCGGTTAACGTTTTCGCCAATCGCTTTTTCATCGATAAGAGAGGCGCGAATATTCACGATCACCTCCCCGTTTTGAACATCGGCGGTTGCCTTGGGATATTCCGGTATCAGGACGGATTCCACCTGTGCGGCCAGGGATAGATCGTCCAGCAATCGCCGGCCTTTCGGCGTGGTCTGAAAACAGGGCCGCTGCAAGGCGTCTCGGATGATGGAGACCGCATCACCGACATCGATTCGGCCCGTATGAATGACGATATCATACAGGATCGAATCCCAGGTATCCAGCCCATAAAGCTGCAATCCCCATTTGCGGCGCTCGGCGTCATCTTTAACCAGAACATGGCGGGCTTCGTAAGCAGAGATTTGTGTCCGTTTCATTTCTTCCCGGATACGATCCTCAATGTCGGCAATAATCCGTATTTTCAGCACATGGGGAATGTGCTGGACAAAAAAATGTCCGGCCAGTCCATGGTAGACCACATTGTCTTTTTGGAGATGCTTGAGCAGCGCCGCCCGGAAAAAGGCAATAAATCGCTCTTTCCCATAGGTAAACCGATCCAGGACCGACGGCGCATCATGAATGGCCCGAATCAGTTTCAGCTCGGGAATATTGAACTGCTCGCTGGCCTCAAGGATAATGTCGCGTGAAATGCATTCATAGCCCATGATCCGCGCCAACGCTTCGGCAACTTCTTTTCCGCGGCTGTAAGATCCTCTGGAAATTGTCACGACCGGCATGTACCGCCTCCGTTTTTCGCTTTCCCCGGGATGCATATCGTATGATGTGTCAAACAGGCGCCTCATGCCCCTATTCGGTTTGATGATGCCGGACTTGATCATCGTTCCGGCCAGGCAAGGGCATTTTTCCCAGCACGGCAAGAACTCGCTGTCGCGCAAACAGCTTGCCGGCCTTACAACAACGCCCTTGCCTGGCCTGCACTGCATATGTGGGTGGCCGAAACGATGATCAAGGCCATGATGTCAGCCGATATTGTGGAACGGGTTTATATGGTCTTGCTGTGTTGTTGTTCCAAAATTGAGGACGACCTCTTTCACGCCCTCCTCTTTTTCGGCAATGGCTTTTATCTCGGCGATTACCTTGTTGTCCGGGGTTAAGATCGCCCCGGAGCTTCCGATGCAGATGCACCCATTATCGGCGGTGACTTTTATCGTCGGCATCATTTTCACCAAATTGGCCTGGATTTTGGATGCCAGGGCCAGGTCATTGACAATTTTTCGGGATTCGGGCGTGATCTGAAAAATGGGTTTCCGGACCGTCTCAAAGAGAATTTCAACCGCGTCATCGACCGTCAGGGTCTTGATATGCAGTACCATATCATAGAGCCTGCTGTCCCACGTGTCGGTGTTGTATATTTGCATGCTCCATTTGCGACGTTCTTCATCGTCTTTTTTCAAGATATAGAGGGCTTTTTCAGCTGAAATATTTTCCCTTCCCATCTCTTCTCTTACCCGGTCCTCCATGTCGGCAATGATTCTGACCTTGAGAACATGGGGGATCTGCTCGAGAAAATAGTGCCCGGCGAGGCCGTGGTAGACGACATTGTCTCTTTGAACATGTTGCAAGAGCGCGGATCGAATATAGCTGATATACCGTTCCTTGCCATGATGAAACCGTTCGAGAATCGTTGGCGCATCGTGAAGCGCCCGAACGAGCTTTATTTCCGGAATGTTGAATTCTTCGGATGCTTCCAGAAGGATGTCCCGGGAAACGCATTCATATCCCAATTTTCGAGCCAGCTTTTCGGCAACTTCTTTTCCCCGGCTGTAGGAGCCTCTGGAAATCGTGACAATGGACATAAATCACTCCTGTTTGTGTTTTATGGATACGTTCCAAGGTAAGCCGCTTTCGAAAAAAAGGCAACCGCTTTGGAGGTATGAGGGCTTTTTTGGGGGGGAGGGGGGGCCCATCAACTTATTCCGGTGGATGAATACCGGTATAGCTGCTTTACTTATTGAACTTGCCTGCAAACAGTATGTGCGCACAGCGATTCCAGGGGTTTTGTTCGCCCGTTTTGTTTTCAGGGTTGTTCGCACCGGCCCGGCCCCATGCGGCGGCCGCACCCAACATGGCGTCAATGGTACGGTTCTCCCATCCGAGTGCGCCCTGTGAGTAGGCCGCGCTGAGCCGCTCGGTTTCCAAATCGCGCTCTTCCTCGAAGTCATCCGCCAGTGCCTGGATAAAAGCGATAAAAGAGGACTCATCGCAGACTTTTTTCAAAATATAATCAAGATTCCGTGGCATGAATTCACCTTATATTATGGTATATGACCCTAAAAAAACGGCGGACAATACCGGATCCGTTGCAGACATTATGCTGAAACCCTAACGGATATTTTCTTAAAATACAATATAATTTCTTTTGGTTAATCCATTGGCGGCTATCGTTTTTTTATGTTTTCCCACCAGACGAGGCGTTCCCGGATGGTTTTTTCATACCCCCGGTCCACCGGCGCGTAGAATTTCTCACCGGCAAGCTCGTCGGGAAGACATTGCTGATCCACCACCCCGGCGGCGTAATCATGGGCGTACTTGTAGCCTTTTCCGTAGCCCAGAGACCGCATCAGACCGGTGGGCGCATTTCGAATGTGAAGCGGCGTCGGCAGCGTACCGGTTCTCTCAATGGTATCCCGAACCTTCCCGTAAGCCACGTAGATGCTGTTGCTCTTGGGTGCGGTGGCGAGATAAAGCGCCGCCTGCGCCAGGGCCAGTTCTCCCTCCGGCGGCCCCAAAAACCGGAATGCTTCCATGGCATCCATGCAGACCGTCAACGCTCGGGGGTCTGCATTTCCCACGTCCTCGGAGGCGAATCGCACCATTCTCCGGGCGATATAGAGTGGATCTTCTCCCGCCATGAGCATTCGGGCCAGCCAGTACAGGGCGGCGTCCGGATCGGAGCCCCGAAGGCTTTTATGAAGGGCGGAAATGAGGTTGTAATGCTCCTCTCCCGCCTTGTCATAGAGAAGCGCTTTTTTCTGAAGCGCTCTTTCCACCTCTTTAAGGGGGATGGGCCGGACCGCATCCGCTTTCTCCTCACCCCCCTCGGGCAGAAAGGATGCCACCGCTTCGATGTTATTAAGGGCGGTGCGTCCGTCGCCATCGGCGAGTCGTGCCAGGTGGGAGAGCGCTTCCGGCTCAAAATGAAGGTTCCGTTGCCCGAGTCCCCGCTCCTTGTCTTCCAGCGCCTGGCGAAGAATCGCACCGATATCCTCATCGGACAAGGGTTTCAGGGTAAACACCCGGCAGCGGGACATGAGGGCCGGGTTGACTTCAAAGGAGGGATTCTCGGTCGTGGCCCCGATGAGCGTGATGAGACCGCTTTCCACATGGTGTAAAAACGCATCCTGCTGGGCCTTGTTGAAGCGGTGAATTTCATCGACGAAGAGAATCGTTCGCTTCCGGTGCAGTCGAAGCTGCTCGCCTGCCTCATCGATGACGGACCGGATCTGCTTTACGCCGGAAAGCACGGCGGAGAAGTGCACATAATGGGACTTTGTCTCCCGGGAGATGATCATGGCGAGCGTGGTCTTCCCGCACCCGGGCGGCCCCCAGAGAATCATCGAAAAGACCCGGTCGTTTTCGATGGCGCTTCGCAGCAGTGTCCCCGGGCCGATCATATGTCCCTGTCCGATAAACTCTTTCAGATACCTGGGGCGCATGCGTTCCGCGAGCGGGCGGGAGCCATCCGCGCTTTTGCGTGCCTGATAGTCGAACAGATCCAAGCACTACCTCTTTTTCTTCTTCCAGGATTTTTCTCCCGGAAAGTCAATCCGCCCCGTTCTCTGGCGGAGAATTACCCGAATGGGCGTTTTATCTAGCCCGGCCCCTTCCCGAATCTGGTTGATGAGATATCGCTGATAGGAAAAATGCACCGCATCCGGAAAGCTGACGAACAGGACAAAGGTCGGCGGTTTGGACGATACCTGAGTGGCGTAATAGAATTTTAGCCGTTTGCCATGATGAAGGGGCGGCTCGTTATGAGTGATGGCCTGTTGCAGAATTCTATTTAATTGCCCGGTGCCGATGCGGAAATCATACTGATCATAAACGGTGCGAACCGTCTCGAAAATTTTATCGACCCGCTGGCCGGTCAGGGCGGAAATCGTCATCACCGGCGCAAATCCCAGAAATTTCGCCTCCATCCGGACCAGTTCCTGAAAGCGCTTCAGTGTCCGGTTATCCTTGTCCACGAGATCCCATTTGTTGAGCACGATGATGCACCCGCATCCGCGTTCGTACGCATAGCCGGCAATCGTCACGTCCTGGTCGGTCACGCCCTCGCTCGCGTCCATCAGGATGATGGCGACGTCACAGCGATCGAGGCTTTTGAGCGCCTTGATGATGGAAAATTTCTCTATCTTGCCGGAGGTTTTGCTTTTGCGCCGGATTCCGGCCGTATCGATGATCGTGTAAGGGGTGCCCGCCACGGTGCAACGGGTATCGATGGCATCCCGGGTCGTTCCGGCAACCTCACTGACGAGCAGACGATCTTCCCCCAGAATACGATTGATGAGCGAGGATTTGCCGACATTGGGGCGACCCACCACGGCAACGTGAATCTCCTCTTCCGCCTCGGCGGGCGGCGCAAAGGGAAGGGCGGCGACGAGCGCATCCAGAAAATCCGAAACCCCGTATCCGTGTTCCGCCGACACGGGATGGAATTCCGATATCCCGAGGTTATAGAAATCGACCATCTGACCTTCCCGTTCCTCCCCGTCAATTTTATTCACCACATAAAAAATCGGCCTATCCACGCTTCGAAGCATTTGAATCATATCGAAATCATAGGGGGATAATCCGCCTTTGCCGTCCAGAACCATCACGATGGCATCGGAATCTTCAATGGCAAGTCCCACCTGGTACCGGATCTGATCCGAAAACCCGGCGGCATCCTCATCCGAAAAGCCTCCCGTGTCCACGACGGTAAATTCCGCGTCATCCCATTTGGCATCTCCGTGGTGGCGATCCCGGGTTATGCCAGGCATGTCATCCACCAGGGCGTCCTTGGTGCGGGTGATGCGATTAAAGAGAGTTGATTTCCCCACATTGGGACGGCCAATAATAGCAACAATCGGTTTCATAGTAAAAACAATCTATTTAATAAGGTTTTGGAGTTGCGGGACCCACGGTGAGGGTCTTTCTCCGGAAAGCGCCTTCTGTTTTTTATTCATACCGGTTTCTAAATCAAACGGCGGCTTATATCAAGCAAGATGGGGGATTTATTTGAGAGCCGCCCCCTCTTCGCCGGACGGCCTGAAGGTCCCCCTCAGAATAGCGAGGTCAAATAGTTCCCGGCGTGTCGTATTTCCATTCCTTTTTCAAGTTTCTCTCTTTTCAGATTTTTTACGATCTGCATGCCGGGAATGTTATATTTTTTATGGAAGTTCAACAGAGAGCGGCTGGGTGCGGAATCAGAGAGCTTTGCTTCAATCATCAGCTCCGGCTTATGGTCGTTCACAATACAAAAATCCACTTCGGCGCCATCCTTTGTCCGTAGATAATTCAGACTATAGGGGCGCCCCTTGTAATCCACCAGGGCAAACACATGCTTCATCAGGCAAAGCGCCACCAGATTCTCAAACCGGGCGCCGTCATCCCCTGCAACCAGACCCGTGTCATAGAAATAGAGTTTGGGCTCCTTTAAAATCGAGCGCGCGATATTGCCGGAAAAAGGTGTCACTCTGAAAATGATGTAAAGCGATTCAAAGATCTGGATGTATTTTTTTACCGTATTCGGCGCCACCCCGACATCTTCGGCTATGGAGGTGTAAGATACCGGAGATCCGACTCTTGCGCGCAATAATTCCAGAACCAGCTGAATGGCTCTGAAATCATGAATTTTTTCAAAATCGAGAATATCTGTCCGGATGAGACCGTCAATATACTGCATCCGCCATCTGTCCGCATCTACACTTGCTTCCGCCAGGAAAGGTTCCGGGAAGCCGCCCCGGGTCAACAGCCGCTCCATATCCGGCTCTAGTCCAACGGAAGCCGCCTCCGCGGGTGAAATCGGCAAGAGTCGATGCCTGAAATATCTTCCCGCCAGGGAATCGCCGGTTTGCCGAAAAGCCTCAAGCCTGGCGCTGCCGGTGATCAGCATCATCAGGTGGTCCGGCTTGGTATCGTAAACGCCTTTCAAATAATTCTTCCATGCCGGCATCTTATGGAGCTCATCCAGGATCAGCAACCCGGTAGTATTCAGCCATGCTTCGTTCTTTATGATTTTACGATCTTCCATACGGTCCCAGTTCAGATAAACGCTGTTGGGAATCGATTTGGCGATTTCCTTGGATAACCAGGTTTTTCCCACCTGCCGCGGACCTGTCAGGAATACCATCTTTTTTTTCAGATCCCGCTCAATAAGCTTTTTTTGAACACGCTCCATCATCACCTCCATCGACTATTTTGTATTAATATGCATTATAGTCAAGACTAAACTGCAAGATGGTGCGGTACGGTCTAATAATAGTTTAACCTGCGCATCATTCCATCCAAATATTCCACCGCTAAAAACCTGCCGATAGGTCGTTGCCTGAAGGCGCATTTCCGTTGCCTTGGCAAATGCCGCCATGGATGGCGGTATCCGCCGGTTCCCGGTGCGGTTATCGAATGGAAGGCCTTGATCATCGTACCGGCCACGCCAGGATATTTTTTCCAGACCGGCAGGAACTCGCTATCGCTCAAACAGCCTGCCGCTCTTCCAAAAACACCCTGGCGCGGCCTCCCTGCCTTGGGAAATTGGCCGAAACGATGATCAAGGCCGAATGGAACAATTGGAGGTAAAAAGTGAAAAAGAGTATCAAGGAGATAAAGCGCGATATTTTGTCCAAATTCAAAACCACGAAAAGCGATAGTTATGTTTTGTCCGGTTTATGGCTTCATAAGGAGTATTTGAAGGATCTGACCCGGCTGGAAAAGGAATTTTACGAGATAGCCGTTAATGAACTCGCGAACATCGGATTGCTGGAATACAAGCAGGATGCGTTTTCGTGCCTGCGACTAACCCCCAAGGGTGAAAACTTGCTATTCTGTAATTGAAGGAAAACATGATTCCGCCCGACGTCAAATCGTTTTTTTTCCGCAATAGAATTCCCGGGCAGCTGGTCATACAGATCACCGATCGTTGCAATGCCCGATGCCCCCAATGCGGCATGCGCGTTACGGAACCGTTTCAGCGCAGCTCCTTGCCGGTGGACGAGATTCAACGGATACTCGAATCCGCGGCCCGGCAACGGTTTCAAGCGGTGTCATTTACCGGCGGAGAGCCGTTGCTGCGGTTAGGGGAACTCACGGCGCTGATTCGCCATGCGGATGCAGTGGGCATTGCCTTGATTCGAACGGGCACCAACGGGTTTTTTTTTCAAAATCCGGAAAAGCCGGGGTTCCTTTCACGGGTGAAACATGTCGCCGATGCGCTGGCCGCGACGCCGTTACGGAATTTCTGGATCAGTATCGATTCAGGGGTTCCCGAAATTCACGAGAAAATGCGAGGACTTAAAGGGGTTATTTCCGGAATCGAAAAGACGCTGCCCCTTTTCCACCGGCGCGGTCTTTTCCCGACCGCGAATCTCGGCATCAACCGCAATCTCGGCGGGGAGGTAACCCGCGGGTTGTCACGGGCGAACTTTCCGCATGAAGAAGTGTATTTATCCGAATTTTATGACCGCTATCGAACGGCATTTGCCGCCTATTTCCGGTTTGTCATATCGTTGGGGTTTACGATTGTGAATGCCTGCTATCCGATGAGCCTGGGGAAAAAAGAAACTGAAAGCGGTCTTTCGCCCGTCTATGCGGCCACGGCAACGGAGGATATCGTGCACTATACGGATTCGGAAAAGCAGATGCTGTTTAAAGCCCTGGGGGATACGGTTCGCTCTTTTCGATCCCGTATTCGCATTTTCTCTCCGCTGAGTTCCCTTCACGCCATGGAAAACCGGTATGCCACACCGTCCCGCGCCATGTATCCGTGCCGGGGCGGCATCGACTTTTTCTTTGTTGATGCACAACAGGGCTCAACTTTTCCCTGCGGCTACCGGGGGAAGGAAGACCTCGGAAAATTTCAGACACTGGACGTGTCCGGCAGACCGGATACGCCACCGTGCAAGGCCTGCGACTGGGAATGCTTCCGCGATCCCTCCGAACTTTCCGGCCCTATCCTGAACGGGATGCGTCACCCGCTTGGCGAACTGAAAAAAATGACCCGAAACCCCCAATTCTACCGGCACTGGGCAAAGGATCTTCTTTATTACTACGCCTGTGATTTTTTTAACGGGCGCCTGCCGATACACCGCCACCGACTGGCTTCGTTTTGAGACCGTTCCCGCTAATCTCTGATCAGAATATGAACGGTACAGGCACGGGTGTCACCTTCCTTGCTGCCCCCCATGATTTGAGCCAGTCCGACCCGGGCATCGGTTACTTGCCGCTTACCCGCTTCCCCTCGCAACTGCCAGAGGATTTCCACCACCTGCGCCACGCCGCTCGCTCCTACCGGGTGCCCCTTGGCCAGCAAGCCTCCGCTGGGATTCACCGGAATCCTGCCGGCCAGTTCCGTAGCGCCCTCGTCGATGAGTCGTCCACCATCGCCCCTGGCACATAACCCCAACCCCTCATAATGAATAATCTCACAAATCGTGAAGGCATCGTGGAGTTCCACCACATCCAGGTCCTCCGGTCCCAGCGAGGCCATCCGATACGCCTCGACGGCAGCGGTTTCCTCGGTCGTCCAGAAGCTGATATCCCGCAAGTTGTCGTAAGTCCCGGTTTTAAGGATGGAAGCGGCGATACGAATTCGCGACGGATTGCCTGCCGGCATTTTTTTTTCACTGCTCAGTATCAGCACAGCCGCGCCGTCACTGTTCGGACAACAGGAGTAAAGGGTCAGCGGCTCGGCAATCATGGGAGAATTCAACACTTCTTCCACACTCAGCAACCTGGTAAATTGAGCGTAGGGGTTCAGGGTGCCGTTAAAATGGTTTTTCACCGAAACCCGGGCAAGTTGTTCCCGCGTAGTGCCATACTTTTCCATATGCTTTTTGGCCATGAGGGCAAAGTGAACGGGAAACGCTTCTCCCATCTGCATTTCCAGCTCTGCCGCACCGACATTGAGCATGGTTCCTTTGGGCATAACCGCTTTTTCCACACCGGCAACGATAACCGTGTCATAAAACCCGCCGGCCACCGCCATCCAGGCTTCCCGAAGCGCTGTCGAGCCAGAGGCACACGCATTTTCAACATTTACAATCGGAATGCCGCTGATTCCCACTTCCCAAAAAACATTTTGCCCCACCCCCGTTTCCCCCTGGAGAACCGAACCGAGTGCATTGCCGCAGTAACCCGCCTCAATTTGAGCCGGCATTATTCCCGCATCCTTAATGGCCTTCGCGCAGGCCTCCCGTCCGAGGTCCCGAAGGCTCCTGTCGGGATGCTTGCCGAAAGGGGTCATGCCGCCACCGATAATAAACACTTCTCTCATGGTTCATCCTCGCATTAACGTTCGTGACAACAGGCTCTCGTTTATGCCATTATGCAAGTTTAAATTTATAACTGATAATCTGATGACCGTTATTATCTGTTCTGATCGGCTCAAGCACCAGCTCCACTTCCCGGCCCGGAACCAGCAAATCCGGATCTTCTCCTGAAAACAGCGTAAAGACGCGAAGCCGATCTGCCGGAATATCGACATACCCATAAATGTAAGGGGCTATAATTCCGGCGGGGGAAGACACGCGGACAACGGTGGCAGCATAAACAATGCCTCGCCTGTCAAGCGTTATGTTTTTCATCTTTCCGCTGTCAAAACAGCCGGGACAGAACGTTCGCTTGGGGAAAAAGGTTTTCTCGCAAGTGGTGCAGCGATTCGCCAGAAGAACGGGGACCGACCCTGTGGGCACGGGATACGCGAATAATCCCGGCTGGACCGGAATTCCCGGTCCGCTTTCGCTTTGAGGCGCCGTTTTTCCAATGCTTTCCTGATTCATGGTGTGTCACCCTCCCGGGATTCGCTAAGAAATTTTTCAGACATACAACGTTATTTTGAAGCTACTATTTTACATATCAATCGATCGATATGCTGTCAATTTAAATTAGTCTATCATCCTATACATTCGCTGAAAATACAGCATCAATAAAATTTAACATAGTTATTTTATAATTAATATATACTATTTTTGGAAGCTTGAATCATTTTTTCTTGACACATATCGATCGTTCGATTATAACAAAATAAAAAAACAATGTCCGGTTGTTGAAAGATCCTTCATCCCTGTTCTGTAAAGAAAAATTAGCTCGAATCGAATCAGTCCGACACGTCACCATCTACCCTTTCGTGTGGAAAGCACATCACACGTAACGAAAGGAGCAGGCATGGCACCCGGTCAGGAAAACAAGGAAAAACTGATAGAAGTTGCTTGCAATCTTTTTGCCACCCGCGGCTTTCGAGGAACTTCCATTCGCGATATCGCACGCGACATGAATATGAGTATTTCCAATATCTACCATCACTTCGGCAACAAAGAGGGGTTGCTGCTGGAAATATTGAAGCATGCGTCTTTCCAGCTGACCGAACGGTTGCACCGCATTGAGGAAAAGGATTCGGATCCCCTCGAGCGCTTCCGGTTCATGCTGCACTCCCACCTCTGCTTCTCAATGGAGCATGCCAATGAATCCAAGATTTTTTCTCTCGATGAAGAGCATTTGACACCGGAAGGCCATCAGATAAACCTCAAGATTCAACGTGAAATATTGCAGATCTATGTGAACCAGCTGCGAATTCTGGAAAAAGGCGGGTATATTCGCAGCCAAAGCCTGACGATCATGGCGTTTAACATTATTGCTGTCATGAACTGGCATCTGCGCTGGTTCAAACCGAACGGCCAACTGACGTTTGAGGATACCGTTTATGAAATCATTCATTTCATTCTCCACGGTATTCTCAACAAAACCGCGGAAAGAACAAAATATATAGATGATCAAGGCCCTTAAAACAGATTCACCATCGAGACAAGTTCGTCTGCAAACAGCAACAGGAGGCACGGCGCATGGGCTACACGATAGACATCGATACGGGCGGCACCTTCACCGATGGATTTTTTGTGGGGATTGATCGGGTAGAGATGGTGAAGGTTCCGACAACGCCGCATGATTTGACCGTATGTTTTCTTAAGTGCATAGAGGCCGGAGCAAAATGCTTTGGGGTATCGGTTGAGGACTTTCTGTACGAGACGGAGATTATCCGCTTTTCAAATACCATCGGCACCAATTCGATTATCCAGCGCGATGGCAGCAAAATCGGGCTTCTAACGACCTCCGGCAAAGAGATCCTGGCGCCCACCCGGGACAGTGAAGGCAAATCGCCACTGGTGTCCCCGGATATGGTTATAGGGATCGATGAGGCGGTTTCGGCAACAGGTGAGATGATAAAAGCGATCGATGAGAGCGGAGCGCTGGCGGATGCCCAGCGTCTCATTGACAGAGGGGCCCGGTGCCTGGTCGTGGCTTTTGCCAATTCAGAATTTAATCCCGCCAACGAGCGCGCGGTTCGAAAGATATTGAAACGAGAGTATCCCAGTGATTTTTTAGGCTCCGTGCCGGTATTTCTCTCCTCCGATATTTCCGGGCGCTCGGGGGAAACAGAGCGAGTGAATGCGGCTGTTTTAAATGCCTACATCCATGCAAAGCTGGTTCGCCTTTTGTACAAGGCCGGAGAAGAGTTGAGACGCCGCCTGTACCAAAAAAACCTGTTTATCGTGCACAATAATGGCGCCGTCGCCCGTGTGGCAAGAACCCGGGCGATCAATACGTATAATTCCGGACCTGCCGCCGGATTGCTGGGAGCGCGACTGATCGGCGAGCTTTATGGAGATAAAAATCTCATATCGGCCGATATGGGCGGGACCTCTTTTGACCTGGGATATGTGCGAAACGGCCTCCCCAGTTATACGCTCAGACCGGATGTGGAAGGATTTAAAGTAAACGTTCCCATGCTTGCCATCCGCGCCATCGGCGCCGGCGGCGGCTCCATCGCTTCCGTCAAAGAAGGGGTGCTTCAGGTGGGACCCCAATCCGCCGGCGCGTTGCCCGGGCCCGTTTGCTTTGATCTTGGCGGCGCGGACCCGGCGGTCGCGGATGCGGATGTGGTGCTGGGGATTTTGGACCCCGACTATTTTTTGGGCGGACATATGTTGCTCAATAAGAATAAGGCCATGGACGTCATGGAAAAGAAAGTGGCCGCCCCGTTGAATGTCTCCGTTGAAACGGCGGCTTTTGAGATCAAAAAAACGGTTGATGCCGCAATGGGGTTGGAGACCCGGCGCCTTCGAGAGGAGATGGGCGGTGATGAAGACCCGATTCTGGTGTTCTATGGCGGCGCCGGTCCCGCGCACTGTTGTGGTATTGCCGAGGCGGCCGGCCTGAAGAAAATCGTCATCACGCCGTTTTCAGCCGTTTTTTCTGCTTTTTCTTCTTCCAATATGGATGTGGGGCATCTGTATTATCGGCGGGTCGAAACTCCGCTTACGGTTAATGGCGATTTAAGAGAAGTAGAAAAGGCAGTCGCTGACATGTGGAAGGAAGCCGAGCGGGATATGCGCGGAGAAGGGTTTCCCCACGATAAAATTCTCTCCAGCCTCGAGCTGTTTGTGCAACCCGGGGGGGGCGGCCCCGAGATCAAACTGGCGGCGGCGGCCGATTTTTACAAAGACCCGGAAAAGCTGACCGCCCTCATCGACACGGCCGGTGCATCACAAACAGGCGGCTTAATGGTGAACACGGTCAGCCTGCGGGTTCGGGCGCAAGTCGCGCATTATGTGCTCAAACCGATCGAAAAAGGCAATGGTGATGCGCAGGCGTTGCAAAAAGGCCTCAGGTCCGTTTTCATGGGGGAAGGATATCGGGAGGTTCCCGTATATGATCGGGGAAAACTGATACACGGTCATGAAATCATGGGACCAGCCCTGATTGAGTCCGCCCATACGACCATCTATGTGTCAACGGGTTGGACAATGACGATTGATTCTTACAACAATGCCGTGCTGGAGGGGGCTCAGGGATGAAAGTAAGGATAACCGAGTATCTGGAGATTGATTTGGTCACTGAAAACTGGTGCTGCCATCGGTGCGGGGAAGCTCTGATCAGTGCCAAAGAGAACTACAAGAAGGGCTGTCTGGTGGCGGAGCGGTCCCTTGAATCGGTACATCCGCCGCTTGTCGAGGGACAGGGTTACAGCTTTTGCCCTGATCCCGATTTTTGCCGTCTGATTGAGTTTTACTGCCCGAAATGCGGGGTGATGATTGAAAACGAATATCTTCCCCCCGGGCACCCGATGACCCATGACATTGAAATCGATCTGGACCAACTAAAAGAAAAATACGGGAAATAACATGGAAACCGGTCGCGAACGCTTTAAAAAGTTTTTGGATGGCGAGCCGGCGCAGAGACCCGCATTTGTCCCGCTGATCCGGGGCCTGGTCGCCAGAACGGAAGGCATCCTCAGACAATCTATCACTAGTGATCCGACACTTTGGGCCAATAGCCTGATGAAGGCCGCGGCGTTGTTTGACTTTGATGCCGTGGTGGCCGGATATGACTTTTCTCTCTTGGCGGAAGCTTGCGGTTGCCGGATTTCCTGGGAAGACGATCGGCCGGTGGTTTGCGGCCTGCCCGAGGCGTTCAACGAATGCCCGGAAGCCTGCGGCTCCCTTCAGCATGCGCTGGAAGCCACAAAGCGGGTATTTGATTCCTGTAGAAAAGAGCGCGGATGCGTGGCCGCATTAACCGGTCCCGTCACACTGGCCGCCCAGCTCTATGGCGAGGCCTGGCTTTCGCGCATCGGGGATGTCAAAGCGCATATCGTTGCCGTGCTCGAAGCATACTGCACCACCCGGCCCGATGCCGTTGTCTTTATGGAAGGCCCGGCGCTGGGGCAAGGCAAGCTGAGCCTCCCGCAGCGAAAAATATATAACACCTTAAAAAACATCACCGCCTACTATGGCATTCCTTCCGGCTTATACCTGGAAGGATATCCGCCGGAGGGCGTCCTGCAGTTTTCCGCGCTTCAAATGGAATTTTATATCCTGGGGCTTTCTGCGAGCCATACGATGGCGTCATTGCCCGATCTGGTGACGCTCGCTGACGGGGCCGTGGGCTTTGGGCTGGGGCTTCCGTTCGATGATGTGGACCAGGCCGGTCAGCTCATCGAGCAGGGCAGGAAACTTCATGCGCAGGGCGGCCGGTTTTTCTTCACCAGTCTCGGCCCTTTGACCCGGGACGTGGATCTTGACACGCTCCACACACTGATCGGAAAGATCAAAGCTTTGGCATCGTAAATACAGGGGGATACATGGGCTATACGATCAACATCGACATCGGTGGTACGTTCACGGATTTTTTCGCGGAAAACGATGAGGGAACGCAGGTTACCAAAACGCCCAGTACCCACTACGATCTTTCGGTCGGCTTTATGAAGGGGATCAAGGACCTTTCCCGGAAATTCGGGGTGGGGATGGGAGAATTTTTAAAGAACACGGATATGGTCCGCTACTGCACCACGGTCGGAACCAATGCCCTTATTGAGAGAACGGGCCCCAAGCTCGGCCTGATAACGACGGCCGGTTTTGAGGATGCGATATTTTTAGGCCGCGCCAGAAGCTGGGCGGATGGCGGTTCCGCCCAGGAAAATAAGGATCTGTCCCGAATACAAAAACCCGACCCCCTGATATCACGGGATATGGTGGTGGGAATACGGGAGCGAATCGATTCCTTTGGCCGGATCATTAGCCCGTTAAAAAAAGAAGAGGTGCTGGAAAAACTTCAGACGCTTGTGGATCGCGGCGCCATGGGGTTTGTGGTCTGTTTGCTGTGGTCCTTTGTGAACCCCGCCCACGAGCAGCAGATCAAGGATATTATCGCCGAGGAGTATCCCGAGGACTACCTGGGTTCCATGCCGGTGACCCTGTCCAGTAACGTATCCCCCAAATCCGGAGAGTACACGCGGGCCATAACGACGATCGTAAACGCTTACATTCATGGCATTATGGCCGAAGAGCTGAACAAATTGGGTAATGAGCTTCGGGATGGCGGTTATGAAAAACCGCTGGTTCTGGTTCACAACACGGGGGGAATCAAGAAGGTTTCTCGAACCAAGGCCGTGCTCACCCATAATGCCGGACCGGTCGCGGGACTTCACGGGGCGCTGACGCTCGGCAGCCTCTACGGATGGAAGAACATCATCTTCACGGATATGGGCGGAACCTCCTTTGATATCGGCGTGATCACCGACGGCCGGTTGCAGACCTATGATTTTATTCCGGTGATAGACCGGTGGCGCACGAACATCCCCGCCATAGAAGTCAAGTCCATCGGTGCCGGTGGCGGGTCCATCGCGTGGGTGAATACGCTGATGGGAAATGCACTGAACGTGGGGCCTCAGTCCGCCGGGTCCATGCCGGGTCCTGCCTGCTATGATCAGGGGGGCTCCGCGCCCACCGTTACGGATGCCGATCTGGTGCTGGGATATCTGAATCCCGAGAACTACCTGGGGGGTAAAATGCTCCTCGATGTGGATCTCAGTACGGAGGCCATCCGGCAGAAGGTAGCAGACCCCTTGGGGATTGATGTGGTGGAAGCGGCCATTCGGATTCGCAAACTGGTGGATGCGCGGATGGGCCAGGAGGTATTTAACGAGGTCGCGTTAAAAGGCCATGATCCCCGGGACTTCGTTTTGTTTGCCTGCGGCGGCGCCGGTGCGACCCACGCCTGCGGATTTGCGCCCTATCTGCAAGTCAAAAAAGTGATTGTTTCTCCCTATTCGCCGGTGTTCGGCGCATTTGGTGCTTCCACGGTGAAAATCCAGCAGGTATGGGAAAAATCAAGGACCATGAAGATCTTTCAATGGGCCACTCAGTCCTATTACGAGGACCTGGATGCGTTCAATCATCTGGTCAACGAACTGAAAGACCAGGCCACAAGGGATCTTAAGCTGGAAGGGTTCAGTGAGGATAAGATCCATTTTCGTCTCGAGCTGGAAATGCGCTACGGCATGCAATACAACCTGACCAAGGTGACCTCCCCACACTTGAACGTAAAGCGTTCCGAGGATTTTAAGGATATCTGCGACAAGTTCACCGAGCAGTATTCCGCCATCTACTCACCGGAGGCCACTTTTCCGATGGGCGGCATTAATGTGGAGTGTTTTTTTCTAACGGCCTTTGTCGATTCTCTTCCCTATCCTGATACCTCAAGAGCGCCGGGAAACCACACCCCCTCCGATGCGGCCAAACTTCCCCCGCGCGATGCGTATTGGCAGAATGCCGGTGGGTTTACCGAGACACCCGTATACGATTTTGATGCCCTGGTATCCGGCAACGTCATTGAAGGACCTGCGCTCATCGAGGCCAAAGACACGACCTATGTTCTGGAGCCGAAGTGGCGATTTACGATGGATGGTTACGGAAACGGCATATTGGAAAATGCATAACGGCCCGACTGGGGTCGACATCATAAAAGGAGGTCCGGTATGAACAGTGTTGCCTACGGCAGGGATATGGAAGTGGTTCAACGGATGAAACCGGAACCGATGACACCGGAGGAAACGGCCGCTCAGTCCGTCATAGAAGATATCGATTTCGAAATATTTACCCATAAAATGAACATGATCGCCCAGGAAGGCAAAGAGACGACCATGAAACTCGGGGCCTCCGCCGGGATGCGCTGGGGAGATGTGGCCTTCGGGATCTATACCGCACAGGGCGATTTATCGGTGGTGGCAACGGGAATCTGGTTTCATGCCGTTCTGGGACAAATTCCCGCCAAATACATCGTTAAGCACTGGGTGAATGAGCCGTCCGTGGGGGTTCGGGAAGGGGATTCTTTCTTTTTTAACGATGCCTTTTACGCCGGGGTCCATACGGCGGATATGGGCCTGGTCGTGCCCGTGTTTTTTGAAGGCAAACTGGTATGTTTTGCCGGCGCTGCCGTTCATACGGGAGAAAGCGGCGGTACGGATCCGGGCGGCATGTGCCCCAACGCCCGTTCCAAGTATGACGACGGTATGTCCATTCCTCCCATGAAAATCGGAGAGAATTTTTCGCTCAAGGAAGATGTGCTCACCATGTTTTCCGCCATGACCCGGGATCCCCGGACCATGATACTGGATATCAAGGCAAGACTGGCGGCCGCCAGAATCGCCGAGCGTCGCATTATTGAATTGATCCGGCAAAAAGGCGTCGTGTTTTTCATGGGCGCGGTGCGGCGCATTTTGAGTGTGACGGCGGAGGCCGCAAAAAAGAAGGTAAACCTGATTAACGATGGGGTCTATCGCCAGGTTCATTTTATGGATACGATCGGTCCCCGGGCGGCCCTCACGAAAATCAGTCTCACCGTGGTGAAAAAGGGCGACAAGATCCGGCTTGAATTTGATGATACCTCACCCATCCTTCAGGACAGGCCCATGAACACCTTTTTTCAGGGAATCATCGGTCTGGGCATGGTGTATTTTTGCGGATGGTTTTTGCATGATCTGCCGGCCAATAACGCCCTTTTAGAGATTTTGGATTGGGATTTCCCCGAGGGCATCTTCATTAACGCCAAGGGCGACGTCTCCACATCCCTTGCCCCCAGCCCTCAGGTCTGTTTTTCCCACTGTATGTTTCAATGCGGCGCCCGAATGACCTACACCATTGACCCCTTGCGGGCTCAGGCGCCCTGGTATATCGGATTCGGTTCCCCCATTTACGGCGGCATCAATCAATGGGGGGAGCCCATTGCCGATATTACGGCCGAGCTCAATGCAACGGGTGCCGGCGCCCGATCCGACAAGGACGGTGTGGACGGCGCCGGGTCCTGGTTTGCCACCATGAGCGACTGCTCGGATGTGGAAACCACGGAATCGGACAGACCCTTTCTGTATGTGTTCCGGAACTACTTTAAAAACTCTTACGGCCACGGCAAGTTCAGAGGCGGCGCAGGGGTCGGCCTCGGGTTAATGATGCACCACGTCCCCATGGTAGCCATCGGATCCATGGGATTTGGCTCCAAATTCCCCTCAACCCGGGGATTGTTCGGTGGTTATGCTGTCCCGCCCGCATTTGTTCAACGCGTGAAAAACAGCAATATGAAGGCG
This sequence comes from Pseudomonadota bacterium, assembly GCA_043797445.1. Taxonomy (GTDB): domain Bacteria; phylum Desulfobacterota; class Desulfobacteria; order Desulfobacterales; family JAFDDL01; genus JAZDPP01. The sequence continues at coordinate 50,472 of JAZDPP010000161.1, forward strand.
TTGATGGCGGAGAGTAACCCCGGCATTCCCGAGACGATGGACCAGTTATACGAGGAGAATAATCCCGAAACCGGAGAAAAGCGTCTGGAACATATTTCAGGCACCGTGCAGCCGTGCCTGAACGGGGATACGTTTTATGTGATGATCGGTGGCGGGGCCGGATACGGCGATGTGCTGGAGCGTGATCCCGAGCTGATTATGAAGGATATCCGGGATGGCATCTGCACCCATTGGGCAGCCAAACATCTGTATCGGGTTTCCTATGATGAAAAGACACTTCGCTTGAATACTGAAGAAACAAAGGGTTTGCGGGACAGTGCCCGGCAGGAAAGAATAAAAAAGGGGAAATCCTATGCCGAATTTGAAAAAGAATGGCTGAAGCTGAGACCGTCCGAGGCGACGCTGGAATACTTCGGCACCTACCCCCACCCCAGGGAGGGGTTGGCTGCCGCTCAGGGCTAGCGAACTATCCAATTTATCTTTCTCTTTCTCTTTCTCTTTCTCTTGCTCTTGCTCTTACTCTTGCTCTTACTCTTTTTCCCACTCCGGTTTACTGGATTAAGATTAAGAGCAAGAGCAAGAGCAAGACCAGGAGCAAGAGCAAGGAGCAGGAGCAAGAGTTAATAGAACGGGATCGCCGGTATCATACCATTTGCCGAGGCCCAAAACCGGCGATAAGGCCGCAAGGAGACATCACAACCATGACGATCGATGACGTGAGACAGCGCACCATCCACAGCGTCCTCAAAGCGAAAGTGAAACAATACGCAAACCGTGAATTCTTTCGCTGGAACGATCAGGTCTTCGGTTTCGAGGATTTTGACCGGCAATCCGACAGGGTGGCGGCCGGCCTTCACTCCCTGGGCATCCATAAAGGCGATAAGGTCGGTATTATGATGGGCAATCGGCCCGAGTTTCTATTTTTGTGGTTCGGTTTAAGCAAACTCGGCGCCGTTGAAGTCCCCTTGAATACCGCGCACCGGGGGGATCTGTTGACCTATATGGTGGATACATCGGATTGCCGTATTCTGGTCACGGCATCTGAATTTCTGGACCGGGTGGCCCCGGTGCTCGGGAACCTGCCGACGCTGGAAAAGATAGTCGTTTTGGACGATGGGCAAGAAATGCTTCCGGCGTTGAATACACCCGGCATGCGCTATTGCGAGCTCATCGATAATGACGGCGCCTTTGATCCGGTGGACGTTTTGTGGTCCGATCCCTTTGTGATCCTGTTTACCTCCGGTACCACCGGCCCTTCCAAGGGCTCCCTCATGCCGCATAACTATGCCCTTCACATGGGAGAAATTATCAGCGAGGCCTGTGAATATGATGAAAAGGACGTCCTTTACAATGCGCTCCCGCTGTTTCATGGAAACGCGCAACTGCTCTCCACCATGCCGGCCCTGATGAGCGGGGCGAAAATGGTGCTGGTTGAAAAATTTTCCGCAAGCCGGTTCTGGGAGGACATCCGACGCTACGGCTGCACGGAATTTAACTACATCGGCGGCATCCTGCCCATCTTATTGAAGGCCGACCCGACACCGGGGGATGGGCAAAACCCGCTTCGCATCATGATGGGCGCCGGGGCTCCCATGGATCTCTTCGGCGTCATTGAGAAGCGTTTCGGCGTCACCCTGATAGAAGGTTACGGAATGAGTGAAATCGGAACCCCCCTGATGAATACGCTCAAGGAGCGCAAACCCGGAACCTGTGGAAAACCCTTTCGGGATTATACGGTCAAACTGGTGGGGGACGATGGTCTCGACGTCGGAATCAACACCCCGGGAGAGCTCCTCATACGCCCCCTCAGACCCCACACCATGGTATTGGAATACTACAAGATGCCGGAGAAGACGGTCGAGGCCTGGGGAGATCTGTGGTTTCACACGGGGGATTATCTTTCCCGCGATGAAGACGGGTACTATCATTTTGTTGATCGTAAAAAGGACGCACTGAGACGACGTGGAGAAAACATATCTTCCTACGAAGTGGAAAAAGCCATCAATTCCCACCCATCGGTTTTAGAGTCTGCCGCCGTGGCGGTGAAATCGGATTTGGGGGAAGACGAAGTGATGATCTGCCTCACGCTGAAACCCGGGAAAGCGCTTTCCCCCGTCGAACTGATGGCCTACTGCGAAGAACGGATGGCCCATTTTATGATCCCCCGTTATGTTCGCATCATGACCGAAATGCCGAAAACACCCACGCAGCGGGTCCTGAAGTATCAACTGCGGCAGGAAAGTGTCACCTCGGACACTTGGGACCGCGAGGCGGCCGGATACCGGTTGAAACGCTGATGGAAAGATTCGTCAAGCGTCAAAGGCCATGATCTGATGTTATAAAAAAAGGAGGGACGATGAAAGCCGTTGTCTTGCAGTCCAACCACCAACTGGCGGTTCAAGAGGTCGAACCACCAGCGCTTGAACACCCCAACGATGTGATCATAGCGGTGAGTGCCGCCGCCATTTGCGGCTCGGACATTCATGCCAAGCATGGCCTGATCCCCGGCATCGCTCCGGGAACCATCATCGGCCATGAATTTGTCGGCCGGGTGACGCAAACCGGTACCGGGGTGGAACGTTTTACGCCCGGTGACCGGGTGGCGGTTCCGGCCGCCACCTGGTGCGGCGCCTGCCCCGCCTGCAAGAGAAACCAGATACAGTATTGCCATAACGGCGGCGTCTGGGGCGGCGGGGAAATTTTCGGCAAAGGCCTGCCCGGCGCCCAAGCCTCCTTCGTGCGTGTACCTCACGCCGATATTTGTCTGACCCGCATTCCGGAAAATGTGGACGATGCGCAGGCCGTCTTTGTCGGTGATGTGCTGTCCACGGGGTATCATGCCGCGCTTGAGGGCCATATTGAAACCGGCGATACGGTCGTTATTTTCGGATGCGGCCCGGTCGGTCTTGGGGCGCTGATCTCGGCGTGGCAGTTTGGCCCCCGGCAGGTATTCGCCGTGGATATGCTCGATAACCGTCTCTCGCTGGCGGCCCATTACGGGGCCACCCCGATTCATGGGGGCCGTGAAGATGTGCTGGAAACGGTTCGCGCCGCCACCAGGGGCCAGGGCGCAGATGTGGTCCTTGAGGCTACGGGCAATCCCGAGGCGTTTGCGCAAACGCTCAAAGCCGTCCGCAGAGGCGGCCGGATATCCATCGTGGGACTCTATGCCGGCGCGGTATCACTTCCCTTACAGGAACTGGTGTATTACGGCGTGCAGATCAGCATGGGCCTGGGCAATCTATCCCATATGGATCAATTGATGGGACTGCTGGAGACCGGCCGGATCGATCTGAACCCGCTGGTCACCCACCACTTTGATCTGAAAGACGCCATCGCCGCCTATGACCTTTTTGAAAACCATAAGGACCAGTGTCTCAAAGTCCTGTTACACCCTTAACCCATGACAGGGGAAACGCCATGCCCGGCACGCTGCATCATATTCCTATTTTTGTTCACGATATGGATCGCTCTCTTCATCTTTTTCGGGATTTGCTGGCTTTTGAAGTGCGCTGGCACAGGCCCCGGGCCACCGAGCCCATCATCGCCACGCTTCTCGACATCCCGAATGCGGAAGTGGAAATGGCCTATCTGCAAAACGGCGCCCACCCGGTGGCAATTGAATTGATCCGAGTGTTGCATCCGCAACCCAAAACGCAGGCGATCATCGGCAACGGGAAACCCGGCACGATGGGATTGAGCATTGAGGTCCAAAACATAAAGGACCTCTACAACCGCCTGATTACCGAGGGGTGGCCGCCCCATACGGATATGTTATCGATCCGTCCACCGGATATCGGCAACCTGCACGTGTTTTGCTTTCGCACCGATGAAGGGGTGCCCATTGAAATCATCGAAATGGTGACCGGGAAAACGAACGGATAACCGCCTCAGAGGCCATTAAAGAGGGGAGAAAGCCCATGTTTCATAAGCACGCAACCATCCGGCCGAAAAGGCGCCACGCGCACCGAATCCGGTATAGTCTCCTGTCCGTGGCAATTCTGATAATGAGCGCGTGGTGCCCCCCCCTTTTCGCACAAACCGAGATGAACGACGATTTATTCGGCGTCAGTTTTCCCGACCCGGGGAAAAGTGCCGGCGCTAAAAAACAGATGGGATGGGTTTGCGGACGCTGGGGCACGGTATGGCAGACGCAAAACAGCGCGGAAACCTGGGAGTGCCAGCAAAGCGGCACGGACGTAACCCTTTCGGCCATCTGCTTTGTCGACGCCGAGAACGGCTGGGCCGTGGGAGAGGAAGGCACCATCATCCATACGGAAAACGGCGGAAAAAGCTGGGCGCCGCAACAAAGCCCGGTGCCCGGTTTTTTAATGGATGTCTGTTTCGTTGACAGCCGGCAGGGATGGATCGTTACCGAAAAAACAACCATTTTACACACGCTTGACGGGGGCGCCTCCTGGTCCGTTCAATTTAGCGACGAAGATTTCATTCTCAAATCCATTTCCTTTTGTGATGAGAACAACGGCTGGGCCGTCGGGGAATTCGGTTACACCTATCATACCCGAAACGGTGGAAACACCTGGGAGTTACAGAGCGGCAGTTTCGATCTTTCCGAGGAAACCGGTGAAATGGTGGGAGGTAACTTTCTCTTCCGTGTAAAAGCCCTCTCCCCGACCCGTGCCTGGGCGGTGGGAATAGACGGGTACGTCACCCATACGACGGATGGCGGAGAAAGCTGGGCACCGGTCAGCGCCGGTATTCCCCGAACCCATCTATTGGGGATCGCCGCGGACCCTTCCGGACAACTGCTGATTGTCGGAAACGCAACTCTTTTGGCCGGATACCCTGATCGGGACCCAATTTTTCAGGTGCTTTCCGGGGATACCCCGCTTAAATACGGCTGGCTATACGGTGTTGCCGCCACCGGTCCCGAGAAATTCATCGCCGTCGGTAAAGGGGGCGGCATCTATATCATCGACAAAAACACATCCAATCGCCGGCGGATATCGAATCGCTGACAAGGCCGTTTTGGAGAAAAAATGAGGATCCCATGTCCCTGAATCAAAATAGCATCGATCGATTTAGCCTGTTTGTGATGCGTCATAAGCTCAAGGCCTTGCTGATTCTCGTTCTCAGCGTGGTCCTCTTTTCTTCCGGCGCCTTTAAGATCAACACCGAGGTGATTTTACAGGATCTGTTTCCCTATGATCATCCTTATCTGAAAATGCACGCCCGGTTTTCCAAGGTATTCGGCGGGGGCGGCTTCGGCGTGGTCATGGCGGTAAAGGCGCAAAAAGGAGATATCTTCAACAAGGAAACTTTAGGTAAAATAAAACGAATGACCGATGAGCTGGTCCTGTGGGACGAGGTGTACCGGGTGCTCACGGTATCGATGGCCAGCAATTCGGTCAAGGTGGTTAAAACCCGGGCAAAGGGCGAAATCGTCATCGAAGCGCTCATGTTTCCCGATATTCCGAAAACCGACGCTGAAATGGCGCTGTTAAAACAGCATATTTTCTCCAACCCCTCCTACGCCGGCACCCTGGTGTCGGAAGACGGCACCGCGGCGCTGATTTTGACCCAGCTCAAGGAGAACATTTCCTATGCCAAGGCCTTTGAGATGCTCCACGATCTGCAACAGCGCTATACCGATGAAGAGACAAGCGTGCATATCGTCGGGTATCCGATGCTCATGGGATGGATATACAGCTATAAAACCCAGATGTATTGGGTCTTTGCCATCAGTATTTTGTGCATGATCCTCATTCTCTTTTTTATCTTTCGCAATTTTGTGGGCATGATCACGCCCATCCTCATGGCTATCATCTGCACCGGACTGGGGCTCGGTTTCATCGGGTGGACCGGCATCAATTTCAGTCCGCTGCTCTATGTACTGGCGTTTCTGGTCGGCGCACGGATGTTGAGCAATGCGGTGCAAATCACCCACCGGTATATCGATGAGTACCACCAGGCCGCGGGAAACGGTTGCGAGCGCCCACGCCGTGAAGCAGGTTATCGCACCATGCGTGTCATGCTCATGCCCAATGCGGCCGCGGTGGCCACCGACGTGGTCGGTTTCATGGTGCTGGGTCTCGCTAGGATTGTCCTGATGCAGCAACTGGCTATCATCATGAGTTTTTGGATGCTCACCATTGCGCTTTCGGGTATTTTCGTGCCGGTTATCTGCAGCTGCCTGCCACGGTTGGCGGGTTCCGCCACAGAGGAATCCAAACGGCTTCAAAGCATCCTTTTGAACCGGCTCGCCGTTTCAACCGCCGACTTTTCGATGTGTCGCGGCCGATATGTGATCGGACTGGTGACCCTCGGAATCCTCATCTTCGGCGCATGGCAGACCACGCAACTTAAGGTGGGCGACCCCACGCCGGGGTCTCCCATCCTGTGGCCGGATCACCCCTATAACCGGAATCAGGCACTGATCAATGACAAATTCAAGGCATCATCGGAAAGCTTCCTGCTGTTTTACGAAGGCAAACCCGGTTCGGTCTATGATCCGGTGGTTGTTAAAACATTTGAAGCTTTTGCCCGGCACATGTCTCAGCGCCTGCCGGATATTTACAAGTCGGACAGCTCCATCATCAACCTTGCCAAAATGATTAATGTCACGTTTCATGACGGGGATCCGCTTTGGTATCAAATGCCCCGCAACGAACAGCTTCTCAGCGGACTGTTGGGATCGACGCGCAACAATATCGATCGCGGTACCCTAGGGCGCTTCATGGATTCCACGCTGGAGCGCGCACAGATTACCCTGTATTTTTCGGATCATACCTCTGATAACATGCTTCGTATTCGTGAAGCCGCCTACGATTTTTTCAAGCAGACCCCCCTGCAAACCCCAAATGGCTCCTTTATGCTGGCCGGCGGCACCATCGGGCTTGAAATGGCGGTCAATGAAGAGATGCAACAGACCCATGCCCTCATGGACGGTATGGTGCTATTCGCCATATTCATCATGTGTTCGCTGGCATTTCGCTCCCTCACGGCCGGCATCATGCTGACGGCCCCCTTGATTTTATCCAACTTTCTCGCGTTTGCCTATATGGCTCTCAACGGCATCGGTCTATCCACCAATACGCTGCCGTGTTCGGCCGTAGGGGTGGGCGTCGGGGTGGATTTCGCCATTTACCTTTACAGTCGATGTTGCGAAGACTTCGGGCGGTGGGGTGACTGGCGCGAAACTATTTGCACCGCTGTTAGAACCACCGGTCAAGGCATTATCTTTACGGGCATCACGTTAATATTCCCCATCCTGACCTGGTACTTTATTTCGGGCCTCAAGTTTCAGGCCCAGATGGGGTTTTTCCTCGCCATGCTGCTGTTTACCAATATGGTTGCCGCCTTCACTCTGCATCCGCTCCTGATATTCATCTGCAAACCCAAATTTATGCAAAGAAATTCTATGTTACAGATATCGACGAACGCACTGCCCAATCGCCAACCACAACCCCTGTTTCCAAATACTGCTGAACTCGGAAACACAACATCGGCCAAAACGCCGAGAAAGGAGGGAGCCTGATTCACGCCGGTGCGAGGTGCCGTTAGATAGCGCCAATGGCCCGTATGGACTAAGGGCAGACAACCAAAACCGTATATCAAGGGGGGAAATACCATGGATTGTGCAACAAGCCCAAGAAAGGCCGGGACAGCCTGTTGGCGACGAATTCTGCCGAGCCTCGTCGTCTTTGCAGTGAGTGTATTGATGGCGCTTCCCATGTGGGCCATGGACGTTGACATTGCCGGAAAACCGCTAAAAATCGGCGGCTATATCAATCAAGGCATCGGCTATGGCATCGCAGAGGATACCTACGACAGCATGCAAGGATTCCAGTCCTTTAAATATGACATGCTGGTGGAGACCGAATATATTCCGCACCCGGATTTCCAAATATTCGTAAGCGGTATGTTAAGCGGCGACTTTGCCTATGATATTCTTGGAAACGACAGCGATTGGAAAAACAAAGGGTTTAGCGATTCCCGGGGCGCCCTATCCCACGACACGGTTTTGCGTGATCTGCTGCAGGAAGCACATATCACCTGGAACGTAGGAAATTTCCTGCTGCGCGCAGGCAAGCAAATCGTTGTGTGGGGAGAAACCGACGCCATCCGTCTCATGGACCAGATCAATCCCCTGGATCAGCGGCGCGGTATCACCGATGTTGAGTTCGAGTCGAGTGTCATGCCCATTTGGCTGATGCGGGCCGACTATTTTTTTAATTTGGATTCAACCTGGATGCAAGATCTCGGACTTCAATTCATCTTTAACCCCAATGCCGATTTCGTGCCGGAACGGCTCGCCTATCCGGGAAACGAAAACCTGGGTATCTGGGCCTCGAATGTTCCCGTCCAACTCGGCCCGGGTTTGATAGCACACATGGGCTCGTTTGACGACACCCTTGCCGAGCCGGACGAATGGGACCCGGATGGATACGAATACGGTGTCCGCTTGAGGACCGTCGCGTGGGATGCCATCATGACCCTGAATTATTTTTATGGGCTCGATAATAACCCGGCAGCTATCTTTGTTCCCGCAATGCCTGGAATCGAGGGAAATGCCTTTGACAATCAGCCGGTCATTCATCTGGTGAGAGAAGGCTGTTATCCCCGGTTTCGTATCCTCGGTGCGACCTTTACCCGGGATTTCGAATCGCTGAACCTCTCCGCTCTGGGCGGCGTGGCGCCGGTGCTGCGAATGGAGGGGTTTTACGGGTTTAGTAATACCTTTTCAACCGACCTCGGCCCGGGCCTGGATCGCTTCGAAGAATATGACGAATTTCGTTATGCCGTGGGAGTTGACTGGAAAATCAAAATCCCCTGGTTAAACCCCAGAGCCTATTTCTTGATCATGCCCCAATTTTATTACCGCCACATTATGGACTACCCCGAGGATCATAAACTGATGGACGGGAGCGGCCCCCCTGTGCCGGAGGATACCTACATGACCACGCTTCGGGTCAGTACAACGTATTTCCATAACAAGCTGGAACCCTCTTTCACTTGGGTCGCGGATCATGCTTACTATAGCGGGTTTTGCATTCCACAGCTCAAATATGAATACAGCGATGCGTGGGATTTCACCCTGGGAGCCGTTTTCATTTATGGCGACGATGGGCTGAGCAGTGCCGGTCAAAGCTTACATAAACTGACCAATAAGGATCATATCTATCTTACGGTTGCTTACCGGTTCTAAACCTGTTTCTCCGGTGCGCCACGTGCCCGCGGGCAATCCCGGGATAAAAGAAAGGAATCAAACATGAAATTGTTAAAGATAAGCGTAATGGCCGTCTCCTTGATCGGTTTGGCGATTTCATCCCTGCCGGTTCATTTAAGCGCCGAAGACTTACCCCATCCAAATACCTATTTGCCCACCATGGCCGATGTCATGCAGCATAAGGCGTTTTACGATGATCCCCGGCCCTATTTGACCACCTTTGGTCCCAAACAGGTGTTGCCGCCGGCACTCTATAAAAAGCTCTCATTCGATGAGGAAACGATGAGGCAGGCATGGGCCGGGCTGGTGGGGTTTCGCGCCCCGGATCGCGTCGGCAAGATCGCCCCGGAAATTAAACCCGGTAAATATTCCTATAAGGATAAGGATAAATTCCCGGGCCTCAAAGCATTGATGTGGCCGGACCTATACAATCGATTCAATCCGGGCGGACCGCCTCACGGCGGAAACATTCCCGAATTTGAAGTGGTCCCTACCCGACAGTACTACTTCGCCCTGCCCATCGCCGAAGCCACCAAAGCCAACCTCGGCAAGACCCAACTCGACCCACAGGGCTATATTGTCCCGGAAACCTGGATCAGCGGCTATCCCTTCCCCAGTCCTTCCGGAAATTTCAAGGCCCAGCAGGTCATGTATAACATAGAGAAACGGTATCTTGCCTGGGGCGGAAACTACTATATTCTCAGCTTTGTGCATGGGTATACCAAAGACCTGAGGCGTGATTTTAATGGTCTTTATGACGTTACCCATATCCGGCTGGCCGGCCGGGTAACGGCTGATCCCCTGGGCTGGTTTGACGAGCGAGCCAAAGAGCGCCACGAATTCAAGCATTTTCTTTTCGGTTTTCAAGACCCCCGGGATGTCGCCGGTACCGTGCAATCAGCGCTTTACTTCACCGATCCCGGCACGGCGGACCAGCTGATGATCTATATCCCGTCGCTGCGGCGCATTCGAAAAATGAGCGCCACCGACACGCAAGACCCGATCATGGGTCAGGATCAGATTTATGACGATACCGAAGGCTGGTCCCAAAAATTATCTCCCGACCGTTACCCGTACAAATTCGAAATTCTTGAGGAACGAGAATTTCTGGTGCCCGCGCCCACCCTGGACGGCGCTGAGTATATCAGCACGGAAGGGCTGGAGTTTCACAACATGAAATTCGAACGGCGCCCCCTGTATGTCATCAAATTGACCCAGCAAGACCCGAACTATGTATACGGGCATCGAATTTTTTATGTGGATCAGGAAACGTTCAGCTTCTACCATATCGAAAACTACGATCAAAAAGGACGACTTTACCGAACCTTTGATGCCAATTATTCCTTTTTCCCGGAAATGGGTGCCACGACCTGGTCCGGAATGCTGGAATTGATGCGGGATCATGTGGATAAGCACTCAGCCCTGTTTCAGTCCTATCAGTTGCCGGCATTTTGGAGCCGGGAAGACGTCAACCTGAAAGGGTTGATGCAAAAGGCCAAATAAAGAGACATATCCCCCCCCGCGGCGCCTCATGCGGGAAATCGAAAAGAAAAAGGAGGGCCTTGATCATCGTTTCGGCCAATTTCCCACGGCAGGGAGGCCGCGCCAGGGTGTTTTTTGGAAGAGCGGCAGGCTGTTTGAGCGATAGCGAGTTCCTGCCGGTCTGGAAAAAAATATCCTGGCGTGGCCGGTACGATGATCAAGGCCAAAAGGAGTTATGCGATGGCAGAATATAAGTATCTGTTTACACCCCTGAAATTAGGGTCGATGGTGCTGAAAAACCGCATCGTCTGTGCCGCCCACGGCAACCAGGTGGCGGACCCGGTTACCTTCATGGTAACGGATCGAGCCCGCGCTTATTATGAGGAACGCGCCCGGGGCGGAGCCGCGGCCATCATCCTGGTCAGCTCGAGCGTGGATGAAACCGCAGACTATTACCCGGCCACCAACTTCGCCCTGTGGACGGATGATATCATTCCGGGCCTCAAGGAACTGGCCGATATCTGCCATGCCCACGACTGCAAGATGTTCGTTCAACCGAGCCACCCCGGGGTGCACAATGTTTGCCACGTTCAGGTGGATGAGGTGCCCCGGGCGCCCTCTCAGATCCCGGCCGTGGAATATCCCAATCTCGTTCCAAAGGCGTTGAGCAAGGCCGAGATCACCGAAATTCAGGATAAATTCGCCCTGGCCGCCAAGCGCTGCGTGGCGGCCGGTGTGGACGGCATCGAGCTGATGTGCGGCCATGAAAAACTGACCTGGGCGTTTCTATCCCCCTTAAGCAATAAGCGCACCGATGAATACGGCGGATCTCTTGAAAACCGCTTCCGGTTCATGGGCGAGATGATCGACAAGGTCCGCGCTGCTGTCGGAAAGGCCTTTCCCATCGGCATCCGGGTGAACATTACCGAGCTGGAAAACGGGGGACTGAGCCTGGAGGAAGGCGTCCGGATCGCCCAGATGTTCGAGGCGACCGGCCAAATCGATTGGCTCGGCTGCGTCATGGCGACCTATCGGTCCATGCCCTTTGAGTTAAATCCGTTTATCGCTAACTTCGAGCCAGGGTGGGGAGGAGAATTCTCTCGCAAAATCAAGGCCGCGGTCAACCTTCCGGTTTCGGTGTCGAGCAAGATCACCGACCCGGGGCTCGCCGACAATATGATTGCCGAAGGAAAATGCGATTATGTGTATCTGGCCCGAACGCTCATCGCCGATCCTCATTTTCCGATCAAGGCCATGCAGGGCCGTGAAGACGATATCGCGCCTTGCATCGCCTGCAACCAGGGATGCGTTGCCCGGTGTTTTGCGGGCGCGCGGGGAACCACCAACGGCATCCGCTGCACGGTAAACCCCACGGCCGGCGAGGAGCTGCGCTGGGGGAGCTGGCATTTTGCCAAGGCCGATCAACGGAAAAAAGTGTTGGTGGTCGGTGCCGGCCCGGCGGGGCTGCAATGCGCGCTCACGGCCGCGCAGCGCGGTCATTCGGTGGCGATTTACGGCAAGGAGGATGAAATCGGAGGACAGGCGCGTCTCATTAAAAGACTGCCCGGTCACAACGCGCCGCAAACCTTTCTGGACTATCTTTCGGGCCGGCTTCAAAAACAGAATGTGCCGATCCACTTGAATCATGAAATCACGGCGGAAAATATCGATGCGCTGCTGGCCGGGGAAAAACCGGATGTCGTGGCGCTGGCCACCGGCGCCCGGCCGGCGCGGGATGGACGCGGCGGGTTGACGGGTGAGCCCATTCCCGGCTGGGAGCAACCAAACGTCTGCATCTATGAAGATATTCTCCTCGGCGCGATCCGGCCGGGTCAAAACATCGTGATCGTGGACGAACTGGCGGACCGGGTATCCCCCGGCATTGCCGAAATCCTTGCCGAAGCGGGAAAATCCGTTACCGTGGTCACCCGCTGGGCCTCCCTTTCCCCCAACCTGCATTGGTGGCTGGATGAACCCTTCACCCTGGGGAAATTGGACATGCTGGGCGTTCAGGTACAGGCAGCCGCCTGGGTCAAGGAAATCACTTCAACCGGTGTCGTGTGTTTCAACATCTATTCGTCCCGTGAATTTGAAATTCAGGCCGACACCGTGGTGCTGGCAACCATGAAATACTCGCAGACAAACCTTGTTGATCTGTTTGAGCAAAAAGGACTTCCCTGTCATCTGATTGGCGATGCCAGGGCCCCGCGCTGGATTTGGAATGCCACCCATGACGGATTTAAGCTGGCATGGGAGATATAATCCGACCCGGATATTTTGCGCAACGGATACGGAACCGAAACGATGATCATGGTCCGCAATAAGGACGAAGATGATGGTCCCGGAAGTATGGTCTTTTATTGAGACGGATGGTGACCGGCTGCAAGCAGGCGCTTCAGGTATGGCCGCCGAAGCAAGGCGAACCGCGGACATTTTCGGCGCCGAGGCTGCCGGGATTATCTTCGGCAATAACCCGGCCGGTCATGCCGAGGCGCTTCAGCACCACGGGATTATAAAGCTTTATTGCTGTAATACCCCAACGCCCCTTTCACCGGAAATCATCGCAGCCGGTATTGAGGCGGCAGCCGCGCGGGCGCGTCCGAAATTTATTCTGTTTTCCGGCACCCCGCTGGGAGCCGATGTGGGGGCGAGAGTCGCCGCCGGATTGAAGCGGGGATTTATCTCGCAGTGTACGGATTTTTCGCTCCAAAACGATATGCCGGTGGCCCGAAAAAAGCTGTACGGCGGAAAAGCCGACGCGTTTGTGACCTGGACAACGGCGCCTCCCCATGTGGCCGGCATCGCCCTGGAGGCACTGGAAGCCATTAAAACCAAAACGCCTGCCCTACCGGAGGTGGTGGCGCTGGCGCTGCCAACGGTCTCACCGCGATGTCGACTTGAGAAATGCTGGTCGGTGGATCGAACCCAACTCGATCTATCCGAGGCCGGCGTGGTCATCGGCGTTGGAAAAGGCGTGGCGCCATCGGCCATGCCCCTGGTGGAGGAGCTTGCCGGACGGATCAAGGGGGTTATCGGCGGTACCCGCATGGCCGTCTACGAGGGCATGATTCCCCTTGCGCGACAGATCGGCACCACCGGCAAGTGGCTCGATTGCAATCTGTATATCGCTCTGGGAATCTCCGGCGCCCCCCAACATGTCATGGGCATCAAATCCGTGAAAAAAATCATCGCCGTCAATATCACCCGGGAAGCACCTATTTTTAAATATGCCCATCTCGGGATCGTGGGCGAATGGCAGGAGGTGGTTCATCAACTGATCACGCTGATCGACACCGAGCCCGAGAGGAAAATATGAACATTATCGTCTGCCTCAAGATGGTGGCCGACCCGGATATCCTCACCTTTGATGTTGCGCATAATGAACTGGTCGATCTTTACCCGGTTTTGGACCCGGTCGGTCACCACGTTCTGGAGGAAGGATTGCGACTGCGGGAAACCTACGCAGGCCGGGTGACGGCCGTCTGTTTCACCGATCAGAAAACGGCGGACCAGGCGGATACCATCCTTCACGGGGCATTGCATCAGGGCGCGGACGATGCCATCCGCATCACGCCCCAAGGCCCGATGGATACCGAAGACGCCTGGCTGCGGGCCTGCGGCATCGCCAAGGGGGTAGAACCCCTCTCCTATGATCTCATTCTCTGCGGTGCCGCCAGTGCCGACAGCGGCAATGGTTTCATGGCGGCGGCATTGGCGAATTTACTCTCCCTTCCCGCCGTCACTCATGTCGTTGCGGTTCGCACCCCCCCCTCCGGCGGACTGACCGTGGATAAAAAACTGCCGCAGGGAAACCGGGAAACCTATCATATGGAACTGCCGGTCGTGCTGGGATGTGCGGCGGGAATCAATACCCCCCGTTATGTGGCTCCCTTCAGCCGGGTGTACCGGCAGGGCGAGGGAAAAGCCATCCGCTTGCTGACGGTGGAGATAGACGACCTCCCCCTGACACGCACCCTGAGCGTCGTCGCCGCAAAACCGCGGGTCAAGGCCGGCATTGATATCACGGCTCTCTCCATGGCGGATCGACTCAAAATGATGCGAGGGGAGCTGGGTCCCAAAAAAGAGATCTTCACGGGGTCGCCCGCGCAAGCGGCCCGGAAAATATTAACGCAGACGCGATCCACTTAGGGAGATCGAAATTGTTAATATACCGGCAATGGCATTCTTCTTGCTCTTGCTCTTGCTCTTGCTCTTGCTCTTGCTCTTGCTCTTGCTCTTGCTCTTGCTCTTAATCGTTCTCGTGCCTGCTGGATCAAGAGCTTGATTAAGATTAAGAGCAAGAGCAAGAGCAAGAGCAGGATAAACGGTATATTAGTATTTTCCGAGTCCCTTAAGAATCGCAAACAAGGTAATAAAGATGTCCGGATTCGAACGAAGCATTTTTTGGCTGCTATTGGCCATGACCTTGGGCCTTGCCGGCCATCGGATCGGTTTTTATGTGGGAGGTATTCGAAGGGGCCGGGGGCGTCTTCCCGCCGATCGGATTTGGGCGCGGCTGAAAACCTTTTTTCTCTATGTCCCGGGGCAATGGCCGAATATAGCTCACTTTACGGTGAAGGATCTGGCGGGACCCGGACATTTGCTCATCTTCTGGGGCGCTCTGATTCTGGCCCTGAACTATTTTTTTCTGCTCTTCATCGGGGAGGGATTCTCTCTGTCCGGAGCGCTTCGTCAGTCAGTTGCGGGCCACGCACTGCTGGTCTTGTCGGATGTGTTCGCTCCCCTGCTGATACTGGCCCTGCTGGCAGCGGCCATCCGCCGGAGCGTTTTCAAGCCGAACCGGCTGGGCCCGGAGTTCGATGCCGGGCTGTTTTGGGCCTTAACTCTCGCGGGGCTGCTGCTGGTAGGCAGTTACTTCTGTGTTGAGGTGCTGCGGATCCACCTGGGCTTAAGTCAATTTCGCCCCCCCCTGACCGGCGTTCTGGCCGATTGGCTGGCCTCCGTTTCGATCTCGCACCGGCAGTTAACCGGCCTGTTTCGCCTCACCTTCTGGATTCAATATGGACTCATCCTCACGCTGATCGTCTATGGCACCTATTCCCACCACCGGCACCCCCTGTTCAGCCCGGTCAATATTTTCTTTCGCAGCTTTGCACCTATCGGAACCATCACCGCTGTGGATTTCAACACGGCGCTTCGCTTTGGCGCGTCGCGTCCGGAAGAGTTTACCCGCAAGCAATTGCTCGATGGGTTCGCCTGCACCCATTGCGGCCGATGCCAGGAGAGCTGCCCGGCGTCCCAAACGGGAAAACCCTTGTCGCCCAAGCAACTGCTCCTCGACATCAACCGGTATCTCTTAACCGGCGGGGCCGGGCACTCGGAGGAAGACCCCTCGGCGCCGCCCTTCGGAATTGAACTGGAAACCCTGCTGTCCTGCACCACCTGCGGCGCCTGTATCGAGGTCTGTCCGGTTTTCAACCGTCCGCTCGACAGTTTGATCGCCCTGCGACAAAACCGGGTGTATGAGGGCGTGTTGGACCCGGGACACGGCACCACGCTCAGACGAATCGCCCTGGACGCCAATCCATGGGGAGTTCGATGGCACCGGCGAGCCCAAAACATGAATCTGCCCCTGGCCCGGACGGATGAGCACTACGATTGCATCTACTGGCTGGGGTGCGCCGCGGCATTCGACGATCGCACCCGGCGCATCGCCGATGCGGTTGCCGCCATTTTAAAGCGGGCCGGTGTCCGCTTTGCCATTCTGGGCACGGAGGAGAAATGCTGCGGGGATGCGGCGCGGCGCATCGGCGATGAGGGACTCTTTCAGCAACTGGCCACCGGGAATATCCGTCGATTGAATGGCTATGATTTTGATTTTGTGCTGACCCACTGTCCGCATTGTTTAAACGCCTTGCGTAACGATTACCGGCCCCTGGGCGCTTCTTTCGATGTGCGCCACCACAGCAGCGTGATCGCCGACATGCTCCGCACGGGCGCCCTCTCGCTGCATCCGGCCACCCCCAAAATCATGTATCATGATCCCTGTTATCTCGGCCGTTACCATCACATCTATGAGGCCCCCCGACAGGTCTTGCAAGCACTCGGCGGCAAGGTGATTGAATTTGCCCGCAACCGCGCCGAGAGCGTCTGCTGCGGGGCGGGCGGCGGCCATATGTGGAAAGAATCCGAAAGCGCGCATCGCATGAGTGTGGCCCGGATTGACCAGGCCCTTGGGATGAACCCCGAAATCATTGCCGGCGCCTGCCCCTATTGCCTTCTCATGCTGGAAGAGGCGCTTGGAATCGTACAACCGAAGCATCGCGTAACGGTTTATGATATCGCCGAAATCGTTCAGATGTATTTACATTGACATCTCTTAATAAGGATAAAAAAATGAAGAGGGTACCGCTTCCGAAAATGACGCAAACGCAACGCATGCAGGCCCTGCTGCGGCGGGAAACGCCGGATCGCGTGCCTGTCTGGCCCTTGGGCTACCCCGGCTTTGCGGCGCTAAACGCTACCTACACCATCGCGGATGCCTATCAATCCCCGGAAAAGGCGTTCGAATCTCAGCAGTGGTGCGCCCGGCAATACGGCTGGATTTTCACGCCGCTCTTTTTTTACGGCTCCTGGGGATGTTGGGAGTTCGGCGGTGAGATCAAATGGCCCGTTCGTGAGTTCGATCAGTCTCCCATCATCACGCGCCATCCGGTAACCTCGGCGGAGGAGGTGTCCGTGCTGAGGCAGGGGGATATCGCGCAGCTCGGCCTGGTGCCGCGGGTAACGCAGTTCAATCGACTGGCCCTTGAAAAGCGCCTGGAGGGCGAAGAGTTTTCCCTGCTGATACCGGTGGGGGGGCCTTTTTCAATCGCTGGTAATATCTGCGGGGCCGAGCAGCTGTGCAAATGGAGCCTGAAAAAGCCGGAGCTCGTTCATCAGCTGTTACGCCTGACAACAGACCACTCGCTCGCCCTGTTTGCCTACTGGAAAAAAGAATTCGGAACGCGGGGTCTGATACCCTTTGTGGGAGAACCGGCCGCCTCCAACCAGCTCATATCGCCCAAGGTGTTTAAAGAACTAGTGCAGCCGTACCTTAAAGAGCTTCACGAAAAAATTCTCGACATGGGCTATCGGCATATTTACTGCCACATCTGTGGCGAATCCAACAAAAACCTGCCCTACTGGGCCGAAATCCCCATGGGGGACCCGGGAATCGTCAGCGTCGGGCACGAAATCGACCTGTTAAAAGCAGCTGAATACTTCCCGAGGGATGTGATCATGGGAAACCTGGAGCCCAGCATTATCCAGACCGGCACCCCACAGGAGATTTACCGAAGATCAAAAGCGCTCATCGAGCAGGGAAAAACCTGTTCCGGCGGGTTTGCCTTTTCACCGGGCTGCGAGATGCCGCCCATGGCGCCGCCCATCAATGTCTGGATGATGACCAAGGCGGCCGAGGATGCGGGATGGTATGATTGATAATGTCAATGAGGGTTGATGGGTAGAGGAAATACGATGTTCGATACTTCCAAGTGCGATATATGCGGCGATTGCCTGGTGGCCTGCCCGTATGTGGACTATTCACCCGCGCAGGCCACGGCGGAAATGGATGCCCTCATTGCCGGCAGGCCCTCTAAGATTCTATCACAATGCATGACCTGTATGGGATGCAATGAGTACTGTGAAAAAGGGGCCCGGCCGTTCGACCTGATCAGCACCCGGCAGGAAGCGGAACATGCTTTAACCGTTCCGGGGGAAACCCTGGCTTTTTTCGAGCAGATAGAACAAATGCCCAGCCAGGCCCTGCCGGGTACCGACAAAAAGAAAGTACTGTCCCTTTGCGCACTGGCGCCGGTCCTCTCCCCGGCCACCATCGCGCATCCGCTGTTTGACGGCCTTACCATCGTCCAAGGCGGCGACTACTTCTGCCATATGGCCAAACTGCATCTGGCCCGGCCGAGTGTTCTGGAGACGGCAGGACGAAAATTTATAGAAAACCTTCTGAAACTCCAGGCCGACGAAATTGTTTTTTTCCATGACGAGTGCTATGCCATGGTCCATAAAATGATAGATGATTTCGGATATGAGCTACCGTTTAAGCCCATCCACCTGCTGGAACACATCAACGAATACCTGCGCCGTCACCCGGAGGGATTCGTCCGCCGACACCTGAAAGTGGCCTATCAACGCCCCTGTTCATCGCGGCTCGGGCCGGATACGGAGCAACTGCTCGATGACTTCTTCGCGCTCACCGGTGCAGAGCGTGTCGATCGCAAATACGACCGAAAAAATGCGTTGTGTTGCGGCTCGGCGCTTGCGGGCCTTGGGCGAATGGAAGCCGCCCGCGATTTTCAAATTCTGAATCTTCGGGACGCCAAAGAAAATGGGGCCCAGGCGATCGTCTACCTATGCCCCATGTGTGGGGTTTCCCTGGCAAAAGCGAGCCACGATTTCAACCTTAACTGCCTTTCGGTAATGGAGTTGATTCAAACGCCCCGTGCATCGTTCTTTCCGGTCGAAATAGACCAGAAAACATTTTGACGTTCCGGCCTTGATTATTTTAACGGATCATAGGGACGCTACATTATAGGGGCACGGCGCGCCGTGCCCCTACGGGGTTGCTGGCATTTTCTGCGTTAGAATTTATAATTTACGTCAACCTGGTAAAGATCGACTTCCCGCTGATTTTTTCGCTCAGCGGCCTCGAAAAATAAGGCCGTGGCACCGGTGGAGATATTTTTCGTTATATCGAAAGAGGCACCGATTCTATGTCCTTTGACATCCGTATCACTCAACCCTGTTCCAAAATCGGAATCCACGAAAGGACCGTAGAGGGAATCAGCACCCACAACGGCGTATGCATATCCCACTTTGACAAATTTTTGAATGGTTGCGTCCAAGCCTAAAATCCACCCCAGGTCCTCTTCGCTGGGATCCAGGGTGCCGCCGCGTTGCCCCTTGCCAACCGCACCATCCGCTCCGAAATTGCACCAGATTTGTGCGTAGGGAGATAGTTCGACGACGCCGAGGGGGATACCCACCTTGGCATAGAAATCACCGACACGAAATTCGTATGCCGGATCCTTTGCTTCGTTATTGTTGAATTCTCCGTCAGTGTACTGAAAACCCGCGGCGGCCAGCAGCTTTATATCTCCGATTTTATTTTTATATCCGGCCTGGCCGGCAAAGAGCAAGCCGGTGTCCTGAGTGGTTGTTTGATAAAATTTTACGGAGTATCCGCCCAGAGTTGCAAACACTCCGATCTTGCTATTATATTGGGCTGTCAAACCGGTCGGCCGCAAGTCGCCGTCCCAAAATAGCCACGAGGTCTCGAATGGGTTGACTTGCTGACCTAAGGTGAATGAAAAATCTTCTATCTTATGCTTCGCGTAGGCATAATCCAGCCGAATGTCGCCGGTCTCGAATGCGAACTCTTCTCCCCAGGTGTCATTGGTGCTTCTTCCGTCCGCTCCACCAGTGGCGAGTCCGGCGCCGGCTTCCCAGGCTTCGCTCTTGTTTTTCCAGACGCCGCCCAGCCGGAATCGGGCTCGCTCTCGATTCGTGGCGCCATAGCTGTCATCGGGGTTGCTTCGTTCCCGTCGTTCATAGCGAACCCGCAGATCGCCCTTGATTTCCAGCTGCTCAATCGCGGAATTGACGATGGAAACCTTGGCGCCCTTGTCGCTTGCCGGTTTGGTCTCGCCTTTTTGTTCCGTCATCGCGGCTTTAAGCTGCTGAATTTTAATTTCCTGGAACTTAACCGTTTGCTTCAGGTATTCGAGTTCTTTGAGGATCTGCTCCTGATCGATATCCCCCGCGCCGGCAAACGGCACACTCCACAAAAACGCTCCCACCGCCAAAAGTGATGCCAACTTCTTTTTCATGAATGTCCTCCATTAAAGCGATTGAAATAATGAACCAGATAATACGCTTCGACCCGTTTTGTTCATCCGGCCGTTCCCCGGTTTACCGGCCATGGGCATGCAGGGGCCGCCGGCGCCGCCGGAAAACAAGACAAGGACGAACGGGTCTATTACTGAACCGGTTTTGTTTGGTTGGAATTAAGCTGGTGTTAGTACATGATGAGCATCCTTACGGATAGTATTTGCCGTGACATTTCCGGAAGGATCGCGGAAGGGGGTGTAACCCTTTTTAAATCCGCGAAAATGGTGCGCCTTTTGACCCAATACTAATCAGGTACTAGTCGTAATCTAATTTGTTGCCGGTAAAAGATAAAAAAATGCTCCGGGTGAAACATCATATTTTACGGTAAGCCTGAGGTGAAAACGATAAACCGGGGTTAACGGCGCTGGCGCTGAGGTGAATAGTAATAAAAGGTATCAAAAAAGGCCGGCGGTTGACAGTAAACAACCACATATTTTTCCGGAGAGGCATGCCATGTTGGAAAACATACACAAGACCGCTGCGTTCACGTTAAGAAACCGGTTCCAGGACACGGGATTGAGAAACCGGGTCCGTCATCTGTTCGTAAAGCCCATCGAGCAACTGATTTCCCTCGATCGATGCAATGATCTTTACGATCATCTGCCCGAAAAAGAAAATCTTCAGCAATTTTTCGGAAGCATTCTCAGGGCGCTCGATGTCACCGTCCTGGTGAATGAGAAAGAAAAATCGGCTATCCCCAAAACCGGTCCGCTGGTCGTGGTCTCCAATCACCCGTTCGGTGCGATTGAGGGAATTATTTTAGCGGAACTTTTTCTTTCCATTCGGCCCGACATCAAGGTGATGGCCAATTCCATGCTCAATCGCATTGCGCGGATGAACCCCTTGCTCATTCCCGTGAATCCGTTTAAATCGAGCAAATCGGCTCATGCCAACATCGGGTCCATTCGATATGCCACCCAATGGGTCAACCAGGGGGGCGTCCTTTTGATTTTCCCTTCAGGGGCGGTTTCCCATTTCCATTTCACCCGTCGCGAAATTTCCGATCCCCCCTGGAATCCGGTTGCCGGCAAAATCGTGCGGAAAACACAAGCACCCGTGCTGCCGGTATATTTCAGCGGTTCAAACGGCAAGCTTTTTCAGGTTCTGGGCATGGTTCACCCGTGGCTGAGAACGGCGCTGCTGCCTCGGGAATTGTTGAACAAACGCCGGCGGCGGATCGAAATGAAAATCGGTAATGTGCTGCCCTATGGTCAGTTGAAGAAATTCGACGGTGAGGATCGATTGACACCGTATCTTCGATGGCGCACTTATCTTCTCGGAAATACGGCGGCCGACGATTCCGGGTGGCGAAAGAAGAATCCAACCGAAAAAGCGGTATCCGATCGGCCCGTGGCGGCAGCGCTTGATTCCGCCATTTGCAGAATGGAAGTCGACCGGCTGCCGCGTTGTCAGCAACTGGTCAAGAGTGGCCCAAATACCGTTTGGCTTGCCCAATCCGGCCAGATTCCCCGCTTGCTGCTTGAAATCGCCCGTCTTCGGGAACTCAGCTTTCGCCGGGCCGGCGAAGGCACGGGTCAAATGATGGATATGGATGCCTTTGACGCGCATTACCTTCATCTCTTCATCTGGAACGATGAAACCAATGAAATCATCGGCGCCTATCGTTTGGGATGCACCGATAAGATACTGGCGAACTTCGGTCCGAGTGGCCTTTACACCTCGACCCTGTTTCACAGTCATCGCGATTTTCACCATAAGATAGGGCCTGCCATTGAACTGGGCCGGTCTTTCGTTAAGCCGGAGTATCAAAAAACCTTTGCCCCGCTGCTGCTCCTGTGGAGAGGAATCGGTCATTATATCGCGAAAAACCCGAAATATCGAACGCTCTACGGCCCGGTGAGCATCAGCCGCGATTACTGCGATTTTTCCCGAAACCTGATGGCCTCCTCCCTGATGCGCCATCATCGGGCCGAGGGGGTAATCGATATGGTCCGTCCCCAATTCTCTTCCTGGTCGAAGCCCATTCGGTTAAGAGGATGCGAAACCGGCTGGGAAACCGAATTTTGCCGGGATATGGATGAAATCAATTCCGCAATCCGCGAAATCGAAGCCGATCACAAGGGGATTCCGATTCTGTTGAAGCATTATCTGAAACTGGGCGGCCGGCTGATCGCGTTTAACGAAGATAAAAATTTTAACGAAGCGCTCGATGGTCTCATCGTCGTGGATCTGTTTCAAACCGATCGGAGAACCCTCACGCGATATATGGGAGCTGACGGTGCAACCTTCTTTGTGAACTATCACACCTTTCTATCCGATAACGGATCCGAGACGGTTCCGTTGCCGAGAACCGCTTGAAGGGGATTATTATGAAAGTACTATCGATAGATAAAGTGTGGACCGAACAAATATCGGTTCTGGATTTTGCTTTTCAGCCGATTGTGAATATCCATACGGGCGCCTGCTACGGGTATGAGGCGTTGCTGCGGAACCACGAAGCGGCCGGTTTTCTTTCCATCGGCAATGTGTTCGACCGGGCACACGAAGATCAGATTCTGCACGAGGTGGATTTGCTGCTGAGGCGAAAAGCGATTGAAAAATATGCGAGACTTGAGTGGAGTCAATTTACGAAATTATTCTATAATCTGGATAATCGGGTTTTAGACTCCGCGCGATACAGAACCGGTTTTACGGCCGAGTTGCTCACGCAACGAAATTTGATGCAAAGCAATTTATGTTTTGAAGTCTCCGAAAAGCATCAACTGGCCAACGGTCAGGAGGCGGTTGCCACCTTTTGCAATTACCGCTCCCAGGGATTCAAAATCGCGGTCGACGACTGCGGCAGCGGCTTTTCCGGCTTTCAGATGCTCTATTATGCGGAGCCGGACTATATTAAAATCGATCGATTTTTTATTCAGGACATCGAAACGGATGCCAAAAAGCGTCTTTTTGTTTCCAGCATCGTCGAAATCGCTCATCTCATGGGGAGTATGGTCGTGGCCGAAGGGGTGGAAACACTCCATGAATTTTATAGTTGCCGCGCCATCGGGTGTGATCTGGTGCAAGGATATCTTATTCAGAAACCGGTGACGGATATAACTCTTCTGGAGGAGACATACCATAATATAGAGCTGATGGGCCGAAAAGACCGGCGTTATGATACGAAGACGGACCAGACGCTGATTAAAACGGAAATGCGGGAACTGGGGCCGATCGTGGAAGATGAGGACATCATTACCGTATTTGAAAAATTTCGGGAAAGCAAAAATTCCCCTTTTTTCCCGGTGGTGGATCGAAACGGAGAACCGCTGGGGGTTATCCGGGAATCTGCGTTTAAAGATTTCGCCTACTCCCGCTATGGCCGGCAACTTTTGGAAAACCCGGCCTTCGGTAAAAACATCGCCCGCTTTATCAGCAAATTCCCGGTAGCCGATATTCACTCTCCGATTGAAAAGATATTGAAAATAGTTGCACAGAATGAGGCTCTGGAAGGCCTTCTCATTCTAAAGGACTTAAAGTATGAGGGGTTCTTAAGCGCCCAGTCGCTTTTAAGAATTTTAAATGAAAAAAACCTCGCCATCGCCAGAGATCAGAATCCGTTAACGAAACTGCCCGGCAATTCCATCATATATGAGTATATTTCCAACGCGTTGACCGAAACCGGCAATCAATTCTATTTCATCTATTTCGATTTCGATAATTTCAAGGCTTTTAACGATAAATACGGCTTTCGCATTGGAGACCGGCTGATTCTGCGATTTGCCGAACTTCTCAGCGCTCAGAACGGAACTTCGGAAAAGCTCATCGGTCATATCGGCGGTGATGACTTTTTCATGGGAATAAAGGACCAGGAATCCACCCGGGTCGTAACAGGGGTTCGCCGTCTGGCCGCCCAGTTCAAGAGCGATGCGGAAAGTTTTTACGATCGGGAAGACACCCATAACGGGTTCATCATTGCCAGAGACAGGGATGGTCTTGAAAAACGCATACCGCTTCTGACGGTCAGTGCGTGCATTCTGGTGGTGCCGCCGGGGAACCGCTGGACCGTCAGCGCCGAGAAAATCGGAAGTATCATGGCGGAGATGAAAAAGCGTGCAAAGAAATCGGAAGATAAAATGTGTATCGATGAAATAGAACCGGAGCCGATCTGCGAGGGGCTTTATGCCATCCATTAGAAATCCGTTTTCCGTTACCATCAAAAGGAGAAAACCGTATGCGGATTGACTTCCATGTTCATTCCGATTCTTCGACCCGGCCCTCTCAGTGGGCGCTGCAAAAAATAGGTTGCCCAGAAAGCTTTACGGCGCCTTTACGCGTTTATGAAGTGGCGAAAGCCAAGGGAATGACGCATGTGACCATCACGGATCACAATACCATCGACGGCTCCCTTCGGATTTTGCACCTGCCGGATACGTTTATCAGCGAGGAGGTCACCTCCTATTTCCCGGAAGACGGTTGCAAGCTTCATATCCTCGCTCTGAATATAACCGAAACCCAGCATCGGGAAATTCAATATGTCCGTCGCAGCGTCTACGATCTGGCCGGCTACCTCTCCCGGAACGCCATATTACATATCGTCGCTCATCCGCTGTATGCGCTGAACGGAAAGCTCACCGTCGATCATTTTGAAAAAATGCTGCTGCTTTTCCAGAATTTTGAACTTAACGGCTCCAGAAACAAAAGGGAAAACGATTGTCTCTCGGAGATTCTCAATCATCTGAGACCCGATGATATCTTCCGGCTTTCGGCAAAGCATCACCTGGAACCGGCAACGGGTATGCCCTGGTGCAAGCGGCTGTTCGGCGGTTCCGATGACCACAGCGGCTTGAATATCGCCAGAACCTACACCGAAATACTCGGCGTTGACGCTCCGGGTGCTCTTTTCACTGAGATCGACGGTTGCTCCCTCATCGTTCATTCAAGCGCCGCAACCCCTAAAACAATGGCCCATAACCTGTATGGCATCGCCTATCAGTTCTATCGCAACAAATTCGATCTTCAGCGGTATGCTGAAAAGGATGTGTTGATGCGGTTTTTGGACCGCTCCCTGCGGGGAGATATCCCGGACACTTCAGGGGTGATCGCCAAATTGTATTATTTGTGGAACTATCGAAAGCGGAAGAAAGAGCTCGCGCTTGACGCCAAGGCGCCTGTATCCGAATCGCTTGTGGATCTTCTCAAGTTTGAAACCAGACGGTTGCTTCTCGACAATCCCGGGTTGATGTCCTCCTTGAATGAGATGAATTCAACCTCGGGCAACGTCCGACCGGATTTCGCGGAAGGCGGATGGTTCAATTTCGTCAATGAGGCCGCCAACCGGGTAACCGTTCACTTCGGAAATCATCTGCTGGATCATCTGTCCGGCGCGAACGTCTTTAATATCTTTCACACCATCGGTTCAGCGGCCGGACTTTACACGCTGCTCGCCCCCTATTTCATCGCCTATACGCTTTTTTCAAAGGACAAGGCCCTGACTGAAGAGATTTACGATCGATTTTCCGCTGGTATTCAGTCTGTTGGCTCCACGTCGGATGATACGGTCCGGACCGCCGATGAACCGGCGGCGCCCAACGTCGCGCACTTCACGGACACCTTCTTCGATGTAAACGGGGTGGCGCGGACACTTCAGGAACAGGTCCGGGCGGCCCAAAAAACCCACAAGCGGATGACGGTGGTGACCTGTGTCTCTCAGGCCGTCCTTTCACAGCAGAAAATGCCCGGCGCCGGGATCAGGAACTTCGAACCGGTCGGCGCGTATGAACTGCCGGAATACCCCGAGCAAAAAATCTTTTATCCGCCGCTGCTCGAAATGATCGACTTCTGTTATGAAAACCGGTTTACCCATATCCATTCGGCAACTCCGGGGCCGGTGGGGCTTGCGGCGCTCGCCATCGCCAGAATTCTGCGGCTTCCTTTCATCGGCACCTATCATACCGCGATACCGCAATATGCTCAGGCGCTTACCGGCGACAGCGCCATCGAGGAGGTCGCCTGGCGATTCATTCTCTGGTACTACGACCAGATGGATATCATCTATGCCCCTTCCGAAAGCACGCGAGCCGAGTTGACTGAAAAAGGTATCCGCAGGGACAAAATTGTTTTATATCCCCGTGGCATCGACATCGACCGGTTTCATCCGTCTCGAAAAACCGGCATTACGCCCCATGGGTTTTCAGAGCTGAAAGGCATCAAACTTCTCTATGTCGGCCGGATTTCCACGGAAAAAAATCTGCATCATCTTTCAAACGCATTTAAATCCCTGATAACACGGTATTCGGTCTTCAATCAGCCGAAGGCGTCTCTCGTTGTGGTCGGAGACGGGCCCTATCTTAGCGAAATGAAAAAGCAATTGGCCGGCTATCCTTGTCTTTTCACCGGATACGTCAGCGGAGAGCCGCTTTCGGTCATCTATGCCGCCAGCGATTTATTCGTTTTCCCAAGCACCACCGACACCTTCGGAAATGTGGTGCTGGAAGCCCAGGCCTCCGGCCTTCCGGTCATTGTAACGGACCAGGGAGGGCCGTGCGAGAACATCGAGCCCAATGTTACCGGCATCATCATTCCCGGAAATGACGACGCCAGCCTGATGGAGGCGATCGACTCTCTGGTTCAAAACCCGCGGGAACTTCACCGCATGGGCCTTCAGGCCAGACGTTATATGGAAAAAAGATCTTTTGAAGGGGCGTTTGTCAAATCCTGGGAGCTGTATCACCGCATCCCCTGTTCAACTAAGCCCTCGTTTGCCATGGCCGGATAGGGTGTGCCGGCCTTGATCATCGTACCGGCCACGCCAGGATATTTTTTCCAGACCGGCAGGAACTCGCTATCGCTCAAACAGCCTGCCGCTCTTCCAAAAACACCCTGGCGCGGCCTCCCTGCCGTGAGAAATTGGCCGAAACGATGATCAAGGCCAGTGTGCCCTGAATCCGGCGGAGACGAAATGCGGTTTCCGGCGCTGTCAATCTGCCCGGGACGGCATTTCCGTCAATGGCCTAATCGAAATTTAATCCGGGCCTCATCAGTTTCTAATAATTCTGTGAAAAAGTTATTTCCTTTATAATAGGGAAGTAATGATTCGGGCGATTGACAGGTAGTTGCCGAATTGTTAGCCATATATTGGGTTTTGGTTAAAATTTGATTCGTTCAGTTTTATTTCTGCTATTCTATGGAGGTTATCATGAAACTAATTAACGGATTCAGTGCCGGCAGTCTGGCAGTGGGCGCGGGAATCGTCCTGCTTGCCCCGATTGTGATTCCCATGGTCGGCGCCGTTCTCAAGCCACTGGCCAAAGCGATAATCAAAGGCTATCTCATCGCCTATCAAAGTGCTAAGGTATCGCTTGCTGAAACCAAGGAAACCATTGAAGACCTGGCCGCCGAGGCCAAGGCGGAAATGGCGCAGCAACCCGCTGAAGAATAAAACAAAACGGGGCCAGCGTGCCTTTCGGGTGCTAAAAAAGCACCGACCCGGGATGAGTATGGATATGATACCGAAAGCCGAATTGCCCTCTTGCACCTCTCATCGTCTGCGTCTGCGGATACCTTCCAGGCGCGGCGATGACGTCTTTTTCCAGGATCTGACGCAACGGTGGCTGAGGGAGTTTCCGTCAAGCGAAGCGGTTGCGAATCCCCTTACCGGCAGCCTGCTGGTAATCGGAGCGCCTCCGGCGACGGATGCCGTCGCTGAATTCGGCCGGCGGTTGTCGTTGTTCGACCTGAAACCGGCCGTTGCGCTTAGTCGCTCATGGGCCGGAAGCGTAGAGGCAACCATTCTGGCGTTCAACCGTAAGATAGAACAGGGCAGCGGCGGTTTGCTGGATCTGACCAGCGCCCTTTTTGCCGCGCTGGTGATTTTCGGTATCAGCGAGCTGATCCGGGGACACTGGAAGACGCCGCCCTGGTACACGGCCTTCTGGTACGCTTTCGGCGTTTATTCAAAGGTCTTGCTGGATCAGGCCGCCGCGCGGCGCGGTTGAGACGCCGCCTTTCCTTTTAATCAATCCAGCGCATGCCAGAGCGCGCCCGGAGTTCCCGGGTGGTCGCGGATCCTTGCGCCATGAATCGGACCGTTTTTATGCAGTGCGTTTTACCCATTCACAGCAAGGTTTCCGGCCGCACCCGGTTCCGGGTGGCCGGATTGCGCCAGGCGCCGGGCATCAAGGCATTTCTGGAAAAAACCTTATCGATGCAATCCGATATCGGTTTTGTAAAAGCCAGTACCCTCACCGGCACCCTGCTGATCACTTATAACTCAGGCAGCACCTCCGATGGCATCGCCGGTCGTATTGAAGCCTTGTTGCGCCAATGGGAGCAGGGCGCCGGCGAGCCCGTACCCGGGACCTCGGCTTACAGACGCCCCATGCCTTCCGCGGACCTTGTCAATTCCGATATTCCGGAAGCGAATTTTACCGGCAACCAATGGCACGGCCTGGAGCGGGATGAAATCCTGCGCCTTTTGGAAGCCAACGGCGAAACCGGTCTTTCTCTGGAGGCATGGGAGGCGCGGTTCCGGCAGTATGGCCCCAATCGTCTGCCCCAGGGCGAAACCCGCTCCAAATGGGAGATGTTTGTGGGACAGTTCACCTCGCTTCCGGTCTATCTTCTGGCCGCTGCGGCGGGAATCTCCGTTGCCACCGGCGGGCTTTTAGAGGCCGGCGTCATTCTAAGCGTGGTGGCGGCCAATGCCGTCATTGGATTTGTTACCGAAACCAAGGCCGAAAAGACCATCCAGGCGTTAAAGGCGCTGGTTCAGCCCATGGCGGAAGTGATCCGGGACGGCGGCTCGTCTCTCATTCCCGCCGAAGAGGTTGTCCTCGGGGACATTCTGATCCTTAAACCCGGCTTTTATGTCGCGGCCGACTGCCGTATTTTAACGGCCTCTCATTTGAGCATCGATGAGTCCATGCTAACGGGCGAGAGCATGCCGGCTTTGAAAAGACCGGAACGTTTGCGGCCGGACGCTCACATTCCCCTGGGGGAGCGTTTCAATATGGCCTATATG
The DNA here is from genome assembly GCA_043797445.1 of Pseudomonadota bacterium. Lineage (GTDB taxonomy): Bacteria > Desulfobacterota > Desulfobacteria > Desulfobacterales > JAFDDL01 > JAZDPP01. The sequence continues at coordinate 80,015 of JAZDPP010000161.1, forward strand.
GGCACGCTGGTCACCGGCGGGGAGGGGCTCGCCGTGGCGGTCGCCACCGGGTCCTGGACCGAAATCGGCCAATTGCAGATTCTGCTCAATGAGACCCGGCCTCCCCAGACTCCCATGGAACGCCAGCTGGAACGGTTGGGCGATCAGCTGGTGCTGATGTGTCTTGCCATTTGCGGCGTCGTTTTCGCTCTGGGGTTTTTAAGGGGCTACGGTCTGCTTCAGATGCTGCGTCTGTCCATCTCGCTCGCCGCCGCGGCCGTTCCCGAGGGGCTGCCGGCCGTCGCCACCATCAACTTCGCGCTCGGCATTAATCGCATGCGCAAGCACCGGGTCCTCATTCGCAACCTTCAGGCCATGGAAACGCTAGGGGCGGTGCAGACCATCTGTCTCGACAAGACCGGCACCCTGACAATGAACCAGATGACGGCCCGGCACCTTTTCGTGGGCGATGAGCGTCTCGAATTGATAGAAGGGGAGCTGCGGGGGCCGGGCGGGCCGACCGATCCCGCCCGGCGGCCCGATCTGCGGCAACTGCTCGTGACCTGCGTCCTGTGCAATGAAACCTGCATCGAGGAACACGAGGGCGAGACCTGTCTCAACGGTTCGGCCACCGAAACCGCCCTGATCAAACTTGCCCGGAACGCGGGACTGGACATACGGGCCGTTTTACACAGCGCCTTGCTGATACAGCTCAACCATCGTTCCGAAAGTCGTCTTTTCATGACGAGCCGGCATGAAATCGAGGGAAACCACCGCCTGCTCTCCGTCAAGGGCAGTCCACCCGAAGTGCTGGCCATGTGCGACACATACATGATCGGTGATTCACTTGCTCCCCTGACCGAGATGGCTCGCTTGACGATCGAAACCGAAAACGAGGCCATGGCCGGTAAGGCCCTTCGCGTCCTGGGGTTTGCCTTTCGAAAGCTCGATGATCCGGATGAGCCCGCCGATGAGCGGAACCTGATCTGGCTCGGGCTGGTGGGCATGGCGGACCCGGTTCGACCCGGGGCACGAGATCTCATAGCGGTTTTCCATCGGGCAGGGGTGGACACGGTCATGATCACCGGCGACCAGAGTGCGACAGCCTACGCCGTTGCCGGTGAACTGAATCTCTCCGGCGATCAACCCGTCCAGATTCTCGATTCGTCCGAGCTCAACCGCGTGGATGACACGACCTTGCAGGCGCTGGCGCAACACGCCCATGTCTACGCCCGGGTCAGTCCGGCCCATAAACTCAAAATTGTCCAGGTCCTTCAGAAGGCCGGGAAAACCGTGGCCATGACCGGAGACGGCATCAACGACGGCCCGGCCCTCAAGGCCGCCGATATCGGCATCGCCATGGGCGGAACCGGCACCGATGTCGCCCGCGATGTGGCCGATATCGTCCTGGAAGAGGATCAGCTGGAGATTCTGGCGGCGGCTCTTTCCGACGGGCGCGCCATTTATGACAATATTCGAAAAACGGTTCATTTCTTTCTTTCCACCAATATCAGCGAGATTCTGCTCATGTTCGCCGCGATGGCCGCGGGTGTCGGATTTCCGCTCAACATCATGCAGTTGCTGTGGATCAACCTCATCTCCGATATCTTCCCCGGGCTGGCGCTTTCCCTGGAGGCGCCCGAGCCCGGCATACTGACCCGGCCGCCCCGGGATTCCTCGGTTTCCCTCTTTACCAATTCGGATTTCAGGAGCATGACCCGTGAATCGGCGACCATCACCGCCGGGGCGCTGGCGGCCTTCGGGTTCGGGCTTCTGCGGTATGGCCCCGGCGCCGCGGCCGGCGCCCTCGCTTTCCAGAGTCTTACCATCGGTCAGTTGCTGCATGCCACGAGCTGCCGGTCGGCGTATCGCCGGTCACCCGGAAGTGATCCGCTTGCACCCAATCCGAGCCTGTTTCTGGCCGTCGGCGGATCATTATGTTTACAAGCGCTGACCCTGTTTTATCCGCCATTGCGGCGTTTTCTGGGGCTCGGACGCATCGGTCTTACCGATCTGGCCGTTATTGCGGGCAGCGCCGTGGTACCCTTACTGATCAATGAAGCGGCCAAACCCGTCAGGGAAAAAAGGGAGAGATAATCATGATTCAAAATTTCATGTATACCTCGGAATCGGTCACCGAAGGCCATCCGGATAAACTATGTGATCAGATCAGCGATGCCATCGTGGACCATTTTCTCACCCAGGACCCCTACGCCCGGGTGCGCGCCGAATGCGCGGTGGCAAAGGCCATCGTTTTTATTGCCGCTCGCTTTGCTTCCACCGCCAACATCGATTTTGCCCGCCTCGCGCGAAAGGTAATACAACGCATCGGTTACAATCATCCCGATTTCAACCCTCTCACGTGCAGCATTTTGACGAGTCCCCTGGCGTTGCCGGTATCCCCAAACCGTCCCGCTGACGAATCCAAGCTCACCGACGCTGAAATCGATGCCATTCCCGCCAGGAATCAGGTGACCGCCTTTGGCTTTGCGTGTAACCATACGGAGCAGTTGATGCCGCTGCCCATTACCCTTGCCCATCGCATTGCCCGGCGGTTGACAGAGGTGCGCAAGGAAAAAATTCTGCCGTATGTGATGCCGGACGGCAAGGCCCAGGTCGGAGTCGAATTCAAAGCGCGAAAACCATTTCGTATCCACAGTATTACCGTCGAAATCCATACCGACGAGTCCCAGACTCCGGACACCGAAACCTTGCGGCGGGATCTTTTGGAATGGGTGCTCAAGCCGGTCTTTAGAACCGAAACGCTCAAACCGGATTTAAACTCGGCTCTGGTCATCAACCCGGACGGCGTTTACGCGGGCGGGCCCATGAACCATTCGGGCCTCACCGGCCGTAAAAACGCGGTCGATACCTATGGCGAATTCGCTCACCAAGGCAGCAAGGCGCTTAGTGGCAAGGACCCTGGGCGCATCGACCGGAGCGCGGCGTATGCGGCGCGCTATGCCGCAAAAAATATTGTAGCCGCGGGTCTTGCGGATGAGTGCGAAGTGATGCTCAGCTATGCCGTCGGGGAAACCCGGCCGATTACGCTCATCGCTCAAACTTTCGGCACGGGATCTGTTTCAGACGAGTTAATCACCATGCTGCTTCAGGAGTGTTTCGATTTCCGCCCGGCTGCGATTCTGAAAAATTTCGCCTTGCGCCAATTACCACGTAAAAATCCCCTCGGCTTTTATCAGTACCTGGCGACCTACGGCCATTTCGGTCGCGGAGACATGGTACTGCCTTGGGAGCAAACCGACAAAGTCGACGTTCTGCGAGCCTCGCTGCCTTAAGTCGGTTTTGTATCGGCAATTTCGGAAATCGATTGGTGGCGCTTTACCTTCCAGGGCTATCGCATGTAAACTAACGCCGGCCACGCTCGCAACCCTGTAAGGGCGGTTCGCGAACCGCCCCTACATGCTATTGCCCTGCTTTACCTTCGAAATCAGGGATGGCACCGAACTGTGAAATTTTCGGTTCCTAATAAAATCCTAACAATTGGTGTGTAGATTGCGTCGGGCTGAACGAATTATCAGCTTGCCGCGGGGGGGGCATTGCTGAAACAGATCCTATTTGCCCCTCTCGGGCGATATCTCCACTTGTTTTGTTGGCAATTATTGAGAGAAGGGACAATATGGTGTCATTAGACTATGAAATCAATGAGTTTATCAAATCGTTAGGGAGCAGGGATCCATATGATGCAATCTGGTTTGCCCACCAGGAGGCGATGAAGGTGGATCGAATGCTGATGAAGCATCCACGGACCATTGGCGGCAATAAAAAACAGATGGAAAAATACGCTTCGGAGCTCAGGAATTTAATCGCTTCGATGCGATATGCCGCCGTGCCCCGGAACATAAAAGGTGTTTCGCGGATTTAACCATCCATTCCCCCCCCGCCCTGCCGGTCCCAGTTTCCGATCAGGGCAGTTAGGCGGTCTGGTTGCTCGGTTCCGCATTCATGCACTTGTTAACCCTGTTTTCACCGGCCTTGACGACTGAAAGCCTGCGCGGAGCGATTCATTTCGGCAAAGGAAAGTTTTTTGAACAAATAGCAACCGGATGAGGAATGCCATGAACAAGGAGCTAAAAAAAGCTCTCGAAAAATTAATTACCAGTCCCGGTCAGGGCAGCATATTGGAACAGCTTGATAAGATCGCCCGAAAACTGCAAAGAATCGAGCTTTATAACCTGCTTGAGAAGGTGGGCGAAGAAGAAATTGAGAACTACCCGGTGATGTTATATAAAAGCCACCCGCAAAGCGGGAAGAGAAATCCGATGTTGCTGCGGTTTTCCCTAAAATACTGGCGGGGGTACGACGATGTTTTCTGGCAGGCGCTGGGTGATTACATCATCGTTGCACTTCATCGCGTAAAGGATGTTGAATACGATAGTGAAAGAGGAAAAATTAAAGTGCAATATTTCGCCAAAGAGAAGGGGAGAATAAAATCTCCCGAAGACATCCGGGGGATTATTCAGAAGCTTGCCTTCATGGTGGCTAATGAAGATTTGCCCACAGACTTCACCCGCTTCCGGCGAATGAATGAGAGAAGGGACAGTTTGGGCGAGATGAGCAAGGACCAAGCTGCGTTAGTCGGTATTTTACTCAAACTCATTTAAATGAGATGGGGTAGCGGTTAATGGGAATTGCCATAAATAGAGCAGCATGGCGATGTTAATTTCAATAGGCATTCCGCTGGCGTCAGGCGGCTTCAACGATTGCTCGAATGTTAAATTTTCCCCGATCGGCGGCGGCACATTTGTCGGCTTCCTTCCTCCATGAATAATATTCTTCTCTAATAACCCACGCTATCGGTTTAGCGGCTATATATCCCATTTCGGTTGCGACACCTACAAAATCCTCTATATTGGGATCCTTGGGAATTCGGTATGGCATTCCATCAAACAAATGGACCGATTTGACGAAGTGTTCATCCTCTATCTCATGGAATTGAAAATGTTTCATAATTTATCCTTTATTGCGTTGATTATAAAGAGGTTCAGTTAAATAATCTCCTTTTCCATCCGCATCCGGTACGATGGCCTTTTGATCTATCCATTTTTAATCATCTTTGTGTTCCGGCTATCAGAGACGTGTTAAATTCTGATTAAATCAAAAAGTCAGCCCTCGCCCCCTATTAAGAAACCAGGCTCAAAAGAAAAAAAGAAAATGCTTTCGCCGCGATAAAAACGAATGGCCGTGGTTGACATTTTCTAACCATATGTTAATAGATTTATAATCATACGCTAACAAAACGTCATTTGCGGCAGCTTCCGTGGTAACGAATGAAGACAATGTTAACGATCATTCCCAAGAAATGCTTGAATTTTTCCTGGGCCGCGGTATTGAATCCCGGTGGCGCATCGGATTTCTTTGCCGGTGACATCCCCGAGCCGATGGACGTCCATGCGGAGCGATATTCCCCTCTGAATGCCTGGTGGTTATCCGAATTAGCGCGGTTGGTTTACCGTAAGGATGAGGATGAAATCGGATTTCCTATTCCGGGGCGCCGAAGAAGAGATTTTCTTACCCGGGCCGGTCTGGCGGAAGCTGCGTTTTTTAATGCCGGGGGGGTACAGGCTTTCTTTGTCGCTTCTGCCCATGGCTCTCCTTCTCCTTTCGGTGTGCTCGCCTTTAGGGGAACGACGGGAACCTGGGAAAACTGGTGGTCCAACTTCAATGCCTGGACGACGCCATCGCCGTCCGGCGGTCGGGTTCACAGTGGCTTTTTGCAAAAATTCGATGCGATATGGCCTGAAATCTCCTCCTTTCTGGATAGCTGGACTGCGCCGCTATTTTTTACCGGGCATAGTTTAGGCGCTGCGCTGGCCACCCTGGCCACTGCCCGGCGCCGCCCGAAGGCCCTGTATACGTTTGGTTCACCGCGCGTTGGCGATGCCGATTTTGCCGAAACGCTTCAAGGTATCCCGATATACCGTCTTTACAATCCCTGCGACATCTTTACCTTCCTGCCGCCGGCAAACGGCCCTTTTCGCTTTTGCCACGTCGGAGAACCCATTCATCATGGGGATGATGATTTGCCGGGACCGGTTTTTGATGGGGGCGGCCGACGGTCAAAAAGTTCGGGCCTTCGAAAAATGATGCATCCCCCCCAGTTTTTGGTTGAACACGCTCCGGTGAACTATTCCGTCCCACTGTCCTGGCTACCGGAACTGCCGGGTTGATTTTGAAGTGGCAACCGCCTGTTCGCCCGTCATGATCAATTGGCCAGTTTATGGTAGTAGGGAAGCAATTCGTTAAATGAGTGTCGAAAGGTGACGATCCCCCGCACCCGGCCCTCTTCCCCGACAACCGGGAGGGACTTGAAGCGAAGCTTCAAAAACTGATTTGCTACGGTGCTCCAGTCATCATCGGGACTGAGAGTCGCGAGCCGTTGATTCATGATTTCGGTGAGCGGGGTGGCGTGTTCCGAAAGCAGAAGCCATCGTAAAGAAACGACGCCGACCAAACGTGACGTCTCATCGATGCAGTGGATGTAATTGATGGAATCAATCTCATCGGCATTTTCTTTGAGCATCTCAAGGGCCATCCCGATCGTGAAGGTCTGCGGGCAGGAAACAAAATCCACGGTCATGAGGGAGGCTGCCGTGTCTGTTTCGGCCTTAACCAGGAGTTCGATCTGTGCCCGTTCTTCGATGTCCATGGCAGCCATGATGGATTGCTGGGCGTCTTGCGGCAGTTTGTCCATGACGTCCGCGGCGACAGCGGGTTCCATTTCCTCAAGGATGTCGGCGGCAAGTTCCGTGTCGAGATCGCGAAGGATGGACATCTGCACATTGATATCGGCTTCTTCGAGGGCACCCGCCGCATCCTCGGCATCCATGGACTGCACGAGCGTAATACGTTCATCCCGGTCAAGCTCTTCGATAATATCCGCCAGCTCTCCATCGTGAAGCTGTTTCAGTTGCTCCTGCCGCAAACTGATGTGAATGGGGCTGGTGGCGCTTTCAGGCAGCGGATGAACAAATTTCCAGTCAATGAGCTCATCCTTCAGATGCTTACCGAAAGGTTTGGCCAGCATGCGAACGCTGCTTTCAAATCCGAGTCTTCGGGCGAGCCCAGTGAAGCCCACATCCACATTGACCAGACGATGCTTGTTATCGCAGACCGAAATCCGGATATCATTGACTCGTTCCACCTTCGCGCCATTTATATCCACGATCTGCCGATCATACAGGATGTTACGGACGAAGAAATGACGTTCCCCGGGTTGGAACAGAGGCGGTGGATCTATAATGATCGTGGCTGTTTTGGCGTAAACGAGGCTGAGAATATCAATGGCATGTATGGAAAGGCAGATTTTCAGCCCGGCCTTGGAGACGAGCACGCCTTCAATATCGGGGTACCGGTCGTCAAAGGTGGCCACGATGTCGTAGAACCTGCCGATGAGGTTTCCCTCCTTGTCATGGATTTTTTTTTCCAGAAGATCGGATAAAAAGCAGTAGCTGACTTTGGGGCATTTTTTGTCCGGGGCGGCATTTGACATGCACGTAGCTCCTGCCTGGTAATTATTCTAAACAAAAAATAATTTCCTATAGAATAGGGAAGTAATGATTCGGGCGATTGACAGGTAACTACCGAATTGTTAGCAATGCATTAGGTTTTGGTTTAATTTTGATTTGTTCAGCTATATTTCAACTATTTTATGGAGGTTCCCATGAAACTAATCAACGGATTCAGTGTCGGCAGTCTGGCGGTGGGAGCGGGAATCGTCCTGCTCGCCCCGATTGTGATTCCCATGGTCGGCGCCGTCCTCAAGCCACTGGCCAAAGCGATAATCAAAGGCGGTCTCATCGCCTATCAAAGTGCTAAGGTGTCGCTTGCCGAGACCAAGGAAACCATTGAAGACCTGGCCGCCGAGGCCAAGGCGGAAATGGCGGAGCAGCCCGCTGAACAATAAACAAAACGGGGCCATCGTGGATTCCGGGTGTTTTGAAACGCACCGACCCGGATGTATTTAGATATGATACCGAAAGCCGAACTGCCCTCTTGCACCTCTCATCGTCTGCGTCTGCGGATACTTTCCGGACGCGGCGATGATGTCTTTTCCCAAGATCTGACGTAACGGTCTTTCCTTTCGAGCCACCGGCCCGCACGTGAAAGGAGAATGTCCATGCACTGGTTGGGAATCGTCGTTCTGGGACTGGGCGTGCTCGCCTGGTCCGTCAGGAAAATCGTTTCGACCCAGGCTCGATCCATATTGTCCGAAAAACCCCAGGTGACCGAGGTCGTTGGAACGAAAGCGGCGCATGCGCCAGGCATAACCGAGATGCTGACTGAATTGAAGCGCCTCCGCCATCCGGTTGCCCGTCATCGTATCTATGTTCAGCTGTTAGAGACAGCCTATCGCGATCGCCGGAATGCGGTTTCCCGCCGCCTGTTGCTGAAGCAAGGCGATCTCTACCTTTCGGAGTTGGAGAGCATGCTGCCGGCCCTTCGGGCGGAACTGGGTCCCGAACCCGAAATCCTGCCACTGAAGTGGATGGCCACCACGCTTGAAGAGGATGGCCGCTTTGAAGAGGCGCTTTCAATTTGCCGGCAGGCAGAGGGGTGGATGTTATCCGACGGGACAAAGACCGGTTTTGCCGGTCGAAGACGGCGAATCGATCGGAACCGGCAGCGGGCGGAAGGTTCCGCGGCGAACAGCTGAAAAAAACTGATCACAGGTGATGAGATGGAGCGATTAACCGTTTTCCCAAATAAAGCCATGGAAGCATCGGGGCTTGTATCGGAGAAGTTCCTGAGCATGGGTATCCATCATTTCATTGATGCCTGCCGCTTTGTTCAGAAATTGTCTTATGGGTACAATTCGAATCGAGATGACCTGATGATTCTATTTAAGGAGAACTTTGGTTCCTGTACGACCAAGCATGCGGTCATCGCAACCCTGGCCGCGGAATTGGGGCTGCCTATCGGCAAAGCGATCGGCATCTATGCGATGACCGAGGAGATTGTCTCCGGCGCCTCCAAAATCCTTGATCGGTACGGGCTGCCTTATGTCCCCATGTTGCACTGTTTTCTGGTCCACGGCGATCATCGCGTCGATCTGACCGAAGGCAACAACAATGGCAAGAATCGACCGATTGACGATTTTCTGTTTACGGAGAAGGTCATTCCGAACATTACCGCCAAGGATGAATATTTGGTTTACAGAAAGGCCTTGAAAGATCACATCCTTTTCCGCAACGAGATGAAGGGGATTGACATAACGCGCATCCTCAAGGCGCGTGAAGAGGCGCTTTCGCTTCTGATGGCAAAAGTACGGTAAATTTTTCACTTCCCGCCGGACGGCAAAAAAGAAATGATAAAACGTATCTCGGTATCCTGTTTTCGATCCGGAATGCGGTATCATTTTTCCTTCAGATTGTCTGCCGACGGCGATGGAAAAACGCCTTCGAAGGACGTCTTATTGCACACCCTCGCGCACAATGGTTTCGGTGGGCTTCATCAGTGACGATAATGGAATCGCATGGAGAATCGTTTCATTGATTCTGAACGGGAGAATCTTGTCGCCTGAATAGAAGAGCACTCCATGCAGAAATTTGTCTTTGGCATAGTCCGCGAAATTTAACAACCCTGAAAAATCTTCCCGCTTAATCGTCATGGATGCCTTGACTTCAACGCCGATAACCCTGCCGTCGCCGCGTTCGATTACAAGATCGAGTTCGTGCCCGGTTGTATTGCGGAAGTGGTAAAAGTTCACATCATCTTCGGACCAGGTCGCATGTTTCAACAGTTCACAAAAAACATGGTTTTCCACCAGCCCGCCAAAAAACTGCGATAGGTGAAGGGTATCAGAATTTTTCAACCCCAGAAGATGGCAAGCCAGGCCGGTATCGATAAAATGAAGTTTGGGCATCCCGACAACGGCCCGTTTGGAACTGTTACGAACGTAAGGATGTAGTCTCCGAATGATAAACATGAGCTCAAGTATCTCAATATATCGTTTGACCGTTTTGTCGTCCTGGGCCAGGGCGTTGGCGATACCGGCGTACTTGATGAGGTTACCGGTCATGCCGGCCAGATTCCGGATTAGAGCTGAAAGTTTTGTGTGATAGTCGCCCTTAACAGGATGCATGGTTTCAAAATCTTTAAATAAGCGACCTTCGATGTAAGAAGCAAACCAGATACTTCGGGATCGGGGGCTTTGGGCGATGGGTTCGGGATAGCCTCCCTCTAAAAGGAGTGTCGCCAGCTCTTTTCTGTCCAGCAACTTAGGGGGTAACTGTGCGAAGGTTCCGCTGATCAGCCAATCGATAACATTGATATTGCTCTCGTGCCGTTCCGATTGCGACAAAGGATATAACTCAATCCGAGCCATATGCCCCGGTAGAGATTCCTGAACCCGTGCCGAACGAAAGATATCGGATGATCCGGTGAGAAGAAAAATCCCTTTTTGACCATCGGCGGTGTCTGAAATCATCTTGATGGCGCCTATCAAGTTGGGGGCTATCTGGAATTCGTCCAGGACAAGCGGTTTTGGCAGTGATGCCAGCAGTCCCCTGGGGTCGCTTTCCGCGGATGCCGCCAAGGCGACATCATCCAGTGTGTAGTATCCCATCCCCCGCTCTTTGGCGAGTTCCCTGACAAGCGTGCTTTTACCCGCCTGCCTGGGGCCGGTCAGGTAAACAATACGGAAATCATTCAGCAGGTCTAAAAGTCGTGATTTGATATGCCGTTTTAAAAACATATTCTTCCTCCAATAATATCAAACTGTATGGCATAATCCGGGAATAGTAAATACATAATCCGGGAAATTAAATTCAAAAATCCGGGAAATTTAATTTCAAAATCCGAGAAAAAAGCCATCCCCCCTTGGCTCAGACCGCCGATCTGTGCCCCGTGCCAAGGTGTCGCCTGCCGAGACCTATGTGAAAATGGCGGAGCAGCCCGCTGAAAAAATAAACAAAACGGGGCTATCGTGGCGTCCGGGTGCTTTAAAACGCACCGACTCGGATGTAGTTAGATATGATGCCGAAAGCCGAACCGCCCTCTTGCACCTCTCATCGCCAGCGTCTGCGAATACTTTCCAGGCGCGGCGATGATGTCTTTTTACAGGATCTGACGCAACGGTGGCTGAGGGAGTTTCCGGTTTAAATAATTTAACAGAAGCCTAATTATTCCTTAACGTTCCCTCGTATAAAATAAGTGTAACCAGATTATGGAAACGGCCTTGATCATCGTTTCGGCCACCCACAGATGAAGTGCAGGCCAGGCAAGGGTGTTTTTGTAAGCCCGGCAAGCTGTTTGAGCGACAGCGAGTTCTTGCCGGGCTTACAAAAATGCTCTTGCCTGGCCGGAACGATGGTCAAGTCCATGGAAACTAATGGACACCTATATTCAACTATTTACCAGGGGCGGTGCGACATGGACATTAAAAAAAGAATAGCGCTTGTTACATCCGGAAAACAGCAGAAGAGACTTATCGATTGGGTATCAAAAAACGCTCATAGACTCCATCCCCATGAAATATATGCCATGGGGAGCATGGCGAAGTTAATAACCATAAAGACGAGGTTGCGGGTGAATCGGCTTCACAGCAAGCCGTTGGGAGGCTATCAGCAGTTGGTCAATATGATGGCAAATGGTGATTTGGATATTCTGTTTTTGTTATGGGATCCCGCCGCATCGCCCCGAGAGGATTTCCAAGTCATGACGCTTTTGAGATTGGCGGCAATGAATAATGTGGTTATGACCTGTAATGAGGCTACCGCCGATTTTATTTTGAACAGCGCTATCCTGGAGCAAACCTATTTGCCCGTGGGCGTGGATGCCGTCGGCGCGATCGAACTGGTGATGGCGGAGTCCGCTTATTGCGACGCCGGATAAGGCCGGAAGAAAATGGAATCCTCAATAGAAGCGGGTTGAACAATCCCCACTTAATTTTTCATTGGCTTTTCGACCGAAAAGCCACCGGGTTTCGGTTTCATTAATCGTTTTCTGACATTCCCCTTATCATTATCTAACCCCTTAACGGGATGCTTCTCGGCACCCCCTTAAGGGGTATTCGTGCCTTTACGAAAAACAGTCCGCAACGCTTTCCAGTACCCTTTGGAGGGGACAAAAACCGCTGAAAATTTTCTAAAGGCGCTAAGGCCCTGAATAACAGGCATGTTCCACGGGCGGCGAAGGCAATGAAACGGCATAACTCTCAACAAAAATGACAGGAGGAAAAAATGAAAAACAGGATTTTGGCTCGTATGACAGTGGTTGTTGTCGCGATGATGTTTGCGGCAACCGCGGCGATGGCGGATTCGCCCAAGTACATTTTCTTTTTTCTCGGTGATGGCATGGCGAGTGCTCAGATTCAGGCGACCGAAGCCTATCTGGCCACCAAATACGCTATCGATAACGGCCTTACCGTGGGTCCGAATGCCGGAGAAGTGAACGCCGAGTATCTCTTGAAACCGGAAAATCGCCTGAATATGAGCAAGATGCCCGTCCAGGGCATGCAGACGACCTATGACGCCTTTGCCCTTCAAACCGACTCGGCCTCCTCCGCCACCGCCTTTGCCTGCGGCCTCAAGACCCGAAGCGGCGTGATTGGAATGAACGACGCCAAAACGGTCAACTTCAAAAGCGTGGCCCAACTGGCCCATGAAAACGGAAAAAAGGTCGGCATTCTCACCAGCGTATCCCTGGATCACGCCACCCCCGCGGCTTACTATGCCAGCGTTGCCACCCGGGATTATATGAACAGCATCGCCACCCAGATGACGGCGACCGGCTATGAGTTTTTCGGCGGCGGCGGCCTGGCATCGCCCGCGGGACCGAAAAAATCCGGCGACACGAGCAACAACATCTGGGATCTTCTGGGCGCTAACGGCTATGAAGTGCTGAATACTCGCGCATCGATTCTTGCCCTCAAGAACCAACCCAGGGACTTTGTGGTATGCATAAACCCGTATTTACCGAATAGCGCCGCCATGCCCTATGCCATCGACCAGCCGGAAACAAATCTCTCCCTGGCCGAGATGACCGAGGTTGCAATCAATACCCTTTTTGTCGGCTATCGGTGGCCCCGTTATGACAGTGGTCAGCGGGTGGATGGATTTTTTATCATGGTGGAAGGCGGGAAGATCGACTGGGCATGTCATGCCAACGACGCCATGGCGAGTATCGGTGACATGATCGATTTTGATAACGCGGTGGGCAAGGCGCTGGCGTTCTATAAAAAGCACCCGATGGACACGTTGATCATCGTCACCGGTGACCATGAGACCGGCGGTATGACCGTCGGGCATGCAACCACGGGGTATAAGGCCTACTATGACCGACTGCTGGGTCAAAAGAACAGCTTCGAGTATTTCGAGGCGAATGAATGGGCTGAACACAAGGCGCTCTACGGTGACACCTATGATCACACCTTACCCAACAACCTGGAGAGCAATCAGGAAATGTTAACCCTGCTGAATACCGTTTTTGGTTTGACCTATTCCGCCCTGAACGATTATCAGAAAGAAAAACTTGAAGACGCCTACGATAAATCGATGAGTGACAATAACAACAACAGCTCGGCTGAAAACACGCTGCTCTATGGTTCCTACAACCCGATCATTGTGACCATCACCCATATTCTGAACGAGCAGGCAAGCGTCGGCTGGACCTCTTATTCCCACACCGGCGTGCCCGTGCCGGTTTTTGCCCAAGGTGTGGAAGCCTCACGGTTTGCCGGTTTCTACGACAATACGGACATCGCTAAAAAACTGGCCGAGGCCATGGGGATTTCCGAGGCTCTTCCGATAGAAAAATAGGGATCGGATCGTATCGGGCAGCTGATTCATTTACAAGACGGCGCCGCTTAACCCGGGGCGCCGTTTATTTTTCTCAAATTGCGGCCTTGATCATCGTACCGGCCACGCCAGGATATTTTTTCCAGACCGGCAGGAACTCGCTATCGCTCAAACAGCCTGCCGCTCTTCCAAAAACACCCTGGCGCGGCCTGCCTGCCGTGGGAAATCGGCCGAAACGATGAT
>JAZDPP010000162.1:0-3362 GCA_043797445.1 Pseudomonadota bacterium
CATCGTTTCGGCCACGCAAGGGCATTTTTTCCAGCCCGGCAAGAACTCGCTGTCGCTCAAACAGCTTGCCGGGCTTACAAAAACGCCCTTGCGTGACCTTCACTCCTTTTGGGGGTGGCCGAAACGATGATCAAGGCCAAAAAGGCCTTCGCTTTAATAGGCTCTATTGCGGTTTTATTCGTGACGGCCGCCCCGGTTCTCCCGATTTGGTTGCAATGACTGCCGGATTCTGATTAGCTAACCGAATGTCGGAGAAACATGGCGTTAAAATTATTACCAAGTAGGCAGAATCAATGGAAAGACTATCGATTGAGCGGTACATAAAAGGCCTGGGCGCCACTTACTGTCAATTTATATCATCCGGGCTTCTCAAGCCGGAAGAGCGAATACGGAAGTATTGCCTTGATAACCGGTGTGGTTTATATGGCCTGCATCCGATGTGCCCGCCGCGCACCGGAACGATTACTGAAATCGCTAAAAAATTTGAGCTGTTTAACACCGGGATTCTGGTGCAGTATTCAAAGCGGCTGGATGTTAAAAACGACAGGGCGGGATTAACGGCAACAAAACGGATACTCCATGATATTATTTTGGAGACGGAAACTTTCCTCGGGGACAAAGCCGGTATTACAACGATTTTCGGAATGATCGGCGGAGATTGTGAACTCTGTGAGAAATGCGCCGGGTTTGAAGGGGAGGCCTGTCTCCATCCGGACAGGGCGAGACCCTCTTTGGAGGCCCTCGGGGTGGATGTCATCGGACTGCTTAATGCCCTTTCCCTGGACGGCTGCTTCCATGATGATAAAATCACCTGGACGGCAATGGTGCTGATCGCTGAAAGCCGCGAATCAAATCGCTGCGAGGTGACCGTGCCGGTTGTGCGATGCCGATGATGGGTCCATTATATTCGCGACGGGCGTGAAAAGAATATTGACCTTGGCGTTGCGAACCACTATCAAGGGGCACGATTTTATCAAACTAACATTTTAATGAAGGAAGACATTTTTGAAGGCATCACGTATAGAAAACCCGGATATTCGAAATATTGCGATCATCGCGCACGTTGACCACGGCAAGACCACCCTGGTGGATGCCATGTTTCAACAGAGCGGCCTGTTCCGCAAAGGTCAGCAGGTCGATGAACGTATGATGGACAGCATGGACCTGGAGCGGGAACGCGGGATCACCATCGCGGCCAAGAACTGCGCCGTTATTTGGAAAGCGGTAAAAATCAATATTATCGATACACCGGGCCATGCGGATTTCGGTGGTGAAGTCGAGCGGGCGCTTTCCATGGCCGACGGGGCCCTCTTGCTGGTGGATGCCTCGGAGGGGCCGCTGCCGCAAACCCGTTTCGTTCTGAAAAAGACGCTGGCCGCCGGCTTGAAAGTCATTGTGGTCATCAACAAAATCGACCGGGCCGATGCCCGTCCCGCGGAAGTGCTGGAGGAAATTTTCGATCTGTTTATCGATCTGGACGCGAATGATGAGCAACTTGAATTTCCGCTTCTCTATGCCAACGGACGGGAGGGAATTGCGCAAAAGAGCCTGGAGGAGCCCGGAGACTCCCTTTCCGTTTTGTTTGATACGATTATCAGCGCGGTTCCGCCGCCCTCCTTTGAAAAGGATCACCCCTTTCAGCTCTTGGTGGCGGATTTGAGTTATTCGGATTATCTGGGACGCCTGGCGATTGGCCGGGTGTTTAACGGTGTTGCAAAGTTTAATGAGAGCATGGTCTGCATCGATGAATCCGGCCATCAGCTGCCGCTGAAAATTTCAAAGCTTCAGTGCTATGAGGGGATGAAACTGGTAGAGGTGAAAACCGCCGCCTCGGGAGATATCGTCGTTCTGGCCGGAATCGAAAATGTTAAAATCGGAGACACGATTTGCGCCAAGGAGGACCCGAGGGCTCTGCCCCGCATTACCGTGGATGAACCCACCGTTTCCATGCGTTTTACCATCAGCGATTCGCCGTTTGCCGGCACCGAGGGGAAATATGTGCAGACGGGTAAGATTCGGGAGCGCCTGATTCGCGAGACACTTCGCAATGTCGGTATCCAGTTGGAGGAGACCGGTGAGCGGGAGTCTTTTATCGTCAAGGGGCGGGGGGAATTCCAGATGGCGATTCTCATTGAAACCATGCGACGGGAAGGTTTCGAGCTGTGCGTGGGGCGTCCGAAGGTCATTCTCAAAAAGCAGGATGGCAAAACCCTGGAACCCATCGAGCATCTCTTCGTGGATTGTGACGAGAGTTTCATGGGAATCGTCACGGAGAAACTGTCTTTACGAAAAGGAAAGATGTTGAACCTCGTCAATAACGGACGGGGGCGCATTCGAATTGAATTTTCGGTGCCGTCGCGCGCGCTAATCGGGTATCGGGACGAATTTTTGACCGACACGAAGGGAACCGGCATCCTCAACTCCATTTTTTTGGGCTATGAACCCTATCGCGGTGATTTTCCTCAGCGTTTCACCGGATCCCTCGTTTCCGACCGCACCGGCAATGCGGTTCCTTACGCTCTTTTTAACCTGGAGCCGCGAGGGCATCTGCTGATTCCGCCGGGGACCCCGGTATACGAGGGAATGATTGTCGGAGAGCACAATCGGGACAACGATATCAACGTAAACCCCTGCAAGGAAAAAAAGCTCACCAATATGCGGGCTTCCGGCCGGGACGAAAACGTGATCCTCGCGCCGGTAAAACCCCTGACGCTCGAGTGGGCCATCAATTTTATTCAGGACGATGAGATGGTGGAGGTGACCCCGAAATCGATCCGGCTTCGAAAGGCGATTTTATCCGCCAGCAAGCGATACGCCCAGCGATCTTCCAAGACGAAAACCGAAAAGTAAAAATCGATAGCGGGAGGGGGCTATGTGTCGACGGTCAGGAAAACGGTATCTCTTTGCGTTAATATTTTTTCCGTGTCTTATGTTTCAGATTGGCTGCGCGGGCAAAACGCACGCGACCTTTGAAAACAAAATCAGGAAGATGTCCGATGCGGAACTCGTTGATTACTACAATGGGATAGAAGAAAAGATCCGAACCGTCGATACTAAAATGCAGGCCGATGGGCGCTCTATCGGCGAGAACAAAAAACAGGACTCGAATCTTAATTTAATTCCTTCCCCGTTTTGGATGGGGGGCGATGGGTATGACCTTCTTCAACAACGAAAAAGAGTGTTGAAGGAATTGGAAAGGCGAAACGTATCTCCTTAACACCTTAGTATCTTACTATCGAAATTCGTGCTTTTTATGGCAGAAAAATCCGAAATCCGAAATACGAAACAAATTCAAAACAGCAAAATGCAAATAACCAAAACTTGTTGTGGTTCTGAGCGTGAATGCGATGTTTTGGATTTCG
>JAZDPP010000163.1:0-116287 GCA_043797445.1 Pseudomonadota bacterium
CGAAAAAGTTACAGCAGAAACCTGCTCGCACATAATCGCAAAAATTCGAAAAGTCGAAGATGAATTTTGGAACGATGATTTGATATTTGACTCGCAAGAAATTGGCTAAACTGGTATCAATTCATCTGCAAAGATCTATAACTGCGGTGTAAGCTCGTTAGAGGTGTCACATAAGGCAAATTGTGTGTCTATGACATCCGTGAGTTGTTGACTTAATGATAATATGCAGTTTCTCAACTACGCCATTCACCAGATGCACTGGTGACGGCGGTCGTTACGTGTAGAAATCAAAAATAAGGATCATAAGAGTATGGCCAAAAACAACATCATATCTTTTTCCGACTTCTTGATGAAAAAGAGGAGTGAGCTTACCATTGATGTTCAATTCTTAAATGCACTTAGCGCTGACATTAAATCAAAACCAGAGCTAATTGAATGGTATAATTTTCAAAATCTTTTTAACAAACATAAATTGTTCTTGAACGCATTGTACACGTCAAATCATCGTGACAAAAATGCGAATCCGAATGCTGGATATTGCGTTTCATTTACAGAAGAACATTTTGATGAGCATCTTGCAAAAATATCTGAAGCCAATGAATGGATAGAGCGCAAGACTCTTTTAGTTAATGCTGAAAATTGCACCTTTAAACAAATAGCAAGTCAGTTATTCGGTATTGCGCCTATAAGCGAAACAGATGCGTGGAAGATGTTCTATGAAATACTATTGGAATCAAGTAATGTAGTTGTGATCTCAGGAATTTCTAAATCAAAAATCCCATCGAAGAAGTCAGATTACGCAAGATCAATCATTAAAATTAATGATGATGCACACTTAAAGAATATTTTCCCTGCATCTGATATTGTATTCGTTGATTCAGCAGCATTCTTGGAACGTTCTTGGAAACAGCTTGGTAGTTATATCAACATATTGACCATGCAGTGAAGGGGACGCGGTGAACTTGGTCGGCTTTTTCAGGAACGACCTTTCGCGCGCCCCTTACCGCAACGTTGGCAAGGGGATAACGAATTTACTATTCGTTGAAGATGATAAAGCAATCCAAAAGTTAAGCCTATTTCTTGAATCTTGGGGGATTAGCTTGGGGTTAAGGGGACAGAACTATTTTCCTTACAAATTAGTCTTGACATGTAACCATCAATTGATTACATATAAGATATGAAATTTACGGTGACGGTCAAGCGTAGAGTGCTGAAAGGCATCAAGAAAATGCCGGCAAGAGAGCAAGAGCGACTCGCCTTCCTTATCAAGGCACTGACTGAAGACGGCCCGGTGCAACCTTCATGGCCAAATTACAGCAAACTCTCCATCACCGAATATCACTGCCACCTGAGCCGAAAGTGGGTTGCTTGTTGGCGTCATGACGAAGGAACAATAGAAATTGAGGTGTATTATGCAGGTAGTCGCGAAAACTCCCCGTATTAACCTGAAAATGAAAGGGGATATCCCTGCTGGGATAATCAAGGCCCTTAAAAACGAGTATGGTGATCTGCAAATCATCTACGACAAGGATGATGAGGTCGTCAACATTGTTGATACCGACTGGTATAAATCAATGCAGCCGTTACTGACGCCCGGCAAAGCACTCAGGGTTTACCGGGAAAACGCCGGATTGACCCAGGAGGCGCTTGGAGCCAAGGTTGGTGGGGTTCCCCGACAGCACATTTCGGGAATGGAGACCGGCAGACGAACTATTGGAAAGGAAATGGCCAAAAGGCTCGCAATTGCACTTAATACATCGCCGCTGAAATTCATCCAAATATAAGTCAATTCGGTTGGAATCCAATGCTCCGTGATTGGTTGAAAGAAAATCACCCGGCATGAAAAAATTCTCCCGGCCTTGTCGCCACTATACCAGTAACGTTGAACACCCGACCGGAACACTCAGTGAAGGAGTCCCGGAAGCAGATCCACCAGATGCTTAAACGCGAATAAGACAAGGGGGGGATTCTGAGGAAATGATACCGAATTCCAACAATAAAATGCACCGGATAAACCGGTGATTTTCATGTTAGCGCCGACAAAACAAGCGCTTAAGTCAGCCGAGTATTGGTATAAATCAACAAGACAGGACCAATGAAATGGACAAAGCTAATTATCGGCAAGCCCTCATCGACAAAATAAATGTGCCAGTAGAGCAAAGGGAAGTAACTGCCGGATCTATTAAAACCGCCTATTTGTCAGCTGGAGACGGTCAACAAGTGGTTTGTCTGCATGGCGCTGGAGCGGGAGCAGTCACCTGGTACCCATCGATAGCTGCCCTTGCGGAACACTTCCATGTAATTGCGCCCGATATAGTAGGCTATGGGGAATCGGATAAACCAAATGCTGCCTATGACCGACCTTACTTTGCAGTCTGGTTGAGGGATTTTTTAACAGCACTGGAGATATCGAAGGCGCATATTGTTGGGCTATCACAGGGTGGTGCCATTGCCCTGCAATTTGCCTTGGAGAATCCGGAGATGGTCGAGAGACTTGTCCTGGTTGATTCCGGCGCATTGGGTGCTAAACCATCTTTCCGTCCATTTTTCGGGATGTTTTGGATGAACAGCATTCCCTCTGTCGCAGCAAATCGTTTTGTTTCGCGATATCTGCTTGTCAATCCTGAAAATAGAGATCCAAATCATGGCCATTATTCTCTCCAGGTGCTTAAAAAGCCAGGTGGTAAAAAGGCTTTTAAGCAAGGACGGGGTGTAGCTGTATCTACAATGCCAGAGGAAGAGCTTCATCAAATACAGCATCAAACTCTGATCATTTGGGGGGAAGATGATAATTTCTTCTCCATTGCCTACGGTGAAGCAGCCGTCCGGATCATGCCCAATGCAAAACTACACCGCATTCAAGATGCGGGACATTTACCCTTAATGGACCAGCCCAAAGCCTTCAACAAGGCACTCCTCCAATTTTTAATAGGATAATACTGTGTTGGTTTGACCCTTGAATATAAATCAGGAGCATATATGAGAAGGAAAGAATTGATAAATGAATACAAGCAAACCATTCAGCCAATGGGAATATATCAAATACGAAATATAATCAACGGGAAGATATTTCTCGGAAGCTCGAAAGATCTTAAGGGAATTATTAATCGCAACAGGTTTCAACTGAAGAATGGTAGTCATATGAATAAGGTAATGCAAAGAGACTTTATTGAAGTCGGTGAGGCAAATTTTTCTTTTGAAATATTAGACCATTTGCAACCAAATGAAGACATGAAAGATAATTATGCCGAGGAAATTGCACTGCTTGAAGAAATGTGGATAGAAAAGCTCAAGCCCTATTATGAAAAGGGGTATAACACAAAAAGTCGATAGGCATAGTGTTGTTTTTGTGAGATATAAAACAAACAAAAATCCAAAAAATGCGCTAACAAAACGGTCGAGGTGACGCAGGGAAGCTCAGTTCATTTTTCTGCATGGTCATTGGCCGCGCCCTTCACCCTTGGCGTTAGCTGGGATAAGGAAAAAATGGACCGAAAGAAATTAAATACCCTTGCTGAGAAAATCGTGGATGCAAAAGTTCTTTTTGATTCGAAGCTGCATTCTAAAAGGAGAAAGTTTCCAGCCGCAGAATTTAATTTACTTTTTGATGCCGTTGTCTCATATACCAACTGTTTAGGTGATGAGAATTTGTTACATAGGAACGTAGCCCGAGAAATAAGTGGTATTCGTGAATTCCTCCAGCTACAGGAGTTCAAAACACCTGGTTCTGTCTTAGCAAAAGCTGATAGAATGGAAACCATGGTATTTTCAGGCTATGACCCCTATTTCGAAGGAGCAGAACCGCCAGGATTATAAGGCATATCAGCTATCAATGTTTTCGAGGGGGCTCAAAGTTCCTTTGCGGCATTTCCGGAAAGTCCCTACGCGCCCCTCAAACCAAACGTTGGCGCCTTGGAGCCAGAAACATCTTATGTGTTTTGCAAAACGATTCATTTTGCTGATTGTAGTATTAGTTTCGTGTGTCGGCTGCGATCAAACGACAAAGTCCATAGCCATGTCAGTTCTGCCAACAACAGAACCTTGGTCATGTCTCGGCGACACTGTCCGGCTGCAACTTGTCTTTAATCGTGGAGCCTTTTTGAGCTTGGGTTCCTCCTTACCAGAGGCTTGGCGGAAGGGTGTTTTAACATATGCTGTCAGTTGGTTATTGCTTGGTACATTGGCCTATGCGCTTTTATCAAAACGACAGCATCCATCCGTAGTGTTAGCAACTGCACTGGTTTTCGCAGGTGGCGCTGGCAACCTATTCGACCGCATGACCCACGACGGTTTGGTAGTGGACTTCATAAATGTTGGCATTGGTCCTTTTCGCACAGGAATTTTCAATATTGCAGATATTTCTATTACTGTTGGGGCTCTCTTTTTTTTCTGGGCGACATTACATCAAAAACACAAGAGGTGCTAACACGTCGCTGGTGCCGACGCCGAAAGCAGTTGGTTATTTTCCTTTACTTACCGTGGGCGGCGCGGCACAGCTTTTAGTTCGATGAAATTTATTTGATTTGCCTTAAAAATTGTATTACCCTTACCATTATTACGTAATACTGGAGGGCAAAAAATGAGAGTGACAACTAAGGGACAAGTTACGATACCAATTAACATACGAGAAAAATTAGGAATTACACCAGATACAGAGGTCGAGTTTTTACAAGAAGGGGATAAAGTTTTTTTGGTAAAAAGGAAAGGAGCGGCACGTGCCACCCGTAAGTTTAACAAGCTCCGCGGTGTTGCAACCGTCAAAATGACCACAGACGAAATAATGGCTCTCACAAGAGACGATAAATGAAAGGGATTCTCGTCGATTCGAATATCATCCTGGATATTTTCCTTGATGATCCAAATTGGGCTGATTGGTCGGAGGCTGCGCTATCTGAATATTCCGTTCATACTCCCCTCTATATTAACCCGATCATCTATACTGAAATTTCCATCGGGTTCAAAAAAATTGAGGAATTGGAAACGGCCATTTTAAAAGGCGGGTTTCAGATGTTGGAAATCCCTAAAGAAGCTCTTTTTCTTGCCGGCAAAGCCTTCTTAAAATATAAAAGGAGCAAAGGTGTTAAGAATTCCCCTTTACCGGACTTTTTTATCGGAGCGCAGGCTGCCGTATTAGACCTCGAATTGATTACACGCGAC
The DNA here is from genome assembly GCA_043797445.1 of Pseudomonadota bacterium. Lineage (GTDB taxonomy): Bacteria > Desulfobacterota > Desulfobacteria > Desulfobacterales > JAFDDL01 > JAZDPP01. The sequence continues at coordinate 5,158 of JAZDPP010000163.1, forward strand.
ACTAAAAGGTATCCGACCTATTTCCCAACGGTCAAAATTATTTCTCCGAAATAAAAGCGTGTAATCGGACATTTGATTTCTGATACATATAATATTACAAAGTCAGGTATTAAAAGTTTCAGATTCCCGAATAGAATATTTCTTGATAGCTCCCTTATGAACCTTGGGATAAAATTAATTAATGATCTTGATTCTATCCGTAAAATTTGAGATCGACAAAGAAAAGACGGTAGCATTCAGAAAGAGGTAAATTATGTGGTGAGCAAATCCAAACCCATCATCGACCAAATTTACTGTCTTCTTGCCCAGCACTACGGCTTCTACCACGAAGAACTGGATTTCATCATCAACTACGACAGCAAATACCGCATGGGCAAGGAACTGGACGGCGGGGAGAACAACGATGACTGATAAAAGCCTGGCCATTTTTGAACATTATCAAATTCGGCGTTATTACGATGAACAGAAGGAAACCTGGTATTTTTCGGTAGTTGACATTATTCAGGTTCTGATCCAGCAGCCGGATTATCAGACTGCACGCAAATATTGGAACAAGCTCAAAGAAAGATTGAAAAAAGAGGGCAGTGAGTCGGTGACAAATTGTCACCGACTGAAAATGGAAGCCGCAGACGGAAAGAAATATCTGACCGATGCTGCTGATCCTGAAACTTTATTACGGCTGATTCAGTCTGTGCCCAGTCCCAAGGCAGAACCGATAAAATTATGGCTGGCAAAGGTGGGATACGAACGATTGCGGGACATGAGCGACCCCGCCCGTTCCCTTGACCGTGCCCGTGAGTACTGGCAGCAACAAGGCAGAAGCGAGAAATGGATCCAACAGCGGATGATGGGGCAGGAAACCCGCAATAAACTCACAGATTACTGGAAAGACCATGAAATAAGCAAAAAAGAAGAATATGCTATTCTCACCAACGTCATTCATCAGGAATGGAGCGGAGTCTCAGTAAATCAGCACAAGGGTATAAAAGGACTCAAAACGCAAAATCTGCGTGACCATATGAGCGAAGCGGAGTTGATTTTTACCGCGCTCGCGGAACTTTCCACCCGGCAGATTGCCGAAAGCGTGGATGCTACCGGAATGGTTGAAAATGCGAATGCGGGGAAAAAGGATGGTAAAATAGCGAAAAAAGCCCGGCTGGAATTGGAATCAAAAACAGGCAAAAGCGTCATCACCTCTGAAAACTATCTTCCACCAGCGAAGAAACAACGGCAGATAAAACAAAAACCGGATAATTGCAGGGACGAGGAATGATTGTTTCATCGCTCGGCAATATGGAATTATTAAAACTGCCCAAGACCGCGTTTCTGTGCAGCCGCAAAATGCCTGCTTCAGCAGTGCTTAAATGCAGTGATTGTGTGCAAGAAAGAATAATTATTCCCGAGGTGATTCGGGCAGGAATGCGGTTCATTCAATTGACAGATCTGCCATCGTTGAGCCGGTGCTTTGGGAAACTCATTCCGCAATTCCGGGGACAGTGTATTTGATTCTAACCATAAAATCCACCGGATAAAACCGGTGATTTTCATGTTGGGCAGCAGAAAGGAAGGCTAATGGAACCACGACTAAATATCATCACTCTTGGTGTTCGTGATCTTGATAATGCAGTGGCCTTCTATCGCGATGGTTTGGGTTGGCCGCAATCAAGTGCGAGCGTTGGCGATTTCGCAATTTTCAAGTTGTCCACCGGTACCGCCTTGGCTTTGTATCCCCGCCGCCTTCTCGCTGCCGATGCAAATGTGAATGACTGTGGTGGTTTCGGTGGGGTCACACTTGCTCAAAACGTTCCTGACAAGGAAACGGTTGATCTGGTGCTTGCCCAAGCAGTTAATGCCGGCGGCGTTCTTCTTAAGCCGGCCTGCAAAGCCGAATGGGGTGGCTATTCCGGATACTTTGCGGACCCAGACGGGCATCCTTGGGAAGTAGCTTGGAATCCATTTTTTGTCCTCAAGCAAGGTTGCCTGGATTTGCCATGATAAAATAATTTCCAGCCCAACCTGGCACTTCAGCAGCCAGGCAGGGCCGTGGCATTTTTGACATATGTGCGTGATCTGAAACCATACGGTTTATTCAGAATCAGTGGAAGCCCTGGCTGCTGCTGAGTTAAACGTTATACACCCCACCATACGAGGAGATCATATGATAGTCAAATCGAATGAGGCACAGAGAAGAAGTTTCCTGGGTGTTGATTTTGTACTGCTCTCGCATGGCACAGAATCAATGGTAACTAAAATGCTTTATAAGAAAGGAGACAATCCTCCGTTACACAAGCATCCGAATGAGCAGAGCGGGTATGTGATCTCCGGAAAATATAGAATTGTCATTGATAATGTCCGGCGCGAAATTGGTCCGGGTGATTCATACACTATTCCTCGCGACGTTGAGCATAGCTTTGAAATCATAGAGCCTGGGGAGGTGCTGGACTTCTTCAGTCCACCAAGAAAGGCTTATCTATAGTGTATAACATTCAACCGGACGCGGAACGTAGTTTCCGCTTTATTTTCCCCGACGTTTGGTGTGCCGCGCCAGTTAATTTCGCGATTGGGCAACGGGGAGCGCACCTGTGACCCAATAGGAAAGTCATAAAATGAGAATTTATCTTGATTGTTGCAGTCTACAACGCCCCTTTGATGATAGATCACAACCAAGGATAGCGGTTGAGGCTGAAGCGGTACTCGTCATTATTGCATTGTGTGAGTCAGATCGTTTGAAGCTCAACTCATCAGATGCTCTGCTATTCGAGATTGGTCGCATTCCCGATCAGGGTCGTAAGGACGATGCTTTAGCAATTCTTGAAATAGCAAAGGGAGCTGTTGAGTTGACAACAAAAATAGAATCTCTGGCCAGAAGGTTTGGAGCTTTAGGCTTGAAACCGCTGGACGCTTTGCATTTGGCATTTGCATCCGGTTCAAAAGTTGATTGTTTTTGCACATGTGATGATATGTTTTTGAAAAAAGCCAAGAGTTTCGATAAAATAAATACCAAGGTGGTATCCCCCACCGAACTGGTGATGGAGTTAGATATATGAATACAGAAACAAGATCGATATCTGAAATTAGCCGCCAAGCCACCCACATTCTATTCAAAGAAATGGGTGTAGTTGACACCATTCGGTTTCTGAATCAGTTTTCGGTAGGCCGAGGCGACTATACAAAAGAGCGTGAGAATTGGCTGGGTGATATATCCCTGGATGATGCAATTTCTCAAATTAAGGCTGGAAAAAAGAAAGCCCAACCAGGCGCTTAAGAGGGTCTGGGCAGGCCGTGCAGTTTTCGCAAATTTTACTGTAAACAAAAGCCTAAGTTTTCGTCCAGCCCCTGGCCAAACCCGCCCGGACCCTTAGCTTGGTCGTTGGACCAAAAAATAAAATGAGAATTGAGCCTTTATTACATACAACACGTGTTTCTATTGGAGGCGAAGAATGGACACCAGTCTCTTTTAATGATTTTTTAGCTGAAGTCGACCACGTACGATCACATTGCGGATCGCTTGATCACTATGTTTTGTTTCGCGGGCACGCCTCTGCTCAATGGCGACTTGATTCTACTTTTGCCAGATTCGTCAAGGACAAAATGCTTGGAATTGATGTTACTGAAATCAGAGTGGAGGATTATCGTTATTCTCTTGATTACTACCGATTGTTAAGCAGCCTTTTTCTATGTAAATTTGGAACTCTCATGGGACCTTCAGCTGAATTGAGGAGATTGACATCCCTCTTATGCAGGAATCCGCATGAAATTGTTGATAGACATGAACCCGTCCCCACAGTGGGTGCCGGTACTTGAGGCGTCCGGTTGGAAAGCAGTTCAGTTGAAACTTTTGATGACCAGGCACTGAACAGCCTTTTTAAATTGGCCTGATGCAGCTGCCCGGAAGAGGAGAATAACCTGATGCCGTTGCCCGGAAGAGGAGAATAAAATGCATAGAATGACAGTAACGCATTCACTGTTCCTGTTTTTTGTCCTGACGCTACTGACTGCATGTGGTGGGGACTCCAATCACAGCGCTGCACTGAGTGCCGACGATGTCAATTTGATTTTTGTGGTAAGCCCCGATGTGGCGTACAACACACCGGGCGACATCAATCCGGACACGGCGAACCTCTCCAACCAGGGTTTGCAGCGCTCTTTGATGATGGCGACCTACCTGAAACAGCAGCTGCTGGGGGGAAAGAATGTAACCGGCATTTATACGATTTCGCCGATGAGTCATCTGCAGACCGAAGACAACTATCCCGACATGGCGGCCATCGGTTTCATCCAGCAGTTTGCCCTCCTGAATCAAATCACCTTATCCATCGATGCGAAACGAAATACCTACACCGGCAATAACTACCCGATCAAAGTTTCGTATGCGGAAGGGGGCGTACCGGCCGGAGTTGCCGAGCCCACTCCTCCCTTGCCGGGTGCTCCCGGTTACTGCCCTGACTGTACCGGTCTGGATTTTGACAATGCGGGCGGCAATAATGACACGCTGGTATCTGCCATCATTGATAATCGGACCCCGGGCTATTATGTATTTTCCGCGCCCTGGGAGACGATCGATGGCCTGCTGAAATATATCAACACCCGGTACGGCTTCAACTTGACGCTGCCGGCGACCTATAGAGGTACAAATTACATCTATGCGATATCGATTCCGTCCTCCGGAAGCGCAAGTCTTGCGACCTACAACAGCGGGCTGAATCCGCCGGCGAGCTATCCCGTGCTCCCCTCGCCGGTGGAAAGTAGCGCATGCACCAACAGGTTTCAGCCGTATTTCAGCACGACTCGGATTGGAGGTGTCAATGGGGTGACCCTTCCGTCCGGGATAAATACCAATTCCAGGGTATACATCGTCCGGCACGCAGAGGCACACCCGGATCCGGGCTTTAAATTTGAAAACGGCAACTATGTGGCTGCAGGTCAATGGCGGGCGCTTTCCCTTCCCGATGCCCTGCGGGGCAAGATAAGTCCCGATGTGGTTTATTCCATCGACCCTGCCGACACCTGGTATCCCACCCGTGACGGCAATGTGTCCTATGTTCGCCCCTCACTGACGGTGCTGCCCTATGCGATCGCAAATAACCTGCCCTATTACTTGGCCGCGGACTTATCCATAGGGTCGGCGTTCACCCCAACCGATGAGAACATCGCCCAAAATACAAGCGATTATTTCTTTACCGGCGGCAAATTTTCCAATCAAACGGTGCTGGTGGCATGGGAATCCGGTCATATCAAGCCATTTATAAAAACGCTTATAGAGAGCTATGGCGGCGACTATCAGCCCCTGCCGGAGGATTGGACGGATTGGCCGGCTGAAGACTACGATACCATCTGGACCGTGGCGATAGATGATCAGGGTAATTTGAGCGTGGATAATGCGCTGTGCGAAGGGATTGATTCGGAGCGTCTTCCGGCCACGGCACCTCTGTTTTAAACAGGAAGATTATAACATGCCAACGATATCGATGTGTTATGGTATACTGATATTGATGTACTTTTATGATAATAAGAAGCACGCTCGTCCGCATATTCACGCAGAATACGCGGACCACGTGGCCTCAATAGCCATTGATGATGGAGAAGTCCTGAGCGGCAAGCCTACCGTCATCTAAAATGAAACTTGTGCAGGCATGGGTTGAAATTCACAAGGAAGATCTGATGGCGGACTGGAAATTGGCCGTTGCAGGAGAACCTGTTTTTAAGATTGATCCGTTAAGATAAGGGAGGGGATGGAGATGGACAAAATCATAAAAGCCAATCCACTGAATGACTATCGAATAGATATTCTCACAAGTAGTGGCATTTCTGGAATTTTTGACGTGAAACCCTATCTGCATGGCAGTGCTTTTAAGGAACTCACGGATGAATCCTATTTCCGTCTTGTTCGTCCTGCTCACCATGGCATTATATGGCCACACGAACAAGATTTTAGTTCCGATACTATTGTGTGGGACATACAAAATGCCCAAGCGGTTCAAGCGGACGCCGAACCACGTGGGTCACACTCATAGGCGTTATCCGTCTGGTCGCCGACGATAAAGGGTGTGAGGTATACCAGGCTCGATCAAGCTGATGGCAGGAAGCAACCAGGAACGCTACGATTCGTTTTTATCCCCAAGTATTATGTCGCCGATCTGCAAGCATTCCAGACCAAAAGGCAGATAGCCGCCATACCCGAGGACCGGCGATGGCCTGCAGGCTGGAGATCAGAAGCCGGGGCGCCTCTTGAAATTGTGAGTAAGATCATTCGACGCCATGCGAACCTTTCGACCACTCAGATAGCCTCATCCAGCACTTTTCGCACCATTTTCGCCATCTCCGATTTCACCACCGGCTTCATTAAAAAGCCGTTAATGCCATTGGCCTTCGCTTTTTCCTCGCTGGTCTTTTCACTAAATCCAGTACAAATGACAATTGGGATATCCGGCCGGATTGAAAATAACTTCGCTGCAAGCTGAGTGCCCGTCATATTCGGCATCGTCATGTCGGTGAGGACCAGATCAAAAGCCGATGGGTTGGCTTCGAATGCCTCCAGCGCATCGGCGCTGCTGGTCCGGGCGGTTACCCGATACCCCAAACGTTCCAGCAGTTGCGTTTCAAGCCGGGCAATGGCCTCTTCATCGTCCACCAGCAGGATTCTTTCCGTGCCGGTTTCATATACTGCCGCCACATCAGGCATGGTGGATTCGGTGGTTTTCTCCATTACGGGCAAGTATACAGTGAAAGCAGCGCCTTTGCCGGTTTCGCTATAGACCCGGATATCCCCACCATGCTCCTTTAAAATGCCGTATACCACGGAAAGACCCAGTCCGGTGCCCTTCCCATGCTCCTTGGTTGTAAAATAGGGCTCGAATATTCTGTTCATCACCGATGGGGCAATACCATGACCGGTGTCCGAAACAGTCAGCACTGCATATTTGCCGGATGGAAGCGACCGGGGCGCCAAATCATCGCTTGGCAATTCCGTCTCTTTTAACCGGACCGATATTTCCCCTCCTGCTTCCTCGACAGCATGGTAGGCATTGGTGATCAGATTCATCGCGATCTGGTGCAGTTGGGTCGGATCGGACATGATAAGTCCGCAGTCATATTGGATGTCTGAATGAATCTTGATGTTCGACGGAATCGTTGCACGAGACAACTTCATGACTTCTTTTAGAATCTGTTGAAAGTTGACTGGCATTTTCTGGTGATCGGATTGGCGGCTGAAGGACAGGATTTGTTTCACCAGATCCCGGGCACGTTTAGCCGCCTTGTGTATTCCTTTCACATTTTCACGGATAGGGGTCTTTGCCGGCAGGTCTTCTAAAAGCATCTCGGATAAACTCATGATTGGAAACAATATGTTGTTGAAGTCATGAGCGATGCCGCCGGCCAGAGCGCCGATAGCTTCCATCCGTTGGGCTTGATCAAGCCGCTCCGCCATTTTCTTTGTTTCGGTAATATCACGGAATATCGATAACGTTGATACCGATCCATCGGCATGATATATTGGCGAATAGGAAATGTGATAAGTTTTGGAATCGATAGGGCTCACAACCTCGGATTTTATAACTTCCCCCTGCATGACTCTTTCATGGAAACACCAGGGACATTTTACATCAATCCCATGGATTCCTTCGTAGCAAAGTTCTCCGGTAACATCACGTCCGACTTTTTTTGTCATCGCCAAATTCTGATATTCAATGCGAAATTCCGGGGAGCAAATATACGCCGCATCCTCCATTGCTTCCATCATGGAGCGATATTTTCCCTCGCTTTCCTTGAGTACTCCTTCCATCCGTTTGCGCTCCGTGATGTCCAGTGCGGTAAACGTAACACCGGCCGGCAGATCAGCCGTGTTCAGCGGCGTGGAGCTAAGCAGTATATCGAGGATTTCACCATTTTTGGATTTAAAGCGGGTTTCGACGGTTCCTGTTCCATGATCCCGAATTTGCTTATATTTTTCCCTTCCGACCCATTCATAATCATCATCGGAAGGATACAGAACTCTGGCGTTCTTCCCGATGAGTTCCTCCCTTGCGTATCCCGTAATCTGGCAAAGGTAGTCATTCACTTCGAGCAGTATTCGGTTGGAGACAAGCCCGATACCAATCGGTGAAACCCTGAAGATGCTTTTCATCATGGTTTCACTTTGGAGAAGTGCATCCTGTGCCTTGTGCAGCGTGGTTATATCGCGGCCGATGCCGAGCACCCCTACCACATTGCCGCAATGGTCCCGAAGGGGTCTTTTGATGGTCTCAAGCAGAATGCGCCGACCATCCGCGGCCAGGGTAATCCATTCCTCATTTTTTCGCGGCTCGTCAGCATCAATGGCCTCTTGATCCTTTTGCCGGAAAAAATCAGCCAGCTCCCGGGGGACAAAATCGTAATCGGTGCGGCCAACGATCTCGGATTCCTTGGCGCCGAAGAAACGTTCAAAAGAAGGATTGCAGGAAAGGTATACGCCGTCCACATCCTTAAGCCAGACCAGGTCCGGGATATTATCGAGCAGGTTGCGCATCTGCTCCTGTTGCTTAAGGTAGCGGCGGGTACTGCCGAGAACCATGAGAAAAAGCAGGCCGCTGGTAACGGCTACGAAGAACCATCCTTTGTACATACTGACGCGGACAAGGATCTCGGAATCAGCAAAGAAAAGGGACATGGTCTGATCGGAAAACAAGATCCAGAGACCGCCGAAGGCAGCATAGGCAAGTGAAATTCGCAGGGCGGCACCCGGTGCGGTTATTAAAAAAGCCTGCCGGTTCTGGCCGGCGGTTGCAGGCTGCTTCACGAAATTTCCCCCTCCCGAAAATACGGACTGTTGGCCTTGATCATCGTTTCGGCCAATTTTCCACGGCAGGCAGGCCGCGCCAGGGTGTTTTTGGAAGAGCGGCAGGCTGTTTGAGCGATAGCGAGTTCCTGCCGGTCTGGAAAAAATATCCTGGCGTGGCCGGTACGATGATCAAGGCCGGACTGTTCGATCACCAATCCGGCCCCCTTTAAAATAAGCAGACTGGGCTCGACATGATTCATGTTACCCGGATTCGCCCCTGCCTGTCAAATTTTCAGTAATGCTGTCAAACCATCCGCTCGGCTGATTATCTCGTTGGGCCTAAATCAGCCTGTGCAATCTTTGACTTGACATTTGAAAGGCATGTAATTGACAATGTGGTCACTTTCCGCGGAGGTGACACAATGAGGGCGCGTGTAATAAAAATTGGTAATTCAAACACGCCTAACATGAGAGGCCAGAGGCCGCAAACCGCCATAATGAAAATAAACAACTTCAAACCCGCCGTCACTAGCCGTCTTCTTTTGTTTCTCGCAGGTCTTGTTTGGATATTTGTTGGGGCCACACTCTTGTTTTTTGCGTTTACATGGCTATCAAGGGCCTCAAATACGGACGTTCAGCTGTTCACGATTACTGGAGTGATTTTGGCATTATTGGTTCATCATCTCGGCTTCTTAAAAATAGCGGATAAGAATTTGCAGAGAATACTTTTAATGCAGGGAAAGAGCTGTCTATTTGCCTTTATTCCTTGGAAAAGCTATCTGATTATTGCTGTTATGATTGTGATGGGAGCAATTCTTCGTCATTCAACAATTCCAAAACATTATTTAGCGGTCCTATATATAGGCATTGGGTTTGCGCTTGTTTTGTCGAGTGTCAGATATTTGAGAGTCTTCATTCGAGAACTCAGGAAATAATTGCTTTTGCCATCTTGGTAACGCCATGGTTGCTTTCGGCGCTCGGTTTGCGAAATGTGACCGGACGCCCGCCGCCGCCATTATAATACCAAAAGAGATAGGGGGCGAAAGGCTGATTTTTATGGCCGGCGGGGAGGTTATCCGACCTTAAGTCCGGCATCAGGCAAGCGCATCCGTGCTTTCACGATAGGCTCTGGTGATTTTGGCCACATAGTTTCTCGTTTCCTCGGGCATTCGTCCCCGATGGGAGTCGAGGTTTCCCATTCCCCAGTTATATGCCGCCAAAGCAAGTGGGATACTCCCGTCATAGCGATCCAGAAGCTTTTTTAAATAGCGGGTTGCGCCCATGACGTTTGAAGCGGGATCCATGGGATCGGTTACACCCAGCTCACGGGCCGTTGCCGGCATGAGTTGCATCAGTCCCATGGCCCCTTTGGGAGAAATCGCATTCGGATTGAAGCTGCTTTCCGCCTGAATCACGCCTCTGATGAGCTCGGGATCCACATCGTAGGTTTGGGCCGCTTTCTGAATAATCCCGTCGATTCCATGGGCGTCTCGGCCATTATTGGATGTTTCCGACGCCTTTTTGAAAATCCGCTCAGGTTCTTGAAGTCCCGGTATATCGATTCCTGACGGGCGCTGTCGAATAATTGACGGAAAGGGGCTCTCTTTCATCCCATTCGAAAGGATTTCACCGAGATCGTCCCCCCAAGGACTTTCGGAGCATTTCTCCCCTTCGGTGTCGGATGCGATTCGGAGTAAGCTTACGTTCATTTGCAGCGCCATCCTTTGGGATAATGCCAACGCTTTTTGGGCGGTTACAGCGGATTGGGGCCTGCCGGCTCGCGTTGCGGACGCGTCGGCAGTGTTTCCAGCTTCCCTGAGAAGGTTTAAAAAAGACTCCGGTTCGGAGGTCCCGGTGCTGCCCATTCCACCCGTTGCCGCGGATGGCTTTGAAATCGGGTAGAATATCGGATTGCCGATTGGAACATCAGGGGATATGCTCATAGCCGTCACTTTCATATTTAAGATGCTAATTTTACGGAAAAAGAATCAAATGGATGCTTCCGTTTTCCGCCTCTCTATCCGCAATGGATTCACGTGCGTGCTCCAATGCGTTTTTGACTATTATGAAAGACAGCAAGAAGCGTGCCGGCTGATAATTGATTCCTGAAAGCTGAAAGCTGAAAGCTGAAAGCTAATAGCTAATAGCTGCAGGTTTCATCGCCCCCCCTGACCCCTCAAATCGAAAGATAGTGAAGCCACCCCACAAACGACAGAATGGAAAGGAGCGTTGAGGCCACAATCGTTCCGGAGGCAATGTCGGTATCTCCCTCCATGACGGATGCCAGCACATAGTTGATGGTGGCGCAGGGGGCGGAGAGCATGATGATCATCACCTTATCCGGCAGGGTTACGGGAGTTCCGGCGGCTTTCAGAAAGAGCAGTGCCAGCAGCGGCAGTCCGATCAGCTTCAGGCCTGTGCTGATGGCGACAGTGCCCATACTGCCGCGAAGCAGGGCCATATTGGTGGTGGCGCCGATTGCAAAGAGCGATAGCGGGAGCGTTATCCCGCTGATGATATTCAGAGTGGTTGCGATAACCGCCGGGACCGGTATGGAAAAAACCGAGAACCCGATGCCGATGAGGCAGGACACCGCTATCGGATTCAGGAGCGTGTTTTTGAGAAAAAGCTTCCGGTCAAAAGCTTTGGCCGCCGAGAGACTTAATGCCAACACCGACAGCATATTGACATAGGGAACGATGAAGGCCATGAAAATACTGGCGATGGCGAGTCCCTGTTCCCCATAGGCATAAAAACATACCGGCAGCCCCATATAGGCGTAGTTGGCCCGGAAATTATTCATGGCAAAGGTTCCGGCGCTTTTCTTCGGAAGCCGCAGAATATACGCCGCCGCAAAGCTGAGGGCAAACATGAGGGTAACGGCCGCTCCCATGGTAAGGATGAGCATCGGGCTGTAAACCTCGTCGAATCGGGACGCGGAGATCTTATAAAACAGCAGTACCGGGAGGCAGACGTTAAAGATGAGCCGGCTTGCCACCGAAATGAAATCCGCCGTCATGAGTTTCAGGCGCATCAGCAGGTTGCCGGTTAGCAGCACCAGAAAGATCGGCAGCACCAATAAAAAAATTTTCAGCATGGGGCACCTGAAAGCGGGGTTATTTCACAGGGCGTCGGGTTGATGATCGCGCCTCCTTAAATTTGAGAATGAAAGGGACGAGGCTGCACCCGTCTTCAAAGCTCAGGCTGTCCATCGCCCGGGTCATGGAAACGTAAATGAGATTAAATTCATCCGGCTCCAGCCGGTCCTTGGGAATGATTTCGTTGCCTTCGACCAGATTGGGAAAATCATCCGCGAGGCGCACGCAGTTCCACTCGAGCCCCTTGGCCTTATGTGCGGTGGTTAAGAGAAAATCGGCCTTTTCGGCCTCGACTGCGCATTGCCGCAATGTGTCCACCAGCGGCGGGATTTGATCTCCATATTCCTTTACGACCTTGCTCATGGACGCAATTTCAAAATCTTCGACTTCCCGGGCGTATAGCTCCATTTCGGAAAAACTGTCAAAACTCCTGATATAGGGGTCTGCGATATCGGGCACCCGGTTGGCGTAAAGGTAGTAGGCATCCTTGAGGCGGTTTAACCGGTAGCCTTCGATGCCGCCCACAAAACCGATTTTTTTCTTCCGGCGAACCAGCCGCACCGCTTCATCGAATATCTTTGAATTGGTGCGGGCAATAATCGTCATCCTGTCCTTTTTTCCCGCGTTAGAACTTTTTTTCAAGCCGAGAACGCGTCGTTTTTCTCCCTTGAACCGGGACAGGACCATGTTGGCAACAGCGGCAATTTTTTGGTTGAACCGAAAGCTATGTGTCAGGTAGAGTTCCCGGGTGGCGGTCACCTCACTCATGAAATTCCGTGCGCCGCGAAAACTGTAAATCTGTTGATGCGGATCTCCCACCACTATCTTGGGCATATCGGCCTGGCCCAGCAGGAAATCGGCCGTGACCGGATTCAAATCCTGGCTTTCATCCATCAAAATACAGTCGTACTTCAGCACGGGCCGGGAAAGCTGGTAAAGTTTCAGGTACCCGTCATGGGGCATTCCGATTTCCGGGTTTTCCCCATTGCACATGAGCCGCCCGAGATCATTGGCAAGTTTTACAAAATCCGGGATTTCCGCCAGGCGTTTCTTGCCGTATTGCCGTGCGATGGCGGGGATGTGATGCCGTGCCACTTTCGCATCGGCGGAAACCAGGTATTGGTTCAAGGTATCGATGGCAAACCGGGCCTCTTCCGGTTGTGAAAGGGCAAGTGCCGTTTGAACCGTATGGACCTTAAATCCGGAAATGAGACGATCCTTGTATTTTGAACCGAATCGGGGAAAGGCAAGGGCATGGGAGGTCTTACAGGTAACGTTATCCGGAAATTTCGCGGCGGCTTCCAGCTGAACGCTTTTGTTGAAGGCGACATATAAAAACCGAAGCCGCGGTCTTGCCCGGGCATAGGCCACGAGAGTCGTTGTTTTTCCGGTGCCGGCCAGAGCCGTGACTTTTAGAATATCGCCGGGCCCGATATCACATGCGACGATTTGTTTTTGCTCCTCGGTCAGTTCCATACGATTCCCAATCCGGTGTCCCTCCGTTGCCGCATTTTCGGCCTTGATCATCGTTTCGGCCGGTTTCCCACGGCAGGGAGGCCGCGCCAGGGTGTTTTTGGAAGAGCGGCAGGCTGTTTGAGCGACAGCGAGTTCCTGCCGGTCTGGAAAAAATACCCTGGCGTGGCCGATATGATGATCAAGGCCGCATTTTCTTTCCGGCATCCATAGCGCAAATTATCCGCGATGGCAAAACCCAATCCGGCAATAAGCGAATCTATCGAAGCCGGATCACGAAGAGGGCGTCTCCGGCGGCGTGATGCCGTATTTTCGAATTTTACTGCGCAGGGTGGGGAGCGAAATCTTAAGCTGGTGCGCGGCCTCGGTGCGCCGCCAGCCGAGTTTGTCGAGGGTTTTTTGAATATGGTCCTTTTCCATATTCGGAAGAGAATTGGGGGGTTGCCCGGACTTTGCGGTGATGTGATTTGATGACAGAATGTCTTCGATTTCATCGAGCAGCAGAACACTCCCCCGCGCCCGGACCACCGCTTCGACCAGCAGGTTCTCAAGCTCCCGAATGTTTCCCGTCCAGGGATGCGCCATCAACCGTTCCATGACGCCATCCTGCAACTTTGAGACGGTGGAGCCCATTTCCAGATTTATTTTTTGCAGGAAATGGTTCACGAGCTCCTGAATGTCGGAAAGACGTTCCCGGAGGGGGGGAACCTGAATGATCACGACCCGCAGCCGGTAAAAAAGATCCTGCCGGAATTTGTTTTGATGCACCATGGAAAATAAATCCCGGTTGGTGGCCGCAATGATCCGGCACCGGGCTTTCAATACCTCCTGACCGCCGACGCGCATGTATTCATGGCGTTGAAGAAATCCCAGCAGTTTCCCCTGAACATGGTAAGGAAGCTCACCGATTTCATCCAGGAAAAGGGTTCCGTTTCCCGCCAGCTCAATCTTTCCTTTCTTGGTGTGTCTCGCGCCGGTAAAGGCTCCCTCCATATGGCCGAATAGCTCACTTTCAAGAAGCGATTCGACAACGGACGAGCAATCCAGGGTGATAAACGGCTCCTGGTCATAGAGGCTGTTGCGGTGAATCATCCGGGCGATCAGTTCCTTGCCGGTGCCGGTTTCCCCCTGAATGAGAACCGTAGCCCGGTTCTGGCACAGGAGGCCGATGGTTTTAAAAATCTTTCGCATCTCATCGCTGCTGCCGATGATGACATCCGCGTTGGGCGTTTTGGGCCCGGCTTCCAGGATGGGGGTTTCCCGTTCGGCTTCCAGAATACTCAGGGCGCGATGGATCACCTCATCCACCACGTCGGCGTCGAGGGGTTTGTGAATATAGTCGTAAGCGCCGTGCTTCATGGCCCGAATGGTGGTTTCCATGTCATGATAGGCGGTAATCATAATGACTTTGGTGAGATATCCCTCGGACCGGATCCGGTTCAGCAGGTCCAGGCCGTTGCAGTCCGGCAGGTGGATATCGAGGATCACGATATCCGGTTTGTGGTCACAAAAAAGGGAAAAGCCCTTTTCTCCGGTTTCCGCCTTAAAAACCTGAACCCCCTTTTCGGTGAAATACATGTCAAGGGTCTCCAGGATGGACACCTCGTCATCCACTACCAGGATCTTTACCATGGTTTAAGCGCCTCCCTATTGCGCGGGAAGATGGAATTTAAACGAAGCACCGCTGGGGACGCGGTTTTCCACCTCAACCCATCCTTTATGGGCTTCGGCGATTCGTTTTACGTTGCTGAGCCCGAGGCCGGTCCCCCTCGTTTTGGTAGTAAAAAACGGTTTGAATATATCGTCAAGGTTTTTTTCCAGCACGCCGCAGCCATCGTCGGAAACGATAATTCGCACATATCTCCGGTTCATTTTAATGCAACTGCTCTCAACGTGAATGTGGCCTCCGGCGGATGAGGCCTCGAGCGCGTTTAGTAGGAGGTTGATGATGGCCTGCTCCAGTTTTTCTCTATCGAGCGTTATGGGCGGAATTTTTGAATCGAGCTGAGTGGTGAGGGTCACCTTTTCCTCTTTGAATTTCATTTCCAGAAGCTCAATGGAAGTCAGGAGGATCTGATTTACGGAATTGAGCTCGAAATTCAGCTGTATCGGTTTGGCAAAATCGAGAAGCTCCTTGAGGATGCTTTCCAGCCGCCGGACTTCCCGGATGGAGATATCGATCCGCTTCTGGTCATTGCCTTCGAGCCGGGGGTTTTTTTTCAGGATCTGAAGATTCATCTGGACCGCGGAAAGGGGGTTTCGAATCTCATGGGAGAGAGACGCCGTAATCTGACCGATATAGGCCATTCGTTCGGTTTCCCGGACTTTTTGTTCCATCATCACCCGCTCCGTGATGTCACGGCAGATGCCGATGGTGGAGAGCTTGTTATCATACTCGGTCACTTTAGCCAAAATTTCGGTAGGATAGCTTTTGCCGTCCCGGGTCAGCCGAAGGTATTCAAAAACTCGCGGGCTTCCCCATTTTTTAAGGGTTTTGTGATAGTCGCCGATCAGCTTTTCCCGAATTTGAGGGTCGATGAAGGAGAAGAATCTTTTGCCGATCATTTCCGATGGCTCGTATCCGTGCATCTGCCCGAAGGCCGGGTTGGCAAAGACGACGATCTCATCCTGCACGACAAAATAGCCGTCCTGGATTTCTTCAACGAGGATTTTATACTTCAGCTCCGATTCTTTCAGCGCCGCTGTTCGTGCCCGTACTTCCTTCTCGAGCCGTTGATTATGCTCCAGAATTTTGGCCTGATGCATGGATTGAAACAAATCACTGAAGCGATGAATGGTATAGGTGAGACACCGGTTGATTTTGATGATCGTCGCACTGAACTCTTCCACCGGGGTTTCTTTGGCCAGCAGGGGGGTGGCAATGCTTCTGAACAGCTCAAAGGCCATCTGCACATCGGAGAGAAGGAAACCCGCCTCCAGGCGCATCTGGGTGATTTTTTCGATGAAGCGGTTGATGAAAGTAAAATCATCGTAAAGGATGATGTGGATATTGGCGTCAAAGGCTTCCGAAACGGTACCGATGATCTCTTCAATATCGCGGCCGGTATACATACCGCCGATTTGAGTTTTAATACCGTCGACCCACGCGGAAATAATGGTTTCGCGTTTGTCCGCAAAAAAATCGGCAATCGAAAATGGCATGGGGTGTTCAACCAATTGTTGTTGTTTCCGCTCTCCTGCCGGGTGCGGCGGTAATCGCACGGCACCCGATTTCCGGCTACCATACCATTTGTAACCTCCATCCGCCAGTTGGGAATTCAAAATGTTGGCTTTGATCATGGTTTCGGCCACGCCAGGGCATTTTTTCCAGCCCGGCAAGAACTCGCTATCGCTCAAACAGCTTGCCGGGCTTCCAAAAACACCCTGGCGTGACCTGCTCGCCACTCGGGTTTGGCCGAATCGATGATCAAGGCGAAAAAACAAAACGGGTGCGCAGCGTATTTGGCCTGGCGCACCCGCTTATAATCTCATCACGTGGCGTGTTGCAATTATTGAGTGGCCTCAATAACCACCCGCTTTGTATCCGGTTCTTTTGAAGTGGTCAGTCTCTTGGCGATATCCTCCAGGGTTTCCGACTTGTTGACCTTGAAGAGCAGGGTGATACCGGAAAGGATGAAGCAGGGCACCGCGTAGAAGATAAAGAACTGTTTGAAGGTAAACCCCCATCCCAGCAGCACGCCCCCGAGGACACCGGCGAGGATGGCGCCGATGCGCCCGATAGTCATGACCCAGCCGGCGCCGGTGGTGCGAATGTGAGTGGGATAGGACTCGCCCGCAACGACCTGTATTCCGATCTGAGCGCCGATAATCAACATGCCGGCAAGACCGCCGATGATATAGAGGGAGGCCGGGTTGGTCACGCTTCCAAAGGCCCATACGGCAAAGCCACCGAGAAAATAGCAGATGAAGAGCCCCACTTTTCTCCCGAACTTATCCATCAATGCGCCACAGGCAAAGCCGCCGACAGAAGCGCCGAGCGCCTGGACAAGACCGTAGCTGTAACTTTTAACGATGGGAAAGCCCTGCTTGACCAGCAAGGTCGGCAGCCATGTGGAAAGGCCGTAGGTGACCAGAAGATTAAAAAAGTAAGCAAACCAGAGCAGAATGGTCATCACCGCGAGACCGCCCTTGAAAATATCCGTAAAATTGGCTTTGGCAGGTCCTGCGCCAAACACAAAGTGCTGCCGCTCCCATGCGATCGGGGATACCCCCGCGGATGCTTCCATTCGCCGCATGGTTTTGACGGCCTCGTCGATTCGATTTTTTTGGGCAAGAAAACGGACCGATTCCGGGCACCATTTCAGAAGAACCGGGAGAAATAATATGGGCAGAAATCCAATCAATAGCGCCGATCGCCACCCCCAAACCGGAATGACGAGCATGGCAACGCCACCTGCTACGGCCCAGCCGGTGGTGAAACCGGCAAACATGGCCGTAACGCATTTGGCGCGAATCCGGGCGGGAGAAAACTCACTGGTCAGGGCGATGACGATGGGCATTGCGCCGCCCATGCCGATACCGGCCAGAAACCGGAGAACGCAAAAGATTTTAAAATTCGTGGCAAAGGCCGCGGCGCCGCTGAAGGTGCAAAACCACACAAGGGCGAGCATCAATCCGCCCTTGCGGCCGATCTTGTCGGCCAGCATGCCGAACCCGGCGGCTCCCACCATCAGGCCGGCAAATCCGTAGGATGCGATCGAGCCGGCGACAACCGGTGTCAACTCCCACTCTTTCATGACCTGCGGCATGATATAGGCGACAACCTGGGAATCATAGCCGTCAAAAATAAGGACAAAACCGCATAGGAACATGACCAGCGCATGAAAACGGTTGAGGATGAGACTGTCCAGCCATTGTGTAACATTTTTGTACGCCACCATAATACCTCCCCCTTTACTGATGTTTATGTGTCAAGCCACCTTTGCTTCTGAAAACATATTGTTATCGGCGAGGATAAATCTTTTGATTTTTCCGGTTGCGGTTTTCGGCAGGTCGTCGACAAATTCGATCCATCTCGGGAATTTGTAGTGCGCCAAGGTCGTTTTAACAAAGGCCTTAAGGTCTTTTTCCAGTTCTTTCGAGCCGTCGTATTCCTTATTGAGAACAGCAAATGCCTTGGGCTTGATGAGATTTTCATCATCCGGCCACCCGACCACGGCGCATTCCTTTACCGCCGGATGTTCCATGAGGCAGGCCTCGACCTCAATGGGAGATACCCAGATACCGCCAACTTTCAACATGTCGTTGGAACGTCCGACGTAGAAAAAATAACCGTCTTCATCCCGGAAAAACTTGTCATCCGTATTGATCCATTCGCCGATCATGGTTTTTTTCGTTTTTTCATGCTTGTTCCAGTAACAGGCGGCGACACTGTCGCCTTTGATGAGAAGGGTGCCCATTTCACCGTCTGGAACATCATTGAAGGTCTCATCCACGATACGAGCTTCATAACCGGGGACGATTTTGCCGGTGGATCCGGGACGGATGGACCCCTCACGGTTCGAAATAAAAATATGACAGATTTCCGTAGACCCGATGCCGTCCAGAATTTGGGTTCCGAAACGGTTTTTCCAGCGGTTCAGAATATCGGGCGGCAACGCCTCACCGGCCGATACACAGATTCGGGCTCGTCCCAAATCCCCTTCTTCCGTCAGCATGGCGCCGAACAACGTGGGCACACCGAAAAAAATGGTGGGTTGATGCAGATTGATGGTGTCAAAAACCGATTTGGGAGTCGGCCGGACGGGCATATACACGGTTGTGGCGCCGACACCGAACGGAAAGTACAGGCCGTTGCCAAGTCCATACGCGAAAAACAGCTTCGCGGCGGAAAAGCAAACGTCATTTTCCTTCACGGCCAATACCTGTTTGCCGTATGTTTCGGTGGCAACGACCATATCATGCTGCAAATGAACGGTTCCCTTGGGTTGTCCGGTCGAGCCCGAGCTGTAGAGCCAGAAGCAGGTATCGTCGGGAGTGGTCGGCGCCGCCGTGAGCTCTCCGGATTTCCCGGCGATAAAGTCATCGAAAGTGATGTCCCCTTCGGGCGCTGAACCGTGAACCACCACCAGCTTTTCAAGAAAAAGCAGTTCTCCCCGGATCTCCTGGATCAACGCCAGTAGGGACGCATCCACCAGCAATACGCGTGCCCGGCTGTCGTTGAGGTAATACAAATAATCTTTCGATCTCATCAAGGTGTTGAGGCAGATGGGGACGGCGCCGATTTTAATGGATCCAAAAAACGCCTGCGGGTAGATTTCCGTATCGAGCAGTAGAAGCGCAACCCGGTCTTCTATTCGAATACCGCAGGAAGTGAGCGCATTGCCGACCTGATTCATGCCGACCCGGATCTGTTCATAAGTTAACTTCCGGTCTTCGCATAATACGGCTACTTTGTTCGCGCGGCCTTCCCGAATATTGCGGTCGACGAAATAGTCCGCCGCATTGAATTGTTCCCCCAGATCAAGTTTAAATGTCATAAATTCACCTCATTTTATTGGTTATCGTTTTGTAACGTCATCAGGCAGAACTCTTGGTGGGTTCGCTGCCGGGTCATCCGGAAGCTGCGTGCCTGTCACGTATGGAGACGGTATTCTATTAAATTCGAAACCCCGGATGATGATCAGCGGTCGAAGACCCGCAGCGGGGTGGATTTTATGGCACTGGAGCAGCTTCTTCGCCGGCGAAAAAGCGGTATCGCATCCTCGAACCTCATTTTTCAAGGATTTAATGCAGATGCCATGCCAAGTGTGAGCAGGCCGGATGCGTAAATCGTAACATCTTTATATGACAGATTAATAGGGTGGTGATGGGAGATATGGAAATGAAGTCAATCGGCTACCCGGAAAGAAAAAAAGAAAAGAAACTTTCTGTCGGGAAAAAAGCTTTCAGAGAAAAACGGATTCGTGGCCTTACCCGGCCATTACTATTCGGGCCTCGCGGCGGGAAAAGTTTTCGCCCTTTTTATTTAGTGATGTTAAGAAGCTCACGCAATATCTTGAGGATCTCGGCTTTCTTTTCATCCGAATACGTCAGTAGATACATTTGCTCAAGCTTCAGCTTTTTATCCACAATGTTTTTTAGCACAAGCCTTCCTTTATCCGTTATTTCCAGGTACTTGAGTCTGTCATCCTCGGGAGCGTTCTTTCTGGTAATGAACCCGAATTTCTCCAGTCTCTTGGTGATGCCGGTCATGTTGGCGCTCGAAATCAGCATGATCCGCTTTACATCCTTTATCGTATTCTGCCCGTCTTTTGAAGCGTCCAGCACCCTCAGCACATTGTATTGCGGGAAGGTGAGTTCGTATTTTTTAAAGACAGCCGCGGCATGCTTTTTGTAACGTTCAGCGACCCTGACAAGCGCCATCAACACGCGTTCATCAATGCTCATGTCACTCTTATAATTGTTGTTGGACATAATGAATTTTCTCCCTATGGTAGAGCTGCAAGAAGGACCAACCGTTTGCCTCCGCGTAATGACAGAATTCATCGGCTTCATCCCTGCATCCCAAATGTACGAAACGCCGAGGCGGCATTATCCCGGCTTTGAATTTTGCAGCCGTATTCTATTCAACCGGCCGCGCAGCCTCGCTGACAGCGGACCTCAATTTATAGAAAAAAACAACAATAGCAAGATGTTAATTTAAAAATAATTAAAAAAAAGATGATTCGGCAAAATTTTAAAAATAATCTTGACAGGATCATTCATATTATGCAATACAAAAAGTCAACACGTTAACTTTTTAACAACGAAATAATCATTTTTACATAAAGCGCCCCTATCGGTTAATTACGGACATTGAGGTGACGGATGGGCAGGGAGAAACTCAACATCATCGATCTGCAAAAGCAGCGCTCTACAATCAGCAATTTCCACTTTGCGATATTTTCATCTTCATTTTTGGGTTTTTCTTTTTGCCGCAGCTAATTTGATTTTACATGATGTTTTAGGTTACTATCGGGACGAGGGTTTCTATTGCATCTATGTATCCATCTGAAATTGAAATGAAATTATCCGATGGAACCGGCGTAGACGCTTTTTGTTAAGCAAAATATGTAAAAAAACATGCAAAAAACGATACCGATACATTTTGGAACATGGAGTTAACATATATTGAAATCGAGGAGAAGAGAATGATGAAACATCTCATCGAACTGAACGTCAATGGTGATACCTACTCGGTTGCCGTTCAACCATGGCAAACCCTGAACGAAGTACTTCGGGAGGAGCTGAATTTGATAGGCGTCAAAATCGGCTGCGGATCAGGAGATTGTGGCGCCTGCACGGTGCTTGTCGACGGCCGGTCGGTCAGTTCCTGTCTCAGCCTGGCCATCGATATGCAGGGAAAACGGATTATGACCATTGAGGGGATGGCGCCGGACGGCGAGACATTGCATCCCATCCAGGAAGCGTTTATCGAAAAGGGCGCCATTCAATGCGGCTTTTGCACTTCCGGAATGGAAATGTCGGCATTGAATCTGTTGAGTCAGAATCCCTCTCCCACCGATACCGAAATCCGGGAAGCTTTGGCCGGAAACCTTTGCCGGTGCACGGGGTACAAGAAAATAATTGAAGCTGTCGCCACCGCCGGCGAAAAGATGAAAGAAGCTTCAGAAAGGAAAACGCCATGAGACTTCCGCATTTTGACTTTTTTATGCCCAGCACGATCGAAGAAGCGATCGAGTTGTTACAATCCAAAGGCCCGGACGCTCGGGTGATGGCAGGCGGGACGGATTTGATGATCAAGATGCGTCACGGCGGATTGAAACTCAAGACCATCATTGCGCTTAAGGGTATCGAGGGGTTGAATACAATTCGTTTTGACAAGAGCGACGGGTTGACCATCGGCGCCACGGCCCTTTTGGCGGATGTGGCCATTCATCCCGATGTTGTTAAATACTATCCGACGGTTGCAGCGGCCGCGCGAGGAACCGCCAACGCGCAGGTGCGCAATATGGGGACGGTGATCGGGAACCTGTGTAACGCTTCTCCCGCCGCCGACAACGCGCCGACCCTCCTGACCCTGGGGGCCGAGGTTTATATCCGTGGCCCGGAAGGAGAGCGCAAGCTGCCGCTTGAAGATTTCTTCAAGGGCCCGGGGGCTACCGCACTCAAACCGTTTGAAATCGTAACGGCGGTTCATGCACCGGTACCGGATCCAAATTCCGCGACCGCCTACTTAAGTCTTTCCGCCAGAGGCAAGCTCGATTGCACCGCGGTTGGAGCCGCCGCCAAGGTTACCTTAAACGGATCGAAATGTGAGGACGTTCGAATTTTTATCGCTGCCTGCGGTCCGATCCCGATACGCGCCGCCAAGGCGGAGGCAATGATCCGCGGGAAGGAATGGACTGAGGATGTTCTCGACAAGGCGGGAGTTCAGGCGTCAGAGGAGACAACACCGATAACGGATCTCCGGGCGAGCGCGAGTTATCGGTCAAAAATAGTGGCTGTTCTGGTGCGCCGCGCTTTGCGGGGAGCGTATGATAACGCAATGAAACGGTGAACGGTGAACGGTGAACAGTGAACAGTGAACAGCTCACGATTAACAGTTCACAGTTCACGATTACCAGTTCACGGTTCACAGTTCACAGTTCACGATTAACAGTTCACAGTTTTGGATAAAGAGGATAACCTATGGAACAATTTAGTATTGTCGGCAAAAGTGTCCCGAGAAACGATGGGCGCGCCAAGGCGACGGGATCTTCAATATATACGGATGATATCAAACTGCCAGGAATGCTTCATGGCCGTCTGTTACGCAGTCCCTTTGCCCATGCTCGGATTGTGAACATCGATACCAGCCGGGCAGCAGCACTTCCGGGTGTCAAATGTGTCATTAAAGGGGATGACACGCCCAAAATCAAATACGGCAACTGGCGTTTGTTTCCGGATACCCAGGATGAATACCCGCTGACCTTTGATAAGGTGCGTTTTATCGGGGACGAGGTTGCGGCGGTGGCCGCAATCGATCTGGATACCGCTGAAGAGGCGCTGAGCTTAATCAAGGTCGAGTATGAAGAGCTTCCCGCTGTTTTCGATGTGGACGCATCGATTCGATCAGGAGCGCCGGTGATTCACGACTACTGCCCGACGAATATCAGCGTAAACCGGAAGATTCACTACGGTGATGTGGAACGGGCGTTAGCCGAATCGGATTATGTCCGGGAAGATACGTTCACCGTTCATGCGGTGAGCCCTGCCTATCTGGAGCCCTGTTCAGCGATAGCACAATGCGATCTGGACGGCAGAATCACCCTGTGGACCTCCACGCAGGTGCCTTACATCATTCAGTGCCTTTTGGCGTCGACCATGAACATGCGGGAAAACGACGTTCGCGTTATAAAACCGTTTGTCGGCGGCGGATTCGGCGGCAAGATGGAATTGCGGGCCTGGGAATTTTGCGCCGCCTTCATGGCGAAAAAAACAGGCCGGCCCGTAAAATTCACGTTGACACGGGAAGAGGAATTGATGGCGGGCAGACGACGTCATGCCATGAAACTGACATCCAAGGTCGGCTTTAAAAAAGACGGGACGCTGACGGGAAAGGACCTGAGAATCCATCTGGATGGTGGGGCGTACAATGCGATGGGACCGACGGCGACTTTCTTGTGCGGCACCTTTGGCGCCATGCTTTACCGGTATCCGAGTTATCGATTTTTGGGCGAACATGTTTACACCAACAAACCGCCGGCCAGCGCGATGCGAGGATTCGGTGCGCCGCAATCCATATTTGCCTCCGAAACGCAGATGAATATCGCTGCGGAAGCCTTGGGCATCGACCCAATCGAAATAAGGCTTAAAAACGCGCAAGTCACCGGTGATCAGATTCCGGATGTGGCCATCATATCGAGCTGCGGCTTTATCGAGGCGCTTCAAAAGGTCTCCGAGATGAGCGACTGGAAAGAGAAGCGGAAGAATTTCAAGAAGGGTCGGGGCATCGGCATCGGATGTTACAGCTTTATCTCCGGAGGCGTATTCAACTGGTTCAACACCCAATATCCCTTCTCCGCGGTTGAGGTGAGAGTCTTTGATGATGGAACGGCCCATTTGTTGACGATGGCCGCGGATATCGGACAGGGCTGCGATACGGTATTGAAACAAATCCTTGCCGAAGAGCTGGGGATTGGAATGGAAGACATTCGTATCACTTCGGCGGACACGGCTATTACCCCTCAGGCGGATCTGGGCGCATGGGGAAGCCGGTTGACGCTGATGAACGGGAACGCCGTTGTCGATGCGGCCCGAAAAATCAAAGCCCGGTTATTCGGAAGTGTTTCGCAGAAGCTTAATCTGAATGTCATTCATGAGCTGAAGTGTGGAGGCGGAAAGGTTTTTCCGATCAATAGACCGGATCGCGGGGTTTCTCTCGGTGAAGCGGTCGCCCTGACGCAAAAAAACAATCGGGGTGAACCCGTTTTCGAGCGCGGTTATTATACCCCCCGGAATAAGGGGATGGTGACGCCGGCGTTCAGTTTTGGGGCCCAAGTGTCCGAAGTCGAAGTGGATCCGGAAACCGGCGTTGTTGAGGTAAAGAAATTCTGGACCGCTCACGACTGTGGTACCGTCATCAACCAGAAAGCCGTTGAAGGGCAGCTTGAGGGATCCATTCAGATGGGGCTGGGCTACGCCCTTTCAGAGCAGTTTATCATGGATGGCGG
The DNA here is from genome assembly GCA_043797445.1 of Pseudomonadota bacterium. GTDB lineage: Bacteria > Desulfobacterota > Desulfobacteria > Desulfobacterales > JAFDDL01 > JAZDPP01. The sequence continues at coordinate 30,165 of JAZDPP010000163.1, forward strand.
CAAAACGCTGAATTGCAATTTCCTGGATTACAAAATGCCCAATGCCATGGACGTTCCGCCAAGCGAGGTGTCTCATATAGATACCTTTGAGGCAAATGGGCCGCTGGGAGCCAAGGAGGCCGGCGAGGGGCTTGCGATTCCAACGGCGCCCTGCATTGCCGATGCGGTCTGGCATGCAACGGGATTCCGATGCAAGGACCTTCCCATCACCCCGGAAAAAATACTCATCGGAATGGAAAGCGAAGAAAAGAAAGACTGATGTAAAAAAAGGCCGGATATTTTAGAATATCCGGCCTTTATGTTACTGATCGAATACATCCGGGATGGTCGAAGGCCCGGGGAGAAAAGGAGTTCACATGTCTGAAGTTTCGGTTGTAAACATGGATATAAAGGAGAATGTGGCCTTCATCACGATCAACCGCCCAGAGGCGATGAACGCCTTGAACGAAGCGGTGATCGATCAGCTGGAAAAACGATTTTCAGAAGCGGAGGGCAATGCATCCGTCAAGGGGATTGTTTTGCAGGGGGCGGGAAAAGCGTTTGTGGCCGGAGCGGACATTCGGTATTTCGTTGAAAAAATCAAAGCCGGCCGCGTTTCCGATATTGAAGCCTTTACGCGAAGAGGGCATGAGCTTTTTCTCAGAATCGAAAATTCGAAAAAAAAGACCATTGCGCTTCTGGACGGCTTGTCCTTGGGCGGTGGAAGCGAATTGGCGCTGGCTTGTCAGGAGATATTGGCTACTCCGGAGGGATCCATGGGATTTCCCGAAACGAGCATCGGCATTTTCCCGGGTTTGGGCGGGATGCTGCGGTTTGCAAAACAGGTGGGGGTTTCTCTGGCCAAGTATTATGTATTTACGGGAGCCGCCATCAACGCTACAGACGCCAATGCGCTGGGGGTCGTGACCGTTCTGACGTCACCGGAGGAAATCCCCAAGGCGCTTACGGCTATGATAGCCGGTGAGAAAATTGAAAAATACCGGCATCGCGATCTTCCCGCTCAATTTGGCGAGATTGAAAAGATTTGTGACGCCGAAAATATTCAAAAGCTGTTTTCCGGTCAGCCCCTTTCGGGTGTTTCTCCCGAACTGGCTGCTCGCACGGCCAAGACAATCGGGTTTAAGGGGCAGCTTGCCCTGAAAATGGCCAATGAGATCATCGATCGGCAGGCGGAACTCACCATTCAGGAGGGTGTGGAACTGGAGCTGGGTCGATTGCAGGAGATTTTTTCCACTGCGGATGCGCTGGAAGGCCTTTCCTCTTCGCTTGAAAGAAGACGGCCGTCGTTCAAGAACGCCTGAGCACGATTCAATCTTTAAAACATCGAATAGGGTTTAACCCACATTTTGAAAAAAAGGAGATTTCTTATATGTTAAGCAAAGCATTTATTCCTTACAAAGGCTATTATAGTACTCCGTTTTCCCGCTGGCAGGGCAGCATGGCCAATGAGAATGCCATCACTTTGGGCGCCGAGACGTCAAAGCGCTGGATCGCCACCAAGGGATGGGATGCCAAGATGTTCGATTACGTCATATTGGGGGTTACCGTCGGTCAACCGAAACTCTTTTACGGCGGTCCCTGGTCCGCGGCCCTCATTGGTGCCGAAGACAGTCCGGGGCTCTTGATCAGTCAAGCCTGTTCGACGGCCACGATCGGTGTCTTTCAGGCGGCCATGAGCATTGAAACCGGTTTTTGCGAAAATGCCTACACATTGTTCCCGGATCGGTGTTCCAACGGCCCCCACACCATCTGGCCCAATCCCAATGGACCCGGCGGTCAGGTGATATCCGAAAACTGGATGATGGATCATTTCGGTTTTGATCCGTGGGCTGGTGGCGCCATGATACAGACCGCCGAGAATGTGGCTGCAATGGCCGGTGTTACGAGGGAAGAATGCGATGCTGTGGCGCTTCGCCGCTATGAGCAGTATCTGGACGCGGTTGCGGACGATCGGGCCTTTCAAAAACGCTATATGTTCCCGGTGGAAGTAAAGCTCTCGAAGAAAAAAACGCTTACCATCGCCGAGGATGAGGGGATTACGGAAACCACGGCCGCAGGCCTTGCCGGACTGAAACCGGTACTGCCGAACGGCGTGCATACTTTCGGCGCCCAGACCCATCCGGCGGATGGTAACTGTGCGCTCGTCGTCACGAGCCGCGAAAAAGCGAAGTCTCTCAGCGCCGATCCCGGCGTTGAGATTCAGGTGCTCTCTTACGGGTTTAGCCGGGTCAAAAAAGCCCACATGGCCATGGCGCCGGTTCCGGCGGCATTGATGGCTTTGGAGAAAGCCGGCTTGAAGGCCGGGGATATGAAGGCCATCAAAACGCACAATCCCTTTGCGGCCAATGATTTATATATGGCCAAAGAGATGAACCTCGACGTGAACACGTTTAACAATTACGGCAGCTCGCTCATCTATGGCCATCCGCAGTCGCCGACGGCCGGTCGGGCCATTATCGAGGGGATCGAAGAGACGGTGATTCGCGGTGGGGGCTATATGCTGTTTACCGGTTGCGCGGCCGGCGACACGGCCGCCGCACTTATCCTGAAAGTCGGTTGATTTTCGATTGTTCACGAGTGCATCAACTCTTGACACCTGATCCCGTCAATCGGGATCGGGTGTCAGTATGTCCTTGAGGAGCGCTATTTCATATCCCCCTTGAAGGGCAGGTACCGATATTCCCGTTCTTCTTGCTCTTAATCATGCTCTTGATTCAGTAATCATGAGAAAGATTAAGATTAAGAGCAAGAGCAAGAGCAAGAGCAAGAGCAGGAGCAGGAGCAGGAGCAGGAGCAGGAGCAGGAGCAGGAGCAGGAGCAGGAGCAGGATAAGTGGTATATTAGAAAATACGATGTCCCTAAGTGGGCGTTTCGATGAAAGGAACATACCATGACCAATATTCCCAAGGGAGGGAGTTTTCTTCTGGAGGAAACCAACCCTCAAGAGGTCTTCACCACTGAAGACTTTACGTTAGAACATAAAATGATTGCCGATACCGCTTCCGGATTTGTCACCCGGCGGGTTACGCCCAGAATGGATGAGCTGGAATCCAAAAAAGAAGGGTTTACATCGGAACTTCTTCGGGAGCTCGGAGACCTCGGGCTTTTGGCTGCGGATATTCCCGAGGAATATGGCGGTATCGATGTCGACAAGATTACGTCGATCATTATTGCGGAAGAAATGGGGAGAGCGGGTTCGCTGGTTATCGCCCATGCGGGCCAGGTGGGAATCGGAAGCCTTCCAATTGTCTTTTTCGGTAACGATGAGCAGAAAAAGAAGTATTTGCCAGGCATTGCCGCCGGGGAGCATGTTTCTTCCTATGCGTTGACGGAGCCGGGGGCGGGTTCCGATGCGATGGCGTTGACGACCAAGGCAACGCTTAGCCCCGATGGGAAATTCTATATTCTAAACGGCGTCAAGCAATTTATTTCGAATGCGGGGTTTGGCGATACCTTCATCGTCTTTGCAAAAATTGACGGGACCAAGCTCAGCGTATTTATCGTTGATGGAAAAACGGAGGGGTTTACCTCCGGAGTGGAAGAAAAAAAGATGGGGATCAAGGGCGCATCCACCCGAACTCTCTTTCTTGACGATGTAAAGGTCCCGGTTGAAAACCTGCTGTTCGAAATCGGCCGGGGGCATATTGTCGCCTTCAATATCCTGAACATGGGCCGGATGAAATGCGCCGCCAACAGCGTCGGAATGGCCAAATATGCTCTGGAGCTGTCCGCAACCTACGCGAACGAGCGGAGGCAATTCAACGCTCCCATCGCCCGGTTCGGCATGATTAAGGAAAAGCTTGCCAAGATGGCAACCCGCATCTACGTTGCCGAAAGCATGCTTTACCGGACGGGCGGACTTATCAATAACATAATGGAAAGTCTTGACGCGAGCGGGCCAGACGGGGGCCGGGTGCTGGCTAAAGGCATTGAGGAGTATGCCCTCGAGTGTTCACTGATCAAGGTGTTTGCCACCGAGGTCCTGGCTTACGCGGTCGATGAAGGCGTTCAGATTCATGGTGGCTATGGGTATATCGCGGAATATCCCATTGAAAGGCTATACCGGGATGCGCGCATATTCAGGATTTTTGAAGGGACAAATGAAATCAACCGAAACCTGATTCCGACGCTGCTGATCCGCCGGGGAACCAAGGGGGATCTGCCCTTGATCGAGGCAATTTCCAACGTGAAGGAGAAAATCGGTTCCGGCGTGCCGGATCGCGTTGATGCCGGCACCCTTGCGCAGGCCGCAAAAGATATCTTCCTGTTTACTCTGGGAGCAGCGTTGGAAAAATGGGGTGATAACCTCATGAAGGAGCAGGAAATTCTTGAACGGCTGGCCGACTTGTCCATCGGGGCTTTTGCCATGGAGAGTTCCTGGTTGCGATCCCAAAAGGCTGTGCAACAGGCAGGTGAAAAGGGTGCTCGCCTTAAGACGAAGATGGCAACCGCATTTATTTACAGTACGATAGAAAAACTCGGTATAGCCGCGGCGGAAGTTTTAGCCGCGGTGGCGGCTGGTAATGAGTTGAAGCAATTGCGAACAGATCTGGCGAAGCTGATGCGGTACGCACCGGTAGACGTCATTGCCATCAACCGGGAAATTGCAGCGGAGATATCTGCCGCCGGCAAATACATTGTGTGAAGAACCTCAGCAATTGAGTTGATTCATGTTTCATAATTAAATAATTAAAGGACGTTTAAGATGGCACAAGTAATTGCTGATCGTAGAGATATTGATTTCGTGCTTCATGAGCAATATGAAGCATCGCAATTTAGCGCTCATGATCGGTTTAAGGAATTTACCAAAAAGATGATCGATATGGTGGTCACCGAGTCACGCAATCTTTCGGTGAAGGAGCTTCTTCCCACCTGGAAAATCGGCGATGAAGTGGGGTGCAAATACGAAAACGGCCAAGTGGTTACCCCCGAGGGATTCAAAAAAGTTTGGGCTCTTCTGGTGGAAGGCGAGTGGCTAGCTATGGACTGCCCGGTGGATTGGGGCGGTCAGGGAATGCCGGAAACGGTGGGAATGGCGGCCCGGGAATATCTCCTGGGCGCCAACCTCTCCATCTTGATGGTCGGAATGTTGAACCGGGGCGCCGGACGGCTGATTGAGGCATTCGGTACGGAAAAGCAGAAAAAGCTATACCTTCAAAAGGTGTATAGCGGTGAGTGGGGTGCCACCATGGTTCTCACCGAAGCGGAAGCCGGATCGGATTTGTCTTCCTTAACCACCGTAGCCACCCGGAATGAGGACGGCACGTTCAGCCTTGTCGGAAACAAAGTGTTTATTTCCGGCGGCGAGCATGACATGGCCGAAAACATCATTCATCCGGTGCTGGCGCGTATTGAAGGCGCGCCTGCGGGAAGTGCCGGACTTTCATTGATTCTGGTGCCCAAAATTCACGTTAATGACGACGGCAGCCTCGGAGAGCCGAACGATATCGTCTGTACCGGGATTGAAGAGAAAATGGGGTTGCACGGCAGCCCCACCTGCACCATGTCGCTCGGAACCAAGGGAAAGTGCGTCGGAACGCTGCTGGGGGCGGAAAACTCGGGGCTCGCGGCCATGTTTCACATGATGAATGAAACGCGCCTCATTACGGCCGCCCAGGCCTTGGCATGTGCTTCCTCATCTTATCTGCACGCCCTGGAGTTTGCCCGGACGCGCGTTCAGGGTCCCAAGATCGGCGCCAAAGACAAACGGCAGGTGACCATTATCCATCATCCGGATGTCCGGCGCATGCTGCTGACGATGAAGATGTATATCGAGGGGATGCGCAGCTTTTTGTATTTTATTGCCGTATGCGAGGATAAGAAATTCCTGGTGGATAACGATGCCGACCGGGAAACCTATCAGAACCTGATCGACATTCTGATTCCCGTGGGTAAGGGCTATGTGACCGATAGAGGCGTTGATGTCTGCAACATGGGCATACAGGTTTTCGGCGGATATGGTTACACCAGTGAATATCCGGTTGAACAACTGTTTCGGGATGTTCGCGTGACCGCTATCTATGAAGGCACCAACGGGATTCAGGCCATGGACTTGTTGGGACGGAAGTTGAGAATGAAAAAAGGGCGACTTCTCGAGGATCTTACCCGCCAGATACAAAAAACCATTGAATCGGCCAGAAAAGTACCGGCACTCAACGGACTGGCGGAACAAGTTGAAAAAGTAGTGATTTCATGGCATGAAGCGGCTCGGTATCTCGCTGACGCAGCCGCGGGCCCGGAAGTACAAAGGGCGTTTGCTCACGCCTATCCGCTCATGGATGTTACGGGAGATGTCGTAATGGCCTGGATGCTGTTGTGGCGGGCCGTATTGGCGAGCCAAAAGCTGGATGCGGCTGCCAATAGCAAAGATGCGCCTTTTTACGAAGGACAGATTAAATCCGCTGAATATTTTATTCGAACCGTTATGCCGGTGACAAGCGGCCGGATTGCCGCCGTAATGGATACCTGCCCGGCGGCTATGGAAATTCAGGACGAGGCTTTCGGAGGAAAGTAAACGAAGGGGAGAGAGTTCATTATTATGGCGGAAGAAACATGGAAAGATTATAAGAAAAACAGACACACAAAGCCATTGCCGTTAAAAGGACTCAGAGTCCTTGAGGTTGGCACGCTGATTCTTGGCCCAACCGGGCCGGGTTGGGCGGGGACCATGGGCGCCGAAGTGATCAAATGTGAAATTCCCCCCATCGGGGATACCGGACGCAACATGACGCCTTTCGGGTATTTTTACAAAGGGTTTCCGCCGGTATTTATTCACAATAACATCAATAAATATTGGGTTGGCCTCGATTTGCATAAACCTGAAGCGCAGAAGGTGTTTCAGGATCTTGCGGCCAAGTCTGACGTTATCGAGATTAATCTGCGGCCGGGGGTGATGGAGAAATGGAATGTCGGCTATCACCAAATAAAAGAGATCAACCCTCGCATTATTTACATCTCGAAGACCGGCTTTGGTCAGTGGGGCCCTTACGCTGCCGAAAACAGGCCTTCCAACGACGGCGCGGCTCAGGGACTTTGCGGATATGCCTGGATGTCGAGTTTCCCGGGCCAACCGCCGCTTAAGAGCAGCATATATCCCTGCGATGATTATGGCGGATTGATGGGGGAGGTGGCGGTATTGGCGGCGCTTCACCATCGGGACAGAACGGGAGAAGGCCAGTTCATCGAACTGTCACAGTCCGAGAATATCATGCGGGTGATGTCCTGGGTCTGGCCATACCAGCAGATTACGGGGAAGGAGGCCATGCCCTCGGGAAACAGGGATGTATCCATATGCCCGGCGGACACATTTTATTGCGCCGATAACGACTTCGTGGCGTTAGCCGCACCGGCCCCGGAGGAATTCAAAGGGCTGTGCACTGCCATGGGAAAGCCGGAACTGGCGGACGATTCCCGGTTTAAAGACCATCTGACACGGTTGAAGGAGGAAAACGCGACCGATGTCATTAAAATTATCTCCGATTGGGCAAGAACCAAGCCCGTCGGGGAAATCGAAGCATTGGCCGAAAAGTATGGTTTCGCTGCGTCTCACGTGAAATCCGTTAAGGACATCATGGAAGACGAGCATTGCCGGGAGCGAGGGTTTATCACCGAAATTGATGATCCGATTCTCGGTCAGTATCGGGATTATGGATTTCCGGTAATGATGTCCAAGACGCCTCCCAGAGTCAAGTGGTCCGTCAGACCGGTAGGGTTTGACAACGAGTACGTGATGACGCATCATCTTGGCAGAAATGAAGACCAGATTAAGCAGTTATATGCGTGCGGCGCTTTGGGGAAATGGGGTGATTTACCGGGGCGTAGACCGCCCGCTGACTGGGATGGCAAGGCCGGGCTCATTTTGGCAAGAGATGAGGAAGGAATAGCGTAAAGGATGGAGACGGTGCAAAACTGGAATGAGTGGGTGAAAGAAAAAAGTGACCCTCGGGTGGCGCATACCAAGCTCGAGGCGCTGGATGATATAACCGTGTTGGACCTGAGTGCAAAGAGCTACGCCGGTTGCTACTGCTCTTCGCTTTTAGCTGAATTCGGCGCGGAGGTGTTAAGAATAGAACCGCCGGAGGGTGATTTCATCAGAACCTGCACTCCCTATGGGATCTTATACAAAGGGGAAGGTCTCAACTACTTAACGGAAGGTCGAAACAAGTCTCATATTACCCTGAATTTAAGAGAGCCGGAAGGCAGGGAAATTCTAAAAGCTCTGGTGCGTCAGGCGGATGTTCTTATAGAAACCTTCAGGCCCGGCGTCATGGATGAGTGGGGTATCGGCTATGAACAATTAAAAGAGATAAACCCAAGGCTGATATTTGCTTCCATAACCGCCAATGGGCAGTTTGGGCCGTTGAGCCGAAGCCGGATGCCGGATTACGATAATATCGCTCAGGCACGCTCGGGAATACAGGCGGCGACCGGCGAGGTCATGCCCGAAGGAAAAAGTTACGATGAATTTCCCTGGGCGGTGCCCACCAAGGCCGGTCCGTGGATAGGGTGGGCTCAGCCGGGTACATTTATGGCGGTCGGCATTCTCGCGGCTCTGCATTGGCGGGGAATAAGTGGAGAAGGTCAGGCGCTGGATGTCTCCACATCCGAGGCTTACGCCCGTTTTGATGACACCAACCCCGTTTGGTACCATGGTGACGGTGTTGTTGCGGAACGTTTTGGGAGTCTGGATAAGGGGGCGTGGCTGTACTGTTTTTCGCCCACCAGGGATGGGGCTGTTTTCCTGGGTGGGTTACGGCTGGAGATGTGGCAGGCTTTCGCCGATATGGTCGGAAAATGGGATGACTGGGGCGCCGGTGATTGGACGGACTTGACGATTTTTACGCAAAAAGAGCAGCAATTGAAATGGGCGCCGCTGGTCTTTGCCGAGACGGAAAAATACACCAACCAGGAGTTGGTGAATATGTCGATAGAATACGGCAAGAATGGGCGTCTGGCCCCTATTTCCCCCGTGGTGGCGCCGGTGTGCTCCCCTCTGGAAACCATGAAGGACGCGAACTGGGCGGAAAGAGGCGTCTTGACTCCAGTCAAGGACCCGGTCTATGGGGAAGTTGTCGTCGCCCAGGCGCAGCACAAAATGACGGAAACACCGATAAGGACGAAATGGGTATGCCGCCCGGTGGGCTACGATAATGGGCATATCTACTCCAAATACTTTGGTTTTGGACCTTCAAAACTAAAGGAGCTTAAAAAGGCCGGTTCGATTTAAACGGAGTGCAACGGGGTGATATCCTTCATTCAATTAATCCGGGAATGGGGGGGTGTTATGGACGGAACAGGAAGTCAATCAAAAACACTTAAGTCAAAGAGGGGGAGGCAAGCAATGGCGATCTCGGCACCGATTAACAAAAAAAATGAAGGGGGTATTATGAGAAGGTTTGTGCGCGTATCATTACTGATCGTAGCTTTCGCTGTTTCATCATTTCTTATGTTCTCAGGTCATGTCAATGCGGCGGATGAGCCCGTTGTCAAACTCCGCTACTCAAATTTCTTTCCTCCCACCCATCCAATTGGCATGCTCGGCGATGAATTTTGCAGGGAAATTGAGAAAAGGACCAACGGCAAGGTGAAGATTACCTATTTCCCCGGCAACACGTTGACACCCGCAAATCAGACGTATGACAGCGTCTCAAAAGGTATCGCCGATATGGGGCAGTCACTCCTTGCTTATACGGCGGGCAGGTTTCCACTAACCGACGTGATAGACTACCCTCTTGGCTACACGAGCGGTCTTCAGGCTACCATGCTGATTAACGAGTATTACAAGAAGTTCAATCCCGCGGAACTCAATGATACGCATATCCTCTACCTTCATGGCCATGGACCGGGCTATTTCAGCACCAAAAAAGAGGTTACGAAGATGGCGGATGTCGAAGGTCTCAGGATAAAAGCGAATGGAACAAACGCGGAAATGGCGAAACTGCTGAAAGCCACGCCCGTTACCATAACGATGCCGGAAACCTACGATGCGCTTTCAAAAGGTCTTCTGGATGGGGTGCTTCTGCCGATCGAGGGCGTTAAAAACTGGGGTTACTCCGATTTCGTTAAATATACCTTGAAAAATTACGGATGTACCTATACTTCGGGTATGTTTGTCACCATGAACAAACAGCGATGGGAGAGTCTTACCCCGGATGTCCAGAAAGTATTCACGGAAGTAAGCGAGGAATGGGTCAAGAAACAGGGTGAATTGTGGAATAAGCTGGACAACGAAGCAGAGGAAGCCTTGGTAAAAACCGGCTACAAGATGGTGATCGCAACGCCCGAAGAGCAGGCGGCAGCAAAAGAGAAAGTGAAACCCCTGTTTGAGCAGTATATCCAGAAAATGAAAGAAAAAAAATTGCCCGGCGATGAAGTCGTGAAGTTCTGTACCGATTATATAGCGGCTCATCCGTAAGAATTTAGTGGACAGTGAACGGTGAATTGTGAAGAGTGATCAGTAATCGGCCGATGGCGCTTGTCTTGTCGGCTCTTACTGATCACTTGTTCAGACCACCGGTTTTTTTTAAATGATAGCCCATTTGACGGAAGGATTAATCGTGTGGGTACTCCAGTAACAGGTGTTATGGATGCAAAATCCGGGAAGCCGACGCGGCCCAGTGGCATTGGCACGCTCCTTCGAATTGTGCACAAAGCCAGCATATCCGCTCAAGTAATCGCCGGCCTTACGCTTGCGTTTATGATGTTTGTCACGTTGGCCGATGTGATCTTGAGAGCTTTTGGAAAGCCCATTCTGGGCGCTTATGAAATTATCTCTTTTTCCGGAGGGATCGTCATCGGTCTTGCTATTCCCTATACATCCTGGATGTCAGGTCATATATACGTGGATGTTTTAGTTGACCGACGTCCTCGGCGGAAAGGTGAGCCACTCAATTGGAAAAATATTGTCAACATCATAACCCGGTGCGCGGGAATTGCGCTTTTTTTCTTTATCGGCTGGAGTTTCTTCGGCTATGCCGGGAGTCTCTACGCATCGAAGGAAGTCAGCCAGACGCTCAGGATTCCTTTCTATCCGGTTGCGTACGGATTGGGTGTAAGCTGTTACATACAGTCCCTCTTGCTTTTTTGCGATATCCTGAAGCTCGTTGGAGGCGAAAATGAGTGATATTACGGTAGGTATCCTTTCCCTTATTGTTTTGATCGGGATATTTTTTACGGGGTTTGAACTGGCCTTTTCCATGGCCGTTGTTGGTTTTCTCGGTTTCGCGCACGTTGTCTCCTTTAGTGCGGCAACCAACCTTCTGGCCAAGGATCTTCTGGATACCTTTACTTCTTACGGTCTGACGGTTATTCCTCTTTTTGTTCTGATGGGGCAAATTGCTTACTACTCGGGTGTTGCCAATAAGCTTTACAGCGCGGCTTATAAATTCGTGGGCCATGTTCCGGGAGGGCTTGCAATGGCGACGGTAGTCGGCGCAACGCTGTTCAAAGCCATGTGCGGCTCCACGCTGGCCACCTGTGCCACCTTTGCAAGCGTCGCCATCCCCGAGATGGAACGCTACGGCTATAACAAGAAGCTCTCAAACGGCATCGTCGCATCGGTGGGAACGCTGGGAATTTTGATTCCGCCAAGCATCACCCTGATCATCTTCGGCATTATCACTCAACAGTCGATTGGGAAGCTGTTTCTGGCCGGAGTGCTTCCGGGGCTTTTAATCTCCTTTCTGTTTGCCGTTGTTATCTTCGGCTGGGTAAGAATCGATCCGACCATAGCGCCTGGAGGGGAGCGGTCATCGTGGAAAGAGAGAGCCGTGGCCCTGCCTGAATTCTTGACGGTTGCAATTGTTTTTGGGGTAATTATCGGCGGCCTCATGAAAGGCTTCTTTTCGCCTACGGAGGCTGGAACCATCGGCACCGTTTCCGTTTTCATCGTGGCTATTTTTAAAGGGAAAGTGACGTTGGATGGGATGGTGAAATCCTTCGATGAATCCCTCCGGATGGCCTGCATGGTGCTCATGCTCGTCGGCGGTTCGGCGGTTCTCGGCCATTTCCTCGCCGTTACGGAGATTCCGATGATTGCGGCGGACTGGATCACGAGTCTCCCCATCAACCGGTACATTATCATGTTCTTCATCGTTTTGGTTTATCTTATCGGCGGGTCTTTCATTGACGATATTGCCTTCATGATTCTGGCAACCCCGATCTTCTACCCGGCGGTCCTGAAACTGGGATTCGATCCGATCTGGTTCGGCATCATGATCGGTATTACCGTTATGGTAGGCGTGGTGATTCCTCCGGTTGCCATCTGCGTTTTTATCGTAAAGGGGATCACCGGAGAACCGTTCAGTGTAATTTATGCCGGTGTGTATCCGTTCCTCCTTGCTCTCGTTGCTGCCGCGATTCTACTGTTCCTGTTTCCGCAGATTGCTACCTTTCTGCCGACGGCGTTGATGGGGGCCTAAGGGCATGTCGGCTTTTGATCCCCATCGGTGGAAATAGATTCAGTTTAAAGATTACCGGAAATCCAGAACTCATAAAGGATTTCCGGGCCTTGATCATCGTTTCGGCTGATTTCCCACGGCAGGGAGGCAGCGCCAGGGTGTTTTTGGAAGAGCGGCAGGCTGTTTGAGCGATAGCGAGTTCCTGCCGGTCTGGAAAAAATATCCTGGCGTGGCCGGTACGATGATCAAGGCCGATTTCCGGTAACACAGTTCCCTATCTTGTTGATAGCTTGTCAGTGCTGTATTAAACGGGCTCTAGCAAAGAGCTGCTTAAAATATCTCACTCAGAAATATCGATGCCTGTATTTTTTAGGCATTCCATGATCGTTCACCGCCGGTGTCTTGGGCCGCCGGACGGTTTGGGCACTATTGGTTGGGAACAAAGGATTTGCTGACCTTCAATATCTTTTTGAACGCATCAAGGAGTTCTGCTCTTTGGGATACGGGGATGTCTTGCAGCAGATGATCAACCAGACGATTTAAATCGCCGGCTATGTTTTTCATCGTATTCATTCCCCTTGGGGTAATTTGAAGCATTGTTTTCCGCTCATCATCCGGATCCCCCTTTCTTATCAGGAATCCGTTTTTCTCCATCCTTTTTGCAATGCCGGTCATGTTTGCCCCCGACACCAGCATTGCCACGCTGATATTGGTAATCGTATTGATTCCGTCCTCGGATGCCTGCAGGGCTCGGAGCACATTGTACTGGGGATAAGTAAGCCCAAAATTCTTAAAAATGGATGAACAGTTTTTTTTCCAAGATTCCGATACCATCACCGCTGCAACCAGTATTTTTTCATCTATTCTGAGTTCGCTTTTATACTTATATTTTCCCACGTTCACTCTCCGCAAGATTTTTGTTAATACGTTAACCTTTATGATGAACATAAATAAACGTGATCGGAAGGGATGTCAACGGTAACCATCTAAATTTAAGTTATATTGACTTTAAAAAGCATTTATGTTGTAAAACATGTAATGGATGATGGAACCGATAATAGGGTTTAATCTTCCTTCAGGCGGGTATTCCGAAGATGAGCGCACTAATTCCAACAATTGGAAGGGGATGGAGAAAATGACCAGAAAGGCCATGACTATCGGGAAAAGAATCGGACTCGGTTTTTCCATAACTCTGGTGTTGACATTTATCGTCGGTGCGGCAGGCTACTGGGGGTTAAACCGTGTTACAAGCGCTCTTCAAATATATCAGGAGGCGAGTGCCATCCTCATTGAATTTAAAACCATTCAGAAGGATTTTACCCAATATGTTCTGCTCAGTTATGAGGAAGGGAGAAAAGATCAGGCGGATTCATTGAGTTATCTTAAACAGTCGTTGAAAATAATCAGCGAAAAGATTTTGAGGCTTAGCGGCAATCTCGCTTCAGTGGGAGGAGACGGCGCCGGTAAGCTGGAAGCCATAAAAAACGGTTTCAAAACGTATGAAGACGCCGTCAGCTTGTTCGCTGAGGTTGAAAATAAAAAAGTGGGTTTGGAAAAAATAACCTTGGAAACGTTTTCCAGCCTGCACGGTTTTATTAAACAAGGCGTACTGCAATTCGAGAAGATGGATTTTTCTTGTCAGAAACTGGAAGCCATTCGTATCGGCTATGTCAATCGAAATATTGAACAGCGGTGGGATAAAATAGTCTCGGAAATCAAAGAGCTTGAAAGTGCGATTGACAAATGGCTGGAATTCGTTGGAACCAGTGAATCGTTGCAACCGGTCGGCAAGGGCGTAAAAAGCAATTTCTCCACATATAAAAACGCTATTGAAGAATATCATCGTCTGGTTCAGGAACAGATCGGTTTGTCCACCAAGATGAACCAGGAGCTAACCAATCTGAGTGCTTCCATTCAGGCCTTATCGGAAGAGGCCGACAAGATGACCCAACAGGCAAAACGCATTTCGCTGTCCATCATTATGTGGATCGTCGGCGCGTCTATTTTGACAGGAGTCGTTTACGCTGTTTTGTCCGTAAAAAAAATAGCCGGTGTCTTACAGAAGACCATTGAAGGGATCACCAACAGTTCCGAGGAACTCTCACACGCATCCGGGCAGATTTCCTCCGTCAGCAACATGTTGGCGGAGGCGGCATCAAACCAGGTCGTCCTCATAGAGGAGGCTTCCGCCGCACTTGGAGAAACCGAGGTGGTCACCGAGAAAAACGCGGAACACGCTCGCGAAGCCAATCATCTAATAGAAACTACAGGCAAAATCATCAACAAGGCAAATGAGGCGATGACGCAGCTGACAACTTCCATGGGCGAAATATCGAATGCAAGCGATGAAACTTCAAAAATTGTAAAAGATATTGACGCCATCGCATTTCAAACGAATCTACTGGCTTTAAATGCGGCTGTTGAAGCAGCCCGAGCGGGCGAGGCGGGAAGCGGGTTTGCCGTTGTCGCCGAAGAAGTCAGAAATTTGGCGATGAGAAGTGCGCAAGCGGCAAAAAACACGGCTCAGCTTATTGATGGAACTATTGGAAAAGTGAGAGTCGGCAACAGTATGGTGACCGAGACCAACAAAGCATTTGGCGAGATATCGGAGAGCGCATCCAAACTTGGGAAAATGCTGGGAGAAATATCCGAACTGTCGTTGCATCAGGTGGACCAAATAAAGAAGATAAGCGGCGCCATAAAAGACGTGAATGATATTGCCCAGCAGAACGCCGCCACCTCGGAAGAATCCGCCTCGGCTGCTAAAGAACTTAATGGCCAGGCGGTGAACTTAAATGACCTGGTCGTGGATATGGAAGAATTGGTTTCGTCTTCAAGGAGAGAGTCTGCGACTATCGATACGGATGAATACGACGATACGGACCTCATTTCCGAAAAACCTTATCAATTCAGCAGCAGAACAAAAACACCCAAGCTTCTATCGTGATTTTTTCAGTCGGGCGATTGCTGATGATTTTCGTTAGGTTTTGTCATGTATCATTTCCGTTATCCCGATGGACAGGGGAATCAGCAGCACTCCTAAGCAGAGAAATGCCACGCCGCTCCAGCCGGAGAGTTTCCACGCATATCCGCCGCAAGTGATTCCGATACTTCCTCCCAGATAGTAGAAAAGCACATAGAGCGAGTTGGCTCGGCCCCGGCTGGTTGTGAGCTTTCGATTAAGCGCACCGGCTGCAGCTGCGTGAATCGCGAAAAAACCGGCACAAACCCCAACCAGGCTGAGCACCATCACGCCGATAACTTGCACAAACGTGAGCGCAATTGACAGGACGAATATCAGCGTGCCCAATGTCATGGTTCCACCGTTGCCGATTCGATTGCTCAGGTTGCCGGCAACGGGTCCGGTGATGATGCCGACAATATAGGAAAGATACATGAACGTAATCATCTTCGTATCCGCTCCAAAGGCGGGGCCGGAAAGATAAAACGGGAGATAGTTGAATATTGAGGAAAAAACAAAAAAAGCCCCAAAAGCCACCAGATAGACGGGCAACAGATGTCTTTTGAGGAGGAGATCTTTAAACCCAATTGGAACGTACGCCGCTTCACCTCTATTCGAGCTGTCCGGCAGCCATCGAATGGCAGCCAGGGTTGCGATTGCCAGAAAGACGGAGGCGCTCACAAACGCATACCGCCAGTGCAGTGGGGGGTGAATCCAACCGCCTAACAGACGACCTCCGAGGCCGCCCGCAACGGTAGCGGATACATAAGATCCCATCACGACATTCAGTCGATTGATGGGAAGACTTCTTGATAAATAAGCTACCAGGCAGGTTGTCAGCGATGGGATAAAGAGTCCCTGAACGAACCGGGCGGCTATCAGAAGCCACAACGTGTGCGTGGCGGCGCTTAAAAGTCCGCATGCGCAGACCACCGCGCCGCCTGTTAGGATAATGGGCCGGATCGGATATCGGTCCGCAATTATTCCAAACGGTAGGTTAGCGAGGGCGATTCCCAAAATGACGGCGGAAATGGTTAACGATGCGTTAAATTCATCTATCCCGAATTCAGTTTGAAGGACGGGAAGAACCGGCTGGATGATATAAATCGTGGTGAAAGCCGCCGCCACCAAGGCAAATACCAGAACCTGAAGTACAATCGTTCCCTCTGCTTTTAAGGATGTATTTTGTTTCACTGATGGCAATTGAGGGTATCAGTGATAAGTCGGCTTGTCGTCATTCTTTTTTTTGTCTCCTTGAATCACTTTAAATTTAGCGCGCTTCCGTTTCAGTTTCCAGTTCAGGTATGTTAGTTGAAGCGACCGGGGATCCAACAGCATTCCGCGGCCTTTAAAATAGATAAAGCCAAAAAGAATGCCGCCCAGATGGTAGGCGCCATAGGGGTTGGCCTTTGCCAGGAAGGTTAAAAGCGTTATCAATACGGTTGCGTAACTCAGGAGCTTTGCTTTTACGGGTAAAATAAACATTAACAGGATGGTCGCTTCAGGATTTAATAATCCAAAGACAACCACCAGCGCTAAAAGACTTGGCATCATACCCATAAAGGGGGCGCTAAAATCCGACACGCTGCTGAACGCCAGTCCGCAGAGGGCCGCTCCGAGGGTGGAAAAATAAAAAAGAATCAAAAATCGCTTGGCACCCAAGGCATATTCAATCGGAGCTGCGAAGAAATACAGCATGAGGCAGTTGATCAAAAAACCGATCGGCGCCTCCGGATCATGAAGAAAGGGATGGGCCAGAATTTGCCGGAGATGGAAATCCGGAGAAGTGAGGGGGTATAGTTGAAGCAAGGAAACGAAGGGGGTGGCGAACCAGTTCGACAGCAAAAGCTCCAGAATATAGATCCCGCCATAGAGGATTAAAAGCCGCTTGCCGAGCGGTGTTAAATTGGATCCGAATTCAAACGACGGTCTCGTGGGACGAGGGTCCATCATCATTCTCCTTGTTTTCTGGAGATTCTCCATGGTTGCTTTTCCATCGGTTGCTCAGCGGCTTTCTTTTCCTCCTTTTAGTATTGACGAAAAACGGCTTCCGGTCAAGGTTGGTGTGTATGAATTGTTTAAACATGCTGTTAAAATTGAACATTGTGAGTCAACCGGTTGTTGTGTCGTCTGCGCAAATAGTTTCGACATAAACCGGATTCCGGTTGTTTCTTAAAAAAAAAAATAATTCGCTTGCATTCGGTGTGAAGGCGGCTTAGTATCGATTCAATCAATGAAGTTCCGTCAATGACTGGCGGGACGGTTTCGTCCTGAAGGATTAATCCATTTGCCAAAGTGGTACCCTCCAGTATGTAGCTTTGAGAATTTTTATGAAAGGAGGATATTACCATGGCTAATGGAATTGTTAAGTGGTTTAATGACAGCAAGGGGTTCGGTTTTATTGAACAGGAAAATGGTGGACCGGATGTATTCGTTCATCACTCCGGCATCAATTCGACCGGTTTCAAGTCTCTTAATGAGGGTGACAGGGTTTCCTTTGACATCGCGCAAGGTCAAAAGGGTCCTGCTGCTGCAAATGTTACTGTGATTTAATTTTTATTTCCGAGTAACTTAAGGGCACTCCTTCCGATATCGAAAGGAGTGCCCTTTTAATTTTAACGGGCCCACCCTCGCGGATTCACCCTGGAAATAAAATCGGCATCAACTTGATTTTTTTTTTTTGCATGAAGACACCGGGAATGCATTTAGGACTTGCCAAGCCCGATTGTCTCATGTAAACAACTCATCAATAAAACGGCGTGACATGTCCGTCGTAAATTGGAATCCAGCCATCCCCCGCATAAAGTGATCGTCACCGCTTGGTTAAACATCCTTTTTTGCGTTTTATTTACGTACCTGCTTGTATTTGCAGATGGGCTGTGGAAATTCAGAGGCTCCGTGACGCAGTCAAAGGCCGCTGATAAGCCGGCTTTTTTTCGTAATAATGAAGGGGGCGCGAGTGATGGAAAAACAACCGATAAATAATAGAAGAAAGATTAATGGAAGAATCTAAAAGAAAAGAGATCGAAGCCAAGTTGCAGCAGCTGTTTGCTCAGAATGATCAAATGAACATCAGAAACAGTAAGATACCCGCCAAAAGCACCGTCAGCGGTGCCAGAATTATCCGTCGCCGGAAAGGGAAGCCTGACTTGCTCATCACCTGATAACGTGTCCGCTTACCGGCAGGGCTGAAAAAAATGGATGATGATTTCAAAAGCAGAACCCAGGCCAAGAATGAAGACAGGGCGTTGCAAAAGCTGGGTGATCAGCTCGTGGGGCTGTCTTCCACGCAGCTTGAAAAGATCGATATGCCGGTTGAACTTCGGGAGGCGATCGGGATAGCGCGGCAGGCGACGGCACATGCTGCAAGAAACCGGCAGATAAAATATATCGGCGGGCTCCTGCGTCAGATGGAATTGGCGCCCATCCGCGACGTTTTGGAAAATATCCGTTTAGGGGACCACGATAAGGCCATGGCTTTCAAACGGATTGAAACATGGCGTGATGCCCTGACGCGGGGAGACTCGGCGCTGATTGAGGAAATCTTGGCGTGTTGTCCCGATGCGGAACGACAGCGGCTGACCCAGCTCGTTAGAAACGCGAAGAAGGAATTCGAGGCCGATAAGGGAGTTACCGCTTCCAGATTGCTGTTTCGGTACTTAAAAGAAATTTCATCTCTTTGAGTTGGACGCGTATGGCGGTGTGAATTCGGGGTCGAGCCGGGAAGGGCTATGGCTTTATCCGAATCCCCTTATCCGTAATGTCAATTTTTCCGGCCTTATATAATCCGCCGATTGACCGTTTGAACTCTTTTTTGCTCATGGAAAAGATACGCTGGATCTCAGTTGGCGCACTTCTATCATGACAGGGGATGAAACCGCCCCTTTTCTGAAGGGTTTCCAGGATGCCTGCCCCCGAGTCGGCTATCGATTGGTGCCCCGGTTTTTTCAATACCAGGTCAATTTTTCCGTCTTCACGGATTTTGCTGACATATCCTTCTGTTATTTCTCCTATTGCAAGGGGCTCGTAGGTTTCGCTTTTGTAGAGGATTCCGGGATATCGGCTGTTTACAACCGCCATGACGCCGATTCCGGAAAGACCATAAATAAGCAGGTTCACTTTTTGCCCTATTGCGAGATCCGGAGCCGTTTTTTCGCAGTTCCGGGCAATTTGGCTGGTGGCGTAAACCCGGCGGGATTTTTCGTCCAGGCAGACCTTGACGACATATTTTTCGCCCACTTTCATCCGGCTCTGTTGCTCGCTGGTGGGAACCAGGAGATCTTTTTCAAGCCCCCAGTCTAAAAATGCCCCAAAGGACGTAACAGCTATTACCTGAAGATATGCGAATTCGCCCACCACGGCTTTTGGCGAAAGGGTGGTTGCCACGGGTCTGTCCTGCGAATCGGTATAGACAAAAACCCGGAGGGTATCACCGGGGCGAGTGTTTTCGGGGACATATTTTAAGGGCAGAAGGACTTCATCCGCTTTTGGGTTGAGATAGACACCGAAATCAACCACCCGTTCCACCACCAATTCATTATAGCTGCCGATGGTTATCATGCGGAAGTCCTTTCCGTTCGCGCTCTTTTAGCAAAGGATAGAAAGCGATTGGCCTCCGTCTTGTTGCCCTGGGCCGTGTAGATTTGGCTGATTTTTTCATAGTATCCGGCCGCGTTTCCCGGAATTTCCCGAACGAGGGAAAGATACAGCTCCAATATTTCCGTATTGTAAATCCCCCTGGAATAGCTCAGTTCGGCAAACTTGTGCTTGATTTCCGGATCGATCCGGGTGCGACAACTGTTGCAGCGGTTCATTAATTCCTTGTAAAGATCACGGGCTTTTTCAAACGACCCCGTGGCTTCATAAGTTTTGGCAAGCGCTTTTGCGACGGTTTCATCCCAGCCGTGGGTATCTAAGAAAACGTGATAAAAGTCCCTTGCGGCTTCGAAGTCCTGAGCCAGATAATATGTTTCGCCCTTGAGGAGTATCACGGCAAGGGAGTTTGCCAATTTCGCGGGTACGGAGGCAAGGATCGTGGCGACTCGCTCAAAGTCTTTTCGCTCCCAATGGATTTCGCTTAACAGATGGTAAGCGGGAAGGGCATCGGGATGATGCCGGAGAACGGAGTTGAGCAACTGCTCCGCCTCGGCCGGTTTTCCCAGATGCAGATATGCGGCCGCCAGTTCCATGGGAATATAGCTGCCAGGCTCCGGATTTTCCGCCATGGCGCTGGAAAGATGGTCCGCGGCTTTTTGAAAGTTTCCCTCATTGAGTGCGATAAAACCGGATATAAAATTTTCGCCATAGCTCAAATAGGCCTCTTGCACCTTTGGGGGAAGGGTGCCGCACAGGGCGAAGAAATATTCGTCATCCGTTGCATCAAGGGCGGGGGCGTCATCTGCGTCCGCCAGTCCGTAAAATTCATCAACCCGCTCTTCGGGCTCGGTCTCTCCTTGCAGGGATTCGATTCGCTCAAGTTGATGCGCCAGGAGCGCCAAGAGTCCGGGGTCCGTGGTGAGTTTGCATGAAAGGGTAATCAAGTCCCGCGCTTCATCATACTCTCCGCAATCTATCAGGTTTTCGGCGGTTTGCTGATGCTCACTGGCGAGAAATCCTCTGGCTCGGGCAATTTTTTCAGTCAGTTGTTTCAATAGGTCAGGCGAGGGGATTGGCTGTTTATCGAGCTTTTCCAACGCACGTTCATATTCGAGTGCAGCCTGGCCCCATAGCCGGATTTGAGCCAGCTCATCCCCTTTTTTCAAGAGTTTTTCCGGAGAGGGGCTTGAAAAAAGTTTTAGAAAGGACATCGTTATTTCTCCTGGTGGGTATTCAGGGCGCTACAGCCCAATACTCCTATACCATCATGCATCGACAAAGGGAAGAAGGCCAGGGCATTCATCCGTGAATTTGACGACCCATATGTCGATTTTTGGCCTGGATCATCGTATCGGCCACGCCACAGAATATAACATTTAGAATTAGTTTAAAAAAATTCCCTTTAAAAAAAATCACTCTTGACTGTGAACAGAAAAACGAATAAATTACGCCCTCAATCGCATTGGTTTCGGAATCCATAAGCCGATGTGGACGTTTCCAGTCAGGATTCAGTTTGCCAATTCCGGATTCTGATGCATCCGTTCAAAGCGATAACGATTCAATAAAGGTATTCATCCTCATGGCTCTCCCCTGGCAAATCATAGAGAGCATTCCCACTGAAGAAGGCATTCTCGAGTTGAGACGGCGTAGCGATCGGGATTTTCTGATCACCGTCGGAGGGCGTGTGCTCATGAACAGTTTGTCCCACCGGAGCGAAGTCTCTCTGGGGCAGCTGGCCTGCGGCCACCTTAAAAGCCAACCGGGTTCGAAGGTTCTGGTGGGGGGGTTGGGGATGGGATATACGCTTCGGGCGGTTCTCGATCACTTGCCCGAAGAGAGCGTTGTTTGGGTGGCTGAGTTAAATCCCGTCGTGCTGGAGTGGTGTCGTGGTCCTTTGGCCCATCTCACGGCGGGGGCCGTCAAGGACAGCCGGGTTACCGTGGAAATTGCGGATGTCGCCCTCCTCATTCAGAAACATGCCAAAGCGGATTCCTCGAAGCGCCTTGATGCCATCGTGCTGGATCTTTACACCGGACCCTATGTTCGAACTCACAAACGAAATGACCCGCTCTATGGGAGCGTTGCCCTTCAAACCGCGCGGGTCGCTCTCAAGCCCGATGGGGTTTTTGCCGTGTGGGGGGAAGACTATGACGCGGGATTTGAGAAGCGCCTTCGTGAGGCCGGTTTTTCGGTGACCAACCAACGGTTGCGCGGGGGCGGGCCCCGGCATGTGGTATATCTGGGGAAGACGGATCCCCCCGGTCGATCGGAAGGGGGATTCAGACATGGGACTGATTAATTTTAGTAACCGTACTGCTTTTTTTCGCATTTAATTATTTTTTCACAGGAAGGAGCAGATCAATGTCAAAAGCACAGGATATCAAGAAGGATTCCAAAAAGAAACCCGCACAGACACCCAAGGAAAAGAAAAAGGCAAAGCTGGAAAAGAAGAAAGGGGAAATAAAGAGTGGTCTCACCCCCTGATTTCCTTTTGGTATCAAATCAACCTCCCTCACCCATGGGCGTGCGATGAACATCCTCCTGGTTGAAGGAAATGGCGCCGATGCGGAAGCGATTCGTTGCGAATTGAGTCGTCTTGTATCATTTCCCCGGATTGAAGTGGCCACGAGCCTGAGAAGCGCCCGCAGCTGTGTATCGGGAAAAGACCGATACGATCTGGTTCTGGCTGATCTAACGCTTCCAGACGGCTGCGCATTGGCGTTGTTATCGGATGTTCGCAAACGGACACCCGCTCCGGACGTGGTTTTATTGGCCACTCCGGATGAAATTGAAAGCGCCGGGGCCGCTCTAAAGGAAGGTGCTGCGGGGTTTTTGGTGCGGCAGCCGGGCTTGCTTTCCTGGTTATCGCTGGTATTGCATGGGGGTGCTGCCGGTGAAAATGAAATGTCTTATCGCATGCTTTTTAATTACAATCCGCATCCCATGTGGGTTCATGATATAGAGACGCTTGCTTTCCTGGATGTCAATGCGGCCGCGGTTCGCAAGTACGGTTACAGCCGTGATGAATTTCTGACCATGAGCATCGCGGATATTCGCCCGAAGGAGGATATGCCGCGTCTTGCAAAGTCTTTGGCTGCCGAAACAGAAGGTTTGAACATGGCGGGGCAGTGGCGGCATTGTTTAAAGGACGGCCGCCAGATCGATGTCGAAATCGTTTTCCATAACCTCAGTTTTAAGGGGAGACGCGCCAGGCTGGTGCTTGCCAACGATATCACCGAGCGCCGCGAGGCCGAAAAGGCACTGCGGGAAAGTGAGGAGCGGTATCGGCGAATCTATAACGAGACTCCCATCATGCTTCATTCCGTTGATCCGGAGGGTCGACTGGAACGGGTGAACGACTATTGGCTCGAAATCCTGGGCTATGATCGTGCGGACGTGATTGGGCATCCCTGGGTGGATTTTCTGACGCCGGCGTCCAGGCGGTATGCCGCCCGGGAAGTATTTCCCACCCTCGTTTCGCAGGGGATGGTCCGGGACGTGCCATACGAGGTTCAATGTAAAGGCGGCGGTCTGCGCCATGTTCTTCTTTCCGCTTCCGCTGAAAGAGATTCAAAAGGACAACTGATCCGCTCCAGGGCCGCCCTGAAGGATATCACGGATCGAAAACTCGCGGAATACCGAATAGCGCATTTAAACCGTGTTCTTCGTGCGATCCGTGATGTCAACCAGCTGATCGTCCGTGAGAAGGATCCGAAAAAGATCATTGAAGAGACGTGTCAGCTACTGGTGAAACACCGGGGGTATGACGGCGCCATCATCCTTCTCGCGGAAGCGGCAGGCGCGCCACAAATCTATGCCGGAGCGGGCCTCCGGAGAGCTTTTTCACCATTTATTGAAAATATCGGGAACGGTTTATGGCCGCCTTGCTGCACATCGGCGCGGGAACGGGATGGTATTTTTTTTGTCATGGACCGCACGGCATCGTGCGGTCAGTGCCCCCTTCCCCTTGATTATTCCCATGCCGGCTGCCTGTGCATCCGGCTAAAACAGGGGGATACCGTTTATGGCTTTCTGGCGGTTTCAGTCGTGCATCTGATGGTGATTGACCAGGAGGAGGAGGCGCTTTTAACTGAGCTGGCGGGGGATGTCGCTTTTGCACTTTACAATATTGATCTGGAAAAAGCGGTTCAGGACACAAAAAAACAGCGGGACACCGCGGAGGCGGCGCTGATGCAGGCCCAGAAGATGGAGGCCGTGGGCCGGCTGGCGGGCGGAGTTGCTCACGACTTTAATAATATGCTCAATGTCATCCTCGGGTATACGGGCCTTGCCATGTCTCGCCTGGCATTGCAGGATCCCCTGCACCAGCATCTCAAGCAAATTGAAAAGGCGGCGCAGCGTTCCGCTGAATTGACCCAGCAGCTGTTGGCGTTTTCCCGGAAACAGATTGTGGTTCCCCGGGTTCTAAACATGAATACGGTGGTCCTGGATCAGAAAAAAATGCTGGGACGAATGATCGGTGAAGATATCGATTTTGTCTTTTTGCCGGGCGCCGACTTGTGGAAAATTCGAATGGACCGGTCTCAGATTGACCAAATTCTGGCCAATCTGGTCGTAAATGCGCGGGATGCGATTGATGGCGTGGGAACCATCACCATTGAGACGGAAAATATCGTTTTGGACGCGGCTTATGAACGGGACCATCTGTATGCGCATCCCGGTGAGTATGTGTTGCTCAGTGTCAGCGATACGGGAGCCGGTATGGATGGGGATACACGTGCCCATATTTTTGAGCCTTTCTTTACGACGAAGGAGAAAGGAAAAGGCACCGGCCTCGGATTGTCCACCGTGTTTGGGATTGTGAAACAAAACGAAGGGATGGTGAACGTATACAGTGAGCCGGGAATGGGGACGACATTTAAAGTCTATTTCCCTTCCGCGCACGGAGAGTCGGATACAACCCCGGAGCCACTACGTCACCCCGTATTGACGGGAACCGAAACGGTATTGGTTGTGGAAGATGAGTCACAGGTGCTGGCTCTTGTCAAGGATGTTCTGGAACAATACAATTATACGGTGCTTGCTGCTGATACACCTATTGAAGCAAGCCGAATAGCGGATAATTATGGCGGCCGCATTCATCTGCTGGTTACGGATGTGATTATGCCCGGGATGAATGGCAGAGAGTTGGAAATGCGGATTAAAACAATGGTTCCGGACATAAAAACCCTTTTTATGTCGGGTTACACCGCCAATGTCATCGTCAGTCGCGGTGTTCTTAAACCGGGGGTGGCGTTTCTTCAAAAACCTTTTACACCATTGGCCCTTGCCGAAAAGGTTCGGGAAGTGCTGGATGCATCAACACTTTCAATAAATTGATATCGGTGGCGGCCTTTAAAAATCAAATGGGCCCGAATTTTCACAAAGAATGGCAAAAAATGCGGTTGCGGCTGTTGAGGTGGTGCGGATTTTGGGGAATTGTGTTGCCGCTGCTCTTTTTTGTGTTGTCGATTCTTATTACAGATAATTTGGAGTCGCGGATGGTCTTTTCCGCGCTGGCGGCGGCGGCCGGCTTTATTGCGGCGGCCGCCGGTGCGGGTCCGGTGCATGGCATGGCCGCCGCATTTTTTATTCTCATCGGCGCCTTGCTCGGATCAATTGCCTTTTCCGGGGCTATCTCACTCACCATTGCAATGATCGGTATTGAAAAGCTTCGGCGATTGGATCGAAAATACAAAAAATAGATCGCTGCTCTTTCGAGGCAATTATTGCGCCCGCTCCCTCTGGCAAACCGGCGCGGGGAGGATTTTTACGTTATCATTAATCTGCGTTTCTCCTTCCAGTAACGCTTGAGTGGGATGTCGCATGATCACTCTCCCCTCTTTGTCTATCACCATATTGTCATCCAGAATGAGAAACCCCATGTTTTTCATTACGTCTTTGCGGTATTCGTATTCCTGCTCCATGTGCTTTTTGCTTAAAAGATAGTTTGAAATGACCCAAATCAATCCAAAAATGAATGCCGCTCCCAGCAGCACGGCGGCGGCAATGGCAATATAGTAAAGTGCTCTTTCTCCCGCTTTGAAAATGAAGAGAAAAATGTCATCCATTTTATATACCAGCACCGAACCGATAACCAGTATGAAAAGTGTGGGTACAAAGGGAATGTGGCGCAGGCTGAGGATCAGGGTGTTAAACTTCAGGAATTTATTTTTGGTGTCGCTCTCTTCTCCGTTGAGCTGTCCCGTATCCTCAACGGAAGAGTTCATGCCAAAGATGTACCGGTTAAAGGCGATGATAAAAAGTCCCAGTAGAAATGTGATGGCGATGGGAACCATGAAAGCGACATAAAAATAGAATTTCCATGGGAAGGGACCCTTCTCAGGCCCCAGATGGCTCATGAAACTTACCAAAAAAATGAATAGTTCAACACCGATGATAAAATAGATATAGTTTAGAAAGTAGCTGCGCAATTGCTCCGGCGCATACAGGCCGGCAAGCCCAACATAGTTTTCTTTTTGACCTTTAAGCATGATAGCGTATGTCCTGCGTATTTTTGTTCGTTATGTATATTTGGCCTCGATACCACCCGGAAAATGTCTGAAGCGATTGAAGGCGCCTGTCAATTTTAAACCCGAAATTTATCGGAACATTCCCCCATTGTCAAGGATACGAATGGCGGAACGGAAAAATATAGGGGCCACGGCTTGCGAAAAGTCTGTGCGATGGATAACATACTTTCAATGGTGTTTTTTGCATGGTGGAAAAAAAGATAATGAAGAAAAAACCCCCTCAAAACCTGCCGCCCAACGTGACGACGATTATTCTGGAAAGTATTTCGGATGGCGTCTTTACGGTGGATCATACGTGGCGGATCATGTCGTTTAACCGGGCCGCGGAAGAGATCACCGGTATTTCCCGGGAAGAGGCGGTGGGCCAGCATTGCTGGGAGGTGTTCCGTTCCAATATGTGTGAAGGTGATTGCGCCTTGAAGCGCACCATGAAAGAAGGAACCTCTTTAATAAATAGTGCCACTTACATCGTTAACAGCCAAAAGAAACGGATACCCATTATCGTGTCCACGGCTATGCTCAGAAACGAAAACGGAGAGGTGCTGGGAGGGGTGGAGACCTTCCGGGATCTGACCCTGGTGGAAGAACTGCGCCGGGAACTCGATTCCCGATTTGAGTTTGGCAACATGGCAAGCCGTAGCGCGGCCATGCAAAGACTTTTCGCCATCCTGCCGCAAGTCGCCGACAGCGACAGTACGGTTTTGATAGAGGGGGAAACCGGTACGGGAAAGGAACTCATGGCAAGAGCCATCCATGATTTAAGTTTTCGAAAAGATAAGCCGTTTGTTGCCATCAATTGCGGTGCCTTGCCGGATACGCTTCTGGAATCGGAACTTTTCGGATACAAAGCCGGCGCTTTTACCCACGCGGTAAAAGACAAGCCGGGACTCTTTGCACAGGCCGAAGGCGGTACACTCTTGCTCGATGAAATCGGGGATATCAGTCCCGCATTTCAGGTTCGGCTGCTCCGGGTTTTGGAGGAAAGGGAATTTCAGCCCCTCGGGGCCACGGCAACGATTAAATCGAATGTCCGCATTATTGCCGCCACGCATAGAGACCTATCGGATAGGGTGAAAACGGGGATGTTTCGGCGAGATCTTTATTACCGAATTGATGTCGTCCGATTAACCTTGCCGCCGCTGCGGGATCGAAAAGAGGATATTCCGCTGCTGGCGGAACGCTTTATCGCCCGGCTCAACCGCATGCGAGGCAGGGCGGTGACCGGAGTGAGTCCGGAAGTCATGGGAATCCTCATGGCTCAGCATTATTCCGGGAATATTCGGGAGCTTGAAAATATTATCGAACATGCCTTTGTTCTTTGCCCGAACGGCTTGATTTTCCCAAAACATTTGCCGCGTAGTTTGACGTTTTCTCAATCCGTCGGACTTCCGACCGTCGAAATGGAAGTGGAAGATAATCTGAAAACCGCTGAAACCCGCATGATGATGGCGGCGCTGAAGCGCAACCGTTTCAATCGTCTGGCCACTGCCCGGGAGTTGGGGATGCACAAGAGCACGTTTTTCAGAAAGGTGAAGCGTCTGGGGATTGGTCTTCCCAAGGACGATGGGCGCACCTCTCCAAAAAGTGCGAAATAGAGTCGCACCGTTGCGACGCATAGGGTTGCATAAGTTCCATTTACGCGACTCATTCTGCGGTTATGCGACTCTTTCCTTCTCCGCCGCCACATCAATGATCTCCTTTAATATCGGTTTTCAATCTGCATTTATCTGTTTCTTTGATGACATGGCACGAACTTTGCTGCATCTGTCAATGGAAAGGGAACAGAAATGAAAGTCGCGCTTACAGTCTGGGAAGGTCGGATTTCGCCTTTGTTTGATGCCGCACGGGAACTGCTCGTGGCGGACATTGAAGAAAAGGGGGTGATCAACAACCGGCGGCATGAACCGATTACGCCTCAATGGCCTTTGCGGGTGGTGGAGCGATTGGTCGAGCAGGGAGTAACCGTTCTGATCTGCGGCGCGATATCCGAGGTGCCGGCGGGGATGATGGAAGCCGCGGGCATTAAGCTCGTTGCGTTTGTCGCCGGTCCCGTGGATGACGTTCTGGGCGCGCTGGCAAAGGGTCGCCCCATTATTCCCACTTTTTCCATGCCGGGATGCGGATGCCCCAAATGCCCACGTCCCGGGGGGAGAAGAAGGGGTAATCTGGTGAGTTTTCCCGGCAGTGGAAAGTTGCCGGCAAGAAGCAGCGCCCATGGCGTTGGCGGGCAGAATCGCAATGACCGCCATCATAATATGACAATTCTGAAAATTATTGAACGGGGGAAGGGGGAGGAATGATCGATCTCTTATTGGTGACGAGCAATAAAACCGACTTTTCGATTTTTTCGCAAGAGCTGGTTAATCAAAATGAGGTATCCCTGGTTTGGGCGGATTCCGGGGACGATGCTTTATCCAAGATTTCCAAGCAGGGCGTCGATCTGGTGATTACGGACGAAAAACTTAACGATATGCCGGGACTGGTGTTTGCTGAAAAACTGGTGAAGCAAAACGCTCTGATCAATTGTGCCGTGGTTAGCGCGCTACCGGAAAAAGAATTTCATGAGGCCAGTGAGGGACTCGGTTTACTGGCGAAACTGCCACCTCGGCCCGCTGCGGCCGACGCCCGGAATCTTTTAGAGAGGTTTCGCATGATTAAAGGGATGGTATCGGGGGACAAGAGGTGAGGACAGTGAAAATCAGGGTGGGTAAAACATATTTTCAATGGCCGGTTATGGGAATTGGGGTTGAGGCGGGTTATGATTATTAGTGTCGCGAGCGGTAAAGGCGGTACCGGAAAAACCACTGTTGCAACCAGTATGGCGCTTTCGCTCGGGTCCAAGGTTCGAATTCTGGACTGTGATGTGGAGGAGCCCAACGTGCATCTGTTTCTTCATCCCGCGCTCGACCGGGAAATCCCAGTGAGCGTTCCGGTACCGGTGGTGAAGGACGATACCTGCACCAGATGCGGAAAATGCGCGCAAATATGTCGCTTCAATGCCATTGCCGTTCTCGGAAAGGTGATACTGACCTTTCCCGAGTTGTGTCACGGCTGCGGCGGATGCACGGAAGTTTGCCCCGAAAAGGCGATTGCGGAAGGCGAGAGACTCGTTGGGGTAATTGAAACCGGTCGCCGTGACGGGATCGAATTCGTACATGGGAAACTGCGGATCGGCGAGGCCATGTCTCCACCGCTTATCAAGGCCGTGACCGGGTACGCCCGGCCGGACATGCCCAATATTATCGATGCGCCGCCCGGCACCTCTTGCCCTGTCATTGCGGCTATCAAAAATACCGATTTCGTGTTGCTGGTGACGGAGCCCACTCCATTTGGTCTGCATGATCTAAAGCTGGCGGTCGAAGCCGTCAGGGTTTTGGGAATTCCCCATGGACTGGTCATCAACCGGTCGGATATCGGGGATCAGCATGTACGGGCGTATGCGGAAAAGATTAACATGCCGGTTTTAATGGAAATACCTTTTGATCGGAAGATCGCGACGGCCTACTCGAACGGTGTTCCGGTTGTCGAGGCGCTCCCGGAGTGGAAGGATAATTTTTTAAAATTGTATCAACGGATTGTATCGATAGTCGAGAAAAGGTGGGCATCCCTATGAGAGAGCTTGTTGTCATCAGCGGTAAAGGTGGCACCGGTAAGACCAGCCTGACGGCGGCCTTTGCCGGTTTGGCGGTAAAGGGGGTGCTTTGCGATGCGGATGTGGATGCCGCGGATCTTCATTTGCTGTCGGCCCCCGAGATTAGAGAACGCAATGAATTTCGGGGCGGTGGGGTGGCCGCGATCGATCATAAACGCTGCACGCAATGCGGAATTTGCCGGGAAAAGTGCCGCTGGGATGCCATCACGGAAGCCTATGTCGTGGACACAATCGCCTGTGAGGGGTGCGGTGTATGCGTGTGGATGTGTCCGGCCGAGGCGATCGATTTTAAAGAGAAAGTCTGCGGGGAATGGTATATTTCCGACACCCGGTTTGGCCCCATGGTGCATGCCCGGCTGGGAATCGCGGAGGAAAATTCCGGGAAGCTGGTAGCCCTCGTTCGAAGGGAGGCCAGGGCGCTTGCGGAAAAGCAGGGGCGTGATCTGATTCTCACGGATGGTCCGCCCGGCGTGGGATGCCCGGTGATCGCTTCCATCGGCGGCGCCACGGCGGTGCTGATTGTGACGGAGCCGACGGTTTCCGGGTTGCACGACATGGATCGGGTGGCGCAGCTGGCGGCTCATTTTAAGGTTCGGGCTATGGTGTGTGTCAATAAATTTGATTTGAATATTGAAAAAGCACGGGCAATTGAGGCCCTTGCCACTGAAAGGGGACTACGAGTCCTCGAGCCGATTCCCTTTGATCCCGTCGTGACCCACGCCATGGTTCGGGGGCAAACCGTTTTGGAATACGATGGAATCTCCCAGGTAAGTGGCGTTGTGCGGCGAGTGTGGGATGCCGTTTTGGATTATATGGCCTCAACGGATGGAAATTCCGGGGCAACTCTCTGATTTTCAGAAGAGAAAACCGGATAAATTTTCACTGCTTCAAGCCTCCGGTCTTGGGAGGCGTGGAAACAAAACAATTAAGGAGAATACAGAAAAATGGAAAAGGGCAGAATTGCAGTGCCATCTCTGAATCAGGGTGGTATAGACGGACAAAGAGCGGGACATTTTGGTCATTGTGACGTGTTTACGCTGGTGGATGTCGAGGATGGCAAAATCAAAGAAGTGACCATATTGCAGAATCAGAGTCATGTGCAGGGCGGATGTATGGTGCCCGTCAATTTGTTGGCCGCTAACCAGGTAACGGCCTTGATTGTAGGTGGCATTGGTTTGCGGCCGCTGATGGGATTCCGGCAGGTGGGCATTGATGTGTATCATGATGCCGAACGGCCCGCCATTCGGCCCGTGGTGGAAGATCTGATTGGTGGAAAGCTTCCTATGATTGCCGAAAACCAGGTCTGTGGCGGCGGTGGCGGGCAGGTTGCACTATAGGGGGTTCAAGTGCCTTTACGAAAAAATTTTCTGCAACTCTTTTCAGTACCTCTTTGAGGGGAAAAAAAGCAGAAAGTTTTTTCTAAAGCACGAATAGCGAACAGCCGTTAAAGAGGAGTTTGTTATGAGAATTGCAGTTACATCCACCGGACGGGATCTGGATGCACCCGTTGATCCCCGATTCGGAAGAGCAGCCTATATTCTGGTGGTTGATGTTGATACACTTGCTGTCGAAGTGATCGATAACGATGTTAATGTCAATGCGTTTAAGGGGGCCGGCATTCAGGCGGCCAGTTCGGTGAGCCAAAAGGGGGCAAGCGTTCTGCTGACGGGCTATTGCGGTCCAAATGCGTTCAAGACGTTGTCAGCGGCCGAAATTAAGGTCGTCCAGAACGTGGCGGGCACCGTAAGAGAGGCGGTAGCGCTTTTTAAGGATGGAAAACTGAAATTTTCCGATACGCCCAATGCCGAAGGGCAAGGGATGTAGCGGAGCGTTGCGAATTGCGGTGAAACATTCGGTTATTTGAAAAAACGAGGTGTTGTGATGCCTTTATACGAATATTTATGCACGGATTGCGGTAACACGTTTGAACTTCTCATAATAGGGGGCGCTGAAAAGCCGGCATGTGCCGCTTGCGGCAGTGAGCGTCTGAAGAAGCTTCTTTCCGCTCCTTCCGACGCCTCCGGTATAATGAACGGCCGATTGCCGGGACCTGGTGATACGGCCTGCTGTGGGTCCTCACCGGTCCATGCCGGCTGCGAAGGCCCGGGCAGTTGCTGCGGGAGACGATAGCGCGAAGGGCCAATAACGGGTTCCGGTAATTAGTGCCTTAGAAATAATTTTCTGCGCGTTTTTGGTAGAAAATAATTTCTAAAGGCACTTATCCCGTTTATCGGGGTTAAGATAAAGCGCAAGATAAACGGTATTTTTCAATATACCACGTCCCTAAAAAAGTGATAATGGAGTATAAAACCGAAAGAATGGATCAAGTTTTTTTTCTTCAGGGCGCCGAGACTGTGTGTGGTTCCGATCATGAACCCGAAACAGACGTTACCCATGGCGATTTTTCAGAGATAGCCGTCAAATATTACACGGAAAAACCTTATTGGGGGGTTCTTCCGGACGCGGACCAAACGGCTGAAATGATTGGCAGCTGTGGTGACAGCATGACGGTTTATTTAAAGGTGGCCAACGGCATCATTACCGATATCCGGTTTTTGGTGCTCGGTTGCGTGGGGGCGGTAAGTGCCGCCATGGCCATCGGAGATCTTGCAAAGGGAAAGTCTTTGAAAGAAGCCCGTTCGATTAACGACGCCGATGTGTTCAGAGTTCTGGAAGAGATCCCGGTTCAAAAGCATCATTGCATTCAGCTGGCTGTGAAAACGTTGCACGCCGCCTTGGATGCATGCGGTCCCGGCTGAAAACGCAACAGACAAAGAGGAGAATCCTAATGAGCGAGCAAACGAGGGTCCTGGTGATTGGGGGCGTTGCCTGCGGCCCGAAAGCCGCGTCAAGATTAAAGCGGCTGATGCCGGAAGCCCGGATAACGATTATCGAAAAGGGGGACCTCGTTTCCTATGGGGCTTGCGGTCTTCCCTATTATGTGGAAGGGGTTTTTTCCGATATTGCGGAACTGATCAATACGCCGGTGGGCGTGCCGCGGAATCCCGTTTTTTTCGATAAGGTGAAGGGCGTCGAGGTGTTGACCCGAACCGAGGCCCTTTCCATCAACCGGGAGAAAAAAACGGTGCTTGTTCGCCTATTGGCGGATGGCGGTGAAAAAGACCTTTCATACGACAAACTGGTTTTGGCTACGGGCGGAACACCGGTGAAACCGCCGATTCCGGGAGTGAACCTAAAAAATGTCTGGTTTATGACGCACCCTTCCGATGCGGAATCGCTGGATCGGCAAATTGGTGAACAGGAACTGAAAGAGGTCGTTCTTGTCGGGGCGGGATTTATCGGAATGGAGATGGCCGAGGCGCTCGTTCGCCGGGGGCTAAAGGTCACCATGGTGGAAATGATGAATCAGGTCATGCCCGGTGTTCTGGATGCGGATACGGCCGCGCTGGCCGCCAGACCGCTTCGGCAAAACGGCGTGAATCTGGTCCTGGGGGAACGCGTTGTCGCAATTGAAGGAAGTGAAAAAGTGGCGGGGGTCCGAACGGATCGGCAGCTGATTCCGGCTGATTCGGTGGTGATCGCGGTGGGGACGCGGCCCAATATGCAGCTGGCACGAGAGGCCGGATTGCTCTGTAATCAGGGAATCGTCGTCAACGAATACGGGCAGACGAGTGATCTGGAAATATATGCCGGTGGGGATTGCGCCGAAAACCGCTATGTTCATCCGGTGATGGGACGGAATGTCTATGTCCCCCTCGGTTCCACCGCCAACAAGAACGGCCGGGTGATCGCCAACCATATTGCCGGTTTGTCCGTTCCCTTCAGCGGTATCACCTGTACGGCCGTGGTCCGGGTATTTTCCCATACGGTGGGTCGCACCGGGCTCACCGAAACCCAGGCAAGGGCGCTCGGTTTATCCGTGGAAACCGTTACCTGGGCTGGACCCGATTTGCCCCACTATATGGCCGAGGCAAGGCCGCTGGTCATCAAGATGATTGCGGATCGGCGGGATCGGAAGCTGTTGGGAGTCCAGGTATCGGGCATGGGAAACGGCGCCAAACGCCTGGATGTGGCGGCGGCGACCATTTTGCTTGGCGGCACCGTGGAACAACTGGCCGATGTTGATTTCGGATATGCGCCGCCGTTTTCACCGCCGTTGGATCCTCTGGCCGTCTGCGCTCATTTGATGATCAACAAACTGGACGGAATTGCAAAGGGAATTTCCGCTGCTGACGCCCGGGAGCGGATTTCCCGCGGTAATGTTGTTCTGCTCGATGTCAGGACACCCGCGGAGGTGCTTGAAATCAACCTTCCCTATGATTCGGTTCACATTCCGCTGGGGGCATTGCGAAGCCGCGTTGAAGAATTGCCGCGGGATCGGGAAATACTGGCATTTTGCAAGGTCAGCATGCGGGGATACGAGGCGCAACGGATTCTCAATGCCGCAGGGTTTGATAAGGTTTCTTTCATTGAAGGCGGTGTGGTCGGATGGCCGTATGCGTATCGGGGTTGAGAATAACGGGTGAAGTGTGAAGGGTGTAACCATGCCAAAAAACATAGTCATTATCGGTGGGGTGGCGCTGGGACCGAAGGTCGCCTGCCGGATCCGGCGTCTTGATCCGGATGCCGAAATTACGATGGTGGATAAGGATCGGTATATTTCCTACGGGGGATGCGGCATTCCTTATTATGTGGGCGGTGATGTTTCCGAATTAAACGCCCTGTATTCAACGAGTGCCCATGTGGTCCGCGACAGCCTTTTTTTCCGGAACGCAAAACGGGTGAATGTGCGGATTGAAACGGAGGCGATGGCGATCGACCGGACCGCAAAAACCGTTACCCTTCGGTCTTGTACGGAGGGCAAGATGAGCACGATTCCCTATGATACCCTCGTTCTGGCCATGGGAGCGCTGCCGGTTGTGCCGCCCATTCCCGGAGCGGATCTGCCGGGCGTAAGTGTCGTGGCAACGTTGCATCACGCCGAGGGCATCAAGGACAGAATCGCTTCGGGAAAGGTTGAAAAGGCCGTGGTGATCGGTGGGGGCGCAATCGGATTGGAGATGGCGGAGGCGCTCACCGATCTGTGGGGGGTGGAAACGACACTCGTGGAGATGCAGGATCAGCTTCTGCCCGGTCCACTGGGCCGTGATATGGCCCTCATCCTGAAAAACCATATGGAAGAAAAAGGGGTTCGGGTGCTGTTGTCCGAGAGAGTGACGCGAATACGGGGGGATGCGACAACCGGCGTGTCCGGCATCGAAACCGCCACGACCCAAATCCCTTGCGATCTTGTGGTGATGGCGGTCGGGGTCCGTCCCAATGTGGTGCTCGCGCGGGAAGCCGGGATTGCGCTCGGGCCGCATGGCGGTGTGGCGGTGGATCAATTTATGAGAACAAATGATCCTGATATCTATGCCGGCGGCGATTGTGTCGAAATCCCGAACATTATTTCCGGTCAACAGGTGCATATGCCCCTGGGCTCGCTTGCCAACCGCCAGGGACGGGTGATCGGCACCAATATCGCCGGGGGGCATGCCACTTTTCCCGGGACCGCCGGCGCTTTTTGCATAAAGGTATTTGATTTGGCGGCCGCCAGGTCCGGGTTGACGTTCACGCAAGCCGGTGCGGCCGGCTTTGACCCGGTGCAAGTTGTGGTGGCCCAGGCGGACCGGGCTCATTTTTATCCGACCCAGGAAATGATGTGCATGAAGCTGATCGCGGATCGTTCGACAAGGCGCGTTTTGGGGGTTGAAGCGGTGGGCCCGAACGGGGATGCCGTCAAAGCCCGGGTGGATGCGGTGGCCGCCGTACTGCCGTTTGCCGCGACCCTGGATGTCATCTCCAATCTGGAGGTGGCCTACGCGCCGCCATATGCTTCGGCTATGGACATCGTCAACAGCGCCGCCAATGCACTTGAAAATACCATTGAAGGCCGTCACCAGGCCGTTGATGTTGAAGATTTTCTGAAAGCGTTTAAAGACCATCATGCAAAGGTGCTGGATGTGAGAAGCACCATTCAGGCCGACCCTTTCGTTAAGAAATACGCTGGGCAATGGCGCAATATTCCGCAGGAGGATCTCGTCTGTCGTTTGGAGGAGATCGATGCGGAAGGGATCACTGCGGAAGAACCCCTTTTTCTCATCTGCGGTTCCGGACCGCGGTCCTATGAGGCCCAGCTGTTGCTTCGCAGCAAAGGGATTTGCGCTACCCGAAATATTCAGGGGGGCATAAAAATGTTGCAGTCCTGTGATCCTAAATTTGCACCGTCTTCATAGCAACCGAACGTGGGTGGCGGTTTTTCGAGCAGGAATTGCGTAAATGGGATACCTATTAACGAGATAACAAGATAACGGAGGAGAAAATAAAATGCCGGGAAAAGATGGAACCGGACCCAAGGGTCAAGGTCAAGGAACGGGAAAAGGTAAAGGCGGCTGCAATTCCGGGCGGAAAGGACAGGGCTCCTCAGGCGGTTCCGGTCAGGGGGGCGGTTCCGGTCAGGGCGGCGGTAACCGGCGCGGGCAGGGCAAGGGCGCCGGTCGTGGTGGTGGGGGTGCGAAAGGTGGCGGCGCGGGTGCCTGAAGACGCAATTGTGAATAGGTTGATACGATGAATATTGATGAGTTGTATGAAGAATTAAAAGCCGCGTTGCAAACGGTAATCGTAAACAATGGTCTTTCCGGAGAACCTTTGACCGTCCGATGCCGGGCGCTTTCCGCTGAAGAGGC
This sequence comes from Pseudomonadota bacterium, assembly GCA_043797445.1. Taxonomy (GTDB): domain Bacteria; phylum Desulfobacterota; class Desulfobacteria; order Desulfobacterales; family JAFDDL01; genus JAZDPP01. The sequence goes on from JAZDPP010000163.1 coordinate 66,992, forward strand.
AATCGGAGTTCCCCGTGAAAAAGACTATCCGATCATAAAGGGCAAGGAGGTGATGGTTGAAGCCGTTTTTCGGGACGGTCGCGGGCAGGCGTTTTCGGATGATTTCGAGAATGCAACCTACACCGTTGAAAATATGCTGGATCTTGACACCGACACCACCCGGAAAAGGGCGAGTTTCATTTCGGGTTTGAATGCGGTCTATCGGCATCTCGGGCTTTGCGGAAAAACGGTTCATTGCCGGGATGAGGAACCTAAAACGTGCGCGGCGGACCTGATACATCTGTTTTCCCCTTCGCAGAAAGTGCTTTTGATTGGTTTTCAGCCGAGGTTCCTTGAAATGCTCGCTGTAAATAGCAGTCTTCGCGTGATTGATCTGGATGCAGGGAACATCGGGAAAAGGGTTTCCGGCATTGTCGTCGAGCCTCCCGATATGACAATGGATGCGATCCGGTGGTGTGATGCGGTATTTGCAACGGGCTCAACGTTAGTAAACGGAACGATCGGCGCCTTTTTGAATTGTGGAAAACCGGCCACATTTTACGGCGTTACCATATCCGCTCCGGCTAAAATTTTAAATCTGAATAGCTATTGCCGTTATGGGCATTAATAAAAGCAATTATCACAGTGGGTGATTACTTAGATCAACTTGAAGGAAGGTAAAATTATGGCAAGCACATTTGAAGGCGTAGGCATATCGGACAGCGTTCCTCAGCAACAGCCGAATCCGGAGATGCTTACAAAGCAGTCGTTGTCCATCATTAAGAAAAAATTCATTGTCATGAGTGGAAAGGGAGGGGTTGGGAAAACAAGCACCTCGGTCAATTTGTCCATCGCGCTTGCCAACAGGGGATACAAAGTCGGCATTTTGGATGTTGATTTGCATGGCCCGGACATTCCCAGGATGCTCGGGCTTGACGGTATGCTTGAAATCAACGGAAACCGGAAACTGGTTCCCAAGAAGTACTCCGAAAACCTGTGCGCCGTTTCCATAGAGTCTTTGCTGCCGAATAATGACGAAGCCGTTATCTGGCGGGGGCCGGTGAAGCATTCCGCGATTCAGCAGTTTATCGGTGAAGTGGCATGGGGGGAATTGGATTATCTGATTATCGATTCACCGCCGGGCACGGGGGATGAGCCGCTGACTATTGCCCAATTGGTAAAGGACGCTCAGGCGATTATCGTCACCACGCCGCAAGAAGTAGCGCTTGCCGACGTCCGGAAATCTATTAACTTTTGTAAAACGGTTGGAATGAAGGTCTTTGGGCTTATCGAGAATATGAGTGGTTTTCAGTGTCCGCACTGCAAAGAAGTGATTGATTTGCTTGGAACCGGCGGGGGCGAAAAAACGGCCAAGGACTTTGGTGTCAAATTTCTGGGAAGAATTCCTTTTGATTCGAATGTGGTCGCCTGCGGAGATGCGGGGACATCCTATCAGGATAAGTATCCGTTTTCAGTGGTGACAAAGGCGTTTGAAAAAGTGGCGGATGAAATGTCAACACTTAAAGGCGTTGACAGGGGGTGAAAGAACTGATACCGGGTTACGCTTCCAAGAAGGGAACAATGGAGACTCACAACAAAATAAAAAAGGAGGTTAAATCAGGAATGAAAAGAAAATTATTACTGTTGTTCATCGTTGTCGCGGGTATTGTATTTTTGACCACGGCGCTCAATGCCGGGACCGCTGTTAAAGACGTCATCACCATGGAAAACAAGGCGTACCAGAGCCATAAAAAAGGGATCGCCACGTTCAGCCATAAAAAACATGCGGAAGAGTACGCCACCCAGAATCCCGATCTGTACAAAAACGGTTGCGGGGAATGTCACCATGACAAGGATAATAAACCTCTGACCCTGAAGGCGGGCGACGCGGTTCATAATTGCATCGAATGCCACACCAAACCTGGTGAAAGTCCCAAGGGAAAAGACGCGCCGCAGCTTTCAGATAAGGATAAAAGGGCCTACCATGCGGAAGCATTACACGCCAACTGCAAAGGTTGCCACAAGGCCTTCAACAAAGCTAAAAACAGCAAGGCGGCACCTGAAACCTGCGTAAAGTGTCACCCTAAAAAAGATAAAGACGAAAAAGACGAATAGCCGCTCGTCATACGGCGGGGTATCCATGAGGGGCAACCGGACTTCGACTTCGGTTGCCCCTTTTTTATGTTCCGAGGTATCGGTGTGTGACCGGGATATAAGATATGGCCTGGTTTCGGTAAAAAGGGATAGCGCCGGATCAGGGAGACAAATGGTGTTTCTTTATTTTCCGCCACAACGTGGTCCGGTCGATGTTCAAAGCCTTCGCTGTCTCACCACGGTTCCATTGATACTTTCGCAATGCGGCGAGAAGTGTGCTTTTCTCTCCCGTGTCCTTGATTTCAGTCAACGGGAGGGAAGATGCTGTTGAAATGCCCGGGACATCCGTTTCCTCCTGCCTTTGGAGGATCAGGGGCAGGTGATGGCGTCGAATCACCTGCCCCTGGCAGAGAATCAAGGCGTGTTCCAGAATATTTTCCAGCTCCCGGATATTCCCCGGATAGGGGTGATTCAGGAGGATCGCCATCGCTTCTTCCGAAATTTCCGGCGGTTTGTGATACCGGCCCGCATTCAATCGCCTCAGAAAGTGAGAGATCAGCAGGGGTAGATCATCGCGTCGCTCACAAAGGGGGGGCATTTCCAAACGCATGACATTGAGCCGGTAATAGAGATCTTCCCGGAACCGCTTCTCTTGCACCAACGTCTCTAGTCCGCGATTGGTTGCGGAAATAATCCGGATATCCACCTTTACCGTTTTCCGGCTTCCCAGCGGATAAAACTCCCTGTCCTCCAGCACCCGAAGCAGTTTTGCCTGGAGAGACAGCGGCATATCTCCGATTTCATCAAGGAAAATAGATCCCCGGTCGGCATCCTGAAAGCGGCCGGGCTTGTCACGATCCGCTCCGGTAAAGGCTCCCTTGACGTAGCCGAACATTTCCGATTCCAGCAGATTGTCCGGAAGGGCGGCACAGTTTACTTTTATTAGCGGATGTTCGGCCCGGGCACTGGCATGGTGAAGGACGTTGGCCAGCAAATCCTTGCCGGTTCCGGTAGCGCCTTCAATCAGCACCGTTGCATCACTGGCGGCAACCACCGGAATGATTTCAAATAGCCGCTGCATCGCCGGGGAGCGACCGACCATATCGTAAAAGGTGTAACGATCCTGAATGGCACTGTTGAGCTGGTGCATCAAGGAAAGATCCGCAATGGTGGCCAGCCCGCCGACGATATGGCCATCCTTGTTTTTAAGAGCCATGTATTCGGCGCGAACGGGCAGTTTTTCACCGGTTCGCATTAATAGCCCGGTTTCCGGGCTTGATCGGGGATCTCCATCTTTTATGGTGGCGATGAGACGGGATAGATTGTCTTCCTTGTTCCCTCCGAAAAGGATGGAGAGGGATTTGCCCAGAATTTCTTTTCGGGGGTAGGCCGTGATCGTTTCCGCCATGGTATTAAAAAAGGTGACATGCCCGCTGCGATCCACCGTCATCACCCCCAGATCGAGATTGTCCAGGATCATTTTTAACCGCTGGTCTTCATACCGAATTCGTTTCAGCAGATCTTTAAACGCCGTATGATCCTGAAATATCTCGATCCATCCGACGATAGCGGTGTCATTTTGCGGGGATAGGGGTAGTAAAACCCGTGTCAGATTGCGGCCCTCGGCGTCTTGCCCCGCAGTCCGTACTTCGATTTGCTCCGACTTCAAATCGGCGGATAGTGTCGCATCAAATCGGCACGTTCCTCCACACCAGGTTTCCTGAAGCACCTCCCGGCAGGATTTCCCGGCGGCTTTTTCAAGAGAGATGCCGGTCATGAGTTCCGCGGAACGATTCAAGCCGATTATTTTCAACTCGGCGGATAACAGCATCGCGCCGACGACAAGGGAATCCATCAGACGAAACAAGCGCGGGCAGGTTAAGAAAAAATCGTCCATTATGTCACGCGGATATTCGTTGAACCGTTTCGGAAACCGCCGTATGGCGCGGCAGCCGGATAATAAAAGAGGAGCCTTTTCCCCTTTCGGATGACACCCGAATCTCTCCCCGATGGGCCTCAACGATCTTCTTGGTCAACATGAGACCGATACCGGTGCCCCGTGTCCCCTTGGTGGTAAAAAACCGCTGAAAAAGGCCTGCCTGTACCGTATCCTCCATTCCGGCGCCATTGTCACTCACCTGGTAGGTGACTCCCCAACCGGGCTCGGCCAGTGTCCGGAATTTGATTCGCTTCTCGGTAGGGCTTGCCTCGGATTCCGCGAAAGCATCGAGAGCGTTGGCGATTAAATTCAAAAGGCAACGCTGAATTCCTTCGGGATCGATGAAAAGGGAGTTGAAATTTCGCGCTAAATCCACTTCAAACGTCACCCCTTTTCCCTTCGCCTGGGGAGCCATGAGCCGGGCAGCATCCCGGGCGGGCTGATTCGGATCGCATAATTCCATCGATATTTCACCGGTTTTAGAATAGTTGAGAAGGTCCATGGAAAGATTGGTGATCTTCTCCACATTTCCCCGAACCATTTCCCACCCCTGGCGCAGGTAGGTCTTATCATCAAGGGTCAGCCCCTTTTCCAGCACAAAAACCCCGCCCTTGAGACCCCCGGCAATATTTTTAATCGTGTGGCTCATGCCGGCAACGGTCTCACCGATGGCCGCCATCCGCTCCGCGGCCACCAGCTGTTTTGCTTTTTCCGCGACCATCCGCTCCAAATTTTCCGTATACTCGCGCAGCTGGCGGCGCATGGCAATCCGCTCTTCCGCCCGTTTCAGGGCGATCTCAAGGACCTCGTTGCGAATCGGCTTGGTTACAAAATCAGTTGCTTCGAGTTTCAGGCTCTGAATTGCGACTTCCATCTCTCCATGCCCGGTGATCATGATCACTTCCGTATCCGGATTGAGGCGTTTGATTTCAGCCAGCAATGCGATGCCATCCTTGCCGGGCATTCTGATATCCGTGAGCACAATTTCAGGCATTTCCCGCTCAAAAACCGCGAGGGCCTCAATTGCATCCGCTGCGGTGAAGACGTGGTATCCCATATCCGACAGCGTGATGCCGAGGACTTTTCGAATACCAGCCTCATCATCTACCAGCAACAAAGATTGCGCCGTGCGCTTCATCCCGCATCTCCATTTCCGGAAGGAACCATCGCCGGGAAGGTCAGTCTGAAACAGGCGCCATCTGTCGTGGGCACAACATGGATTTCCCCCCCGCAGTCTTTTACGATGCCATAGCTGATGGAAAGCCCGAGCCCCGTGCCTTTTCCGACTTTTTTCGTTGTGAAAAAAGGCTCAAAAACGCGATCGATGATAGTCGCTTTTATCCCGCCGCCCGTGTCCTGAATTTCCATTCGGACGGTGGATCCGATAAGCCGGCTTCGCAGAATAATTTTTTTTGCCGCTGGGGTGCAGTCAATTCCTTCACATTTTTCCTCAATGGCATCCCGGGCGTTCATCAGCAGATTGATAAAAACCTGTTCCAGCCGCCCGGGGTCTCCTGAAATATACGGCAAATTTTCAGCGAGTTCCCAGACAACGGTGATCTCCCTGAGTTTGAGTTGCTGGCTGAAAATTTCAAACGCCCGCCGTAAAATGTCGTTAAGCTGGACATTCTCCATTTCACCGACCGATTTTCTGCCGAATTGGCGCATGTGATTTATGATTTTTGAGGCCCGATCCACATGACTGTCGATCTCTTCGGCCATGATTTCCATGATATCCGGCGGAATCGGTTCCTTGTTCCGGACTTTTTTTATAAAATAGCTACCGGCCGTTTTAATTACGGATAGGGGCTGGTTGAGTTCATGCGCCACCCCCGTTGCCATCTCCCCAAGAGTTGCCATCTTGCTGGCCTGAATCAACTGCTGCTCGGTATCGAGCCATTGGGTGATATCGCTGGTGGTTACCAGCAATGCTTTTCTTCCCGGATAATCAAAGGGCGAAATCCGGATATTAAGGACTCTTGAATTGCCGTCTTTATCCTCCTGGAGCACTTTGTCAATAAAGCATGCTTCCATAATCTTACGTTCCAGTTCGGGTCTCTCACTTTCACCGAAAAAGGACGGAAAGTGTTTTCCTGTCATCTCGGATTTGTCATATCCATAAACATGTACCGCGATGTCGTTGCAATCAATGATTTCAAGGGTATCCGCGGTTAAAACGAAAATCGGATTCGGCATGTTGTTAAAAATGGCGTAATATTTTTTTTCGGATTCCTCCAGTGCGGTTTGGAGCGATTTGCGGTGAGTGATATCAAGGCTCATTTCCATGGCGGCGATGATCTCACCTTCGGCATTTTTTATGGGGGAGGTTCTGACAATCCAGTGCCTGGCGGTTCCGTCCTTACGAAATGCCGTTTCCTGACTGAAGTGCGGCAGGCCGTCCTGAAACGTTTTTTCAACGGGGCAGCTGTCGCATTTTTCCGATCTGCCCTTGTATGCACAATAACAGTAATCTCCGGGTTTGGGGTTGAATTTTTCAGCAAACTGACGATTGTAGCTAATGAGTTTATAGGCCTTGTCCTGAACCGTTATGAGACAAGGCACCATTTCAAACAAACGCTGGTAGTCATCCCGTTGCTTATTGAGGGCGAGTTCTTTATCCCCGATGGTTTTTCCCATCACGTTTATCGCATCGGCCAATTGTCCCAACTCGTCATTTTGCTGTAAATCCACCCTGGCATCGTAGTGGCCGGCGGTCAATCTTTCCGTTCCCAGAATCAATTTACGAATGGGTTGGCGAATAAACTTTGATACGAGGAAAAAAAGAGTGATGGCTGTTGTAAAAAATGCCAGCAGCATCATCACCACAATTTCCCACCTGAAAGCTCGAAGCGCATCATCTGCTTTTTTAGGAGAAATGACAACATCTAATGCGCCGAGAATGGGCTTGTCCGCCGGATGAAAATGGCAGTCGGCGGTGGAACAGCCGGGTTCATTGTAGATGGGGGTGATGATGCCCGCCAAACGGAAAGCTTCACCCGATCGGAGGAAACGAATTCGCCGCTGCTTTTCCAAAAAGGGCGAGGGGGGCTCTGCCTTATGGCATACATCGCAGGCTTCAGCCCGAATATCGGTCTCCCGGTTCAGTTCCGCCGGGTTGCTGGAAAACTTTATGACCCCTTTCTTATTATATATTCTTATGATGCTCAGATCTTCCAGCTGAGAGACATCGCGGATGATCTGGTTGATATCGTCGCGGGAATTTAGCATCATGGCCTGCCGGGTGCTGAGGCGAATGGTAGTTGCCAGTCTGTCAACCGAGGTAATAACGGCTTCAGTGGTTTTTTCGTGCTGATATCGAATAATAAAAAAGGCCCAGATGGAAATCGATACAAAAAGCGTCAGGCCGGTGGCCGCAATGATTCGGGAAAGAAAACTCCGCTGCATCTTTTTTATTTTTTCAATCATGGTTTTTTAAACCAGTCTATCGTGAAATGGAAAAAATAGCCGCGTAATGCCGGCCGGCCCATGAGGTGTCGAAGTTGATGGACCACCGTGACCTTACCTCCGGGATTGCAGTGCCGATTCGATAAGCTGAATTAATTCATAGGCATCGGGTGGTTTTTCCATATATCCTTCCGGTTCTTGCCAGGAATCTTCGTTTGCCGGATACATTCTGATGTAATGGAAAAAGGTTTTTTTTGAAATAGCGGAGAGGATAATAACCGGGATATACCGCAGGCCGGTCTCCGATTTGAACTGAAAAAAAGTTTGAATGCCGTCTTCAATTTTTGGCATCATGACATCCAGGACCACCAGGTCAGGCGGATTGGATCGGGCCTTCTTTAGCGCATCTTTCCCACTTGCAGCGGTTATCGATTCGTATCCGCTTGTTTCAGCAACTGTGGAGATAAAAATACGCATATCTTCCTCGTCATCAACGATGAGAATTTTTTGCTTCTGGCATTCTGAAACCATAGGGTATTCAACACCTCTTCAACGATTCCGGAAATCCGGGCGCCGGTATGACCGTGGGACGGTTTGACCCAAGCCCGAATATGTCAATCATGTCGCGGCCGATGACCGGTTCGAGTGTCGCTTGGCAAACACGCCACGGCAGCTTTTATATAGAGAAAATATCCCCGATAGCTACTAGCACGTCCGGGATGGCGGGTCAATACTTCCGGGGATCGATCTTTCCAAAGGGTTTTAGTACCTGCCCGTTAATTCCCAACGCGGTTTTATTCATCAAGAGGCAGTGAAAAGAGTGGCGGAGTATTTTTCCGTGGAGGTATTTATCCCTCTGAAGGGGGTACTGAAAAAAGCACCCATCAAGGAGGTACGATAGAAACTCCCGTTTATCGGGCAGAGGGGCGGAATAATTCAATTTGGAATTGTCTGACTATCGTGGTGTGTTTCGATAGGCTTTTTTCCAGGGTGACCGTTTGAATTCTCCATAATTTCGGAGTGCGAGGTAGAAAGCACCTATCGCCAATTCGGCGCAATGATGTTCATCGGGAGGCAAGGTTTCGAGAAATTCGATGATATCCTCCGCTTTGATTTCCCAAGCCTCCGAAATCGTTTTCCCTTCCGATAAAGCGGACACGGTATTGGCGCATGCGAAAGTGTTCATGCATCCATCCGCATCAAACAGGGTCCGATTAATCCTGTCATCCCGGATCGACAGGAAAAACTCCACCGTGTCACCGCAATCGCCGGTGCGTTTTCCATATGCGTCCGGATCATCGATCCGTTCTTGTTTGTCCCGGCTAAGTGCCATTTCCAGATAATGACGGGAATGGACCTTTAAAAGCGTTTCCATTTTACTTTGCATGCTCATCGGCGACACTGTTCGCTCCTATCTGCAAAAACCAGGTGATGGTAATTTATTTTTCCCAGCAACCGGGTTATGATTGAACGCGCTCCTGTTCCGTCCCGATGTGTGTCAAGACGGGTGTTTTCGGCATTTTAATCGTAAACGTACTCCCCTCTCCCAGCGTTGAATCCACCAGGATCTCCCCCCCCTGCTGACCAATGATTCTGCTCGACATGAACAACCCCAAACCGGTACCTCGTTTCCCTTTGGTGGAGTGGACCGTTCGGAACAATCGCTCACGGGTTTTCGAATCCATCCCGATGCCGTTGTCGGACACTTCAAATAGAATATGATTGGAAGTTTGCCGAACATGGACGGTAATGCGATGTTGCGATTTTGCGGAATCGGTTCGACAGGCGTCGATGGCGTTTTCCAGAAGATTGGCCAGGGCTGCGCGAATGATGCCGATATCCATTTCCACATCTCCCAGGGACGGTTCAACGGTTGAAACAAATGTGATGCCGGCCTCCTGCATATCTTTTTCCAGAGGGGAGGTGGTATCACTGACCAGTGTGGGGACATCGGTTTTCTCCCACTTCAAATTTCTTTCCTTGGCGTAGTACAGGATATCGAGAACCATCCGCCGGATCCTGTCTACCATCAACCGGACCGTTTCCCAGCCTTCCTGAATCTGGGCTGGGTTTTCCTTGGCAAATCCGGACCCGAGCTGGTACATACCACCGTCCAATCCGGTAAGAAGTCCCTTGATCGCATGGGAAACCGATCCGATGAGAAGCCCGAGGGACGACAGGTGATCCTCCAATTGGCGCACCTCTGTAATGTTGGTGGACATTTCCATCACCTGACTGACACTCCCTGTTTCATCCCTTATCGGCGCTGTCCAGATCAGGACATTGTATTCTTCGCCGCTCTGGGAACGGACGACTGATTCGTGAGAATGGGAAAGCCCGTCTTCAAAAGTCCTGGCGACCGGGCACTGGGGGCATGGGGAATTGCGGTGCTTATAAATTTCGTAACAGAACCCGCCGACATTTTCCCCAAAATCGGCTTTAAACCGCTTATTGGTGGCCGTGATTCGAAAAGCCCTGTCCTGAACGCTGATATAGCAGGGGACTTCGTTGAAAAGCAGCTGATAGCGAGCCTGGGTGGCTCTCAATTCCGCCTGAAGGCGGTTCATTTCGGTAACGTCGGCGGATATTTCCAGCACCAGTTCCACGGCATTGTCCCGGTTACGGATCGGCGCCGTATGGACCATCACCGTGGTGTGTCTGCCGTCCGCCAACTGAATGGTATGCTTCTTTTTAAGTCCGGTCCCGGTTTGAAATGTCTCTTCAACCGGGCAGGGCCGCGATCCGGTTTCGTCCGAGTAAATTTCCCAACTCTTATGACCGATTTTGTCCCCGATGCGCTCCCGGAAGAGCTGGTTTGCCGCAACGATTTCAAACTCACGGCTATGAATGGAGACATAACACGGCATATCATTGAAATATCGAATGCCGCCGTTTGAATCTCCCGCGATACCACTGAAGGCGCGCGCCAGTTCTTCAACGGTCTGTCCGACGGCCGCCTGACGTTCGGCCGTGATGAGTTGCGCGGATTTTTCGGCAACCAACCGCTCCAGATTTTCTGTATACGCCCTCAATTTTTCCCGCATGGCGATTCTATCACTTGCCCGTTTCAGGGCAATGCCGAGGACATCATCCCGAATCGGCTTGGTGACAAAGTCGGTAGCCTCGAGCTTAAGGCTTTTGATGGCGAGCTCCATATCACCATGGCCCGTGAGCATGATCACTTCGATATCCGGCGTTTCTGCTTTAAGCCTTCTGAGAAGTTCGATGCCATCCATACCGGGCATTTTGATATCCGTCAGAACAATAGCAGGGTGATGCCGGCGAAATTTTTCCAGTGCCTCCTCCCCGTTTTCGGCTGTCATCACCTCATATCCCACATCGGCAAGGGATATTCCCAGCACTTTTCGAATCCCGGGTTCATCGTCTACCAGCAGGAGCGTTTCTTTCTTTACCGGAGCACTCAAAATTGGGTCACCATTATATACCTTGAACGGCTGTAAGCAGCGCTTTTTCTCACCACAAAGGCACGAAGGCACAGCAGCAACAGCCTATTTTCCCTGGCGCCCTTGTGTCTTTGTGGTGAAAAATGAAATAATGTCACCTGAATCAACCGATAGCCTTTTTGACGATGGCGATCAGTTTGTCCGGATCAAACGGTTTTGCAACATAGGCGACTGCCTTTTTGATGGCATGCTTGCCGGACATTCCACTGATCACGATAACCGGAATATCCTTTAAGGTTTCATCCTTTGAAACCTGACGGTAAAATTGCGATCCCCATCCCTCGGGCATTTCCAGATCGAGTGTCATCAGGTCCGGTTTTCCCTTCTTGAGTGCCTCCATGCCCTCTTTGCCCGATCCGGCGCTAACGGTAACATATCCGTTATCGTTGAACAGATTTACCAGATATTTTACGACCATCGGGTCATCATCAATGACTAAAATCGTTTTTGCCATTTTGAATCTCACTTTCCGCCCGCGGGATTATCACAAATCGTTTCCGGTGGATTTTCCGTGTATTCCACGCTTGAAACGTCTCGTATAACGCCGGGCGCATGGAAACGGGCACCGATGTCGACGAACCGCAAACCGGTTTCACATCGGCACTCCGTTTCCGGTTTTATTGATCGCTATTTCCGCACGTGGCATTCGTTGCACATGATGGGGCCTTTTTTATTCTCCACATGGCATCCCTTGCACTGAAGATGGTATGTATTTGCCAGATCCAGCAAACTGCCCCCCTTCTCACCGGCATGACATGCGGAACATTCCTTATCCTCGGAGGACTCGTCCTCAACAAGCTTTCCGCCATCATACACATGATGGCATTTATTGCAATCTTCAATGCCCGCCTTTTCATTGTGATCTTCATGGAGGAAAACAGCTTTTGGCCGAATTCGTTCGCTAAAAGCGCTGTCATCCACGGCCTTGACATTTTCCTGAGAAAGGGCGCAAACCCCCGAAAATACCACAACGGCCAGTATGACGGCCAATTGAATCCAAAGTAACCGGTTACGCATCGGATCTCTCCCCGCTTTTCACGGATAACGGTAAAGGCAATTGTTTCGGGCGGTTCCCTCCTCGCTTTGCCCCTGTTATCCGCGATGATAATTAAAATTAATTGGGTTAAAAGCGTATTCACCGGCACTATCAAGCGCCGGGTTTTTCCATAACCTGATAAATGATGTCGCCCATGAACTTAATATCGAATCCGATCCCGTTTTCATGGTTGATATCTTCGAGGCCGCCATGGCAGTTATGACAGGGCGCAATAAGCGTCTTTGCGCCCCGGGCCTTAACGGCAAAAAGCTGCTCCGCCTTGACGCGGTTGCCTTCAACCCGCTTATTCTTAAATGGCGGGCCGCAGTTGATAACACCACCACCCGCGGAGCAGCAGTAGTTATGCTCCCGGTTCGGGTGCATTTCGATAACCGTCTCACAGGTTTCATGGACGACATACCGAAGCATCTCGTGGAGCCCGCGGCCCCGGACGATATTGCAGGGGTCATGGATGGTTACGGGCGACTCGAATTTTTTAGCGACCTTGATCTTTTTTTCCTTAAAAAGTTCATAGTAAAATTCGATGCCATGAATCACCGGTACCGGTGGCATTTTCCAGCCCAGCGCCCGGTTGCCCATATCGTAGATGGAGCGGAACGCGTGGCCGCACTCGCCCATGACAATCCGGTTTACTTTCAGGTTCATGGCGGTTTCAAAATGCTTTCGCTTCAACCGCGCCATCATGTCCTGATCTCCGGTATACATACACATATCGCTGTTATCCCAGCCCGGGGTGGATGGCATGGTCCAGTCGACTCCCGCGGCATTCATGATGACTGCCGCCTGATAGATGAGTTGTGCACGGAATTTGGGTTCCGGTCCGATCACCGAATACATGATATCGGCGCCCTTTTTATCCAGAGGAATTCTCAGATCGGCTATTTCATCCCGCGCCTCTTCCTCCTGCCAAAAGAGGGTATCTATCCACTCGTCATCTTTCACCCACATCTGGTTCATGGTGGCGGAATGGCTGTGAGCCGTATCCTGAATATACTGCGGGGTCGTGCCGAGAAAGTGCCCAATCCGGCGCATGAACAGCATCATATAGGCCACATCAATGCCGAGCGGGCAGTACATGGCGCATCTGCGACAGAGATTACACTCGGTGTAAGCGACTTCCGTCGCCTGTCGAATGAAATCCACACTCACGCGCCCATTTTTCTTGACAATTTCCCAGAGGGTCTGTTTCACCTTGGCAGCCGGTGAAAAGGTGGGGTCCCCATCGTGGGACAGGTAAAAATGGCACCCCTCGGAGCAAAGGCCGCAATGGACACAAGTGTCCACATACAGTTTCAGTCGTGCTCCGGCTTCGGTCTTCAGTATTTTTCCGATCACCGCTTCTATTTTTTCCGGTGTCAGACGACGGCATCCTTCATCGATGCCCATATCACTGGTCATACGTTTTGTCGTTTCTGCAGTTGCAGTCATTCTTATCTCCTAATCTCAAAGACCTGCCCCGATATCTTCCCGTCACATTTGTTGATTGCCCGGGGGAGAACCGCTGGAAGAAGGCTTTGAAATGAAAGTCGTTTTCACAGATGATTACCAATCCTGAGCATGCCGGATGGCCCCGAACTCAGACCCGATATATCCTCGGGTAAACGGGAAAAAGAGCATATGGCTCAGCCGGGTAAAGGGAATCGCAGCCAGCATGATTTCTCCCGATAGCATGTGTAAAATTGTTGCCACCGAGGCGCCGATCCACTGATGATAGGCCCAGAACCCGGTGATGAACGGCATGGCAACAACCAGGAGCAGCACAAAATCCGACGGGGAGGTCAGATACCGGACTTCGCGTTCCACGATTCGGCGCACCAGGAAATAGATACAGCCGACAATCACCACCAGGGTCATCACATCGATCGTCGTATCCGAAATGTACCACCAGCCGATTCCCCATGACTCCTTTACGAGAATTATATGTGCGTACAGGAAAATCGGTGCCAGAATCGCGCAAATATGAAAGGCGAAGGTGACCAGGGTCATCATCGGTTTCCGGCGCATGTTTACGGTAGCGTAGGGTGCCAGCCAGTGGAAAATAGACCGGAAGGCGTAACGGAAACTCCAGTACTCGTATACGGCATAGTCTCTTTTTTTGGCCAGAATGGCCATTGATATCAATCGGTAAAGACTTCCACCGATGAAAATGATAAAGGCGGCCCACACCAGAGGTCCGCTGACAAAATTATAGATATCGTGCATTGTCATGTTCTCCTGTATACTGCGATATTAGGCGGTCAGGGATATTACCTGGCGAATGTAGTGCAGCCCTGATCCGGATTGGAAGCCACGCACCAGCAATTTATCTCCCTTCGGACTGAATCCTGGATCCCAAGCCGCTTCCAATTCGGCGGCGACAGGGCGGCCGTTTACGGCAATAGTATAGCGGCCGTTTTTTTTGACTTTCGCGGCAACGGTTTTTCCATCCGGGCTGAAGACTGGGCGCCAGGCCATGTCAAAGGTCTCGCTCCAGGGAGTTCCATCCACGACAATCGTGTACTTCCCCTGATCTTTCCCAACGCAGGCCACCCGGCTGCCGGTCGGACTGAATACGAGATCATCCACCAGGTCTCCGAAGGTTGCCGACCAGGGCTGACCATCCACGGCCACTGTCCACCGGCCGAATTTCGGTGCCACGATGGCCGCGATTCGGTTTCCGTCCGGACTGTACCGATGATGCCACAGCTGCGTGAAGGTGCGATTCCATAGTGGAGAGCCGTTTTCAGCCAAGGTCCATCCTTGGGGAGTTTTGACCGGTGCTGTGACGGCGCCTGTTTTTGGAGAAAATTGCGGTTGCCAGGCACAGGGATAGCCTTTCTCCCAAGGTTTTCCGTCCACGGCTATCGAGCACTCATAAAGGCTGGTTCGGACCGTTGCCGCCACCCGGGTTCCATCCGAGCTGAAAGCCGGTTCGTACACATTGACAAAATTCCGGTCCCAGGGAACGCCGTTAACCGCGACGGAATAGCATCCCTTCTGCCATTCGAAAATATCTCCCTCCTTGGCCGCCACCGTTTGGACCACGGCTGCGGTTTTCTCTCCGTTCGGGCTCATGGCCGCATCGGTTGCCTGGCCGAAATCCGATTCCCACGGCACACCATCCTGAACCATCAAATGGCGGGTAGCCTGCTGGGCCATCACCGCCACATGCCGGCCATCCGATGATACGAGCGGATTCCAAACAAAATCGTAGGTGTCCTCCCATGCGGCGCCGTCCACGGCAACGGTCCATGAACCGCTGTCGGACACCAGTCCCAGCAGCCGATGATCCGGCCCATAGCAAAGGTTCCAAATCTTATCGAACCCGTTTTCCCATACCTCGCCGTTTTCGCAGACGCTGAATACCCCCTCATCCGTCTGAACCACGGCGGCGATCTTTTCTCCATCCTGACTGGCAACCGGGTCAAGCGCTTTGGAATATCGTTCTTCCCACTCGCTGATATTCGCCAGTTCCCGCCTGCCGGTGTCCCAGTCCCACTGGTTTAGCTGATCCATCCTTGCCGTCTCCTTTTAATTTTCCGGATCTTCATTGGCCGCCACCTTTCGGTGACGGGCTGAAAAAATATTATATGATTACCTTCTTTTTTCCCAGCCATCCGGGCGAACGCCGGATGGCTTATTTCTCCGTTGTTTTTTAGCGTTGCAGGGGAGCGGTTGCGATCACCGCCCCTCCTTTCGAGGCGCCAACTGCAGGGCCAGACGTAATAGCTCCTCCGCATCCGGCGGTTTTTCCACATACGCATCCGGCTCCGGTATGGTTTCATTCATCCGGATATTGAGCATTTTGACGTAATGCGTGAACGTCTTTTTGGCCACGGCGGACAACATGATGACCGGGATATCCCGCAATCTGCTGTCCGTCTTGAGCCCCTGATACATGGTGACACCTCCCTCTCCCGGCATCATCACATCCAGAATGATGAGATCCGGAAGAAGCTCCTTTGCCTTTTGCAGCCCCATCTTGCCGTCACGGGTCGCCACCGGCTTATAGCCATTCGTCTCAAAGAGGGTCGAAATAAAAATCCTCATATCAATTTCATCATCGACGATCAGCACTTTGGGCTTATTCATTCGGGTACTCCATTTTCCGGGCAAGAGAAAAATCGATTCATCAAGCCTCATCCGCTCTCGTCGGGTGATTCACGCTGGCCACCGGGCTCGCTGCCCGCAGCACCACCTGTTCCACCGTGCTTCCCAGAACCGCCTCCTCCGGGTCGATTTCCCGGGTGTGGTGCGCCATGACGACCAGATCCGCTTTTTTCTCTCTGGAATACTTCAGGATCTCCACGTAGGGGATTCCCTCCCAAATCTCGATTTCGTAGTTGTCAAAATCTTTCATCTCGGAAACATACATCTTTTCAATTTTCTTGCGGGCCGTTTCGATTCGCATTTCGATTTCTTCCTGAGCGTCCACCATTCCGGCGGAGCTCTTATTCAGATCGAGAGCGTGAAAGAGATAGAGCTTGCAGCCGATCTCCCTGGCCACTTTCAACGCAAAGAGAAATGCATACATGGAAGCCTTGCTGAAGTCGGCGCCAAAGACGATATTGGAGAAGTACCAGAAGCAATTGGCGCAAGGCCGGCTGATAATGAGAACCGGCGCCCGGGCGCTTTTGGAGACCCGCTGCATGGTACTTCCCACAACGCTGCGAAACCGGGTGGCGCCGATTTCATCTTCGCGTGTGTGCGCCCCCATGATGATAAGATCCACTTCCTCTTGGCGGGCAAAGCGAAGGATTTCCGTATAGGGTACACCGGCCCGGGTTTCTAAAACGCAGTTTTTTGTTTTTGCCAGCTGAACGGCGTAGGTGTTCCTCATTTCCTCCTTGACCCATTCCGTGTAATCGGAGGTGAAGTTGTCCTGATCTCCGGTACGCACATCGGTTTGAAAAGCGCTGAATCCTCGTGTTGGAATGCCGTAAACGTGAAAGACGTAAAGCTTCGATCCGTATTTGTTTGCCAGATCAAAGGCAACTTTGGCCGCATGGTCGCATGTGGGAGATGCAGTGGTGGCAAATAGAATCTTATTAAACATGGCTTACCTCCTTATTTGGCATTCTCCGGAAGTGGTGAGAAATCCCAATTCCCAGGCGATGCCGTCAATAAATTCAAAAAATGTGTATACTGTTTCAAATTCGAACACATTCACCTTGTCCCCGAAAACGATGTGATGCAGTCGACCCAGCTTAATCGGTATGTTCAGCAAACCGGATAACCCGAACGATCGAATTTCCGTGGATTCGCCTGGCGTACTATTTCGGAATGAATTGTATATTTCCAGACGGGGGTTGCCGGGAAAACCTATCATTTCAACCGTTTTTCCAAATTCGAGAGATCCTGTTTCCGGATTTGAGGAACCCTCGTCGGAGATTTCACGATACCGCTGCATCACTCCAGGGAAAAACTCACTCAATCGCTCAAGAACCGGATACGCCGAGAGCATCTTGAAAAAACTTCGAAAGCAATAGTTTTCCATCAGCACAACCTGATCTCCCAGTTTTGCAATCGGGTCGACTTCTTCCGGGCGCTTGTTGTCCGCTCTGATTGAGCCGTCTATTTCCAGAGTGATCGTATTCATTATCCTAAACCTTTTGTGATCGTGGCCCCGGAAAGGGGCTGTTGTTGTTGTCGTGCTGTTAACATTGGAGACTGCACATGGCGTGCCGAAGTTGAAATAAAATAAAAAAATATAATAAAAACAATTAAATATGTTTTTGTGAGGCCTCGGAGTCTCCCGCGAACAGGAACCGATACGGCAGTCATGTTGCATTTAAGAAACACTGATATGTCCCAATAGGGAGGGCGTTGTTGGCGTTTTGAAAAATCACAAGCGAAGGATTGAGCGAGTTATTGGATGGTATCTTGCTGTTATAGTAAGTGTTACCGAAGTGTTGGTGAGGCGGGGCGCTTAACCGAATCGTGTTGCAATAATAATGCAACAAATGTTGCATTTGAGGCAACAATGAGTGACGCGGGGGAAAAAAGGGGGGCGGAGGAATTGAAACCGGTGCGCCCCCCCAGGGGAGGAGGGCCTGGTTAATCCACCTTCAGCTCTTCAATATTTGCATAATAATCGAGTACTTCCGGATTGCTCAGAGCATCTTTGTTTTTTACCTCCTTTCCCATGATCACGTTGCGCACAGCCAACTCCACTTTTTTCATGTTGAGCGTATAAGGAATATCCGGTACCTGAATAATTTTTGCGGGAACATGACGGGGGGAAATATTGATGCGAATGGTATCTGTAATTTTTCGCTTCAGCGCCTCATCCAATATTTGTCCATTGGGGAGTTTTACGAAAAGGATAACCCGTACATCATCCTTCCAGGGTTGGCCTACCACCACGCTGTCCGCGATTTCACTCAACTGCTCCAATTGCCGGTAGATATCGGCGGTACCGATTCGAACGCCGCCCGGATTGAGGGTGGCATCGGACCGGCCAAAGATCGTAACACCACCGTGGTCATTTACTTCGATATAATCACCGTGGCGCCAGATGTTCGGGTAAACATCAAAATAGGCATGGTAGTATTTTTGACCGTCGGGGTCGTCCCAGAAGTAAATCGGCATGGAGGGAAAGGGGGCCGTGCAAACGAGCTCGCCCTGCCGGTTCGCGATGGGGGTTCCGTTGTCGTCAAAGGCTTCCACTTTCATGGCAAGCCCCCGGCACTGCAACTCACCCGCGTACACCGGTCCCATGGGGTTTCCCAGTGCAAAGCAGCCATTCAAGTCGGTTCCGCCCGAAATGGAGGCGAGTTGCAGATCCGGCTTTATGTCTTCATAGACGAATTCAAAGCCCTCGATGGAAAGGGGGGAACCGGTGGAAAGGACTGCCCGCAGGGGAGACAGATCATATTCTTTTCCCGGCCGGACGCCCGCCTTTTGAAGGGCGGAGAGATATCCGGCGCTGGTGCCGAATACCGTGATCTTTTCATTCCGGGCCATTTCCCAGAGCGCACCGGGGTGGGGATGGAAGGGGTTGCCGTCGTACAGAACGAGGGTCGCGCCCACGGAAAGCGCACTTGTGAGCCAATTCCACATCATCCAGCCGAGGGTGGTAAAATAGAAAATAGTGTCTTCACGTTTTAGATCCGTATGAAGGATGAGCTCTTTCATATGGTGAATGAGGATGCCGCCCGCGCATTGGACCATGCACTTGGGAAGGCCGGTGGTCCCGGAAGAGTACATGATAAAAAGGGGGTGATCAAACGGCAGTTGAGCGAAGTCGATTTCATTTCCTGTTTTCCCGGAAAGAAAGTCACCATAATGGATGGCGTTTGGCACCTTTGAGATATCCGCGGTGGCTTCCGTATAAGGTACCACAACGACTTTTTCGATTGAGGGGAGTTGCTTCAGAATGTCTGATATGCGATCGAGGGAATCGATTTTTTTCCCCTTGAATGAATATCCGTTGGCGGTAAAGAGGACTTTGGGTTTGATCTGACCGAACCGGTCCAGAACGCCCTTGATGCCGAAATCCGGTGAACAGGAAGACCAGACGGCTCCCATGCTGGTAGCGGCCAGCAGGGCGATGATGGCCTGGGGCATATTCGGCATGAATCCGACCACCCGGTCGCCGGCCGTAACGCCGCAATCCTTCAAGGCTTTGGCAAGGCGCGCCACCTCATCATAAAGCGCGGCGTAACTCAGATATGTTGCGGGCCGGTTTTCACCTTTGAAAATAAGGGCTATCGTATCATCCCGATAACGAAGAAGGTTTTCTGCAAAATTGAGTTTGGCGCCGCTGAACCATTTGGCGCCCGGCATTTTTTTGAGATCGTCGATGACCTCGTGATAGGGGGAGGATGTCTTGATACCGGCAAAGTCCCAGAACGTTGTCCAGAAGTCGGGGATATTATTCACGGACCAGTCATAGAGTTCGGGATAGCCCGTAATTGACCGACCATATTTTTCGCTAACGATGGTCAAGAATCGATACATATTGGTGCGGGCGATTCTTTCAGCCGAAGGCTGCCATATCAGTTTGCCCATACCTACCTCCTTCTTTGGGTAAAATAGTAGTTAGTCCCGGGGAATGCAAACTGAACGAGCGCTCAATCGATATTTACGTTCATCCGTTTTCCCTGTCAAGGGTAAATATCCGGTCAACTTCGAACACATCTATTTGGGCGCCGGTCCGTTTAAGCAATATGCCCCTCTGTGGGTACAATGCAAATAAACCGGAAGTTACCTTCCCCGGCGTTTTTGTATTGGTGAAGGACCCCGGCCGGCACAAATGCAAAGGCGCCGGTTTCCACCGGGGTATCCTTGCCGTCCATGTGCAAAAGCCCTTTTCCCTCGATCACGTAGTTGATGTGGGGCCAGGGGTGAATGTGCTTAGGGGAGTATCCATCCTTACCCAGCTCGATCATGCGCATCACATAATCCTGCCAGCCCTCTTTCTGGGAAATCAGTACCTTCATCGCGGCATTTTTTACATCAGGGTGGTTCATCGCTGTTGCAAATGATTCTTTTTCATTACCGACAAACATGGCTTATTCTCCTTTTTTTCTATAGGCTCATTTATGAGTTAATCGGGCCTTGATCATCGTACCGGCCACGCCAGGATATTTTTTCCAGAGCGGCAGGAACTCGCTATCGCTCAAACAGCCTGCCGCTCTTCCAAAAACACCCTGGCGCGGCCTCCCCTCCGTGGGAAATTGGCCGAAACGATGATCAAGGCCAAAATTTACCAGCCTTTCATCATTCAAACTTTCGGTTCCGGTGGCTTATCGCAATGGTCACTATTCCCCTGAATCAAGTGTGTCGAGAACCTCATCCAGATAAGCTGAAATGCGATCCTCATCTCCCATTTCCAATACGTTGGACAGTACCGCTTCGGCGCTTTTCAGGTCCATCTGGCGGATGAGGTTTTTAATTGCCGGGATAGCCGCCGGACTCATACTGAGTCGATCCACCCCCATTGCCGTAAAGAGGTAGGCGCATTTCGGAATTGCCGCCGCTTCGCCGCAGATGCTGACTTCTTTTCCTCTTTTCCTGCAGGTGGAGATGATTTCTGAAACGGTCGATAATACCGCCGGGTGCAGCGGATTGAAGAGAGCCGCTACTTTTGGATTATTTCTATCGACCGCCAGGGTGTATTGAATCAGGTCATTGGTCCCGATGCTGACAAAATCAAAATAATCCAGTATGTGATTGAGGATTTTTGCGGCTGCCGGAACTTCCACCATAGCGCCGATCGGAATCTTAGCATCAAAGGGAACCTCTATCGAAAGGAGCGCTTTCTTTTCCTCCTCTAAGATGGACAGGATCTGGCGGACTTCCTTTATGGAACTGACCATGGGGAAAAGCAGTTTGACGGGATTTAGGGCGGACGTGCGAAGGATGGCCCTGAGCTGGGGTCTGAAGATCTCGTCCAACTCAAGGCAGACGCGGATGGAACGCCACCCCAGGTATGGGTTTTGTTCCTTTGGGTAATCCAGGTACGAAAGAAATTTATCTCCTCCCACGTCCAATGTTCGAATGGTGACACGCCTGCCGTTGGCCCCGTTCAAAATGCGGGTATAGAGTTCGGTTTGTTCGGCTTCGGTCGGGAAATTTTTCCGCGTGAGAAAGGGAAATTCCGTTCGATACAGTCCGATATTTTCAGCTCCGTATTTTTGAACCAGCTCCAGATCTGAAAGCAGGCCGATATTGGCATCAAGGGGAATCGCTTTGCCGTCACGGGTCTCGGCTTTCAAGTCCCGAAGCAGGTCCAATTGCTGGCTGTATCTCTCCTTTTCCGCACGCAAGCGCTGATATTCTTTCAAAATGGCATCCGTCGGCGCTTTGAAGAGCAGGCCGGATTGGCCGTCCAGTATTAGAGGATCGTTTTCCTTTACCGTTTCAAGAATTTCGGAAAGGCCTATAACCATTGGAATTTCTAATGTTTTTGAAAGAATGGCCGCATGAGAGGTTTTGCCCCCTTTTGAGAGCGCTATTCCTTTCAGCTGCGGCTGATGCAGTGAGATAAGCGTCACCGCTGAGATGTCCGCGCCGATGAGTATGGTGGGTTGCTCAAATTTCCCCGATGGACTGCTATGAACGCCTAAAAGGTTCTGAAGGACGCGCTTGCCGATGTCTTCAATATCCGCGGCCCGTTCCCTGAGGTAAGGGTCTGCAATGTCCAGAAATTGGGAAATGAGTTTTTCGACCACCTGCTTCAACGCAAATTCCGCGCAATAGCCATTTTTTATCTGGCCGATAATTTTCTTTTTAAAACCCGAATCCCTGATGAGCATCAGGTGGCTTTCAAAAATAGCGGCATCCTCGGCCGGCAGTTGCCCGATGTCATCGGTTATGGCTTTTATCTCATCTCCTGTTCGGTTCAGGGCGATTTCAATCCGCTTTGTTTCCGTTTTACTGTCACTGCCGGTGATGCAGGTCACCTGATCAAAACTGATTCCGGCCGGCAGGTAATGGGCATGTCCTTCGGCAATTCCGGCGCTCACAGGCACCCCCCGGAGAATGTTCTTTATGCTTTTGGGTTGGGGATGGGAGGGAGGGGTGACGTTAAGTTTTTTTTCGAGATGCTCTCGCTGAGTTCGTTCCTTTGCGAGGTTTTCCAGAAGACCGGTGTATGCAACTGTCGCGGCTATCTGGCTGGCGATAGAGGTAAAAACAGGAAGGTCGGATTCACTGATTCCCGCTTCATCGCGAGTCTGGAAAACAATAACCCCGGATGATTTTTGGTGATAAACCAGGGGGAGGCCAAGAAATGCACCATAAATTTCTTCACCGCTGTTTTCAAAAAATTTATATCGCGGGTGCTCGGATGGTCGCGTAACAAAAACCGGCTCCTGATGTTCCACAACGAGGCCGGTCAGCCCTTCCTGGGGGCTCATGCGGATTTTTCCGACCGATGTGGGATTGAGGCCATAGGTTGCCCTTAGAACCAGTTGTTCCCTGTTCTCATCAAACAGATAGACGGAACAGACATCGATTCCAAGTCGACCGGCTACCAGCATGACAACGGTCTCAAGGGTTTTCTCCGGCCGTGAGGAGTCCGTCATTAACCGGCAGATATCCTCAAAAAGGTTCAACTTTTTATGAATCAAGGGTGCTCCTCATTTCAAAAAGGGGTTTCAGGCCCATGCCAACAGGCATCGTTTCCACAAGCGTATCACGAAAGAGGATGCCATGTCGGCAGACATGCGAAATTTTAAGTTAAAAAATACTTCATGTGCATAATAGAGTCAATCGGATCATATTTAAAGCGTGAAATGAAAACCGCCATATTTCAACCGAATTTGCTGATAACACACATAATTTCTTGACAACAGGAAAGTATTGAAATAACGTCGCGATGGCATGGGCCCTTTTCAAGTATTTTTTTAAATAAAAAGGAGTAGTTCGGATATGACACTGACAAAAGCCAATATCATTGACGCGATCCCTGAGGAGCTCGGGCTGACTAGAAAAAAGAGTGCCGAAGTTCTTGAAACCCTGCTTGAAATTATCAAGCGAACCTTGGGGAACGGTGAAGATGTATTGATAAGCGGATTCGGCAAGTTTTGTGTCAATCAGAAGAATGCGCGCAGGGGTCGGAATCCTGCCACCGGGGACGAGATGATGTTGGATCCGCGGCAAGTCGTGACTTTCAAATGTTCGGGAAAACTTCGGGAAAAGCTGAATGAAAAAAATTAAGCTCCCCGAGCATTTTGACGAACAGACGTCCCGGTTTTTTGTGGCCTTTATTAGGGAAACCTCGGGGGATTCGGCATTACAGGTTTCCATGTACGATATCGGTGAACGTATTGGACTCGACAGGAATGAGTCGTCCAGGGCCACTGAAAACATAATGGCGGAAGGGTGGGCCGAAGTTCGCACTCTGTCCGGCGGCATCGGAATCACCCAGAAAGGGATCGATGCGGCAGCAACGTTGGGTGGTGGCGGGCGCACGGGCCAAAGTGTCATTTCCGGACTCGGATCCGGGGCCTTGATGGAAGCCGGAGCGCTTCAAAGTGTTGAAACCGTTGTTGCGGGTTTAAAACTTCAGACCCAATGCGCCGGGCTCGGTTTTGAGGCGCTGGCCGAGCTGGTGGCAGATCTGAGAACCATTGATGCCCAGCTGGCTTCCCCGCGGCCCAAGACCGCCATTCTCAAAGCCTGTTTCAAATCGATCCTCGGGCTTCTGGCCTCCGCCGGTATCACCGAGAATCTGGATTCGGTAAAACAGTTGCTGGTCTGAGAACGGGCGATGCAAAGCTACAGAGAACAAGCCCGGCTTGCAGGTGCAAAGACAGTCCACAACCCTACGATAATAAAGAATACTCCCGCTCCGATCTTGATATAGTGGGGGGGGATGTAACGGGCAATAACCCCCCCGAACATGACCGCAAGCAGTGAGGTCACGACCAGAGCGCTTGCGGATCCCAGAAAAACGGATAATTTCGAATCGCAATTGGCCGACAGGCAAAAAGCCGCCAATTGTGTCTTATCTCCCAATTCAGCCAGAAACACCATGCCGAATGTCGTCAGTATGAGTTTATAATCCATTCGATTATTCCTGTTTTCCGAGCAGATCCATTGCCTTTTGAACCATATTTTCCACCGTAAAGCCGAATTTTGTCAGCACGGTGTCGCCGGGAGCCGAAGCGCCGAATCCTGCCATGGCGACGACGGCGCCATGGGGTCCAATATAGCGTTCCCACCCCATGGGGGAGCCGGCTTCCACGGCCAGACGTGGCGGGCTGCCGGGGGGCAAAACGCTGTCTTTGTACTCCATGGGCATTTTTTCAAAAAGCTCCCAGCTCGGCAGATTTACAACCCGGGTTGATATGTTTTTTCCCGCCAGGGTTTTCTGTGCGCCAAGGGCCAGATGAACTTCGGCACCCGTACCGATGAGGATCAGATCCGGGGTTCCCTCGCAATCCGAGAGGACATAACCACCTTTCTCAAGGTAGTTTTTTGGCCAGACCGTTTGGGGGAGTATCGGAAGATCCTGGCGGCTTAAGATGAGCGCAACCGGTCCATCCGCGTCCGCAATGGCATAACGCCAGGCGGCCGCCGTTTCATTGGCATCAGCTGGCCGAATGACGGTAAGTCCGGGAATGCAGCGCAGAGAAGCCAGATGTTCCACCGGCTGATGGGTCGGCCCGTCTTCCCCCACGGCTATGGAATCGTGCGTGAAAATATAGATTACGGGCAGTTTCATTAATGCGGCTACCCGAATGGCGGGTCGCATATAATCGGCGAACACGAGAAAAGTCCCGCCATAGGGCCGAATTCCCTTGTGAAGAACCATCCCGGTAAGAATCGCGCCCATGGCGAGTTCTCGAACTCCAAACCGGATATTGCGGCCGTCGTAGCTGCCTTTTTGAAAATCGTGTGTACCGGAAATCTCTGTCTTATTGGAGGGCGCCAGGTCAGCCGATCCCCCCATGAGGGTGGGGAGTTTTGCGGCGAGGGCATTTAATACCTTGCCGGAGGCGGAACGGGTGGCGACCGGTTTGCCTGAGAAAACGGGAATAGTCGTATCCCAGCCATCCGGCAGAGCGGCATTGATACTCCTTTTCATTTCATCCGCAAGCACGGGGAATTCCGATTTGAAAGCAGTCCATTTTTTTTGCCAGTCGGATTCCGCGGCCAGACCTTTTTCACCAGACTTGCGAAAGGTTTCAAGCGCCAGGTCCGGGATGCAAAAAGACTCGTTTTCAGGGCACCCGAGGTTCCTTTTCGTTAGACAGATCTCTTCGACTCCCAGCGGTGCGCCGTGGGCGTCCGCCGTATCCTGCTTGTTGGGGCTTCCATAAGCGATATGGGTTCGTACCTGAATAAGCGTCGGCTGACTCGTATTGGCTCGGGCGGTCTCAATGGCCGCTGCTATGTCGGCAACATTGTTGCCGTCGGCTACCTTCAATACCTGCCAGTTATAGGCTTCAAAACGGGCGCCCACATTCTCGGTGAATGCGATATCCGTGCTCCCCTCAATGGAGATTTTATTATCGTCATAAATGCAGATGAGTTTTCCCAGCCCCAAATGACCGGCGAGTGAGGCAGCTTCCGATGCGACGCCTTCCATCAAATCACCGTCACCGCACATCACGTAGGTGAAATGATCAATGATTTCGTATCCGGGTTGGTTAAAGCGGGCCGCCAGGTGTCGCTCGGCCATGGCCATGCCGACGGCATTGGCAACCCCCTGCCCGAGAGGGCCGGTAGTGGTTTCGACGCCGGGTGTATGACCGTATTCCGGATGTCCCGGCGTGCGACTGCCCCATTGGCGGAACTTTTTTATATCATCAAGGCTCAAATCATATCCGGTCAAATGCAGCAGGCTGTAAAGCAACATGGAGGCATGGCCTCCGGAAAGAACGAACCTGTCCCGGTCCTGCCATTCTGGATTTTTCGGATTGTGCTTCAGAAACCGGGTCCAGAGGGTGTAAGCCGCCGCCGCCATTCCCATGGGGGCGCCGGGGTGACCCGAGTTTGCCGCTTGAACCGCGTCCATGGAGAGGGTTCGAATGGTGTTGACGCAAATATCATCTAAGCTGCACTGGCTTTCCGGGAGGCCTTGATTCATGAGTTAAATCTCCTTTTTTCTATTTTCGGCGATTGGGTATTTCAGACCGCGTTGATACACAGGTTTCGGTTCATTTGCAAGCCCGTTGCAATCAAAGGCCCCTCATATGCTCCGGTCTAAGTCGAATCTTTCCTGCAATTGCGGTATCGATCAGTTGAAGGGTTATCTCCTTATCTTTCGGCAATCGCGCTTTAATGGGAAGATAGTTGGAGGCGTGGTTGGCGTGGAATTGCCCCATGGAAAGATTCGTGTGGGCAAACATGGTTCGAAGCTCGCGCAGCATCTCCCCGGCATTGAGCAAAGGGAACCGGCCTGCCTTGTAGTCCTCGTAAAGTGGGGTTCCCGGAACGATCATCAGGCTCAAGGCGCCCACATACTCCGGATCGATGGCGGAGAGTACCCGGCCGGTTTCCCTGGCGTGAATTTCAGAGCGCTCGTGTCCGGCAATCCCCAGGATAACCGTGATCGAAAGTTTTATGCCCGCCTCTCGAATCTTTCGACCCATGGCAATAGCGGTTTCCGCTGAAACGCCTTTGTTGATACGCGTTAATGTCTCACCATCGCCGGTTTCCACACCCATATAGGCGATTGTCAGGCCATGCTCTTTAAGCTCAAGCAATTGCTCCGGTGTTTTTAAGTTGATGCTTTTTGCGTTGGCATAAGTGCCCACGCGCGTCACCCAGGGGAGCCGGGTTTTGATGCCGTTAAGAATTTTCAGCAGGCGTTTTTGGGGTATGATGAGGGCATCTCCGTCACACAGAAATACCCGGCGCTGACGTTTGCAGTGCTGCGCGGCAAATTCGATGTCCCCGAAAATAATATCATCCGATTTGATGTGAAAACGTTTCTCCCGGTAGGCGCGGCAAAAAGTGCATTTGTTTCGTGAGCACCCTGTCGTTACCTGAAGCAGAATGCTGTCGGCCTCACTAGGAGGCCGGAAAATATCTCCTTCGTAGTGCATATGGATTGACTCCTCGGGTTGATTTTTAATGGCTATAAACTTACATCAAAATCCGAATCTTTCAAGAGTCGATTTAACATTCAACATAATACTTGACAGGATATAGCTCGTTATGTATACATTTCGACCTTAAAAAAGTCATCCTTTACGTATACATTCCGTCCCAAAAAATCGAATTCTCATCCATGAACTCGCAAAAGGTTCGTGGCGCGAGGGGTATATTATCGATCTTGGTTTAACACTATCTTAAAGGAAGAGAGCCGGTTGATATGAATACGGTCAAGCTAACCATTGATGGCAAGGAAGTTTTGGGGCGCAAGGGTGACACGATCCTTCAGGCCGCCAAAGACGCAGGCATAAAGATTCCCACCCTCTGTTTTCATGAAAGATTAAATCCCATAGGATCTTGCCGGTTGTGTGTTGTTGAAATCGATGGGTATGCCGCCCCCATGACGGCTTGCACGACGCCGGTTGTAGAAGGAATATCGGTTAAAACCAATTCAGATCTCTTATTTGCCATGCGCCAGGAAGCATTGAAATTGATACTGGTGAATCATGCTCTGGATTGTCCTGTATGTGACAAAGCGGGCGAGTGCAAGCTTCAGGATCTGGTGTTTGAGTTTGGAATTAAAAACGTCGGATATCAGATTCCAAAGAAAAGACATGATACGGTTTATGCCACCTCATTAATCAGATACTGGCCTGATCGCTGTATTTTATGTCTTCGATGCGTTACTGCCTGCACGGAGATAAAAGGTGTCAGCGCCTTAAGCGTTGTCAACGAGGGGGGCGTTCACCAGCTTTCCGTCAATCAGGATAGGTGTGTATCGTGCGGTGAATGCCTGCAAGTCTGTCCGACGGGGGCTTTGACTGAGAATTTGAGTCGCATCAAAGGAAGATCCTGGACTGTGAAAAGAGTTCAAACCACCTGCACCTATTGTGGTTGTGGGTGCCAAATGGAACTCAATGTTTTCAATGATCAGGTGGTAGGGGTGACATCCCAGGGCGACATCGGAGTAAATAAAGGCAGTTTATGTGTTAAGGGCCGGTTTGGGTATGAGTTTATTTCCAGCGAACAGCGGTTGAAAAAACCACTCGTCAAGAAAGATGGCAAGCTTCAGGACGCCACGTGGGATGAGGCGCTTGATCTGGTAGCGGAAAAATTCAGCCGAATAAAGAAGGAAAGCGGTCCGGACGCGATCGGTGGGTTGACTTCGGCGCGGTGCACAAACGAAGATAATTACCTGTTTCAGAAATTTATGAGAGCGGTGATCGGTACCAACAATGTGGATCACTGCGCTCGTCTCTGACATTCCTCGACGGTGGCAGGTCTTGCCGCCACATTTGGAAGCGGAGCGATGACCAACCCCATCGCGGATGTATTAAAGTCTAAAGTGATTCTGATTACCGGGACGAATACCACCGAAAATCATCCCATTATCGCCAATTATATCCATGAAGCCGTTACTAAAAATGGCGCAAAGCTCATTGTTGTTGATCCGAGGCGAATAAAGCTTGTCGATATCTGCCATCTATGGCTGAGGCCCAAAATCGGCACGGATGTGGCCTGGATAAACGGGTTAATGAACATCATCATCAATGAGAATCTTCAGGCGAAGGCATATATTGACGAACGCACAACCGGCTTTGATGAATTGAAGGCCTGTGTGGAGAAATACACACCTGACTATGTCTCGGCAATTACGGGTATTCCGGGCAAGGATCTGGCGACCGCCGCTCGTCTTTATGCAACGGAGCATCCCGCTTCAATTTTGTATACGATGGGGATTACTCAGCATACCAGCGGCACGAACAATGTGAAATGTCTTGCCGCACTGTCCATGCTGTGCGGGAATGTGGGGGTTGAAGGCGGTGGTGTGAATCCGCTTCGCGGTCAGAACAACGTTCAGGGCGCATGTGACATGGGCGGACTGCCCAATGTTTTTACCGGTTATCAGGCCGTAACGGATGCCGGCGTGCGAGATAAATTTGCAAAAGAGTGGAAAGTCGAAAACCTTTCAGCTGAAGTGGGCATGACCGTTACGGAGATGATTCCGGAAGCCGGGAAAAAGATCAAGGCGTTGTACATTATGGGAGAAAATCCAATTCTCAGCGATGCCGATTCACATCATGTTGAAAAAAGCATCGCCGCATTGGATTTCCTGGTGGTTCAGGACATCTTCCTGACGGAAACAGCCAAGTGTGCCGATGTGGTACTGCCGAGCGCTTGTTTTGCTGAAAAAGAGGGGACTTTTTCAAACACCGAGCGGAAAGTATCGCGTGTCCGTAAGGCATTAAATGCACCGGGAGAAGCCATGGCGGATTATCGGATTATCTCGGAAATTGCAAAAAGAATGGGATATCCGATGGAATATACGGATGCATCGGCGATAATGGCTGAAATCAACAGAGTTACACCAAGTTATTGCGGAATTTCGTATGATAGAATAGAAAAGGAAGGGTTGGTCTGGCCCTGCCCCACACCGGATCATCCGGGGACTCCGGTTCTTCACATTAACGGATTTACAAGAGGCAAGGGCGTCTTTTTCCCAATTGAATATCAAGCATCGGCCGAGCTCACGGATGCTGAATATCCGTTTATTTTGACTACGGGACGAGTGCATGCTCATTATCATACGGGAACCATGACCAGGAAAGGGACCGCTTTAACTCGCATTTATCCGGAAGCATTGGCAGAGGTTAATGAACAAGATGCGAAAGCCTTGAATATTTCAGATGGAAGTTACATATCTATTGCTTCAAGGCGAGGCAGTGTGAGAATAAAAGCATCGGTATCAAATATGACTGATGCAGGAGTCGTTTTTGTGCCGTTTCATTTTTTTGAAGCCGCTGCCAACAAGTTGACTAACAGCGCTCTAGATCCTGTTTCGAAAATTCCGGAATTCAAGATTTGCGCGGTGAGGATGGAGCAAGCATAAGTTTTTAAGTTGGAATTGTTTCTGATGCCGGCTTTAATTTTTATGGAATTTCGATAAATTCAAAATGATATTGAAAAAAAGCTGTTTTTTTTATTGAATTACAAGATTTTTCTTGAAAGTTTTTTTAAACGGGAATATGGTCGACCTTCTCCTTCCATATAAGTTATTAACCAAATCCATTTATAGTTGAGGGTTTAATTCATGAAGCTTCTTTTTACTTCATGGAATGACGAGGTAGTAGATAATAGAGGGATCACTCCGGAGAATTGGAAGGATGCACCCTTTGTTAAGCTGCCTCAGGCGTTTGATGCCGAAAACAGCATTGCGGCGTTCATGGGGTGGGAAGGATTAATTCTTGCTAAAGAATCCGTAAATGTCGTCGATATGTGTTCCCGTTATATGGCAACGGTTAAAGCGGAATCCTGTGGAAAGTGCTATCCATGCCGCGTCGGAACGGCAGTGATGGATGAGAGTCTAAGACGGATAGCAGGCGGCAAGGGGGTGGAAGCGGATTTGCTTCAGATAGAAACTCTTGGGAAGTTTGTATCTGCTTCGTCGAAATGCTTCATTGGAAAAACCGGTCCAATTCCAATTTTACACGCTCTGAAGTATTTTAGAAATGATTTCCTATCGTTGATAAATGAGAGGAAAGCGGTTAAGAGCGAGTTGCGATATGAGGCGAAGTGGACCGCTCCCTGTTACGCTGCCTGCCCCGCCGGAATGAATATCCCCACTTACATCGAACTAATAAAAGAATACCGGTATCCGGAAGCATTGAAGGCGATAAGAGAGGCAAGTCCCATGGCTGCTTCTCTGGGCCGTGCTTGTTTCCATCCCTGCGAGAGTAACTGCCGGCGGGTGAATGTGGAAACGGCGGTTTCCATCTGCAAATTGAAGCGGTTTGCCTGGGACTATGAGGATTCCCACCTGGCATTAAAACCCATAAATCCAAACAAACATAGCCGACAAGAGAAAATAGCGATAATTGGTGCCGGGCCCGCAGGGGAATCAGCTGCCTATTATTTGGCGATAAAGGGATATCCGGTAACCATTTTTGAATCGCTGCCCGTGCCGGGAGGCATGGTGGGCGTTGGTATTCCGGCATATCGAGTTCCCAAGGATGTGCTTCAAAGAGAAACTGATTTTATCAAAGATATGGGAGTAGAGGTAAAATATAATACTCCGATCGGAAAAGATCTCACGATTCCTCAGCTTCAGGAACAGGGGTATAAGGCTTTCTATATTTCCACGGGGGCACATATTTCAAATAAAATGGGCATTGAGGGAGAAGATGCCGGATATAACGGTTTTATCAGGGGAATTGATTATTTAAAGGACTGTGTGCTGACAAAGTTCTATGATGTAAAAGGAAAACGGGTTGTTGTTGTCGGCGGCGGAAATGTTGCCATGGATTGCTGTCGATCTCCTATCCGATTGGGTGCAAAAGAAGTGACTGTGATCTACCGAAGGACCAAAAAAGAATTGCCTGCGGATCCTCATGAAGTCTACGATTCTGAAATCGAGGGGGTAAAATACAATTTTTTAACTGCTCCCAAAAGAATTATTGAAGAAAATGGCAATGTGGTCGGTATCGAATGCTTCAAAATGGAGCTGGGAGAGCCGGATGCCAGCGGTAGAAGAAGACCGGTGGTAATTGAGGGGTCGGAGTTTATAGTTCCTGCGGATATAATTCTTCAGGCGATTGGTCAGGAGTGTGATTTGTCGGTCTTAACAGGCGTTGAGGGAATTAAGACTACGCGATGGAAGACAATTGCGGCGAATCCGGATACATTGCAGACGGATGTTCCTTGGATTTTTACCGGTGGCGATGTTTATAACGGGCCGTTAACCATTGTCGATGCCTGTGGCAACGCCAGGAGGGCTGCGGAAAGCATTGATCAATATTTGAACAATAAACCTGTCGGTTTGTCGACGTCGGAAAAGATGGATAAGGTGTATAAGCAATTAGGCGTGTTCAGGAAAAAAGAAGACGTCGGAGTGTTGCCGGGTTTAAAAAGGGTTCCCATGCCTTCGGTTTCATTGGATGAAAGGGTGAAAAGCTTTGCCGAGGTTGAGACCGGCTATAACTTACAGCAGGCGATAGAGGAAGCTTCCCGATGCATGCGGTGCTATCAGGTAGGAATGGTGGCATTGGAAAAAACGGCATAATCGGCTAATGGCGATGTTACACCATGCGTAATAATTTAAAAGCAGATTAATCACATGAGCGAATACATTCCTGTTTTATTAATGATTTTGTTGGCGTCATCCACATCTGTGGGAATTCTTGTCGTCACTTCTCTCGTTGGGCCGAAAAAACGATTTGCGGATAAGATGGAGCCTTTTGAATGTGGTGAAAGCCCCATTGTATCGCCAAAGCTTCGGTTTTCGGTTAAATTTTACTTAGTCGCGCTGTTCTTTGTCATTTTCGATATTGAAGCTGTTTTTTTATATCCATGGGCGGTGCTTTTCAGAGAGTTGGGATGGTTCGGATTTATTGAAATGATGATTTTTATCATCATATTGGCAGTGGGGTTGATATATGTATGGAGACGGGGGGCACTGGAATGGGAATAGAAAAAGGAAGAGATGATGCCTCTCTCGGGTTGAAGCAGCGGCTGATGAAGGCGGAAGAAATTTTTCGTTTGCTCGACAACAGTGTGGTCGTTACCAAATTGGAGGCTGTTGTTAATTGGGCGAGAAAGTATTCTTTTTTTGATTATCCGTTTGTAACCGCCTGCTGCGGTATGGAATTTATGTCCGTGGCGGGTCCGAAGTACGATTTGGATAGATTCGGCGCCGCACTACCTCGGTTTTCCCCACGGCAAGCAGATCTCTTATTGGTGGTTGGAACGATAAGTCATAAACAAGCTCCCATATTGGTGAAGATCTACAATCAAATGGCCGAACCCAAGTGGGTGTTCGCTTTCGGCGTTTGTGCCGTATCGGGTGGTTTTTATGACAACTATTCAACGGTTCAGGGGATTGATACGCTTATTCCCGTGGATGTTTATGTTCCGGGTTGCCCGCCGCGACCGGAGATGGTGCTGGATGGGTTGATAAAGCTCCAACAGAAGGTAGCAAAAGAAAAATGGTCGGACTGGCCAAGAGGGGCGTCGCCTTTGAGTAAAACCGTGGATTATCCGGCGGAACCCTCCTTGTTATTAAAAAAAGTTAGTAACTTGATGAAAAGATAATTAGTTGCTTATGGAAGCGAATGGGACGTTAAAAAAATTGAGCAGTCGGTTTCCGGACTCGGTGGTTGAGACGCATTCTTATCGAGGCGATGATACTGCTGTTGTAAAGAAGGAAGATATTCTTCAGATATGCAAATTCCTGAGGGATGATGAGGAGCTTCTTTACAATTTCATGATGGATCTCACGGCAGTGGACTATTTCGGTAAAGAGCCCAGATTTGAGGTGGTCTATCATTTGTATTCTTTAAAGTTCAACAGGCGCGTAAGAATAAAAGCGCGGGTTTCAGAATCAGATTGCACTATTGATTCAATAGTCTCTCTTTGGATCAGCGCCGATTGGTTTGAACGTGAAGCATATGATATGTATGGAGTGATATTCAAGGGGCATCCGGAACTCAGGAGAATCCTTTTATATGAAGGGTTTAATGGGCATCCTTTAAGAAAAGATTATCCAATTAAGAAGCGGCAGCCCTTGATCGGGCCAATCAATTAAAACTTTAATTATTTGTTGTGTATCTTATGGCTGATTTAGCAAAAGACCTGCATACTGAACACATGGTTATCAACATGGGTCCATCGCATCCGGTGACCCATGGGACCGTGAAATTTCTCGTGACTCTTGATGGAGAGACGATCGTAGACCTGAAAGCCGATATCGGCTATCTTCACAGGGGCTTCGAGAAGATGTGCGAGAGCGGCACCTGGGAACAGGTGATGCCATACACGGACAGACTGAATTATGTTTCTCCGTTGATTAACAATGTGGGATATGCGTTGGCTGTTGAGAAATTGCTGGGCATAGAGGTTCCGGAGCGAAGTAAATTTATTCGGGTGATCGCCTGTGAATTGGCTCGCATATGCGACCATTATACGAATATCGCCGCGAGCGGCTTGGAATTGGGAGCATTTACTGTTTTGCTGTATTTCCTTGAAGCCAGGGAGCTGTTATGGGATCTGATCGAAATGCTCACCGGGGCGAGAGTAACCTCTAATTATATCCGGATTGGCGGTTTAAAAAATGATATTCCTGCCGGATTTAAGGAAAAAACAAGGGAAGCATTTAAGACCTGTCGCAGACTATGGATCGATGTTGATAAACTGCTCACAAAAAACAGGATTTTTCTTGACCGGATAAGGGACGTCGGCATAATGCCGCCCGATGAGGCGATTTCGTACGGATTTACTGGTCCGTGTTTGCGGGCCTGCGGTATCCCCTATGATGTTCGAAAGGCGCAGCCCTATCTGGTTTATGATCAGATGGATTTTGAAATACCGATTGGTGAAAAAGGCGATAATTTTGATCGGTACCTGGTCAGAATGGAAGAAATAAATCAAAGCATGCGGATTGTGGAGCAGGCGCTGGAAAAAATGCCGAATGGGCCGATTAATGTCGATATGCCGGAATACCGGTGGCAGGCAAAAGAAGATGTTTACAATCGGATAGAGTCCTTAATATTTCACTTCAAGACAGTAACAGAAGGCATTAAAACGCCACCGGGTGAAATATATTTTGCGGTTGAGGGAGGGAATGGGGAGTTGGGGTTTTACCTTGTGAGTGATGGGACCGGGAAACCCTATAAATGCCGGGTCCGGCCTCCATGTTTTCCTCTCGTTGCCGCGATGCCGCGGATGGTAAAAGGCGGTTTCATTGCCGATATCATTCCTACTTTTGATATGATCAACATGATTGGCGGAGAATGCGATAGATAACCATGGCTGCGGAACTGTTCGAATCTATAGTCAAGATATTATTTGTATTCGGCGTCAACATCGGCTTTTTTTCGCCTATCCTCGGTTGGGTGGAGAGAAAGCAGAGCGCGGTGATGCAGGACAGAATCGGGGCAAACCGGGCAGATGTACTGGGGTTTACGCTGATCGGCCTTTTCCATCCCATAGCTGACGCAATCAAGGTGTTGACGAAAGAAGATTTTATACCCGATGGTGCCGACAAAGTGTTTCATACGCTCGCACCCTTTTTGAGTCTTACCCCCGCAATCATCACTTTTGCTGTCATTCCTTTCGGGGGACAGTATGAGGTTTTCGGTCATAAGGTTAACCTTGTGATTGCCGATCTGGATGTCGGGATCCTTTTTATATTTGCTTTTTCATCGCTTGCATGTTTCGGAGCGGTACTCGGCGGATGGTCATCCAATAACAACTGGTCATTTCTCGGCGGGTTGCGGGCCTCTGCTCAAATGCTTTCATATGAAGTGGCAATGGGGCTTTCGATTATCGGCGTAATAATGGTGTTTGGTACGCTTAAACTAACCGAAATCGGTGCTATACAAGAGAATTTTTTCAGGTGGGGGATTTTTTCGCAGCCGGTTGCGTTTATTCTCTTCTTCACATGTGCAATTGCGGAAAATAAGCGTGCTCCTTTTGATACCGCGGAAGCGGAGTCGGAACTGGTGGCAGGTTATTTTACAGAGTATAGCGGGCTAAAATTCGTCATGTTCTGGATGGGCGAATTTCTTGAGATTGTGACCATCAGCGCTATTTTGACAACTCTGTTTTTCGGCGCATGGCACTTACCTTTCGTAAGCGATGAGATGCTGGTAAGCTTTTTTCAGCCTGCCGGACCCACCGGTTCAAATCTATTAGCCATACTCGTAAATTTGGTTACCTTCTACGGGAAAGTTATTTTTTTCATATGGCTTCAGATGACCATTCGTTGGACGCTTCCTCGCTTCAGATACGATCAAGTTATGAAACTCGGCTGGAAAATGATGCTTCCACTTTCCTTAATCAATATTTTTATAACCGGACTAATAGTGCTTTTGGTTAAATAAAATGGCTGATTTTGATACAAAAAATTATCATCCGGTGGTAGGTTCGATACCCCTTGAAAAATTGAAGCCTAAAAAGGTCAGAAAGAATATAGAAATGACTTTATGGGAAAGGCTTTATGTTTTTGAAGTGGTAAGGGGCATTACCGTTACGACGAAACATTTCATTAAAAATATGATTGGTTTTGTTTTTCATCCCAAGGGCAAAAAGCGAAGTATCTTCACCGTATATTATCCAGAAGAGAAAGTAACGCTTCCCGTTGCTTATCGGGGAAGACCGGTTCTGGTCGCCAAAGAGGATGGTCTTGAGAAATGTGTAGCCTGTGGGCTATGCGAAAAAATATGCCCCGCTCGCGCTATCACGATCGTTGCGGCCGAAAGAGATAATAGGGAGAGGTATCCCGAAAGCTTTATGTTGGATATGGCTCGCTGTGTATATTGTGGGTTTTGTGAGGAAGTCTGTCCCAAAGAGGCAATCGTTATGAGTGCCGAGTATGAAGGACTGGCGCAAACGAATCGTAGTTTCATGCTATACCCGAAAGAGATGCTGTTACGAAGTGAAAAAAACGTAAAAGAGCGTATCGATTATATAAGAAGGATATACTCTAAATGCAATTAGTGATGTTTTATATATTTGGGTTTGGTGCGGTTCTCGCGGCGCTTTTGATGGTAACGAGTAAAAAGCCCGTTGCGGCAGCAATGAGTCTTATTTTGACCATGTTTTTGCTCGCCGGCATATATGTGCTTTTAGACGCACATTTAATTGCCGCGTTGCAGATCATTGTATATGCCGGAGCGATAATGGTTTTATTCCTTTTCGTGATAATGCTGCTGAATATTCAGGAGAAGGAGGGCCGGCTTTCCGTCAAAAAAATTGTGATGCAATTTAGCTGTGTGGGTATTGTCGGGTTACTTTTTATCATAATAGCAAATAGGGTTACCCTCGATAAAACACTTGTCAAAGCTGGCGGGGTTGATTTCGGTACTACCAAGGCGATTGGGAAAATGCTTTTCACCGATTTTTTACTGCCGTTTGAGATAGCGTCAATTTTATTGCTGGCGGCGATTGTCGGCGCCGTCATCCTAGCGAAAAGGAGGCTTGATGATTCGGAGTGAAGTGTCGTTCTATCGAATCATCCGTGGTGACCTATGGTTTCTTTAAATTCGTATCTAATATTGGGTGCGCTGCTTTTTTCAATCGGGGCCGTTGGCGTGTTTACCCAGAGAAATGTGTTGATAATTTATATGTGCATTGAATTGATGCTTAATTCGGTAAATTTGACGTTTATTGCGTTTTCAAAGTTTTTAAATAACATGAATGGTCATATTTTCGTGTTTATGATTATGACAGTTGCCGCGGCTGAAGCTGCTGTCGGGCTTGCTATAATCATATCCGTTTTCAGGAATAAAGCGACCGTTAATGTGGATGAAATTAATTTAATGAAAGGTTAACCGAAACCGTGCAAACGATTCTATCCATAAAGCCCCTGATCGCGGTGCTGGTCTCTCTCGTTGCGGCACTATTGATTATGAAGTCAGGAAGTCGTCCCAACCTTCGGGAATTTTGGTCAGTACTTGCTGGGGTTGTCAAATTTTCAATTGTTATGTCGATGGTACCCGCAATTTTTGCCGGGAACACCATAGAATACACTCTGGTCAGTTTCTATCAGGGGATTGATATCAAATTCAGGGTGGATGCGCTTGGGCTATTATTTGCGACGGTTTCCTCTTTTCTGTGGATTGTAACTTCCTTCTATTCGATTGGCTATATGCGATCCAATAAGGAACATGCGCAAACAAGATATTATACGTGCTTCGCGATCAGCCTCTCTTCAACGATTGCTGTCGCTTTTTCAGCAAATCTGATCACGCTTTTCGTCTTTTATGAAATTCTAAGTCTTGCAACGGTTCCGCTGGTCGGGCACAAAGAAACTCCGGAGGCTCAGGAAGGTGCAAGAAAGTATTTTCTTTACTTGTTGAGCCTGTCTAAGACGTTCTTGCTGTCCGGGATTATTATTGTTTATATGGTTGCCGGGACAACGGATTTTACAAGTCACGGGTTGTTGAGCAATGCACAGGGATCAACGCTTCTTTTTGTAGGTTTTTTCCTGTTCCTCTTCGGTTTTGCTAAATGTGGCATTATGCCGTTTCATAACTGGCTTCCATCTGCAATGGTGGCACCGACGCCGGTTAGCGCTTTGCTGCATGCGGTTGCGGTCGTAAAGGTTGGGGTTTTCTCTGTTTTGAGGGTCGTTTTCCATATATACGGCGTTGATTTGATGAGCCGAATGAACTTAGGCATCACAGCGGCTTATGTAGCTTCATTTACAATCGTTGTGGCCTCCATTATTGCGCTATCCAAGGACAATCTGAAAGCAAGGCTTGCTTATTCCACCGTAAGCCAGCTTTCATATGTCATTCTAGGCGCTGTGTTACTGACTCCCAGCAGTATGACGGGGGGGATTGTTCACATTGCCAATCATGCTTTTTCTAAGATTACACTCTTTTTCTGCGCAGGTTCTCTCTATACCAGTGCGCATAAGACA
This sequence comes from Pseudomonadota bacterium, assembly GCA_043797445.1. Lineage (GTDB taxonomy): Bacteria > Desulfobacterota > Desulfobacteria > Desulfobacterales > JAFDDL01 > JAZDPP01. Next base: position 105,883 of record JAZDPP010000163.1, read on the forward strand.
GAGATTAGTCAACTTTCCAGTATCGGTAAGAAGATGCCATGGACTATGGCCGCCTTTTTCATTGCTTCGCTCAGCATGATCGGTGTTCCACCGGCAGCCGGATTTATCAGTAAGTGGTATATCGCCATCGGCTCGATTGAGGCTAAAGAGATGCCTATATTGATATTTCTGTTGTTTAGCACTGTATTAAATGCAGCTTACTTTCTTCCGATAACTTATAAAGCTTTTTTTGTAAAAGATGAGACTGCCTCTCAGTCACACACCGATGCAGGGCATGACCATCATGATGACATCAAAGAGAATCCCATGATTGTGGTGCCGTTAGTGCTGACGGCAATCATATCACTTATCATCGGGGTTTATCCGAATTACTTTTTAAGCCTGGCTCAGGAGGTTATCCGATGATAACAAAATTGGTTCTTTATATCGGAAATCCTGCGAATACAAAAAAGCTGACAAAGATGGGATATGCTGCGCTTGCTCTTGTTTTCGTGGCCGATTTTTTTGTTCATCGTGAACATGCAATCTATATTTGGGACAAAATACCCGGATGGGGGGCATTCTACGGGTTTGTCTCATGTGTCGTAATTATAATTGTTTCGAAGTTTCTTGGCCATCAGGGCGGTATAATGCAGAGTGAGGACTATTACGATGATTGATTGGTTTCATCCATCAATTTTATTCATTTTTGGAGCGATTTTAATACCCTTCCTGAAAGGGAGGATACAGCAGGCGTATCTTTTAATTATTCCCGCGCTCGCGATTTTCGCTGTTTTTTCAATGGTGCAGGGGAATTATTGGACTTACACTTTTCTGGGAAATCCTCTGATTTTTGGAAAGGTTGATAAGCTTAGCGTTGTGTTCGGCTGGGTTTTTACGATTATGTCATTTATCGGCCTAACCTATTCGCTCCATGTAAAGGATTCGGGCCAACATGTTGCTGCGTTTCTTTACGTTGGTGGGTCGTTAGGGGTAACATTTGCCGGTGATTATTTCTCGTTGTTCATTTTCTGGGAGTTGATGGCTTTTGCTTCCGCTTATCTGGTATTTGCCAAACGGGAAAAACGGGCAATTGAAAGCGGGTATCGATATATTCTCGTACATATTTTCGGCGGGGTTTGTCTTTTGGGGGGAATTATTCTTCACTATATCAGCACAAAATCCCTGGCATTTGGTCCTCTTGAGAAAGACGGCAGTCTGGCATTCTATCTGATTTTAACTGGGTTCATATTAAACGCCGGTGTACCGCCGCTTCATGCCTGGCTTACGGATGCTTATCCTGAAGGGACGGTAACGGGCTCTGTTTTTATGTCATCTTTTACTACAAAAACGGCTGTTTATGTCCTGGTTCGCGCATTTCCGGGAACAGAGCTTCTGGTCTACATGGGAACTATAATGGCGCTATACGGCGTTGTTTATGCGGTTCTGGAAAATGATTGCCGAAGACTTTTAGCGTATCATATTGTTAGCCAGGTGGGATACATGGTAGCGGGTGTTGGAATTGGAACGGATATGTCATTAAATGGTTCCGTTTCTCATGCCTTTGCGCATATTCTATACAAGGGGCTTCTCTTCATGGGCGCGGGCGCCGTTATCCACATGACGGGAAAGCGGAAATTGACAGAGCTTGGTGGGCTTTATAAAACAATGCCGATAACACTGGTATTGTATATGATCGGTGGGTTTGCCATCTCTGCTTTTCCATTGTTTAGTGGATTCGTTACGAAATCCATGGTGGTTTCCGGCGCAGCTCACGATCACAGACCCATGATTGCATTGCTTCTGACAATGGCGTCCGCCGGTACGTTTCTCCATACGGGGCTTAAGCTTCCATACTATATGTTCTTCGGTAAGGATTCGGGTCTAAAGGCCAAGGAGCCACCGGTCAATATGTTAATCGCCATGGGAATGGCTGCGTTTATGTGCATCGGAATCGGTGTGTTACCCGGTCCGCTATATAATCTCCTGCCTTTTCCCGTTCATTTTGAGCCCTATACCGGCGATCATGTAACGAGCGCGCTCGGTATTCTACTATTCACCGGCCTCGGATTTTTTATGCTCCTCAAAAAACTCGATCCCGAACCGACTATCAGCATTGACACAGATTGGGTTTATCGTAAGGGAAGCCGCCTATTTATGTGGTTTACGAATAAACCGCTTGCAGCATACGAAGACTATCTCTCCAATATATATAATACCTGGTTCACGAAATTGACTCTGGTATTGTCCTATTTTTTCGCTCGTGTTTTCGATGTGAAGGTTGTAGATGGATTTGTTAATGGGGTGGCTTCATTCTTTATTAATTTTGCGCAGGTTATCAGAGTATCCGAAAGTGGGTTGGTGAGGAATTACGCGTTTACAATGCTTTTGGGAACGGTCCTTATCATTACTTATTATCTATTTGCCTATTAGATCTAAAAAAAAATTATGAATTCTCTTACTTTTCCCATTTTATCCTTAATTACGTTTTTCCCGCTGGTGGGGATATTGTTTATCTTGTTAGTGAACAATGAGCGCCAAGATCTGATACGGTGGGCGTCATTCCTTACGGCTGTCATTACGTTTTTAATCTCTCTTCCGCTTTATTTTCTTTTTGATTCAACGACCTGGAATATGCAGTTCGTGGAATTTTTCCCATGGGTTAAAGATTTCGGTGTCAGCTATCATATGGGAATCGACGGTATCAGCATTCTTCTTATCTTGCTCACCACTTTTCTTTCTCCTCTCGCGATTCTGTCAACTTGGACAGCGGTAACCGCTCGCGTCAAAGGGTACATGGTATCCCTTTTGTTTCTTGAAGTCGGCATGCTCGGTGTTTTCTGCGCGCTTGATTTTTTTCTTTTTTATGTCTTCTGGGAGCTAATGCTCATTCCGATGTACTTTATTATCGGCATATGGGGTGGTCCTAGAAGAATATATGCCGCCGTGAAGTTTTTTATATATACCATGAGCGGCAGCGTTTTAATGTTGATTGCAATTCTTGTATTGTATTTCATGCACTTTAAAGCAACCGGTGAATACACCTTCAATATTTTAACTTATCATGAGGTTAACATTCCCCTCAATGTGCAAATATGGCTTTTTTTGGCCTTCTTTCTCGCATTTGCGATTAAGGTTCCCATGTTTCCCTTCCACACATGGCTTCCGGATGCCCATGTTGAGGCGCCAACCGCTGGTAGTGTCATCCTGGCTGGCGTTCTTTTGAAGATGGGAACTTACGGGTTTCTTCGTTTTAGTCTTCCGATTTTCCCACAGGCCAGCATTGAGTTTATTCCCCTTATTTTCTGGCTGGCCGTGATTGGAATTATTTATGGGGCGATGGTTTCAATCGCGCAGGAAGATATTAAGAAATTAGTGGCCTATTCAAGCGTCAGCCATCTCGGTTATTGCATGCTGGGAATGTTTGCATTAAATGTCGAAGGGGTTCAGGGCAGCATTATCCAAATGATCAATCATGGCTTGAGCACGGGCGCACTGTTCTTAATTGTCGGCATGCTCTATGAACGTCGGCATACACGGCTTATCTCGGAATATGGCGGCATTATGAAAGTAATGCCGATATTTGCCGCTATATTTTTAATTGTCTGTTTTTCATCGATGGGAGTTCCCGGATTAAACGGGTTTATTGGGGAACTTCTCATTTTGATAGGTGCGTTTAAAGCAAATATATGGTTTGGCTTGGTTACCACCATCGGTCTTGTCCTAGGCGCTGTTTACCTGCTTTGGATGTATAAAAGGGTTATGTACGGTGAAATTACAAAAGAAGAAAATAAAAAGCTAAAGGATATGAATGCAAGGGAATATGCCTATATTCTTCCCATCATGCTTTTCATCTTCTGGATTGGATTGTGTCCAAAACCATTTTTAGATAAAACTTACGCTTCCGTTGAGCACCTTTTGCAGAAAGTGAATCATCAAAAATCGATTACGGCATGCAATGAAAATACAGCCAAGCCGAATGAAGTGAAAGATGAAAAATTGGTCCTGATAAATACAAAGAATTAAAATAATTGTTAACCAATCATTTTGTAATCTCAAAACCGTGTGCCACTTCGACGCAACTAAAAGATGATGACTTATGGAACTTATTATACCCTCGATTAATTTCAGCGCAATTTACCCGGAAATCATTTTAACGGTATTTGCTTTAACTATTTTGATGTTGCAAGCTTTTGCTCCTTCAAGGAGCAAGGGGTATTTTGCTTATTTCAGTCTTATGGGTATCGGTATCGCGGCTGCCATCCTTATTTACATGCCTTCCGCTTTTGATCTTAAATTTGTTGAAAACTCTTTTAGCGGAATGTGGGTTGTGGATAATTATAGTCGATTCTTCAAGCTTATATTCCTCCTCGGGTCAGGTTTAACAATACTCATATCGGTTAATTATGTCGTGGATGAAGGAATTCAGAGTGGGGAATATTTTGCGCTGATTCTTTTTTCCACGCTTGGGATGATGATCATGGCAAGCGGGGCTGACTTGGTTGTCATATTCCTTGGGCTGGAATTAATGTCTATTTCGTTATACGTTCTAGCCGGATCCACCCGCAGTCGGATGATATCAAATGAATCAGCGTTAAAATATTTTCTTCTGGGTTCTTTTGCGACCGGTTTTTTGCTATACGGTATTGCGCTACTATATGGTGCAACTGGAACTACCGGCATTAAAGGGCTTTCCGAGGTTGTTTCTAAAACGGGGTTGCAGGGGCATATAGAACTGATAGGGATGTCGCTTTTGGTCATTGGGTTTGGTTTTAAGATCGCCTCCGTTCCTTTTCATATGTGGACACCGGATGTATACCAAGGCGCCCCTGCCCCGATTACCGCTTTCATGTCCGCTGGACCAAAAGCGGCGGCTTTTGCCGCATTTGCAAGGGTCTTTATATTGGCGCTTCCCTCGTTGCAGAGCGAATGGATGGCGCTTATATGGATACTTGCATTCCTTACTATGACCGTTGGTAATATTATCGCACTGGTTCAGGACAATATAAAGAGAATGCTGGCATATTCAAGCATCGCTCATACCGGCTACATATTGGTGGCGTTTTTAGCAGCCGGCGAACTCGGTATTCCCAGCATACTCTATTATTTGCTTGCCTATACCCTGATGAATATTGGAGTTTTTGCGTTAATAACCGTTTTAGGTGGTAAAGGGGAAGAAAGAATTGCGGTTCAGGACTTTTCGGGTATTGGATACAAGCATCCGATCGCTGCGATAGCGATGTGTCTTTTTTTGTTTTCGTTAGCCGGGATTCCACCGACTGCGGGCTTTATGGGCAAATTTTATATTTTTTCAGCTGCAATAAAAGAAGGTTATCTCGGCCTTGCCATTATCGGGGTAATAAATAGTGTTATCTCGGTTTATTATTATCTTCGAATAACGGTTGTCATGTACATGAAAGAGTCGGAGACCGTAAAACCTATTGGAATGCCGACTGTTATTTTTTCCCCGGCTATTGTTGTCGCGATTATTATTTCGGCGTACGGTGTTTTGAGATTAGGGCTTTTCCCTTCAGAATATATCGCGATTGTTAAGCAATCATTTCTGGCGCTGCAATAGGTCTATTTTAAGACAGCGTTTTGTAAGCGTAATTAAGTTATCTCATCGAGGTTATGATTTCGAGTCAAGAGATTCGCTTGTTCCGGATTCCCACTTTTTTATACACGATTCAGTTATGGGAATCTTGTTAACGGGCTGAAGACGATTTACGTCGCCGCGGTATTTCCCCCCAGGTCACAGGAAGTAATCAGAGGTAAGATCTCTATTTAAATCTTGATGACTCCCCTACAGTGTTTTATCTTATCGTCTGTAACATTATTTTGTTCTTCAACGTCCTCTATCGATATCCTTACGGTTCGAAATAGACACAAAAATAAAACGGTATTATACTGAGGGCACGGATGAAATTCGTATTTCATTTTTAACCCTGCATGGAGGTAAGAAAGTGCAAAAAATAAAGATGATCATATTGGTTTGTTGTATCTTTTTCGTTTTGGCATCCTGCGCAACTCAGACAAAGCAACAGAAAGGAACCGCCGTCGGGGTAGGTGTGGGCGCCTTAGCTGGCGCCGCTCTGGGGCAAGCCATTGGGAGGGATCGTCAGGCAACGCTTTGGGGAGCGGCAATTGGGGCCGCCGTGGGGGGGATTGCCGGTAATCAGATTGGCGCCTATATGGATCGGCAGGAACAGGAGCTTAGGAACGCTCTCGAGGCATCTGCCGCATCTTCAGCTGCCTCGGCGGCTGCGGCGGAAAATGCAAGTATTCAAAGAGAAGCCGATGTGTTAACCGCCACATTCAAAAGTGACGTGTTTTTTAAGGTGGATTCAGCTGTTTTGCTGCCGGGAGCCCTTGCGGAAATGGATCGGGTAGCCGGTGTTCTGAACCGGTATCCCCAGACAACCATTCGTGTGGAAGGACATACGGATGCAACCGGTCGAGAAGACCACAATCTGGTGTTATCTGAAATGCGCGCCAAGGCAGTTGCAGATGCGCTTTATCAGAGAAATGTAAGTCCGGATCGTATCAGCACGATCGGATATGGAGAAACCCAGCCAATTTCATCGGATAATGCAATGAATAGGCGTGTCAACATTGTGATTACTCCGATTCGCCAAGGATAAGATGCCATTAAATTGAATTGTGTTACAAGCGCCGTTGCCGACAATCAAAAAAGCTTTTCCGTTTTTATGTCCAAACCGGAGGAGGGTCATGCGCCACGATTCATTTCCCGAATGGCTTCAAGGGTTTCCCAGCGATGAAAAGATTCTTCCAGCGCCAACTCAATTTCCGTCAGGCGTTTCTTGATCGTTGCGATATCAGCGCTTGCCCGCCGAAAAAAATCAGGCTCGGTCATGGCTGAAAAAAGCGTATGCTGCTCAAGCTCCAGGGCTTCAATCCGTTGGGGAAGCGCCGCAAGTTCACGATCCTCATTGAAGGTCAGCTTTCGCAACGGTGCCTTGAGGGAAGAGGACCGCCGAGTCTCTGCCGGATCCAGCGAGTTTTTTTTGGGTTTTAAGGGTACCGGCTCCGGGCGCTGACGAAGCCAATCGTCATAGCCTCCGACATACTCACCGATACGGCCATCCCCCTCAAAAGCCAGGGTGCTGGTGACCACATTATTGAGAAAACACCGGTCGTGACTGACCATCAATACGGTGCCCGGATAATCTATCAAAACGTCCTCAAGGAGTTCCAGTGTCTCGGCATCCAGATCGTTGGTCGGTTCATCAAGTACCAATACATTGGAAGGGCGGGTAAAGAGTTTTGCCAGCAGAAGGCGGTTGCGCTCGCCGCCGGATAAAACCCGCACCGGGCTGTTGGCGCGATCCGGTGTGAATAAAAAGTCCTTCAGATAACCGATGATGTGGCGCTGCCGGCCGTTCACGGTAACCGCGTCCTTGCCGTCTCCCACATTCTCCCGTACAGATTTTCCCTCATCCAGCTGCTCGCGCAGCTGGTCAAAATAGGCGATCTCAAGTGCGGTTCCATGACGAATCTGTCCCTTTGTGGGCGTCAGACGCCCCAGCAGGAGATTTAAAAGCGTCGTTTTCCCGGCGCCATTTGGCCCCATAATCCCCACCCGATCCCCCCGCAGGACGGTGGTCGAAAAATTATCAATAATGGGGTTGCCCTCATATTCATAACCGATTCCATGAGCCTCAATTACCAGTTTTCCGGAGCGTTCAGCTAACTGGACGCTCATAGCGGCATTCCCCTGGTGTTCCCGGCGGGCCTTTCTCAGCTCGCGCATTTTCTCGAGCACCCGCACTCGCCCTTCATTGCGGGTGCGTCGTGCCTTTACTCCCCGGCGAATCCATGCCTCCTCATGGGAAAGTTTCTTGTCAAACTGGGCCGCCTGCGTCACTTCGGCCTGAAGGACCGCTTCTTTTCGGGCCAAATAGGTTTCATAATCGCAGGCCCAGCGGGTAATTCGTCCCCGGTCCAGATCCACAATGACCGTGGCGAGTTTTTGCAGAAAAACTCTATCATGGGTAACCAGAATCAGTGTCACGCCGGAACGTAAAAGCTCATTTTCCAGTTTTCCGATGGCAACGATGTCCAAATGGTTAGTCGGCTCATCAAGCAGCAGCAAGTCCGGGCGGCAGGCAAATGCCCGGGCCAGGAGAGCCTGGCGTTTCTGGCCGGCGGAAAGATCCTCGCACCGGGCGTCCGGATTCAGTTGAAATTGGGAAAGCGCGGCGTTTACAAGGTAAGGCTCGGGACGGTTGTTGCATTGAAGAAGTTCATGGTCTGCCGCGAGAGAAACGAGCTCGTGAACCGTTCCGGGCATCTCGCGGGGCACCTCCTGGGGCAATCGCGCCATCCGAATCCCTTTTAGACAGACGATCTCGCCGGAATCGGGTACTATCTCCCGGCTGATAAGCCGCATGAGCGTCGATTTCCCTTCACCGTTTCGCCCCAGGAGACACAGGCGTTCCCCTTTTTCAATCTGTAGATTCACATTCTCAAGGATCGGTGTGCCACCGAACCCGTAGGAAACATCCTGGATACTGATCAATGCCATGAACGCCTCAATTACTGGAAGACTCGGGGAAATTGAATTTAACCCCTGACGGGATAAGTGCCTTAAAAAATGGTTAACTACCTGCAGGCCTGATGATCGGATCAACCAAACTCCCGGGTCTTGTAGAATTCAATTTCCGGCCATTGCTCCATGGTATGCTCCAATCGCCATTCACTCACCGCGAGATACGCCAGATTCCCCTCCGCATCCCGGGCAAGGGCATTCTGGTTCTGGCGTTCAAACTCCTTCATCCGCTTGGCATCCTTGCAACCGACCCACCGGGCCGTGACCAGATCCACCGACTCATATACCGCATCCACGCTGTATTCCGCTTTCAACCGGGCCATGGTAACATCAAACTGCAACATACCCACCGCGCCGAGAATATACTCGCTGCCGGTCAGGGGACGAAAAATCTGAATGGTCCCTTCCTCCGACAGCTGAATCAAGCCCTTATGGAGTTGCTTGCTTTTAAGGGGATTTTTCAACCATACCCGCCGAAAATGCTCCGGTGCGAAATTGGGAATGCCGGTGAACTTAAGTGGCTCTTTTTCGGTAAAGGTGTCTCCGACTTTGATGGTGCCATGATTGTGGATGCCGATAATATCTCCTGGAAACGCCTCCTCCACATGGGTTCGATCCTGAGCCATGAAAATCGTTGCATTGGCAAGCGATACCTCTTTTCCAATCCGGTGATGCCGAACCTTCATTCCTGGGACAAACTTGCCGGAGCAGATGCGGAGAAAGGCGATCCTGTCCCGATGGGCCGGGTCCATATTAGCCTGAATTTTAAAGGCAAATCCCGAAAAACCGCTTTCATAGGGGGAAACATTCCGGGTATCGGCGGGCCGGAGCCCCGGCGCCGGCGCCATCTCCACCAGGGCGTCCAGAAGTTCCGCCACACCAAAATTATTGATGGCGCTGCCAAAAAAAACCGGTGTTTGGCTCCCCTTTAGAAAGTCGGATATCTCAAAAGGATTGGCGGCCCCCTCCAGCAGCGCCACATCATCCCGGAGCTCCCTGGCCTGACTCCCCAGGAGTTCATCCAAGCGCTCATCGGTCAGTCCCTTGATGGTAATCGTATCCCGGTGCACGGTTTTCTGGCTGGGGGTAAAGAGCTGAAGCTGATTTCGATAGAGATTATAAACCCCTTTGAAGCGTTTTCCGGCCCCGATGGGCCAGGACATGGGCGCGCATTCGACCTGCAGCTTCTCTTCGATATCCCCGAGGATGTCCAAAGGGGAGAGGCCTTCGCGGTCCAGCTTGTTAATGAAGGTAATGATCGGGGTGTTTCGCATGCGGCACACCGCCATGAGTTTTTCGGTCTGGGGTTCGACTCCCTTGGCGCTGTCTATCACCATGAGTGCGCTATCCACCGCAGTCAGCACCCGGTAAGTATCCTCGGAAAAATCTTCGTGACCCGGGGTGTCCAGAAGATTAATCTCATAGCCCTCGTGGTTAAATTTCATGACCGATGTCGTCACCGAAATACCGCGTTCCCTTTCAATGCTCATCCAGTCGCTTCTGGCGTGCCGTGCCGCCTTTCTGGCCTTTACCGCGCCGGCCATCTGAATCGCTCCGCCGAACAGGAGCAGTTTTTCGGTCAGCGTTGTTTTACCGGCGTCCGGGTGGCTGATGATGCCAAATGTCCGGCGTCGATCGATTTGTTCCTTGTTATGTTGTTCCACTGATAAACCCTCTTTTTCTCCATCGCCTTGAAAATCGGCCGCCCCTTTTTTTTCGGGCCTTGATCATCGTACCGGCCACGCCAGGATATTTTTTCCAGACCGGCAGGAACTCGCTATCGCTCAAACAGCCTGCCGCTCTTCCAAAAACACCCTGGCGCGGCCTGCCTGCCGTGGGAAATTGGCCGAAACGATG
>JAZDPP010000164.1:0-11876 GCA_043797445.1 Pseudomonadota bacterium
AGCATCTCGCCTTTTTGCTGCGCCGCGTTTATGAGAACCGGGAAGAGGCACAAGTCAAGGGAGCGGCGGCCGCCGTGGAGATGGCCAATCGATGGCGCTGGCGGGATGCGGCGCGTAAAATCATGGAACGGATTGACAGGCTATAGAACCCAACGCTGGCTATGCCCGCAACCCCCGTAGGGGCGAACCTATGTGTTCGCCCTGATTACGAAGGGCGAACACATAGGTTCGCCCCTACAGGCCGTTCTCCGAAATCAGGGGTACGAGATTAATATTTTCTTGTTTTTTTCGACAGGAATGAATCTTTAAGGCACTGATATGATTTTGGGTGTTGCGCTTGGGCGGGGGCGCTGAATGTCAATTGAGGCGGGATCGGTGGATTTACCCCATTTCAAGTAACGTGCGCTACTATCTTTTCTGTCTGCGGGATGCCGAAAGAGCCGTTTAAATCCAACCGCCTGGTCACGGCACGACACAAAAGGGTTTCCGTCTGACCAAATTCTTCAACGATCTCATTAGGCTTCGATTTTCCGAGCACAAACCATTTAATGGTCAAATGCGAAAACGCGCCGAAATATAAATTTCGAAACACCCGGTTGTTCACATCCGCTCTGAATACACCGGCTTTTTTCCCTTTTTCCAAGATTTCGTCCAATATCGAAATATAATCCAAAAAATGATCGAAAGCCTTGGAAGTGTAAAAATTTTTCTGCATTTTTAGTATGTTATCAAAAAAGACCGCCGAATAGGGCGCGGATAAAAAAAAGCGGGTAAAATGATATTGAATAAGCCGTTGAAGCTTGGTCAAGGGATCATTCGATTCAAAAAACCGTTCCATTCTTATTTTTTCCTGCTTAAATCGTTCAGCGGATATGGAAAAAATAAGATCGTCCTTGGTTTTAAAATACTCATAAAGCGTCCCCTCCGCGACTTTGGCATCGTTGGCTATCTCCAGCATCGTTGCCTTGGTGTAGCCTTTCGTGGAGAAAATCCGCGTTGCGGACTCGATAATTCTCGAGGCCTTATCATTGCCGTCATCTAATAATTTTTCCCCTGGTTCCTTTTGAATCATGGCGAGAATCAAGGACATAATCGCCTCAAAATCGGGAATCGTTTTATCCACCTCCCTGGAAAGCAGGCTACTGATCGATTCCTGGTCGATAAAGCCGAATATCATGTCTCGCACGATTTGAGGTTTAAAATCATCCCGGAAGATCGAAGATTCAATGCCTTCCTTCAGAATCGGGATCAAATTCCCCGTGTATTTGCGTATGGCCTGATAGGCCGCATGGGAATAAAAATTTGGGTTGGCGCGACAATCGAAAAGCAGATTTTTCAACATCCGCGTATCGCTGGATTTATGATCATTCAGATGCAAATGAAACCATACCATTTTGCTGAGCTTGGCGCCCGCGCCCATAATTCCACTGAAATGAAACGTGAGCTCTTCCTGGACTTTTTCAACGATATCCTTCAAAGAGAAAAAAAGCAGGTCCTCCTTGTTTTTAAAGTGACGGTAAATGATGGAATCGAACACATTCGCCCTTCTGGCGATCTGTGAAATGGTGCACTCATTAAACCCGATCTCGGTAATAACTTCCTGTGCCGCCCGGATAATCGCTTCTCTCTTATTGCCGTTGTTCGCCACTATTATCCTCCTCTCCCAATGGGAGACCGTCGATAAATGCCACTGTAAATGAAGCCTCATTTTGAGTCTTCATACCACCTATTCTATTTTAGCCTGAAATTCAATAAAATCTTTTAGAAGATTATCGATTCGGATTCAACATATTGTTATTTTAAATAAATTAACACTATATTCACAAATTTAATATCAATTTCAAAGCCGTTAAAAATAAAACTTGACAAGTTTTTTACTCTATGTGAATGTTAATTTCACTCGGTTAATAATTTTTAATTATTTTTCCGAAGCACCTTCATGATGCCATGACCGTATTCAGAGGGGCTCAAGTGAATAAATCCTCAGTGATCATTCCACTTATTACCGAAATTCAACGGTTTTGCCTTCAGGACGGGCCCGGAATCAGAACGACTGTTTTTTTGAAGGGGTGCCCGCTTCATTGCCCCTGGTGTCACAACCCGGAAACACAAAAAGCGAAAATGGAATTGTACTACTATCCCGATAATTGCACGCGTTGCGGCCGGTGTGCCGAAGTTTGCCCCGAGCAGGCTTCCGTAATTGAACCGGGAGAAAACGGTAAGCCCGTCCTCCGATTCGATCGAGACAGATGTATCGGGTGCATGAAATGTGTCGAAGCCTGCCTGAGCGGCGCAAGGGCAAGTGTCGGGCACCAGCTGAGCTTCGATCAGATCCTGAGAGAGTGCCTCTCCGATCAGCCCTTTTACAGTCGAAGCGGCGGGGGCGTCACCCTCAGCGGCGGTGATCCGCTGCTGTTTCCGGAATTTTCGCTTGAGTTGTCAAGGAGGTTAAAGGACAACGGCGTTCACGTCTCCATGGAAACCAGTTGTTTTGCGGACTGGGAAATCATTCGGTCTTTCCTCGATACGATTGACCTGTTTCTCCTCGATATAAAATCCTTGGACCCTGAAAAACACCTGCAAGTGATCGGCTGGCCCCTGGAGCCGATTGTGAGGAACATCGAAAGCCTTATCAATGCAAACGCCAATGTGCGGATTCATCTTCCGATTATTCCCGGATTCAATGATTCTGTTTCCGATTATCAAGCCTACGTGGATTTTTTAGCCCCCCATTCCAGAAAACTGACCGGCGCGGACGTTCTCCCGTTTCATGTTTACGGCGGGGGCAAATACACCTTTCTCGGCCGGGAAGAAACCTACCAGTACAAAAAAACCTGGAACAAGGAAACCCGGAAAGTCGAGGCGTTTGCCCAGGCGCTTGTGAGAGCTGGCATCACACAGGTGAGTGTCGGCGGCCTGGTGGGAATGGGACGGGAGAGAGGCGAGAAACCCCAGGAATAGGAGGTGATTGGCCGCATAAAAAATGAGCGATGACAACTTACCCATATTATGGAACCTCAACATATAAGGAGAAAGTATAATGGCGACATGTGAAAACTGTTCTTTTTATTTCCGTATTCCGGCCGATGCGGATGATTTCGAGCCGGGCAAGGGAGATTGCGTAACGGAAAAACGGGATGAAAAAGGCACATACTGGCTGTCCGCCCCCGTTTTCAATACAACGGGTGCTTGCGAAAAATTCCTCAAAAAACAGGTATAGGAGAAACATTATGACGACTACCGCAGATCCTATTGAATACCAAGGCAGAGTCATCGAATTTCCCTTGGAGTATCCGGAAGAAAAGAAAATCAACGATGAAGACCTTCATGAGCACCTGTCAAAACCATCCACGGACCGCACCAGAAGACTGAAAGCCCGGTGCCGCTGGAAACACGCCTCCGCCGGGGAATTTGTTGAAAAAGGGGTCCGGGCGGGAATTGAACGGATGCGCCTGGTTACCGAAGCCCACAAGGCCAACCGGGGCAAACCGGAAGTGGTTCGAAGAGCGCTCATTCTGGCCAATGTGTTAAACAAATCGACCCTGTGCCTGCAAACGGATGAAAAGATCATCGGCTATCACGCCGAGGACCCGAATATGTTTCCGCTCTACCCTGAGTTATCGTATATGAATGTCAAAGATTATCTCATGAGCGATTATTCTCCTCAGCCGGAATCCGAAGCGGAAGCAATTAATAATTATTGGAAACCCTATAGTTTACAGGCCAAATGCGAGCAGTACTTCGATCCGATCGATCTGACGCGAATGTATCAGGTCAGTACCATGGAGGCCCCCAGTTTTGCGCACGGTTACAATAGCATTATCCCCCCCTATGAAACCGTTCTGGAAGACGGGCTGCAAAAACGAGTCGAATTGGCCGAAGCGTATATCCGGGAGGCCAAGGCGGAACTGGCGAAGGAGCCGTGGGATGGCAGCAAGCAGCTTTCCTGGATACCCAAAATCGATAATTGGAATGCGATGATTATCGCCGATAAGGCGGTGATCAGCTGGGCCAAACGTCATGCGAGACTTTGCAAGATCGTGGCGGAAAACTTCGAGCCCAATCCTGTCCGGAAAAAAGAGCTGATGGAAATGGCGGAAATCAGCAACCGCGTCCCCGCGGAACCGTGCAAGGGATTAAAAGATGCGTTTCAGGCCAAATGGTATACCTTCCTTGTCTGCCACGGCATCGAGCGATACGCCAGCGGTTTTGCCCATAAGGAAGACAAGATGCTCTATCCCTTTTATAAAACCAGCGTCGTGGATAAAACTTTCCAGCCCATGACCCATGCGGATACCGTGGAATACGTGGAGATGGAGAGATTGAAAATCTCGGAGCACGGCGCCGGCAAATCCAGAGGCTATCGGGAAATCTTTCCCGGGTCCAACGATCTTTTCATTCTCACCTTAGGCGGCACCAATCGTGACGGGTCGGACGGCTGCAATGACATGACCGATGCGATTCTGGAGGCCACCCGGAATATCAGAACCACGGAGCCGTCCATCGTCTTTCGATACTCAAAGAAAAACAGGGTTAAAACCCTGCGAAAGGTCTTCGAATGCATCCGTGACGGTCTCGGCTATCCGTCGATCAAGCATGACGAAATCGGCATCGAGCAAATGAAATATTATGCCAAGTTCAGCATGACCGGAAACGGTGCTACCGATGAGGAAGCACATGACTGGTGCAATGTTCTTTGCATGTCCCCGGGGCTTTTCGGCAGAAGAAAAACCCAGAAAACACGTTCCGAAGGCGGAAGCGCCCTGTTCCCGGCAAAAATCCTGGAAATCACCCTTAATAATGGGTATGACTGGGCCTACTCGGATATGCAGCTTGGACCGGAAACGGGGTATGCCGAGAATTTTAAAACGTTTGACGAATTGTGGGAGGCGTTCAAAAAGCAGTATCAGTATGTCGTGAGCCTGGCGGTTCGCGCAAAGGACGTCGGTCGTCATATCGAGACACAGTTCCTCCAGATTCCCTTTGTATCGAGCCTTGACGACGGGTGCATGGAATTGGGAGAAGAGGCCACCAAACTATCGGAGCAGCCCAATGGCTGGCATAACCCCATTACGTCCATCGTTGCCGGAAACTCTCTTGTCGCCATGAAAAAGCTCGTTTTTGAAGAGAAAAAGTACACCATGAAACAGCTGATGGATGCGCTGAAAGCCAACTGGGAAGGCTTCGAGGCAATGCAAAAGGATTTCAAAAATGCGCCTAAATGGGGAAACGATGACGAATATGCCGATTCGATCATCCAGAAGTACTATGAAGAAATTCTCGGCGGTGAGATGGCCAAGGTTACCAATTACTCCGGAGGCCCAGTGCTTCCGGTGGGACAGGCGGTGGCGCTGTATATGGAAGTCGGTTCCCGAACCGGCCCCACTCCCGATGGCCGGTATGGCGGAGAAGCGGCCGATGACGGCGGTATTTCTCCCTATTTCGGTACGGATGTCAAAGGCCCGACCGCGGTGCTGAAATCCGTATCAAAGGTTCAGAAAAACCAGAAGGCCAATCTTCTCAATCAGCGCCTGGCGGTGCCCATGATGCGAAGCATTCATGGCTTTGATATCTGGCATGCCTATATGGATACCTGGCACGATCTGAACATCGACCATGTTCAATTCAACGTGGTCAGCACCGCTGAAATGCTTGCCGCGCAGAAAGAGCCTGAAAAGCATAAGGATCTCATCGTTCGGGTCGCCGGGTTCAGCGCTCGTTTTGTCGATATTCCCACTTACGGGCAAAATACCATCATTGCGAGAAACGAGCAGCAGTTCGGCGCTGAAGACCTTGAATTTCTGAATGTCACTTTAAATTAGCCCAACGAACCTTCCGATTATACGAAAATCGTGACCGCTTTGAAGGCGTCAAAAAAAGGAGATAAATTATGACGGTTGTCGATACCCAACTTCACTTGGCCGAGGGAACCAAAACTCCCTGCCGGTCCTGCAAATGGCAAATAGCCGACCCGACCAATCCGGACCAGGGTCAGTGTACTGTCAACCGGACCGCCATGGGATCCATCTGGAAGCGATGGATCCGGGATGTTCACAATATGACCTGCTCCAAGCATCAGGAGGGAAAACTTAGTTTCAGAGAGCATGTGTAGGTTGATTTTCTTTAGTATTCAGTATTCAGAAGTAAAAAGGCAGACCGGCTCGGTTTCAAAAACCGAGTCGGTCTTTCGGGAAAGCACAACCGGTAGTAGGGATACTCTTTATGACTTCTGGCATCTGAATTCTTTTTTTATTAACCCGTTTCAACCGCTTCAACCCGGGAGACCGCATCATGCTCGACACCGCAGTAAACAACCCGCATCTTCTCGTTCCGGAAACCGACCCCTTTTTCTATGTGACGAATGAACTGGCGGGCATCATCGGCAAAATCCGCAAAATATCCCGAAAGCACCCGATCAACGTCCTGGTAACCGGAAGGCAGGGATGCGGCAAGTCTTCCCTTGTAAAACAATATGCTTCTATTTTTAATTGTCCCCTTGCCACGTTTCAAGTGGGTATCCTCTCGGAACCGGGTCAATTATTCGGCGAATATGCTCTCGAGGATGGGGAGACCCGCTACAAACAATTCTTGTTCCCTCAAGCTTTGCAGACGCCCAACTGCGTCATTCATCTGGAAGAAATCAACCGGCCGGAAAATCCAAAGGCATTGAATATGCTGTTTTCCATTCTTTCGGATGACCGTCAGGTTTGGCTGGACGAATTGGGAACTTTGAAAGTGGCGGACGGAGTGGTCTTTTTTGCAACTCTCAATGAGGGGGACGATTACACCGGCACCGAAATGCTCGATCCCGCGCTGAGGGACCGATTCTATACCTTGCTCATGGATTACCTTCCGGCGGATGTCGAAAAAGAGATTTTAATAAAAAAATCGCTGGTTACGGAAAAGCAGGCCGATGATATCATCAGTGCGGTCAATCAACTCCGGAGCATGTCCGAATATAATATTGAAGTATCGACGCGCACGACTTTAATGATCGGCGAGATGGTCGCGGTGGGAACTAGCCTGCGCGACGCGATCGTGGTCAGCCTTCAGGCGGGAAAAGAACATCTGGAGTCGATCCTGCTTTCCCTTCATCTCGAAAAAGGCTATCGGCAAAAAGGGGAAGCGGCCTACCTCCGTCTTACGAAAGAAGCCGTCTCGAACGAGGAAATGGCGATGGAGAACCCTAGCCGATGAGTTCCTCTCCGAATTTGAGAAACGCCGCCGGTCTTATCGACAGGTTTCAGGTTGCCGACAGTGCGGGGCATTCCGCTTTCTGGCGGCGGGACACCTCCGCCAGCCAGACGCTGGAACTGGCAAAACTGCTGGTCGGGTTGCGAAAGGTTGCCGCCTTTGTCGGGCGGAATCTGGGTACCATCGTCTGGTCCGGCATGGCGTATCAATACGGCATTCCCCTGGATCCGACCCTCGTCATGGGAACCTATCCCGTGCCCGCATCGAAAACGGATATCATGGTGGGCCTGACGATTCGACAGGCCTTTGAAAAAACGCAGTGGAGTGACCGGATCAAGGAAATCGCACAATCGATCTGTCACTTATCTCCCCCCTATGCCTACAAATTCAACCTGTTTTTCGATATGTGTGAAAAAGTGTATCTGGATTGTATCTCCAATCGCAATATTCTCGGCCTCTACACAGAGGCGGCCCGGCAGTGGGAGCTGACGGAAAAGGCCCGGCAATTTCTTCAACCGCCGACGGTGACCCAATTGCTGCACATCTGGTGGAAAATAGCGGCGGACAGAAGCGGTGAAGCCTACAGGGAGAAATATGTCGACCGGACCGTCGGAAGCATTGCCGGCAAAGTCGATCTCACCGAAATTTACGGGCCTCCCCTCGCCTTGCTCAATTCCATTGTCCCGCCGATGATGAATGACTGCCATCAAATCAAGGGGGTATCGGAACGGGGGGATTTTCGGCTGAACCTGTACTTATCCATCTGGCCGGAGCTTCTCGAATTTATAAAATTCTGGCCCACCGACCGGTCTGACCCTTTTCTCATTCCGGAAAGTTTCCGGAATGAAATGGAAAAGGAGGAAAAGGAAAAAGAGGCGCTAAAGGCCACTATCATCAGTTTCGCCGAACAGATTGAAGACGCCATCCCCAAAAAGAACCCCGACTTCACCGCGGATGTGCGGGCGAACGTGACCAACGTCAAGGACGTTGTCGAAATCGTCGGAAATGACATCGTCATGCGGGCCCCGGATAAAATTGACAAACCGCTTCTGGATAAGCTGCGATTGACCCTTCGAACCGCCGCGCAAAGAAGAACATTTTATAACAGGGGCTTAACTTCCGGGAAGATCGACCGCAGAAAGCTATACCGGGCAAAGACTACCGGCAAGGCCTTTCTGCTTAAAAAGAATGAATTCGAACTGCCGAATGATATCGTGCTGATCGTGGACGCCACCGGATCAATGGCGGATCCGAACAAATGGGATCAGGCGCAAACCATATTGCAAACGCTTTTTTCCGCCATTAAGGTATACAATAAAAATGCCCGGATGTTTGCCTACAACGAGGTGAAAGACAAGTGCCGCCTGACGGAGATATACAGTTCCGGCATGTTTTTTTCCGTTCTGCCCCATGGAAAAACCGCCTCGGGTGAAGCGATCATCGCTACCGCGTTGAAACTTAAGCATCGAAACAAGAAGCCCTTTATCATCCACTTAACCGACGGAGCTTCCAACTGGGGATGCGGTGTCAGGGACGCTATTGCCTTCTGTAAAAAAAAGAAGATCAATCTCCTGACACTGGGCATCGGATGCAGCCCTGCTTCCAAAACATCACTCAAGGACGAATACGGAAAACTCGCCCAGTTTATCGATCACACGGATGAATTGCCGCATCTGTTCGCCTGCCAGCTCCGGGACAGCATGTGCTGATCGTATCCAAGGAATCGCGGCTTTTTATTATCCCGACAACCTCTCCGTTATGCCAGGCCCATCACTTGTTTCCGGAAATCGAGAAAAAAGCTGATTTTGCGGAGAATAAGCCCTATATTAACCGCAAAAAGTGCGGACAATATGATGTATATTCATGAACGAGGGGATTGGCCGGTACGAACGCTTCTCCCGCTCGGGGAATCAACCAGTTCAAACTTAGTGTTTTTTTTCGGACAACTCACACGGTTTCAAAAACAAATCAAGCACCAGTCCGACGCTCGCTGAAATTGAAAGAAGCATGATCGCGGTTTTAAAACTCCCCGTGGCGTCGATGGTTTTTCCACCGAGATAAAGGCCTAACGCCCCGCCGAAGGTTCCAAATCCAAACCACCAGCCGACCATTCGTCCCACAATGCCCGGCGGATAGTTCATGGCGATGAACCCGTTGATGGACGCCCCCATGAAATTGATGCCCCATCCCACCAGCATCAGACAAGCAATCAGCAACAGCATATTGCCGTTGACCAGCGGCTGTGTCATTGGAAACGCGAACAGGGCCGTCAGAACGAACCCGCCGATAACGGCCGGTTTCTGATTTCCCTTTGCGATCTTATCAAAGAAAGAACCGCCCGCAATCGTAGATAAAATCCCAACAATGGTGCCGGCAAGGGCCAATTGGCCCGCCGTGACGGGGCCCAACCCGACCCCCATGGGAGCCGGAGCCGCCAGATAGGGGGGAATAAGATTGAGGAAACAATACAGATTCCAGGTGTTAAAGAACACAACGAAGCCTCCGATCCAGGTCATCGGCAACCGGAACGCTTTCCCGAAGGTAATCTGCTCCGCGGAAGGCTGCATGGCATGGGCCAAAGCGGCAAGCACATCGGGCGAGGGGGACCGTCGCATCACGATCAATGCGAGCAGAACCGCACCCCATCCGGGAACGGAAAGAACGCAAACGGCAACCTGCCAGGAAACCCCGGCCGCCAGGATCATTGGAGAAAAAAGCCCCCCCAGTGCGGAACCAACGGAGATGAAGGCAATGATAATGCCGCCCGCAAGCCCATGTTCCCTTGGGGGAAACCACAAAACCACGGTGGGCCCGATAATGGCGAAGATAAACCCGACCGAGGCCCCTTGAATCAACCGGGCGATCATTACCAGACCATAATTTTGTCCCGTCATCGGCATGAGGGTGGCCGGAAGGGTGGCGCAAAGCAGTCCGAGCACGGTGGCCGCGGTCATTCCGAATTTATCGACGACAACGCCTCCCCAGATGAGGACACAGGCCGTCGCCAATACAAACCCCATCATCAGATTTGTCGCCGCCCCCATATCGACCTGAAGCCCTTTGGCAACATCCCCCAGAATGGGAGCGATGGCGATCATATCGATATAAACGGACATAATGGCGAAACACACCGACAACAGCATTGCCCAGCGATAAGTTGAATATACTGGATTCTTCTCCATGCCACCTCGCCTGCCGCGGGTAGGGGCGGTTCGAGAACCGCCCCCACGGAGGTTGTTATAACTGCGGCGTTTTTATAGAACCACCCTTGCGATTTTTCCGGCATGCCATGTTGTCAAAAACAGGTTGCGGGCATATCCGGTGCAATAATCACCCCCTGGCGTCGGGGCGCAATTCTTCACCCCGGGCCAAGAGAAATCCACTTGATGCCCCTATATTACGATGCCGCAGCCATCAGACCCGCCAGCACCTTTTCCGGATAGGCGGGCAATTTGGTAATCCGCATCCCGCAGGCATTGTAAATGGCATTGATAATCGCGGCATGCGGGCTGGTAAGCGGTACCTCACCACACCCGCCGGCGCCGAAAGGACCATAGGGTCTCGGCGTCTGCTGATAATAGAGCGCCATGTCGTCGGGAACATCCCGGACGAAGGGGAAACCGGCCCCCGTCATTGTGGAATGTTTTTTGATGTCCTCGAAATCCTCGCTCAATGCGAGCCCGATGCCTTGGGCAAGGCCACCGTAGAATTGGCCGTCAACTGCGAGCTGACTGCAAATCTTTCCCACATCGGCATAGGAAGATATCTTCACCACCCGGGTTTTCCCCGTTTCGGTATCGACTTCCACCTCCGCCAGGAAAAGACAGTACTGATAGACCGTGAAGGGATTGCCCTGCGAGGTTCTCAGATCCGGGGCGTTGTTGGTGGGCGTCGTGTATTGCCCCACGTACCGGGTCGGCAATTGATCCGCCACCATTTCCGCATACGTCCGATAGGTTCCATCGGCTTTCTTCATGGCAACGATCAATTTTTCACAGGCGTCCTTGATGGCCTGGCCGGTCACCACCTGCTGCCGGCTTGCAGCCGAAGGTCCGGAGGGGGGTGCGAGGCTCATGTCGTTCATGACGAGCGATATCTTATCCGGCGCAATGTTAAGGGGGCGAAGCGCCTCGTGCGCCGTGATCAAGGTGCCCACATCTCCGCCCTGTCCGGGATCCTCCCAGCAGTCGAAAATCGTTACGCCTTTTTCGGTCAGCTCCGCCCAGGCCTCTGAGCTGTCGGGCCCGTCCAGCCCGCAGCCGTAGATACCGATCGATACGCCGACACCGCGCTTCTTTTGCGGCGTGGATTCCTTCTCCGCCCGTTCGATCGCCCCCTTATAATGGGGTCGGGCCATATCGATGAGACCGGGAAGCACAATCACATCGGGCGCGCATCCCGTCGGGGTCAAATCCCCCTCCCGGTAAACATTTTTATATCTGAATTCCAGGGGATCGATGCCGATCTTTTCAGCCAGTTCATCCATCAGCACCTCGGAGGCAAACTGGGACTGGGGGGAACCGAAGGCTCTAAAGGCGCACCCCCAGGAATGGTTCGTGTAAACCGCCCGGCCCTCTCCCCGGATGCTCGGAATATTGTAGCCCGCCCCGATGAACTGCGCCCCCCGGAGAGTCACCGCGTCACCGAATTCGGCGTACGACCCGTGATCGACGGTCCAGTCA
>JAZDPP010000165.1:0-74606 GCA_043797445.1 Pseudomonadota bacterium
AATCTTCGGCCTTGATCATCATACCGGCCACGCCAGGATATTTTTTCCAGAGCGGCAGGAACTCGCTATCGCTCAAACAGCCTGCCGCTCTTCCAAAAACACCCTGGCGCGGCCTCCCTGCCGTGGGAAATTGGCCGAAACGATGATCAAGGCCGAATCTTCATAAAGCGTTCCAAATGCCACATCGATTCTTTCGGGCCAAAAAACCGTCCCATATTCAACCCGCATTATCTCGAAAAGGAAGATTCAATTTTTCCAAACCCCATTGGATGGGATTGCTTCGAATACGTTCATTAGTGGTCATAGTTTTGAACTATGGGACCAAAGCGTTCATGGGCGAAACCGCCGACTGCATCTGCTCTATTAATTTGGATCAGGTGCAGCCCGCTACAGTGTCGGCATCACCTTGTCAGGTGAAGTATTCGGATTGCAACAACCGGTAATTCAGGCAACCGCCGTTTACCTGTTACATTTGCCCGACCTTCGCCGGATGATTTCTTAAAACGCTCTTTTTACCCCCAAAACCATCAAAATAGGCCAGAAAAGCGGCTTCTTTTTCGAATCATTCACCTTTATTTCAGATGATTAGCTTGGTCCGACCCGCAGACCCGGAAATATGAAAGCGGCGATTTGTTGCCCAGTCGTGCCATTAGCAGCGCCTTGGTTTTGCTCGATCATGATCCCCAAGCGTTATCTGTGCTCAGAAAATGGTATGATGAACCGTATGTTTTTTCGTCGGCTGCTGCAATGCATCGTTGAAAGAAAGAAATGCTGCAATGGACAAAAAAGATACCGTTCAACCAGATTCGGAAATTATTCCACCAGCTTTTTTTTAGAATGAGAATCCTCTTTTTCCCGGCTTATTTTATTATTTCCCCGTTCTCATCCGTTTTCAGAATGAGGATTCTCTCCGAGTCCCCGGACTTTGAGTTTCCCGCGAGAATATAACCGCCATCAGCGGTCGGATAAATGGAAACGCCTGTGTCATTATCGGATTGATCCCCATAAAATTTTTCCCACATTAGTCCGCCGTTTTCATCAATTTTGAATAAGCTGATATCATCGTTATAGTTTTCGGGGGAAGGCGCGTGTCCCGCAATCACATAACCGTTCCCGTCAACGGCTTCGATGATGGCACGGGCGGCACTACTGGTTGACTGACTTGAGTGATAGCCTTTCTTCCATTGTTCGTTGCCGGAAGCATCCGTTTTGATTACGATGGACGATAAGGAAGGCGGTCCGAAACCCGTGTAATGGTACTCGCCGCCCACCAAGAATCCGCCGTCCGGGGTTTCAAGAACATCGAGCGCCTTTTCGGTTGACAGGGAGCCACCAAAGGTTTTTTCCCACAATACAGCACCCTCTTCATCGGTTCGGATTAAAAGAAAATTTCCGAAAGTGCTTTGCCTGTCGTCACTGCCGGCGATGATAAAACCGCCTGCCGCGACCTGCCGGACGGACCGGGCGATTTTACTTGTTGGTCCGGATTCATCAAGCGGTTCCCCAAACGTCTTTTCCCAGATGAGGGTCCCCTCCATATCCATTTTCCGCAAGCACGCATCCCACTTTTTGATTATCAGGGGGGCGCCGCTGGAATCGAGCGTTTCGATTTCCAGTTGCGTCGCCCCGGCGATGATGAGGGCGCCGTCGGACGTTGTTTGAGCGGCATTGGCCTCATCCGAATGCGGTCCTCCGAAGGTCTTTTGCCATAATGGATTTCCGTTGCCGTCGACGGCTAATACAACCCCATCGGCATCGCTGTCCGGCAATGCGAGTTGACCGACGATGATGTATCGGCCATCTTGGGTTTCAACCAGGCTCTTACCCGTGTCATTCCCGGTGCCGCCGAATGTTCTTTCCCAAAGAACGGTTCCGAACGCATCCAATTTCATTAAATAAATATCCCAGTTGTCTTCCTCCTGCTGGATGCGACCGGTAAGGACAAAACCGCCGTCCGAAGCCTGACGGATACATTCAACCGCGGATGATTCGGTTACGGAGTAGTATTTTATCCAGGTGGCGATTTCGATTAAGACGAGTCGCGATGCGTGGAGACTGTTTAAAACGGCCGTAACGGTCGCCTCGCCGGCGGTTAGCGCGGTAAATAGGCCGTGGTGATTGCTTTCATTCGAGATGGTAGCGACAGCCGTGTTCGAAGATTCCCAACGGACTTCACCGGTGATGTTCCGGGTTTCATTGTTGTTGTATGTGCCCATGGCGGTGAGCTGAGTGGATTCTCCGGCCATCAGAGTGGTCGTTTGCATCGAGATGGTCATGGAGATGAATTGAAAAGCCGGATCGGCGCTTCCCCCTCCGCCGCCACAACCAAGAGCAAGGAGGCAATAGCTTATAACCACAAGCCGGTTAACGGATGAAGCGGTGTTCCGTCGGTGTGGATGCGTCATGATCGTCATAATCTCCTCATGGCAGCTGATAAACGGACAGCGAACCTCCGCGGTTCATTGCGACCTTATGTCCTTGAAGAGTGATTGCGGCAAGCCCCGTGTGTGAAGATAAAAACAAACGCACCGCATTCAACATCGCTTTTGTTGGTTCGAGGCGAATCAACATGAAGATAAGGATCTTTACCACAGTGAGCAGGGAATTGCGAGCGTCGTTCGGATATATCATATTGATTTCGCCAAGGGCGGCGTTAAAATGACGCCGCATTATATCCGGAGGAGCAGTCGGTAACGATTGCATTCGGTGGCCGAAACATCGTATAGGATTTCCGCAAAGATGTTAAAAATTAAACCGGAAAGAGGGGTATGACTCACGAGGATTATACGGCGGAAGCGATTGAGGTTCTAA
The DNA here is from genome assembly GCA_043797445.1 of Pseudomonadota bacterium. Lineage (GTDB taxonomy): Bacteria > Desulfobacterota > Desulfobacteria > Desulfobacterales > JAFDDL01 > JAZDPP01. Next base: position 2,812 of record JAZDPP010000165.1, read on the forward strand.
GCGGGCTCGATCCGGTCAGGCGTCGCCCGGGGATGTACACGGATACGTCCCGGCCCAACCATCTGGCCCACGAGGTGGTGGATAACAGCGTGGATGAGGCGATTGCCGGCTATGCCAAATGCATTGACGTGACGCTTCACACGGACGATTCGCTGGAGGTTGTGGATGATGGACGGGGAATGCCGGTGGATCTGCATCCGGAAGAGGGGATTCCCGGCGTCGAGCTGATTTTGACCCGCTTGCATGCCGGAGCCAAATTTTCCAACAAAAGCTACCGGTTCTCCGGGGGGCTGCACGGCGTGGGCGTTTCCGTGGTCAACGCGCTTTCTTTGCGGCTGGATGTGGAAATTAAGCGCAACGGCAATAAATATCACATGGGATTTGCCGGCGGCGAAAAAGTCGAGGACTTGGAAGTGGTTGGGACGGTCGGCCGGCGCAATACCGGCACCATGGTGCGCTTCTGGCCCGATCCGCAATATTTCGATGCGGCCAAATTTTCCCTCAAACCCTTGCTGCACGCTTTGCGGGCCAAGGCGGTTTTGTGCCCGGGATTGACGGTCCGGTTTCTCAATTCTCAAACCGGAGAGACTCAGTATTGGCACTATGCCGGCGGGTTGCAAGACTATCTGCTGGAGCAGTCCCAGGGCAGCGTACTGCTTCCGGCGGACACTTTTTCAGGAAAATTTGAAGGTTCGGCCGAGACGGTATCCTGGGCGGTTGCCTGGATGCCCGAGGGCGGAGAGGTGGTGGCGGAAAGCTATGTAAACTTGATTCCCACGGCCCTCGGCGGAACCCATGTGAATGGGTTTCGAACGGGTCTTCTGGCATCGATCCGGGAATTCTGCGAGTTTCGAAAACTCCTGCCGCGAGGGGTTAAGATCGGTCCGGAGGATATTTGGGACCGATGCAGTTATGTTCTATCCACCATGATGCTCGATCCCCAGTTCTCCGGACAGACCAAGGAGCGGCTCTCTTCCCGTCAAAGTGCGACCTTCGTATCCGGAGTGGTAAAGGATGCCTTCAGCCTGTGGTTGAACCAGCACACGGATGTCGGAGAGTTGATTGCCGAGATGTCCATCGATAACGCCCAGCGCAGGCTTCGGGTCGGAAAGCAGGTCGCGAGAAAAAAAATCACCAGCGGACCGGCGCTTCCCGGGAAACTTGCGGACTGCGTTGGTCAGGATCCGATGGAGGGGGAACTATTTCTCGTGGAAGGGGATTCCGCCGGCGGGAGCGCGAAGCAGGCAAGAGACCGGCAATTTCAGGCCATTATGCCGCTACGGGGAAAAATCCTGAACACCTGGGAGGTAGAGGAGACGCTGGTTCTCAACTCAAAGGAGATTCACGATATTGCAGTGGCCATCGGGGTGGATCCGGGATCGGAAGATATCTCCGGTCTGCGGTACGGGAAAATTTGCATTCTGGCCGATGCCGATTCCGATGGACTTCACATCGCAACGCTCCTGTGCGCGTTGTTTCTGCGCCATTTCCAGCCGCTTGTGACCGCAGGGCATGTGTTTGTGGCCATGCCGCCGCTTTATCGGATCGATGTTGGGAAAGCGGTTTTCTATGCGCTGGATGAAACGGAAAAGCAAGGGGTCTTGGACCGGATCGCGGCGGAGAAGCGAACGGGAAAAGTCAATGTACAGCGGTTCAAGGGCTTGGGAGAGATGAATCCGCTGCAACTTCGCGAGACCACCATGGCGCCGGATACACGCCGCCTGGTCCGGTTGACCCTGGATGCGCACGAGCCCACGTTTCAGATGATGGATATGTTGCTGGCAAAGAAGCGGGCAAAGGATCGGCGGGAGTGGCTGGAACAAAAAGGGCTATCGCAAGAGAGTGAGTCAGAGGGATAATGGAGTCCATACAGATAAATGAAGAGGGGGTCGAGCAGCTGCCGATGCGGCTGTTCGCCGAGAGCGCCTATCATGACTATGCCATGTATGTCATTCTCGATCGGGCGCTGCCGCATATCGGAGATGGCTTGAAACCCGTTCAACGGCGGATTGTCTATGCCATGTCCGATCTGGGGTTGAACGCCGGCGCCAAATATAAGAAATCGGCGCGAACCGTGGGGGACGTGCTGGGCAAATTCCACCCCCACGGCGATTCCGCCTGTTACGAGGCGATGGTGCTGATGGCCCAGTCGTTTTCGTATCGATATCCCCTGATCGACGGCCAGGGAAACTGGGGCGCGCCCGATGATCCGAAGTCTTTTGCCGCCATGCGATATACCGAGTGCCGGTTATCGCCGTACGCCGAGGTGCTGCTGAGTGAGCTGGGCCAGGGCACGGTGGACTGGGTGCCCAATTTCGACGGGACCTTGAAGGAGCCGAGCTGGTTGCCCGCCCGGCTTCCCAATATTTTATTAAACGGCGCCTCCGGCATCGCCGTCGGCATGGCCACGGACATTCCCTCTCACAATCTGGTGGAGGTGGCCGAGGCCTGCATCCACTTGCTGGATCATCCCGACGCGGATACCCGCGCTTTATGTGAGTTTATAAAGGGACCGGATTTTCCCACCGAGGCGGAGATCATTACGCCCCGCGAGGAATTGTTTTCGATTTATGAGACCGGAATGGGCAATTTTAGAATGCGGGCGGTTTACACCCGGGAAAACGGGGATATCGTTGTTACGGCTTTGCCCCACCAGGCGTCCGGCGCCAAAATTATGGAGCAGATTGCCGCTCAGATGCAGGCGAAAAAGCTGCCCATGGTTGCCGATCTGCGGGATGAGTCCGATCACGAGGAACCCACACGGCTTGTCATTGTCCCCCGATCCAACCGGATCGATGTCGAGGCACTGATGGCCCATCTGTTTGCAACGACGGAACTGGAAAAGACCTATCGGGTGAATATGAACATCATCGGGCTCGATGGCCGGCCCCAGGTCAAGGGATTGTCCGGATTGCTCACGGAATGGCTCACTTTCCGGACCGGGACCGTGCGCAGGCGGTTGCAGCACCGGCTGGATAAGGTGCTGGACCGGCTTCATGTGCTCGAAGGCTTTCTGATTGCATTTCTCAATCTCGATGAGGTGATTGCCATTATCCGGAATGAAGATCATCCCAAACCGGTTCTGATGGGCCGCTTTGGTCTGAGCGATCGGCAAACGGAAGCCATTCTGGAAATTAAACTCCGCCAGCTGGCCAAACTGGAGGAAATCAAAATCCGCGCCGAAAACGATGCGCTTGCCAAGGAGCGGGGTTTTTTGGAAAAAACCCTTAATTCCAGCTCCCGGTTGACGGCATTGATTCGAAAGGAATTGGCGGCGGATGCCAAACAGTACGGAAATGACAGACTTTCTCCCTTAATGGCGCGCTCGGAGGCAAAGGCGCTTTCCCAGGAGGATATCGCGCCGGCGGAATCGGTGACGGTGTTTATTTCCAGCATGGGGTGGGTCCGGGCCGCCAAGGGGCACGATGTTGATCCCCTGGGAATGAGTTACAAGGCAGGGGACCAATTTCTATCCGCGGCCATGGGACGGACCAACCAGCCCGCCATATTTTTTGATTCCACCGGGCGAAGCTATGTGCTGCCTGCCCACAGTCTCCCTTCGGCGCGGGGGCAGGGGGAACCGCTTAGCGGCAGACTGACGCTTTTCCCCGGAGCATCGATTCTTTCGGTATTAATGGGAGATCCGGAGCAGGCGCTTCTCATCGCCAGTGATGCCGGGTACGGGTTTATCGCCAAGCTGGAAGATCTGTTGACGCGAAATCGAAATGGAAAGGCCGTGTTGAGTTTGCCACCGGGGGCAAGCCCGCTCACGCCGCTTTTCCTTGACGACATAGAAAACAAATCGCTGGTGGCGGTTACCAACGAAGGGCGAATGCTGGTGTTCCCCGTCAAGGATCTGCCGGCACTCTCCCGAGGGAAAGGGAATAAAATTATTCAGATTTCCGCCGCTCGAGCCAAAGTTCGGGAGGAGTTGCTGATCCATCTGTCCGCCATGTCGCCGGAAGATTCCCTGGAGATACAGGCGGGAAAACGGCAGCTGATATTGAAACCGGGAAATCTGGCCCAGTTTGTCGGGTTCAGGGGGCGGCGGGGGCAAAAACTTCCTCGCGGGTATCGCACGGTGGATCGCATGGTAGTGATTCAATCCTCGCGGAAGACGATTCCATAGCGGGGCTTGATCATCGTTTTGGCTCCGCTTGTAACGGCAGAAAATGTTTGACAAATTGTAAGTCGTGGGGTAGTGGAGTAGCACTTAAGCAAATAGTGGATTAATGCTGGACCGGGCCATAGGATTTTTCACGGTGACGGTTACCCTTCGGTTTTATGTTTTACACCGCTTTAGGATCCTATCTGTTTTCTCTATTATCCCTGAAAGCAACGATATAATTCCGCTTTGCCCTGATTATCCATATAGTTGAATAAATTCGGTAGGCTTGCCAAGTCATGATTTTATGTTTCTTTTTCTTTCCCGGATGGATGGAGTGGATATATCGCCGCCGTTCATTTCCAATAAATTCCCGAAAATGTTTATGGCATAACCCATGTGGAATGACGCATCGGTTTCACTTAGTATCGCCCGTATCCCGGGCGGTGTTGTATCAGGGAATCGTCCCGCGGGGTTCGGCGATTTTTTGAGGCAACGTCAGTAGGAAACATCATTATTTAGGGAGGATGGCATCATGGCAAATGGCGTTGTTAAGTGGTTCAGTGACAAGAAGGGATTCGGTTTTATCGAGCAGGAAGGCGGTTCGGATGTTTTTGTCCATTATTCCGCCATTAGCGGGACCGGTTTCAAAAGTCTCGCTGAAGGGGATACGGTGACGTTTGATGTGGAGCAAGGCGGCAAAGGGCCCGCGGCGAAAAACGTAATGAAAGCATAGCTCACTGTGGAAAATTAAATGGGCATGCCTCCATGGCAGGGGGCCATGCCCATTTCCCGCTTACAGCTCATTTTACACATACCGCCGAAGATTCTTTCCCATTGACCTTGATCGTGAAGGCAGACGGACTTCGAACCAGTTTGATGTGTGCGGTCTCATTTTTCATCGGCAGGCTGTTGACCCATTGCCAGTCGATAAAGTCGGTTCCATTCGCCCGCACCGTAATATAGCTTATCCCCATGGACGTAATATTATGGAAAAAATGGGTTCCTTGGGATGGCGCCGCCCGCAGGAGTTTAGAGGTTGTTTCTAAAATGGCGCTCACCTGGGAGATGTCATGCCATTTCACGGGGATCCCCAGCCAGCGGTCGGCCGAGCCCCACCGGCCCGGACCGATCAGGATATATTTTTGATCCGTTTGCCGCATCAGTTGATTAAAGCGGCTGATATCGGAGGCGATTCGTATGGTGTCTGCGGGATTGAAGGTTTCCGGTTTAACGTAAAGGATATGATGGATGTTCCGGGAGCAGCCGTTTCCAAGCGCCATGGTTGAATGGCAAAAGGCATTCCGGATTTCTTCCGGGTGGATCACAACATCCGTTTGATTGCAGTCAAACGCCATGGGCCGAATCTGAAGAAGTGAAAACGTCGCCTTGTTGCAGTCGCTGTTGAACGGCTGCCCGGAAAAATCAACCGCAAACTCGATTTCAACGGGAGATCCCATTCCTTTGCGTCCCAGCGCGAGGATTTCCAAAAGCAGCGGAGGCAGCGGCATTGAATTGTACTTTAAAATGGTGGCAAACGTGATTACCGGATGTCCCGAGGACGGGCCGATATCCCGGATTCGATGCTCGGAGGGGTCATAGGTACTCGATAAAAAGCGAACCGGCGGGTGATCGGAAACCTCGTCGATATCGAGTCGGACCAGTTGCATATCCGCTGCTCCGCTGTCTTCCGGGGGCGAATCAGACAGCTTGAGTGCATAAAAGCGCTTCTGGGAATTGTTGAGAATTTCTTCAACACTGGAAAATCCGGGAAGGAATTGTGGGTGCTTCGGCGAAAATCGAAGCGCGGTTTCACCTTCCACCACGGTTTTGCCCAGACCCAGGGCAATATGGGCGACCCCGTCATCGGGCGTTAGATGGGATATCGGGTAATAGTTGAAGGATTGAACGACTCCGGATATCGCGGGATAGTAAAATGTTCCATGGCGGGCGCCGCATATCTGCTGAACGATGATTCCCATCTTTTCGTCCTCGATCCGGTGAGCCGTGTTGCCGGAATAGGCCCTGGGTGCGGCGAGATAGGTGGATGCGTATACGAGCTTAATGGCCGTTATCAATTGGTCGATCCGAACGGCGAGATCCCCATGGTTGTTTGGAATCATGTATGTCTGGTATATCCCCGCAAAGGGATGATATTGAGCATCCTCCAGGAGGCTTGAGGAGCGGACGGCGAGTGGATAGGTGACATGGCGAAGGAAAATCCCCAATTTTTTTTCTATCCAGCCCGGAAACGGGGCCGCCAGAAATTTGGCTTGAATTTCCGCATCGCTCAGGGTCTCAAAGGGCAGCTCACCAAGAAGATTGTCGGTAATAAATGCGTCGAAGCCATCGGTAGTGATGGCGAGCGTTTTTGGAATGCGGATGTCAACATCGGGGAAGGCCTCATGCAGTTTTGGGTTTTCTCTTAGCAGGGTGGAGAGAAATGCAAGGCTTCTGGCTTTCCCACCGAGAGACCCTTTGCCGATTTTTATGAATTCATTCCTCGGGTCAAAATCTTCATCCACAAAATCAGTTATATGCCCTTTTTGTTGTCCCTCCCGTCGGTTCCGAATGCAGGAAATAAGATACTCCCTTAATTCTCCGGCATTGTTGAAGTCCGATGCTTTTACGGGTCGAAGCTCGGAAGCGAGCTGGACCTCGGCACGGGCCATGAGCCAGATGGAAAAATCATTCCGGGCGGCATGATAATAGAGCGCTTCATCGGGAATGTTCGGCAGCACTTTTTCCATCGCCCGCAGGTTGCCCACTTGACCGACGGTTTCTCCCGTGGGGAGGCGGAAAATAAAATCGCCAAAACCGAGGTGAGACATAAAAAATTTCCGGATATCCGTGTGCAGCGTGGACGCATTTTTATTAATGAATGTTGTTGAAAGGGAGGTGACTTTTTGCCGGTTGCTTTCCTCCGAACTGAGGGTGAGCAGTGGAATGTCGGGGTTTTCTTTTCGTATCATTGAAAGAAAGGATACGCCGGCCGTATCGTCCATTTTGCCGTTTTTCGAAAACCGGACATCGGAAATGACGGATAAAAGGTAGGGCGTGAACCGCCGATAGAGTTTTTCAGCTTCTTCGTATGTTTCCGCTACGAGTATTTTGGTGCGTGCCCGCATTCTGAGCAGCCGGTGCTCCTCGTTGATCGATTCTTCCATGACGCGCTGGGTTTGGGTTACGATCTCCCTGTACAGCATCGGAATGATGGCGGAAGCATGGACCGGAGAGTCTTCCATCAGAAGGATTACCCGAACCAGGGCATGTTGCGTATCAAATTCCACATTCATGCGGTCTTCGACGTTTTTTATCAACGCCAGCAGGAGGTCCGTATTGCCGCTCCAGACATAAATCTTGTCAAATGGGTTTTGAATCGGAAATCCCGGTTGCCCAAAAGCCGGTCCGATTGCATGGGTCAGAAGAAATACTGGCAGATTGGGGAAGCTGCTTTTTATTTTTCTTCCCAGTTCATGGGGGGGCATGTCATCCAGACGCGGCATGGTGATAACGATATCGTAGGGCGAGTGCGATAAGGCGCTCAGTGCCTCCTGGGCCGTGGATACCCAGGATAGCCGGGGAGGGCGTGACAGATTAAGTCCTCTATATTCATCTATAATTCTCCCCGCAAGTCTTCCGTCCTCCTCCATGATGAACGCATCATAGGGGCTTGAAACCAGAAGAATGTTCTGAACCTTCCAGGCCATCAATTCGTGGAAGACCTTGAAAGACGGGTACAGTTGATCGGTGTAGCGGGATGGCTGGTAGGGACTATTGGTTTTCATGGGGTTGCTTCCCCCCTTTTTGTATCAAGCCGGTTCCGAAGGCGTAAATAAAAAATCTTGATTCTTTATAGTCTATTCCGGTCCTCCGGTGCAAGATCGTTTGATTCCCGTCAATGGCGATTGCGCTATTAACGGATCGGCCTTGATCATCGTATCGGCCACGCCAGGGTATTTTTCCCAGACCTGCAGGAACTCGCTGTCGCTCAAACAGCCTGCCGCTCTTCCAAAAACACCCTGGCGCGGCCTGCCCGCCGTGGGAAATTGGCCGAAACGATGATCATAGCCGACGGATCGAAACGGCCGCATGGTTTTATGATCACCATAAAATAGGGGGGCGTGGAAAAGACCGGCCCAAGCTTATAAGAAGGAAAGGTTTGTTTGTGTTAACGGGTCATTCTATTTTGCTGGAATGATTTATACTTTATTGACATACCGAGTTATTGTGCTGTAATAACAAAAACTATTCGAAAATAGAGGCAAGCGTATTTTGTTTTCCCTCCCCGGTTGCCGGATTAACACGTTTCAGAGACCTGATTATAGCGGCAGTGATCCGGCAGCTTTGGGGTTAAGATCGTGTTAGCATGACGGGTTTTTCCGGCCATTTGATTCCGAGGATGAAACATGCGCTGATTTGGGGGGGGCTCCTCGGTATTATGGTGATCAGTGGTTTTTCAGATAATGGGCTTCCTGATGGTTGCATCGAAGCGGATGAGAATACCCTTCGTGTTCTCGAATGTGTTCATACCGGTATTGTGTTGATAGACAGGCGCTTTCGAATTCTAAAGGTTAACGAGGCGGCCAAGGGGTTATTGGGGACCCTTGTTACGGAAGCCCCCGAAGGCGTTACCTGCCATTTTTTATTGCAACAACTGGCAAGCCCCTGTTCCGAGTGCCCGATAGCAACCCGGCGGCATCTTGTTTCCGCGCATCGCTCCTTGAGCCTAAAAAGAGGGGGGGGCTCGGATCGGTTTTTTAAGGAGCATTTTTTTGCATGGGGCGACCATTACCTTATCACTCTCAATGATGTGACGCGGGAAATATTGACGCTTCGCAAAACGGATTTGGATAGAAAAGAGCTTCAGGCAAAAAACATTATCGTTGAACGGCATCGGCGGGAGGCCTCGGAGGAGAAAAAACGGCTGAACCTTCTTCTGGACTTGCTTCCAGAGGCCTTGGTGCTGGTAAACGATACATACCGTATTGATCGCAAAAACCGCGCTGCCGGTCAGATTGTTCCCTATCCGGATACGAGCACCTGTTTTGGCCTGTTTGGAAAGGATGAACCCTGCGAGGGGTGTCCAGCGCGGGATGGATTTCAGAACGCCAGTGGTAAAAAAACAAATCATTTTGTCGGAGGGGAATATTTTACCGAGGAAGTTATAAAATCTCCGGATGATGATGGCGGCCTGCTCCTTTTCAGAAATACGACCCGCCAGATTCAACTCATTGAAAAAATACGCGAACAGCAGGATACGATTACCCGGAAAAATGAAATTCTTTCCAGTCTTGTACGTTTTCAGGAGATGACCCAAACGGAAAGCGAGTCAAAAAACGTTATCGAATTTTTTCTGGATGTTTTCATCCCCGTCTCAAAGGCAATCGCGATATCCGTTATCATCAACGATATTCGTCCCGGAAGCCTTTGGTTTACAGCGCAAAGAGGGTTTTCGGATTCACGGATGGCGATGTTAACCCGTGCCAGTCTCTCCGGCAGAGACGGGGACAGTATAACGGACACGTTGCCTATAAACGACCGGCTGACGGAAGATCTTCGGCAAATTGACATTCGTGGCGGTGATGGACGGCGAGTAGGGCTTGCATTTATTGTAAATATCGCCAATAAAGAGGACGAAGGTCTCATTCAGCTGTTTTTTAAGCCCCTGGGCGCGTATATTCACAACCGATTGCTCATGCGGCAGCTGGAAGAGCGGGCAAACACGGATCCGCTGACCGGGCTGTATAACCGCGGGTATTTTGACATCGTGCTTTCGGAAGAAAAGAAAAAATATGCGGAATACAACATCCCCTTTGCCGTTGTGGCCGCGGATGTAAATCGTTTAAAGCAGGCCAATGATGAATATGGTCATGAAGCCGGGGATCAACTTATTTTGATCGTGGCCCGAAAGCTCAAAACATCGATTCGGGAGATGGACTGTGTCGCCAGAACCGGTGGAGATGAATTTATGTTGCTGCTATCAAACACGACCCATGATGCGGCACAGTCGGCTGTCCGGCGGTTTGCCGGGACTCTTTTTAAAGATGTTTTCATTGTTGTGGGCGATGGGAAGCAGTTTCCGGTAACCGTAAGCTTTGGGGCTTCCGGAGTTGATGCCGTTGCGTCCGAAGAACTTCTAAACGATGCCGACCGCCGAATGTATGAAGCAAAAGAATTATATTACGAAAGTCATAAGCGCTACAGGTAAGTCGGAGACGGGGTTTTTTACGGTTATTGGTTGGCCGGTAATTCCTATGGGGAGGTAACGAATGGCAGCAGCTGAACATGATATAAGCAAGCATTTAGAACTGTTGGTTAATGCCACGGAAGCGATATTGCGCGGAGAGTTTGACAAATGGGATTCGGAAATTGACGCGGAAGGAATGCTTTCCGTGTTGGCGCAAAGAATAAATTCCTTAGTGGTTACCATGAAAAATGTTGAGTCCCCGTTAGCCAGCGCGGGCGCCCATGCTCCCACTGCCGTGAAGAGCGCTCGTAACGTAATAGAGTTGATGGCCGAGGCGACCGGCCAGGTTCTCGATAGCGCGGACAAACTGGCTACTGAGGTGGAGTTGCTTGAAACTCAGGCGGAAAATGAAACGCTGCATCCCGACGATTTTAAGAATACACTTGCCAATGTAAAATCAGGCCTTTTTGATATCATTGCCTCCCAGTCCTACCAAGACGTTGCCCGACAAAAAATGGAATCCTTGATCGCCGATCTGGGGCAGATTCGGGACTGGCTGGTTGAGGTGCTGGTAATTTTAAATATTCAAAAAAACGGGTCCCCTGAAAACCTCCAAAAAAAAACGAAATTATTACGAGATGTGAGTGGATCGAGTACCCCCGATCAGATGAAGCAGGGGTTGGTGGATGATCTATTGGCGGAATTTGGATTTTAGTCCGTACCTCCTCCCCAGAATTTTCCCTGCCAGGTATTTTCATTTTCAAGTTTGTTTTTCATCAGGGCAAACGTCTTGTTTCTTTCAAGTGACCATGCCGGGGCAACCAATTCATCCGGGCGCGGGTCCCCGGTGAGTCGCTGAATAACAACCTCGGGCGGCAGCAATTCAAGAAACCGGCACACCAGATCGACATATTCCAGTTGTTCAAGGCACCGGTATCGGCCTTCCCTGTACTCCATTTCGAGGCGGGTTCCTTTTACGACGTAAAGCAGATGGAGTTTGACCCCGTCAATGCCGAGGTTCGCCAAAATGCGGGCGGTGTCGAGCATTTGCACCGATGTTTCGCCGGGTAACCCCAGGATGACATGGGCGCAGACTTTTATTTTGCGATCCCGGGTCGTTTTCACTGCCCGCTCAAAGCAGTGAAAGGTATGCCCCCGGTTGATGCGTTTTAACGTTTCATCATGGGCGGATTGCAGACCGTATTCAACCCAGACAAGATGGCTGGGGGTAAAAGAGGCCAGAAGATCGAGTACCGGAGGGGCCACGCAATCCGGACGTGTGCCGATGGATAAGCCGACAATTCCGTCGATGGCGAGTGCTTCCCGGTAAAGGCCGGAGAGTTTTTCTGTTGGAGCGTAGGTGTTGGTGAAAGACTGGAAATAGGCGATGAATTTTTTGGCCTTATATCGCTTTGTCAGCCAGGCTTTTCCCTGTTGGAGTTGCTCGGTGATGGAAAGTTTGCGGGCGTGGGCGCCCGTGCCGGAGCCTGTGGCATTGCAGAAAATGCATCCTCCGGTTGAGAGGGTGCCATCCCGATTGGGGCAGGAAAGTCCTGCGTCCACGGAGATTTTTTGAACGCGGCATCCGAAAAGCTCCCGCAGGTAGGTGTTCAGATCACGGTATCGATTGGGCATCGGTTTGATCCTGTTGTTGACCAACGAAAGTAATGATTATATATCTTCCTTATAAAAAGGGAAGGGAAACATGTTCCATAAACCATACGATATCATTGTTGTCGGTGCCGGGCATGCCGGCAGCGAGGCGGCTCTGGTGGGGGCCAGAATGGGGTGCAGCGTTTTGCTGCTGGCCATTGACCTCGACAAGGTGGCGGCGATGCCTTGCAGTCCTTCCATTGGCGGTATGGCCAAGGGGCAGCTCGTTAAGGAAATCGATGCGCTTGGCGGAGAAATGGCTAAAATTACAGACAAATCCGCTATTCAATACCGAACGCTGAATACCAAAAAAGGGCCGGCCGTCCATTCGTCGCGCAGCCAGAATGATAAAAAGCGTTACCATATGGCGATGAAGGCGGTGATTGAACGGCAACCCGGCCTTGATCTAAAACAGACGTTGGTGGAGCAGTTGATTGTGGAAAACGGATCCGTGGTCGGTCTCATCGATCAGACCGGGTTTCAGTATCGGGCAAAGACCCTTATTCTCGCAACCGGTACCTTTTTGAGCGGCCTGGTCCATATCGGAGCCACTTCTTTTCAGGCCGGCCGGGCCGGTGAGTTTGCCGCTTACGGCCTGGCCGGAAGTCTTAAACAGCTGGGCTTCACCCTTGGGCGCATGAAAACCGGCACGCCGCCCCGGCTCAATCGCGCGAGTATCGATTTCGAGGCGTTTACGCCGCAGCCGGGAGATGACGTTCCGGCGCCCTTTTCCTTTTTCACGGAAAAGCTTACCATGGTTCAGCTCCCCAGTTATATCGGATATACGGATCCCGCGGTACATGCGCTTGTCAGAAGCAATTTAAAGTATTCCGCACTTTATGGTGGAATGATTACGGGGACTTCCGCTCGTTACTGCCCTTCCTTTGAAGACAAGGTGGTCCGGTTTCCGGATAAGGAACGGCATCAGGTAATTTTGCAGCCCGAGGGGCTTGAGACGCAGGAGATTTATGCCAGCGGCCTCGGCAACAGTCTCCCCCTTGAAATACAGATTCAGGTTGTCCGATCCGTGAAAGGCCTTGAACATGCCGAAATCATGCGTCCTGCTTATGCCATTGAGTATGACTATGTGAATCCCATCCAATTACGGCGAACCCTTGAAACCCGGAAAGTGGACGGGCTGTTTCTGGCCGGACAGATCAACGGGACTTCCGGATATGAAGAGGCGGCCGCTCAGGGGTTATGGGCCGGAATCAATGCGGCCTGCAAGGTGCAGGGGCGGCCGCCGTTTGTTCTGGACCGGTCCCAGGCCTATATGGGGGTGATGGTCGATGATCTCGTGATGCGGGGTACCCGGGATCAATACCGGATGTTCACCTCCAGGGCCGAATACCGGTTGATGCTGCGTGAAGACAATGTGGATTTACGGTTAATGGCAATCGGGCATGACCTGGGCCTCATCGGAAAAGATACACTTCAGGATGTCAATGAGCGGAAGGCACTGATTGAAAAGGAGATTCATCGCATCCGCTCAACAGTGGTAAAGCCGAATGATGCGGTTAACGCCTACCTGGCGGCGAGGAATACGCCGCCGCTGTCAAACGGTGTTTTCCTGGATCAGTTGCTGAAACGGGCCGAGATGGATTACGGCGCTGTCAATGCTTTCAGCAAAAGCCCCTGGGGCATCAATGAGAAAGTGGCGAAGCAGGTGGAGATCGAGATCAAATACGAGGGATACATCTGTCGGCAGCTAAGAGAGATCGAAAAATACCAGCACCTGGAACGGATAAAAATTCCCGAAGCGTTTGACTATGGCAAGGTTCATGGGCTCTCAAATGAGCTGAAGGAAAAACTCGGAGCGCTTCGGCCCACGTCTCTGGGGCAGGTTTCTCTCCTTGAGGGAATAACACCGGCGGCGCTTTCGGTGTTGATGATTTCCCTGAAAGCTTCAGGGGCGACAAAACGATCCGAGACGCCTGAAGGATAAGAAGACGCAACGTCGGCGCCTCTCTGCTTGACACAGGGGTGCTGTTAACTTATGTTAAGGAAAAAATTTAGTAATTATATTCCGGAGTTTTGAATAGTGCCCGACGCAGTGGGCGCCGGGCGGATAACGATTGCCCCTATTCATGAGCATCTGAAAGGCAAAGAGAAAAATCGGAGAGCCGGAGAACCAGAGAGGAAAGTTACATGGCCGAGTCGGATTATTATAAAGTGTTAGGCGTGAATAAATCAGCATCTGATGAGGAGATAAAGAAGGCTTATCGAAAGCTTGCCATGAAGTATCATCCGGACAAGAATAAGGGCGATAAGTCTTCGGAGGAAAAGTTCAAGCAGCTCAGTGAGGCCTATGCGGTTTTAAGTGACAAGGAAAAACGGCATCAGTATGACCAATTCGGTGCGAACGGTTTCCGGCAGCGATACTCCGAGGAAGATATTTTCAGGGGGTTTGATTTCTCCGATATCTTTAGAGAATTTGGATTGGGGGGGAGCCGTTTTTCGGCCGGAGGGAAAGGCGGTTCAAGATTTTCCTTCGGACAGGGGTCGCCTTTTGGGGGGGCTTCCCGTCAGCAATCGCAGATGAAAGGTGATGACCTGGTCTACGAGATGCCCTTGCAGCTGAAGGAAATAGTCACCGGTGCTCAAAAGACCATCTCCCTTCAACAGGGAGGACAGGTGGAAAAGGTTTCCGTAAACATCCCCAAAGGAATGATCAGCGGAAAAAAACTGAGACTCGCCGGCAAAGGCAATCCGAGTCCGTATGGAGGGCCGCCGGGGGATCTTTTTATTAAGGCCAAAATTCTGAAAGATCCACTTTACAGTGTGGAAGGGCATGATCTTACCATTACCCAACAGATTAAACTTACCGAAGCAATTCTTGGGACAACGGTGTCTATTCCCACCCTGGAAGGAAAAGAATTGAATCTGAAGGTGCCGGCCGGCACCAATCATAAAACCAAAATGCGACTGCCCGGCCAGGGCCTTCCGAAAATGAAGGGGGGGGGCAATGGTGACTTGTATGTTCAGATTCTGGTTTTGTTGCCGAAAGCGCTGAACGGGACCCAGCGGGAATTGCTTAAAAAGATGGTGGAAGCGGATATGTAACCGCTCAAATTAATTGACAAGAGCGTTTTCCCCATGTACCGTATTCGCGGTACCATGCGTCAGGGGGCTGTATCTCTTTGCTGCTACATCATATTCAGTCAATGATGGATTCATGCGGATGACGACAAAATTAACACCCGTTTTAACCAAGGGGGAGATTGAAAAAATAGTATCGGCCCTTGGAGACAGAATTTCCGTTGACTACCAGGGCCGGGAGTTGGTTCTGGTCGGTATTCTTAAAGGCGCGTTTATTTTTCTGTCGGATCTGGCTCGTTGTATCACCATCCCTGTCAAAATCGATTTCATCGGGGCCTCCAGTTATGCCGATCGTTCATTCTCATCCGGCCAGGTTCGCCTGACCAAACCGCTTGAAATCGAAATCAAAGGTAAAGACGTTTTGATTGTTGAAGATATCGTTGATACCGGGTTGACACTCATTTCTTTGATCGAGAGTCTTAAATCCATGAAACCGGAAAGTATTAAAGTGTGTGCTCTCATTGACAAGCAAGAACGGCGAGGTACGTCCGTTGTTGTGGATTATGCGGGGTATGTGGTGGAAGAAGGTTTCTTGGTGGGCTACGGCCTGGATTTTGCGGAAAACTTCAGGAATCTGCCGGGAATTTTTCATGTGGAATTAACCCCCAGTGAGGAAAAGCCATGATCGTTACCTGCCAAAACTGCGATGCCCGTTTTAGTTTGAACGATGGCCTTGTTAAGAAAACAGGTTCAAAAGTTCGCTGCTCCAAGTGTAAACATGTTTTCATGATTTATCCGGATGAACTTTCCGTGCCCGGGATGTTGTCCACGGATGCGGGTTACGAGAGCCCTCCTGCCCCGCCGAAGTCGGTGAACGTGCAAAAACTCGGTTTGGGTGACACCTTGGATGGGGAATCCATTGTGGGGGGGGACCTGGATCTTTCAGAAATCGAAAAGATGCTTGCAACCGATGCTCAGGGTGAAGTGGACGGTTGGGTTGACCCCGGGAAACCCGATATGGAAGCAGGCAAGGAGAAATCCCCGGCGGTTGAGCCGGCCGTTACCTCCATGACGATGGCGCTGGATTTGTCCGAGATCGAAAAAATGTTTGAAATGGAAGCGGACATGGGGGATGCCGATAAGACATTGGAATCAGAGCCCGAGGATCTGGTTTTTGACTTCGAGGAATCCGCGACGCGCACGAAGGAACCCCAGAAAGAATTGAGTGATTTTGACATAGCGGATATTGAGAAATTGCTCGAAGAGGAGATCGTTGATACTGAAACGGATGAGACGGGTGGTCTTTTGTTTAAATCGGATGCGCCGCTATCTCCGGCATTTTTCGAGGATGAAAAAGGTAAGGATGACGCGGAACCGTTTGCTTTTTCCGACATGGACGAACTGATGGAAACGGACGCAGCTGTAAAGGCCGATGCGGATACCGGTGATGAAGAGGCGGGATTGCTCCTTGAGATGGACGATGATTTTAAGCCCGAGGCGCCGTCCTCCTCTCCTGAAAGGATTGCGGCGATTGAAGAGCTGGATTTCTCGGACCTGGAAGAGAGTATTAAAGCCGATGCTCAATCCGCTGAAGAAGCACTAATGGAGGATGAGGAAGAAGAGTTAACCCTTGCGTTGGATAGTGACGACAGATTTGAGATACCGTCGGCAGTGACCCCATCGTCCGAATCATCGGAATCGCCTGATCTCTCCATGCTTGAAGACCTGCTCAAAGACAAAGCGCCAGAGCCTTCCGAGGAGGTGTCTTTGGAGTTGGATCTTGCCGAAATAACACCAAAATCATCTGACACAGTGCAAATCGACGATCTTGAATTACAGTTTGATGAAACCGATATGGAAGATCGGGCCGTGGCGGATACAACCGTAGAGATGGATTCGGATCAACCGACGGAAACTGAAGACCTTGATCTTGAGTTTAGCGATGATGAACGCGAGGAGGCGTTGGAAGCCGAAGAAGGAACCGTTGAAGATGCGGAATCTACCTCGGAAGAAGCGGAGGAGGAGGAAGCCGAGGTTGCCGCCCCTGTCGCATCGGACATACAACCGGCCAAGGCAAAACGGAGCCGAAAACCGGTGGTTCTTGTGTTGGTTTTGGTCCTTTTGACTGGCGCCGCTGTCGGCGGGCATCTGCTTTTTAAGGACAAGTTAACTGAATTTTTAAACAAAAAAGGTATAGAAATTCCCTTTATAAGCAGTGGCAAAAAGCCGGTGATTCCGGATGCGGGGAATTTGAAAATCACCACCATTGATATTGATAACCGGTTTGTGGAAAATAGTGCGGCCGGCCGGCTATTTGTTATCTCCGGCAGAGCCCAAAACGGATACGGTGATTCCCGAAGCTCGGTTCGAATAACCGGCAAGCTGTATGCTAAAAACAAACAATTGGTAACTTCGGAAACAGTATATTGCGGTAATGTAATATCCGAGCCGGAGCTTTCGACGCTGAGCCCGGAGGATATTAAAAATCGGCTAGGAAACCGGCAAGGAGATAACGGCGCCAATGTCAATATCAAACCCGGGGAGGATCGTCCGTTTATGGTTGTTTTTTCAAAACTTCCCGAAAATCTGGAAGAATTCACGCTGGAGGTCGCCGGTTCCGAGTCCGCCGCGCAGGCACCATTAAAATAGATTTAATTCGGTTTTCGGCTTGACTTGCCGAAATCGAACTGATAGACAAACCCCTGTTTAAAATCAGGTGGCTTAAGGCGATGTAGCTCAGATGGTCAGAGCATGCGGCTCATATCCGCAGTGTCCGGGGTTCAATTCCCTGCATCGCCACCAAATAATAAAACCTGCCGGACAACCGGCAGGTTTTTAAGTTTGGGCCTTTGTATTTTTATTAAATTTCGGTTTCTATCCGGCGGTATATTTCTTCCTGCTCGTCCAGAATTTCACGCAATATTCGCATATCCGTCAATGGGTTCATGATGACGGCTCTTAAAACCACCCTTTCTTCAGGCCATTGCCGGGTTCCTTTCAGGGAGGTTCTGGACACGAAGCTTTTTCCCGCCTCACGTTGGTATCGTTGAATGGAGCGGTTAATTTCATTGAGCTTCTCATAAATGTTTTTTTTCCCGGCCAGGTCCAGGCCGGCCAGGGATTGCTTTAATTTTGCCGGGAAAAAGCGATAGGTGAGAATGTTGAGTTCCGGAGCCGAAGTTAATTCAAAATCGGCCCGCCGGCTGATTTCTTCCGCAAATTCCCGAGCGGTTCGAATGCCGTATTCTATCAGCAGGGCATAACCGTTGGTCCCCATGATTTTAAGGGCGCTGTCAAGGATCAGGGAATTGGCTTCCCTGGACCCGGAAAGCGATTTTATGCCCAGGTCCACGGAGCCCGGGCGGTTGATATACCGTGCATGATAAGCGATCGCATCCAGCGCGTAGGGGTCCTTAAAATATACCATGCCGCAGCTCATCGGCATATAAAATTGTTTATGCCCATCGATGGTGATCGAATCGGCATGCTCAATGCCATTGAGCAGGTGGCGGTATGTATCGGACATTAGGGTCGGGCCGCCCCAGGCTGCATCCACATGAAAATGAATTCCATGCTCGCCGCAAAGTTGACTGAGCGCTCCCAAAGGGTCTATCGTACCGGTTTCCGTGGCGCCGGCTATTCCGATGATGGAAAGAATTTTTGTTCTCCCGTCCCGGCAAAGACTTTTCATGGTGCCGCGCAGTTGTTTCATGTCGATATGGTGATGTTCATCAACATCAATGGCGACCACATTTTTATTACCGATCCCTAACACTCCCCCCGCTTTTTGAAGCGAATAATGCCCGAGCCGGGAGACCAGGATGACACAGCGATCGATGTTGTAGGCTTTATATGCCGCGGCCATGCCTTCCTTTTCAATGCCGTCAAATCCGGGCTTTGGCGCCAGCAGGCGATTGCGGGCGACCCACAGCGCCGTGAGGTTTGCGATGGTTCCATCTTCGGTGAAGCAACCCAGAGCGGTGTCCGTGTTTTGCACGTGTTCCGCATAGAAGATTTCGCTATGGCCGAACACCAATCGGTGAATTTTGGCGAGAACCTGTTTTTCCAAAATCGAAACGACCTTGGAAGTTTCCAGTTTAACGACATTCTGATTTAAGGCGGCGGTGATGGATTTGAGGTGCACCATAAAAAACGGGATTGCGGCTGTCATGTGGCCGACAAAATAGGGAGATGCCACATTCACGGCATTGGGGGCAATATCCTTGACGAGGTCGGTGATTACTTCCGCAAGTTTTTTTTCCGGTGTTTTGGGCAGATGTGTTTCCGAGAATTGTTCGGACAACACTTTCAATGACTTTTCTTCGGTGATTCCCACATGTGCTCTAAGAAAGTCGTGGAGCCCGAAAAGAATCTGTTCCATGTATTTTATGAGCGTATTTTTTGCCTCATCATTTTCGGGTCGAAGAAATGCGCGCTCCAACGATTTCCAGTCGGCTACGAGCGTTTTAGGAAACTGCGGGACCACGTCTTTATTCATTTGTTGCCTTTTCGAATCAAGTTCCCGACGGCCAAGGAATAAATTGCAGGCCAATCGTTTTTATGTTACAGCACGAAAATATGAATATAAGTGTATTTCTCAAGCTGGCAAGCCGACAAAACAACCCAATCACAGAGGGTTATAATGGATCCGGCAGTCAAGCCGGTGCCGTGGTCAACAGTTGCCAAGTGGGAATCATATAGCATGCCTGAATTTTTTTTCAAGGATTTGCCGACAAGAACTGCTGAAGAAAAATTTTAGAAGGGTGACGTTTGATGAAGGTTGAAAATCCTTACCTTGTAACCGCCTTTATTTTTGGAGCCATTTTATTTGCCGGTCGGTCATTCTGGCGCTGGGGTGATATGGAATCGGCTTTTCTTCTTCTGTTTTTTTTTCTGGTCACCATCGGAATCCGGCTGGATGATATCGTCAAAAAAATAGGCGCAACAAACGAACGGCTGGATCGTCTCCTCAATAAAAACTGCAGTTGTCCACCGCTTGTACAACCGTCATCCCCTTCCGATACTGTGCGGCAATCGCCGGCAGAAGGCGGCGGCTTGGAAAAAAGGGATGATGATTAGGTCGGCCTCGGAAAGCAAATAGCCTTATTCCTCAGGCCCGATTGTTTCTCACTGTTTAAGCTGTCAAAACCGCAAAAACAGATCTTTCCGGTCAGTGTTGGAAAGACGCCGCCGGGCTTTCACCGATTGCTCACACAATACCTCCTGCAATACAATCTTGTGGCAGCAACATCTGGTGGATAGATTTTTTTCTTCTTATTACTCCGGACGCATCCGGCTATTCATATCCCGGCGTTTAATTGAGAATATTATGAAGTATGGTTGTTACAAAAAAAGAGAAGGATAGACTTCATAAAATACTATTTTTTTTGTATCTTCAACAGATTTTATTGACTTTGATGAAAGTGTATATATAATGCGATAAGGTTTTTTTCTCAATCAAAATTACAGTATGGAGGAATCGGAAATGAAGAACATGCAAACCCAATTAGTGAGCATTGCGGCGGCATTGGCGAAGCTCACCAAGCAACTCGAGAAGTTGTCCACTGACTTAGAGGTGTCAAAACCCGCAAAAAAAGCGCCGGTAGAGAAAGTCAAGGCTGCTCCCAAGAAAAAGGCGGCCTCTTCAGCCAAAAAGATGGGCAAGATGGAAGAGAAAGGTTCTGAAAAGGCCTCGGAAAAACCGGAGACCGTGCTTCAACAGGTTTATGATGTTATCTGCAAAAGCCGGAAAGGCGCAAGCATTGACAAGCTTAAAGAGAAAACCCAGCTTGACCCCAGGCAGCTCAGCAATGCACTCTACAAGTTGACCAAAAAAGGTGCTGTTGAAGCGAGAGCTAGAGGGATTTATTTTAAGAAAAAATAGAGCGTGCACTGTTTCTACTCTGCATTACCTTTTACCGATTTGTTTGCGGCGGTAAGCGATCAGTCTATCAGTTAGCCGGGGAATAGTGTTTCGCTTGCGATCGAATATGTTGACGTCAATTGAAACACATGGGGGGGTGACAGCGAAAGATACGCCGGCCGTATTCCCCTGGCTGCTGATTGCCGATAGCCCAAGCGGAGTGATGCCAACCTGATTGCTTCCCCGGATGCCCGCCTGCTGCACGATATCTCACCAACTATCCGTTTCTTTCCTTGCATATGCCGATTTTAATGGCCGGCATCATTTGTCCGTTGCGGATCGACGGGGGCTGCTTTATATTCCCTGAAACGACCTGTGGTCGAAGATAGGGGGGGCTCATTTATCGCGCGGATGTCCGTTAATTATTCGGTTTTTCTCATCGGATGCATGACGTCGGACTAAAACCAGCGGGCCAGATAGGTTTATTAAAAGAAAGAGGCATAAACAATGACAGCATCCGTTACCCAAGGTAAAGAAGAAAACCATTATAAGATGATGAAGACGGCTTTTTTCCCCAAATTGAAGAAATGTTTCATCCCGTCAGTTGCCGTTTTTATTCTCTTGGCGTTTATTGCATCTGTCGCTGTTCTTCACGCAGGAGACACGCCGCTTCCTAAATGGCCGCAGGAATTAAGTGATTTGCCGGCGGATCCGTCCGTGATTTTTGGCAGATTCTCAAATGGATTCGGATATATCCTCAAGGTAAACCATGAACCGAAAGATCGAGTCAGCATGCACCTAAATATCCGCGCCGGGTCTTTTTTGGAGGCGGATGATCAGCAGGGGGTTGCCCATTTTTTGGAGCACATGCAGTTTAATGGTTCCACTCATTTTAAGCCGGGTGAGCTGGTGAAGTATTTTCAGACGATTGGGATGCAGTTCGGCCCCGATGCCAACGCGCACACCGGTTTCACCGAAACGGTCTTTGACGTGGTATTGCCCGGCGGCGATTCGAAAAGTATTGCGGGAGGACTTCGGGTCCTGAAAGATTATGCCGAGGGGGCGTTGTTGCTGACCAGTGAAGTTGATCGGGAACGGGGGGTCATTCTGGCGGAAAAGCGGAGTCGTGATTCCGTGGACTACCGGACGTTTGTTGCGACACTTGGGTTTGAGTTTCCGGACGCGCGGATTTCAAAACGGCTACCGATCGGGGACGATTCGGTTTTGAAATCCGTCGGAAGAGACCGTATAAAAGCATTTTATGATGCCTGGTATCGGCCGGAAAAGATGGTTCTAATCCTGGTGGGGGATTTTGATCCTAAAACTGCATTACCACAGATAGCGGAAGCCTTTTCTACCATAACAGCCAGGGCGCCGGCGCTTCCGGAGCCTGATACCGGGAGGATTCAGCATCAGGGGGATAAATACTTCTACCACTATGAACCAGAGGATGGCAATACCTCCGTCAGTATCGAAGCGATATGGAAAGTCGCAAAATCGGCCGATTCACTGGTCTACCAGCAGCAAGAATTGCTTCGCAACATTGCCAACAGTATTGTGAAGAACCGGTTGTCGGAATTGGCTCAAAAGCCCGAGACGCCCTTTACTTCCGCAAGCGTTCACTCCGGTCGATATCTGGAAGATATTGAGTTTGTCGAGATTTCCGCGACTTGTGGTCCGGATAAATGGTCCGCCACTGTTTCGACCTTGGAGCAGGTGTTGCGCAGTGCGATCGAGCATGGATTTACCCGGTCCGAACTGGAAAGAGTCAAGAAAGACTATTTGGCCGAGTTGGATAATGCGGTCAAGCAAGCCCCCACTCGGAACAGCAACGATATCGCGCAGGAGATACTCCGTTCCGTTAACACGGACCGGGTTTATATGTCCGCCGAGCAGGAAAAAAGTTTTTTTTCCCCCTTCATTACCTCGCTGGATCTTGCAACCGTGCATGCGGCATTTCAACAAAACTGGGCGCGTGATCACCGGCTATTTCAGGTGACCGGAAATGCTGAAATTGACGCCGGCAAAGAGGGCGCGGAATTAAAAATAAGATCCATCATTGGGGAGAGCCGCCAAAAAGCAGTTTTTAAACCGGCCGAGGCGTTGCTGGTTCGGTTCCCCTATCTCGAGGAGCCGGTGGGGGGAACGGATCGTATTCTTAACCGAGAAGATGTCCCCGATTTAGGAATCGTTCAGATTGATTTAAAAAACGGCGTCCGCTTGAATCTTAAACAGACCGATTTCGAAGCAGATAAAGTCCGGATGACCCTTTCCTTTGGGCGGGGGAAATCGAATGAGCCGAAGGAAAAACCCGGGCTATCCGTGCTGGCCGAAGCGGTTGTGAACGAAAGCGGGTTTGCCGGTTTGACCAAAGATGAACTTGAACGGGCCTTGGCAGGAAAGGAGTGGAAGTTGAATTTCCACGTCGAGGAAGATTATTTCTCTTTTGCCGGGGAGTCTTCGTCACAAGAACTGGCACTGATGTTTCAGCTGTTATATGCGCATATGGTGGATCCCGGATTCCGGCCCGAGGCCTTTAAGCTGGCGACCGATCGATTGGGTCAGATGTATCAGTCCCTTTCGCGCGATATTGAAGGCGCGATGCAACTGGAAGGGCAACGGTTTTATTCCGGTGGTGACAGCCGCTTCGGGCTGCCATCATTTGATCATTTCCGGCAATTGAAACTTTCGGATGCGAAAGAATGGCTATTACCCCTGCTGAAGGATGCGCCGGTCGAGGTATCTCTTGTCGGGGCGTTTGATCTAAAAAAGGCGATTGATCTGGCGACCACCTATTTAGGTGCTCTTAATAATCGCAACCCCCTTGATTCGATCGAGCGAAATGGCCTGCCCCGATTTCCCTCCGGGAAGGCCTTATTCGTGAACGTCGAAACTCAGATTCCCAAAGGGCTGATTGTGGTGGCGTATCCGACCGAGGATTTCTGGGATATCAAACGTACCCGGCGTCTTTCCGTAGTGGCCGATATCGTCTCGGAAAAACTTCGGGAAACCGTGCGTGAAAAACTGGGCGTATCTTACTCCCCCTATGCGTACAACCGGCCCAGCCGGGCATACCCCGGATATGGTTTGCTTCAGGCCTTTGTTTATATCGATCCGGATAAGGCCGAAATGGTTATTGATGAAGTGAAAAAGATCGGAATCGATATTAGCCGTGATGGCATCTCACCCGGTGAGCTGGCTCGATCTATTGAGCCGATCGTTACCAATATAAAGGAAATGCGTCGCACAAATGCTTACTGGCTTCGAAGCGTGATGGTCGGTTCCAGCCGGCACCCGGAGCAGTTCGACTGGAGCAGAACCATTCTATCTGATTTCGCTGCGATCACTCCGGCGGAGATTTCCGCACTGGCCCGGAAATATCTCGTTGCGGAAAAGGCTGCTCAGATAATCATTCGTCCCGGTAAGACTACCGCTGTGCAATAGCTATCCGGTTTTGACCCTTGCGGTGTTTTTGGCCCTTTGGTGTGTGGGTGCCAATATGGGGGGGAGATTATCCGGTTGCCTCGGAAATGCGGATTTGATAGTAATAGAAAATTTGATGGGATACGGAAAGGAAATCGTATGAATAAAAAGGGTACAGCTTCTGATTTCGTCGATACCCTGTGGAATTTTTTTGCTTCCGTTCGGTTGACGGTGGTGATTCTTCTCACCCTGGCCGTGAGCTCGGTAATTGGGACACTCATACCTCAAAATGCCGCCAAGGCAGAATACATCAGCAAATACGGTGTTGAGATCTATCGGGTTTTTTCGGTCCTGAATCTCATGGACATGTATCATTCATGGTGGTTTCGCTTTTTCATGTGCATGCTTACTCTCAATGTACTGGTTTGTTCTCTGGACCGGCTGTCCGCCACGTTTAAAATAGTGTTTGTAAGAGTGCCCGTTTTTAATGTGACCCG
This sequence comes from Pseudomonadota bacterium, assembly GCA_043797445.1. Classification (GTDB taxonomy): domain Bacteria; phylum Desulfobacterota; class Desulfobacteria; order Desulfobacterales; family JAFDDL01; genus JAZDPP01. Next base: position 27,582 of record JAZDPP010000165.1, read on the forward strand.
CTTCCGTAACCTGCAGGGAAATTCCGAGATTCTCTCGTCTCGTTCCCCGGCCGACCTACTGGACAGTTATACGCCGATAGTTTCAAGATGGTTTCGTTACTCCCGCACCGAAACGACGGATTCGGGGCACTGCATTTTTGCGGAGAAAGGCCGGTGGACCCGGTTGGGTTTTTACCTCGTTCATCTGAGCATCGTGTTGCTGCTGTTGGGTGGATTAATCGGTTCCATCTTCGGTTTTGACGGTTTTGTCAATATCCCCGAAGGAGAGTCCACGGACCAGGTTCGCCTGAATGGCGGAGCAAAAATGATCCCGCTCAACTTTCGAATTCAATGTGACGATTTTGCGGTGAGTTTTTATGAGACGGGTCAACCAAGGGAATTTCGATCCCGTTTGACGCTCCTTGAAGGGGGCAATCCCGTCTTGACGCAGGATATTATTGTCAACAGCCCCTTGCGATACAAGGGAATCAATATCTTTCAGTCCAGCTACGGAGCGGTTGCGCCGGAAAATTTGAACGCATCGGATATGGTGGAACTCAGCTTTGAAGATGCTCAAACCAAGGCGGCATTTTCAGTCAAAGTCCGGATTGGCCAAACGATTGATCTGCCGGAGAATCTCGGTACTTTTCAACTCATGGCGCTTGCCGATTCCAAGGCCTTCAGAGGAATGGACCTGGGGCAAACGCTCGTGGGGCAGCTCACGCTTACCGGTAAAACGCCGGAGGAAATTCTGCTGCCGACGCGTTTCCCCCAATTTGATAAAATGCGCAAGGGGCGCTTTCTTATTTCCCTGGGAAATCGTTATTATACGGGGTTACAGGTGACCCGAGACCCGGGTGTATGGTTGGTATATTTCGGGTTTTTAATGCTGATTGGCGGCTGTCTGGTCACTTTTTTTATGTCTCACCAACGGTTGTGCATTGAAATTATTCCCGGTAAGAAGGAGAGCCGGGTGATTCTCGCCGGCGTGTCTAATAAAAACAAACTGGGAATGCAAAACGCGGTAAAAAGACTTTCAGCGCGATTGAAGGGGCTTGATGGCTGATCCCGAAGGGCGTCAATCCGGGCAAACCAATGGGGATGGATGTTCGGGTAATTCGATTGCACGGGCAACGAACAATTAATAAGGACGGTTTATGAACAGTTCGCTTCTGTTATCTTTTACAACATTTATCTATGGCTTTTCAGCTTTCGGTTACCTCGTATCCTTTATTTTCAGAAAGGATATAATAGGCCGAATCGCTTCGTGGATACTGATTCTCGGGTGTGCGGGTAATTTTGCAGGCCTCGCATTGAGATGGGTCGAGTCTTACCGCCTGGGGATAGGGCACGCTCCCCTTTCAAACCTTTATGAGTCGCTTGTCTTTTTTGCATGTACCATCGTGGTACTGTATCTTTTCCTGGAGCGACGCCATCTAAATCGTATTCTGGGCGTGTTTGCGGCACCCATTGCATTTCTGGCGATGGCCTATGCGTCGCTCGCACCTGGTATCAACGATCAGATTCAGCCGCTTATTCCAGCGCTGAAAAGCAACTGGCTGATTGCCCACGTCATTACATGCTTTATCGGTTATGCTGCATTTGCCGTTGCATTCGGGATCGGATTGATGTTTTTGGTTAAGCAGCGGGATTCAAAGAATACGGGTCCGTTCCTGTCTCTTTTTCCGCCGCTTGATACCTTAGACGAATTGATTCTTCAACTTGTTAAATTCGGGTTTCTGTTTTTAACCGTTGGGATAATTACAGGGGCGGTTTGGGCCAACTCCGCCTGGGGGCGATACTGGGGCTGGGATCCGAAAGAGACCTGGTCTCTGGTTACCTGGTTGGTTTATGCCGCCATGCTGCATTTCAGGATTTTTCTAAGCTGGCGGGGTAAAGTGTTTGCAATTTTTTCCATTATCGGTTTCCTGGCCGTCCTGTTTACCTATTTTGGTGTCAATTATCTGCCTGGGCTTCATAGCTACGGTGTTATCGGATAGACGGGAACGGTAAAAACAAAGATTCATGGTAAAGTGGTCGGGTTTCTCCTTGACAACCTGACTATTGAACTATATGAAATCGATTTATTTTTCTTTTCCATAACGCTGAGAGGATGATTGACCGGTGACGCAGATGCGGTTTGAGGTTCAGAATTAATTGGAATATTAACCTATCTGAATGGAGTTTTCATGAGTAGCTTAGATGAGAAGGCCGGTGCGGTTTCAAAGGAAGCGGCCGCTGAGCATGAGCCAAGACAGCAGGGGAATGGTTCCAGTGGCCCCATTATCCTCTTCTTTATTATCGGGATGGCGGTGTGTCTTATCCTGGGATGGGGAATTTTTCCAAAGCTTCTTTACTCCCAGAAAAAGCAGCCCATCGATTTTAATCACAAGATACATGTGGCGGAAGCGGAAAACGGTTGTGAGAGTTGTCATTATTTCCGGCAGGACGGTAGTTTTTCCGGAATTCCGGGCATAAAGGATTGTGTGGCATGCCATGAAGAGGCTCAGGGCGAGTCGGCGGACGAGGCATTGTTTGTATCCGAATATGTCCAAAAAGAAAAGGAAGTGCCGTGGCTTTCGTATGCCCGTCAGCCCGACTGCGTGTTTTTTACCCATGCCGCCCATGTCAAAATGGGGGAGATTCAGTGTAAAATTTGTCATGGCCATATCGGCGAATCCGAAACCAGTCGGGTCCATGAGAAAAACCGGATCAGCGGGTACAGCCGGGATATCTGGGGTAAAAACATTTCCGGGTTTGGGCGCAACTCCTGGGATCGGATGAAAATGGATGATTGCACTGCCTGCCATGAACGAATGACGGGGCGGGTCACCAGCGTGCAAACACAGTATGATGCGTGTTTTGTGTGCCATAAATGATTTTTCCACTATGTCGAAACGAAATAATAGAACCCCCAGCGAATTACAACCCGTCGAACAGTCCATTTCAGGTTTAAGGGGTAGCACCTATGGAAATAGATAGAAGAAGCTTTTTGTCACTCGGCATTGGCGGCGCGGCAGGTGCTGCTCTGTCGCCGCTGCCTTGGAAACTCATGGACGATGTTTCCATTTGGAGTCAGAACTGGCCGTGGACACCCGTACCCGAGGGGGGGGAAGTGAGTTATGTTAACTCCACCTGTTCTCTTTGTCCCGGGGGATGTGGCATAACCGTTCGCAAGGTCAAGGACCGGGCGGTGAAAATCGAGGGGTTGGCGGGGCATCCGGTTAACGATGGTCGACTTTGCATTTTAGGCTTGGCGGGTCTTCAACTGCTTTATAGTCCAACGCGAGTTGAAGCGCCTCTGAAACGGATCGGGAAAAGAGGGGAGGGGAAATGGCAAAAAATTTCCTGGCAGACGGCCATTTCCGAAGTCGTCGGCAACCTGAAAGGGCTGCGTGAAAAAGGGGAAGCGCACACCGTTGTCGGAATTATGGGAAGCGACCGGGGGACGGTTCCGCAGCTTTTTGAGCGATTTTTATCGGTCTATGGGTCCCCGAATTTTTTTCGAAATCCCTCCTTGCAGGATACGTATGAGCTGACATTACACCTGATGCACGGCACTCAGACGATGGCCGGGTTCGACGTGGCCGGTGCAGACCTGATTATAAGCTTCGGCGGCGGTCTAATCGAAGGGTGGGGATCACCGGTGCGGATGTTCCAGGTCCATGGTCGAAGAAAAGCCGTGGGGGCTCGGGTGATACAGATTGAACCGCGGCTTTCGAATACGGCAGCCAAAGCAGATGAGTGGCTTCCCATTAATCCGGGTACCGAAGCTGCTCTGGCGCTGGGGATGGCCCATGTGCTGATCCGGGAAAAATGTTACAGCGATTTTGTAAGTCAGCATGGCTTTGGTTTTGAAGATTGGGAGGATCAAGGCGGCAAAAAAAGAAAGGGATTCAAGCAACTCGTTCTGGAAGACTATTCTCCCGATAAAGTGGCCGAAATAACCGGTATAACGCCGGATAAGATTGAATCGCTCGGCAAAGCCTTCATGAGCGCGAAGCGACCGTTGGCGCTGGGGGGGCGGGGTCAAGGACGAACCCCGTGCGGTACGAATGAAGTGATGGCGATCCATGCGCTGAATGCTCTCGCCGGTAATATCAATCGACCGGGCGGTATCTGGGCAATTCCGGAGCCCGATTATATTCAATGGCCGGAACCCGAAGTGGATCAGGTGGCCGCTCTCGGTGTGCAGAAAGGCCGGGTGGATGGGGCCCGCAGCCAGGAGAATCCCCATTCGCGATATCTGTTGAACCGGCTCGCGAATGCCATTGAGACCGGAAAGCCTTATCCGGTGAAAGCATTGTTTGTAGAGGGGGCAAATCCCTGTTATTGCCTTCCGGATGCCAAAGCGGTGATGGCCGCATTTGATAAGGTTCCCTTTGTGGTCAGCTTTTCTTCTTTCATGGATGAAACGACTCAACAGGCGGATCTTGTATTGCCAAATCATGTGTTCCTGGAACGATTCGAGGATGTTCCGGCGCCGGTGGCATTCCATAAGCCAATTATCGGGTTTTTGCGACCGGTGGTGTCTCCCCTTTACAACACCCGGCATATGGGAGATGTGATTCTTGAATTGGCTAAAGGAGTGGGGGGCGGCGTTGGCGCGGCTTTTCCCTGGAGTGATTATCAGTCCTGTTTGAAAGCGACTCTTGGCGCCAAATGGTTGCGAATGGAAAAAAACGGTTTCTGGGCAAATACCAATTACCAACCTCCGGAGTGGCGTACAGCCTTTGACACCCCGTCCGGGAAATTTGAGTTTGCCGCCACGGTTCTTCAGAATGGATCGGAAAACGAAAAAAAAACATTACCGGAGTTCCTGCCCGTAGTGCCGGAAGGGGACAACACCGCTTACCCGCTGATCATGATCCCTTACGATACCCTGTGTCTTTCCAGCGGCTATATCGGGTCCCCGCCGTTTTTGGTGAAGACGGTTCCCGACACGGTTTTGAAGGGTTCCAATGGATTTGTGGAAATCAATCCCCAAACGGCTAAAACATACCAGCTTGGGCAGGGAGATATGGCCATTTTGTATACTCCTAAATCCCAGGTAAAAGTTCGGGTCAATCTGTATAACGGGATTCGACCCGGCGTCATTGCAATGGCAAGGGGCCTGGGGCATACGGCCTACGATGAGTATCTGAACAATAAGGGCGTCAATGTGAATGAGCTGATGGGAGCGACGGAAGATCCGGTTTCGGGTCTGGATGCTGCCTGGGGAATTCGAGCGAAACTGGTTAAAGCCTAACGGATGGATGGAATGAGGTTCTAATGAAACAAGGACACCACCAAAGCAAAAAGTACGGAATGGCCATCGACCTGGATAAATGTACCGGGTGCGGCGCCTGCATGGTGGCCTGTATGGCGGAAAATAATGTGCCGTTCAAAGTGGATGAATCCGACAAGCTGACTAGCATTACCTGGATGCGGGTCTATCAACTGAATAACGGGAAAGCCTATCCGGATACGGACATATGCTATTTCCCCCGGCCATGCATGCATTGTGCCGGAAAGGGGGGACATGGACATTCCCCTTGCGTGTCGGTTTGCCCGGCAACGGCGACGGATTACAGTAGCGAAACGGGAATTGTCAGTCAGATCTATACCCGGTGTTTCGGTTGCCGGTACTGCATGGCGGCCTGTCCATACCATGCCCGGTATTTTAACTGGTGGGATCCGGTCTGGCCCAAGGGAATGGAAAAATACTTGAGTCCCAATGTCTCTGCCCGTATGCGCGGGGTCGTTGAAAAATGCAGTTTCTGTTTCCACCGATACCAAAAGGCAAAGGACAAGGCCTTTGTGGAAGGGCGGCGCGATCTGAAAGAAGAAGAATACCAGACAGCCTGCACACAAGCTTGTCCGGCCGGCGCCATCACGTTTGGAGATTTGAACAATCCGGATCATCAGGTGCATCAGATTGTGAAACCGGACCCGGCTCACGGCGATAAGTCGCAAAATCCCAGCGCGTTCCGTCTTCTGGAACGACTGGAGACCAATCCCAAGGTCTACTACCTCTCGGAGCGGGAATGGGTCCGAAACAGCGGCGATAACCATATGGCGGACGGATTAAAAAAGACGTCGGGGCACTGAACCGGACCGGATGACAAGCATGAAGGTCCGGTGAGGCGTGGAGGGAAAATCCGGCGATTCCGGCATGAATGGAATAATTAGAAAACACAGGTAACAAAAAGACGTTGAGGAGCACATCCATGATCGATTCTGCATTAATACCCGAGGGCGTGAAACGCTGCCCGTTCTGGCAGTTTCTGCTCGCACTGGTGGTGTCGGGAGCGGTGCTGCTATGGGGTGTATACGCCATGTTGCTCTGCTGGTTCAAGGGTCTTAACATAACCGGCATGAACGATTATTACGGGTTCGCGCTTTGGATCTGGGCGGATCTGGCGGTTATCGCCATCGGCGGCGGCGCTTTTTTTACGGGCCTGCTGAAATACGTGATCGGCAAGGACGAACTCAAAAACCTTATCAACTATGCGGTGCTGATCGGATTTATCTGCTATAGCTCCGCGCTCTTGATTTTGGCGATTGACGTCGGACAACCCCTTCGGAACTGGTTTATTTTCTGGCACGCCAATGTTCATTCCATGCTCACGGAGGTGGCCTTTTGCCTCTCGTGCTATTTCGGCGTCCTTTGTGTTGAGTATCTGCCTCTCATTCTGGAAAACCGACAGGCGGATAAGGTGCCTTTTTTTCATCACCTGAGCCACAACCTGCACGAAATAATGGCGGTTTTTGCTGCCACCGGCGCTTTTCTCTCCTTCTTCCATCAGGGCTCCCTGGGCGGCGTTTCGGGAGTGCTTTTCGGGCGCCCGTTTGGATACCGGGACCACATTCTGATCTGGCCGTTTACGTTTTTCCTCTTTACCTGGTCCGCGGCGGCCTGCGGTCCTTGTTTTACCATTTTTGTTACCCGGTTGACGGAAAAAATCACCGGTAAACGGCTCGTTAAACCGGAAGTCATTCACCTGCTCGCTAAAATTGCCGGGTGGATGCTGACGACCTATATCATTGCCAAGATCTGCGACACGCTCTACTGGGCATATACGACCGCCCCGAGTTTGGGGTTTACCCTGTCTCATTTTTACACCCACAACGCCCTCTATGGATATTGGATTTTAGTCGCGGAAATCGGACTCTGCGGCATCCTGCCGGCCCTTATTCTGATTTTGCGTCCCTTAAGGGAACGCCCGGGACTCCTTTTTACGGCTGTCACCCTGGCTTCCATCGGCGTGTGTCTCAACCGATGGGTCATGGTGCTGCAGGTATTGGCGGCACCTGTTATGCCGTTTGATCAATGGGTGCTGTATGTGCCGACATGGCCGGAAGTCGCCACCACCATTTTGCCGGTTGCTTATGGGGTGATCATGGTATTGATTTCCTATCGGTATTTACCGATATTTCCCCAAGAAAAGGAACTGAATCCGGTTGAATCCGCCGCTGGTTGAAGGAGATTAAAAGATGTTACCCTTTTCGTTTGAATGGATTTGGGACGTGGGCCATGTCGTTTTTCACGGTGGATTATGGTATGCCCTGTCCATCATCGGTATCGGGATGACCTATTGCGTCATTAAGGCAGCTATTGATACAGCTAGGGGTCAGGGGTCTCACCACCACTGATCCCGCGAATTTGAAACCAAATGATATGGGCGCTTCTCACATATAATAGATCACGAAGAACTGCATCGTTGGCATGTTAACATTTGCACAATCCCTTAAAATATGGGGATATTATATTGCGACGGAGGCGCTGAATGGATAAAATCGTAATTAAAGGCGGCCGTCGCCTGACCGGTGCCGTGACTATCGGCGGGGCCAAGAATGCCGCTTTGCCGATTCTGGTTTCTTCCTTGCTGGCTGATGGATGGAATACGTACACGAATGTGCCGGTGCTTCGGGATATTGACAGTATCAAATCCCTTTTAGAAAAACTTGGGGCAAAAATTGAAACCGATGGGAACACGGTTCGAATCAATGCCGCCGGACTCTGTTGTCATGAGGCGGAATATGAGCTGGTCCGCAAAATGCGGGCGTCGATTCTGGTTCTGGGTCCCTTGCTGGCGCGGCTTAAAAAGGCAAGGGTTTCCCTGCCCGGCGGATGTGCCATCGGCGCCCGACCGATTAACCTGCATTTAAAAGGGCTCAATCACCTGGGAGCTGAGATCGATCTTCAACACGGATACGTCGAGGCGAGTGCCGAAAAGCTACTGGGGGCGGAGATTTATCTTGATGTCGCGACGGTGACAGGTACCGAAAATTTAATGATGGCAGCATCCCTTGCTGAAGGAGAAACCATATTGCGCAATGCCGCAAGGGAGCCGGAAATTACGGCGTTGGCTGAAGTGCTGAATCAAATGGGAGCGGATATTCAAGGAGCCGGAACACCGGTCATTACAATTCGCGGGGTGCGGCAGCTGCATCCCGTTTCTGTTTCCATTATCCCCGACCGCGTGGAAGCCGGCACCTTTATGGTGGCGGCAGCGCTCACTCGAGGCGATGTTACGATAAATGGATGTGAGCCGAGTCATCTGGATGCGCTGATTCACAAGTTGCGGCTGACCGGTGCGGATATTCGTGTTTCCGGTAACAGCCTCCGGGTTCTCGGCAGTGACACGATTTCAAGTGTTGATGTCAAAACCTTACCGTATCCGGGGTTTCCGACGGATATGCAGGCTCAGTTCATGGTGCTCATGTCCGTAGCAACCGGCTTGAGCCTCATTTCGGAAACCATATTTGAAAACCGGTTCATTCATGTCAGCGAACTGCGGCGGATGGGAGCGGATATCCAGGTATCCGGAAACGCGGCCATGGTCAAGGGGGTGCCGGGATTATCCGGTGCTCCGGTGATGGCTTCCGATCTTCGTGCCAGTGCCTGCCTTGTTCTGGCGGGTCTCGTTGCCCAGGGCACCACCGAGATTCACCGGGTCTATCACCTGGATCGTGGGTACGAGGCGCTTGAAAAAAAATTTGAGGCCCTGGGTGCCGTCATACGTCGGCAGAAAGCGGAATGACAAAATAAGTCAGGTTTTCTTTCGGGTCATCCCGACACAAAAGTCTTCCAGTTACAGATTCACTTGATAACAGTGGGTTCCAAACGCGCCGGTTTCCCTGGGCGTAAACCCGGTTGCAATCTTCCGAATTCGATCATCGCCGAGGCGCAGAATGCCAAACGATGCACCCTCCTTCGGCTGCCCGCTTATTCCGCTCACTGTCGCTTTGATGGGAGGTATCGTCATTGGAAACGCCTGGCCGGATTATCGGGGATGGGCCATTTGGGCCGGGGGGTTGAGTCTTTTCTTTTTGGGGGTCAGCTGCTTTCGCCGCCGGCCCAGTTTGTTTTCTCCTCTTTTCCTATTCGTGGCTTTTGGTTATCTTCTGATTCAGCCTTGGGCTGCTCCCCGGTTTCCACCCGATCATATAACCCGCTATATTGACAAAGGTGCATACGAAATCGTCGGGTGCGTGGTTAGTTTTCCACAGTTGAAGCGTGATGGACAGTCGTTTATTATCAACACCGGCTGCCTTATTCAAAATGGTGAGAGGATTCCGGTGAGGGGCAAATTGAGGATCAGCGTATCCGGTGTGGTGTCTCCGGTATTCATGGGGGATCAAATCCGATTTAACGGATCTCTTCGCTCTTTAAAGAATTTTAAGAATCCCGGCGGGTTTGATTACAAACAATATATGGCCGCTCAGGGAGTTTGGGCATCTTCCTATGCGAGGGGGCATGAACTCTCGGTTTTAGAAGAGGTGACTGGGAAACGGGAGGGAGGATATCTTCACGAACTACGTCGGCACCTATCCGGCTTTTTGGTGGCTGCCGCCGATCCGGAAACAGTGGGCGTATTTCTGGCATTGCTGCTGGGGGATATGGGGAGGATTCAGGCGGGTACCCGGATGGCGTTTCAGAGAATCGGCATTGGTCATGTACTCTCCATTTCCGGACTTCACGTGGGGATTGTCGGCGGGACCGTTTTTTTTCTCTTTTCCCGAGTCCTGGCATTTTTCCCATGGTTTCCACGGCGGGGGTGGATTAAACATGGAGCGGCGATTTTTGCAATTTTGGCCGTTTGGATCTACGGGCTTCTTGCCGGGATGGCGCCGGCCACCCAGCGATCGGTATACATGACGTGTGTGTTTTTCTGTTCTTTTTTTGTGGGCAGACGCCACATCCTGATCAATGCCGTGGCGGTTGCGGCAATGATCATTTTTATTTGCGATCCCCCGAGTCTCTTTTCAATTTCCTGCCAGCTGTCTTTTGCCGCGGTTATCGCCATGGTTTTGGGGATTCCCCTGCTTGGCAGCGGGACGCACGGGGAGACGACTTTAAGCGAAAAGGCATGGCGGAAGATCAAGGGGTCCGTTTTTATCTCCGCGAGCGCCTTTTTGGGGACGCTGCCTCTTGTTATGCGGTATTTTCAAGAGGTGTCCACCATCGGGTTCATATCCAATCTGCTCTTTGTCCCACTCATCGAAATGTGCGTGTTGCCGATGGGGTTACTCTCTCTCTGCCTTGTCCCCATTAGCCCTCCATTGGCGGCGGGTATCCTTTTACCGGCGGATCGTTTATTGTCGGCGTCGCTCGGCATTGCCGAAAAAGTGGCCGATTGGCCGTTTTCTTCGATGATCACCGTGTTATTATCGGATCTGGAGGTTAGCTGCTATTATGTCGCATTGCTTTTACTGATTCACTATTTGACGAAGAAGAAGGCGGTGGCCGGCAAGGGGATGTTTAATCCAAAACAAAGGACGGTCTTTTTTATCACAGGGGTTGCTGTTCTGGCAATCGCCATCTTCGACATTGGATACTGGTATTACCAGCGTTTCTGGCGCGCCGATCTGCGGGTGGCCATAATGGATGTGGGGGATGGCGCGGCAACGCTTTTGGAGCTGCCCGGAGGGAAAACCATGCTGATTGACGGTGGCGGTTTTTCGGACAATTCCGTTTTCGATGTCGGGAAAAGCATTGTCGCACCGTTTTTATTGGGCAAAAAAATTCGAACCGTGGACGAGCTGATCCTGTCACACCCCGATAGTGATCATCTCAACGGACTCATTTTTATCGCGGAAAACTTCCATGTGAAGCGATTGCGGTGCAACAACGAAAACGTTGAAACCGAAGGGTACCGGCGGCTGAAACACATCGTTCAAGAAAAGAAAATTCAGGAGCCCGAGTTTTCATCAGCGCCGCGAAGCGAAGAAATAAGCGGCGTGACGTTTAAGTTTCTTTATCCGCCTGCCGATTATAGCGTTAAAAAGCAGAAAGAAACATGGCGAAAAGGAAATAATAATTCAGTGGTGGTGCACGTTCGTTTCGGCGATCATTCATTTCTGTTTCCAGGCGACATAGAGGCCGATGCAGAGGCGGAGTTGGTTAAAATTGCCGGCGATTTGCTCGGAAGTGAGGTTCTGATCGCTCCTCACCACGGCAGTCGAACTTCCGGTACCACCTCATTCTTAAACAAGGTTCACCCCCAACGGGTTGTAATATCCACAGGGGTGCGAAGATGGCCGGTGCGTCCTCACCCCGAGGCGTTAGCCCGGTATCGCGCAGCCTGTCCGATCATTTATTGTACGGCAAATCAGGGAGCCGTTCAGTTTTCAACGGACGGGCGTCGACTTCGGGAGTGGGTCACGGAATGAACCGGCAATTATTTTTTTCTTTTTTTTCTTTTTCGATCTTGCTTTGCTTCTTCAGATTTCTTATTAAGAAAATATGCGGCTAAAAAAAAACTTGAATCTTTGTACGAAAAATACAATCATCGACGGTACGTCCATCCGGATCCAGTTGAATTCCTGTACGATTATGCTTTCCCTGAAGATCGGGAAATTGTGGGTTTTTTAGCTTCGGCATTGGCTTATGGCCGGGTACAGCAGATCAATAACAGCGTGTCCCGAGTTCTTCAGGTGATGGGGGAGTCACCGCTTCATTTTCTACTGCACACGTCCTGGGGGGCATTTCGAAAATTGCTTGCCGGTTTTTCCCATCGATTTGCGACGGGGGATAATCTGGCTGCGCTTTTGGTTGGAGCGGGAAGCCTGGTGGCGCACCATGGATCGCTTCAGGCGGCGTTCCTTGCCGGATACAGTGAGAAAGACGATAACGTCCTGCCGGCGCTGTCAAATTTTGCAGAGGCTATTGTTGCGGCAGCGCCCAAGGCCCCCGGGCATCTCCTGCCGCTTCCGGCTCGTGGCAGTGCTTGTAAACGGCTCAATTTGTTTTTACGGTGGATGGTTCGCCAGGATGCCGTGGATCCGGGGGGATGGTATCAGATTTCGACATCGCATCTGATTGTTCCTCTGGATACGCATATGCATCGCCTGGGCCTGAAGTTGGGATTTACCCATAGAAAACAGGGAAACATGATAACGGCCCTGGAAGTTACGGAGGGATTTAAAGCGATGTCGCCCCATGATCCCGTGCGATATGATTTTATACTGACACGACTTGGGGTCTGGGGAAAAGTAGCTGATCTTTTCTTTGACATGCACCATAAAGTGGTTTAGATTAGCCCCTTTTTTGGGCGAATGATGGTACTTGCGGCGATGTTCCCGCTATCGCGGCAGCACCGGTGCTCTTAAAAAAACACAAAAGGCACGATAAGGAGGTCCCAATGGACGATTTTTTACATAATCTGCGCAAGAATACAGATCGAAATTACGATAAGAGACGACAAAACCCACAATACCGCGGTCCGGAACGCCGCGGGCCAAGGGATCAACAACAGCATCGGCCGTTCCAGAAACGAAATGATTCGCAGGAGATGATGACGGAGATCGTGCCGGAAGTTAAGGCATTCTTAACGAGGATCGAAGAGACTCAGAAAAAGATGATTGAGATGACCGAGCGCAATACGTCGGCGCAGGAACGTCAGGCCGATGTCCTTGAGACCATCGCGATCCTCCTTCAGCGTCTGACTGCTAACACTTCCGAAACGGCTGCGATTGCCGACCCGATTGGCGTTATACCCGAAGTGGAAGAGATCGCTCCCGATGCGCACCTTGAAGAAAAAATGGTTTCGCCCGCGGCGGTGGATAGGGATGAGGTGATCGATCTTATTATCCGGTTGCGGGAAGATGGCATGACATACAAGGAGATTGCCCAGCGTCTGGAAGATGAAAATATTCCCACCTTTTCCGGCAAAGGCGCCTGGCATGCCCAGACAGTTCATAAAGTTTGCAGAAAGGGTCTTTAAGTTCTTGCCAATGGAATTAAACCATCAGCAGCAAATGGCTGTTGAGTATGAAAAGGGACATGTGCTGGTTCTGGCAGGGGCTGGAACCGGTAAGACCCGCACGATTATTGCGCGGGCAGCCCATTTGATTCAACGGGGTGTTCCGCCGGAAAGAATCTTGTTGTTGACCTTCACCCGTCGGGCAGCCCGGGAAATGACCGATCGGCTGGGGGAGATGATCGGCAGCGCCACTTCGAAAATTCTGGCTGGCACCTTTCATCATTATTGCCTTTACAGCATGCGGCGCATGCCGTCCGCTTTTCATATCGAAAAGGCAACCGTAATCGATCGGGATGATCAACTTCAACTCATAAAGCTGATCCGAAGTGAAGTGAAAGAAAAGGGTGCCCCTTTTCTTCGCGCCTCCGAGCTGTTAGCTCTTTGCTCTTATGCCCGAAACACCTTGCAGCCCATGGCCGACTATTTGGATCGCCATACGGATCATGATTCCAGAACGGCTGAAAAGATATGCCGGATTTTCGCTGCCTATGATGAGCGAAAACGGCGGAATGACTATCTGGACTATGACGATATTCTCTTCCGGTTTGCGGAACAGATGAAGGATGCCGCCATCGGCGAACGATTGAGAGGCCTGTATGACCACATTCTCGTGGATGAGATGCAGGATACCAACCCTTTGCAGTGGCAGGTGTTGCAGGGTCTGAGAGATCCGGCCCGGTTGTTTTGCGTCGGCGATGACGCCCAGAGTATCTATGCGTTTCGGGGTGCTGATTTTCGGAACGTCCATGCTTTTACTTCCCGCGTTCCCAATTCTGTAGTACTTCGTTTGGAAGAAAACTACCGATCCACCCAGGGGATTTTGGATCTTTCCAATTGGCTCCTAAAATCCTCTTCCGTCAAGTATGGTAAAACCCTCCATGCTGTCAGAAAGGAGCAGAGTCGGCCGGTTCTGATGGACTTTTCTTCCGATTTGGAAGAGGCCAGATGGATTGTCGACGATTTGAGAAAACGTCATGAAAACGGCATGGGGTGGAAGGACTTCATGATTATCACCCGAACGGGGTTTGGCGCGCGGGCTGTTGAGTCGTATATGGTGGAGGCGGATATTCCGTATCAGTTTGTCGGTGGTACGAGCCTTTTGCAGACGGCCCATGTGAAGGATTTATTGAGCATGGTCCGGGCCGCCGCCAATCATCAGGATGAGCTTGCCTGGGGGCGATATCTGACGCTTTGGCCAAGAATCGGTGAAGCGACAGCCGCTCGGTTCATAAAAGGGATGCGCCAGGAAAAATCGGTGTCGGCGGCGATGGATTATCTGGAACGGGCGCTCAAGGGGCGTGCGGAAATACTGAGAGGGCCTCGCATCGTTTCGGAGATTCAGGATAATCCAACGGCTGCCATGAAGCTTGCTTCGGAATTCCTGTCACCGCTGATGGAGAAGCGATATGAGAACTGGCGCGTGAGGAGCCGGGACTTTAATCTTCTGATCCGCCTGGCGGGTGAACACTCAAGTCTTTCGACGTTTCTCGAGATCTATACCCTCGATCCCATATCCGTTTCGTCCGCCAATAGCTTAGGACAGGACGATGTGGTGACGTTAACGACGGTTCACAGCGCCAAGGGAACACAGTCGTCCGTGTGTTACCTCATTCGTGTCGAGCCGGGTATGTATCCGCACATGCGAAGCATGGGGTCTGAAGACCAGATGGAAGAGGAACGGCGGATACTTTATGTCGCCATCACCCGAGCCAAGGATCAGCTTATTCTGACGCGCACCTGGCATGACTACAACTGGGCGCCGGCTTCCTTTTACGGTTCGGGTGGACAACCCGGCCGTGGCGGTCAATATTTTTTAGAAGGTCTGCCCGAGCCACTGGTACGCTTGGGGTTTTGAGGCAAGGCTTTCGGCTTTCATGTCCCTATCACCCATATCGTAACAACCGTGACCATCACGATGCCCGCCATCCACAGGCAATCATAAGCACTTTCAAGAATAGGTGTTAGCATGGTTTCCTCCTTACGAATTTTGAGGTGTCGATAGAAACGCTTCTCGGAAATGGGTTTTAATATGAACGGTTTTGTTTATAATTTAGATGTTTAGTTTATATGTATGAACCAATTGGCCGTAAAAAAGATATAAAAGCCCGGAACCGCTTTTAATCAACTGAATTCCCGGCATATCCAGATGACCTTGCCGATGATGCGGATGCTTATCATATCCTCTTTTTTAAGGTAAATGGGGGCGTAAGTTTTGTTGTCGCTGACCAGGACCAGTGTCTGCGGATGTTTTTCAAGCCGCTTCACCATGATCGTGTCCTCAATGCCGACTGCGTAAATGGCGCCGGCAAGAATGTCTTTCTGGGATTGATCGATCAGTACTGTGTCGCCATCCCTGATTTCCGGTTCCATGCTGGTGCCGAACACATCCATCATTACCATATGAGCTGACGCCCCCTTGGTTTGCAGCCAGGAGGTCTGGAAAGAAAAAAAGCCCTCGATTTCCGGGTCGACTTCAAACGAGCCGCCACCCGCGCACAGGCGGGCTTTCACTTTGGGAATTTGCTGATATGCATCCACCTGACCAGAGCGTTCATGAACCGGGCGAATGAACGATGCCCCCAGCCCTTTTTCAAGCCAGTCCGGATTCAATCCGTATGCGCGGAATAAATGAAGGAGCCAATTGGACGGAATTGCATTTTTTCTCCGGGCCTGGGTGATAGCGGAACGATTGACGCCCAGAACGTCGGCTAATTCTGTTTGAGATGCGATACCGGTGGCTTCAGCTAATCGTTCTAAAAACCGGTCAAATAAAGGTGGTGCCATGATTCACTCCCAAAGGTGCCATTGGTGTGCGAGCTCTCGTGCCCCTAATGATTTTCTTATATACAATTGGTTTATAAAAAGCAACAAGAAAATGGTGTTCGCCGGTTTTTTTATCGACAATGAAGCAAGGCCGCATGCTCCCGCCATTTGGATATTTTTTCTTTTTGAAATATTGCTCCTCCCGAATCTTGTGCCCGAGGCGCCATTCTTGTGGAAAAAATAATAATAAACTGATATGAACGGGGAGCGAATTTTCCTTTTGGGTGCATAGGAGCCTTTCCAAATGAATAAAAAGAAACTCCAGCAAGAGATTCAAAATCGCGTTGAGGAGAAGTTGTTCCCCTTGCTGGAGGAGTATCTGATCGATCCCGGAGAATTAGCCGCGGTTCTTAGATGGAAGCCGATTGTGCTGCTGCTGGGAAATTATTCCTCGGGAAAATCGACATTGATCAATGAGCTTCTCGGAGAGAGTATTCAGCTTACCGGGCAGGCGCCGACGGACGATTCATTTACGGTGATTACCGCCCCCGGCACTGACGAAAAATTGGGAATTATATCCGGTTCATCCCTTGTAAATGATGATCAACTCCCTTTCTCGCGGCTCAAGGCATACGGTGAGCAACTCAGTTCGCATTTCCAGATGAAATTGCTCGATATGCCGCTACTCGAAAATCTTGCCCTTATCGACACGCCGGGTATGCTCGATTCGGTTACCGAAAAGGGGAGAGGGTATGATTTTCCAAAGGTCGTCGGTGAATTCGCCCTGCTTGCCGATCTGATCGTTTTGATGTTTGATCCGCATAAGGCAGGTACCATCAAGGAAACCTATACCACCATTCGCAGTACGCTTCCGGAGACATCGGGTGAAGATCGGATCGTTTATGTCATGAGTCGTATCGATGAATGCGACAACCTCGGGGATCTCATTCGCTCCTATGGGACGCTCTGCTGGAATTTGTCCCAGATGACGGGCCGAAAGGATATTCCCCGGATCTTTTTGACCTTTTCTCCCACGGTTCGACGTACCACCAAGGCCTTGGAAGCCTGGGTGGATGAACGAAATCACCTTAAGCAGAGAATTTTGGCTGCTCCAGAGAACAAGATCGGTCACATATTGCACCTGATCGATCGAAATCTTCATGAACTTAAATTGATAACCGAAGCGATGGCCACCTTCGCGAGGGAGGGGCGTTTGCTGCTGCGAAGAATGGTGAAGCGGACGGTTATGGGCAGCATCGGCGTGTTTCTTTTTATGGATCTGTTTCTGAGGCTGGTGGCCGGCGCGCCGGAAGGGGCCTTTCTTTTGACGCTGGTGACGGGGAAGGTGGCAATCGGAAAACTGGTGGCGCCGTTTTTGGCCGCGATATTCTGCTGGCTGGTATCGGCGATTTGGTTTACCAAATGGCAACTGCCGCATTACATCAGAGCTTGTCGGAATAATGTAGACCGGACGGTCCTAATTTCGACACCCTATCAGGAACAAATTTGGCAACGGGTTCGGGAGAAAGTGATACGGTTGATATCCAGCCCCGGTTTGAACATAAAGTCGCTGTACTATCCGCATCAACGGAATCTGGAGAAGGTGAACCGGTTTATCCGTGACGATCTGAAGAAGTATTTTTCCAGAAATCGATTGCTTGCCTCTGATAGGGGCGCTGGAGAGGGAGCGTTGCAGACCCGTCTGGAAACGGAAGTGACCTCCCCCGGGCCGAATTCTTAACAGGCAATGGGAGATTAAGGTGCAACGGTAGCAAGGCCGCTGCAATTCACGGACAAATACCACAAGGCAACCGACCATGGCGGAAAATCAAAAAGAAAAAGCAGGAACCGGGTCGCAAGCGCCTGATGTGTCACCAGGAGGGTTTTTCAAGGAAATCGATGTCGCTTTTCTTGTTCATGAGCTCAAAGACCCTGTGTCGGTGATTGAGGCGGGAATCAGAACGCTTTTAGAGCGGCCTGAAAGCTTTGGTTCTTTATCCCAGCGCCAGGAGCGGACACTGAAGCGTACCCTGACAAATTCCCGCAAGGTCAGAAGTTTGCTCAATGAGCTTCTGGAAATAGGGCGTGGAGAGGCGGGATGTTTCATCTCGGCGGTGTTTCGACCTGCTGAAGCGATATTCAAGTCGTTGACGGAAGCGGTGGAAACATTTTCAAGCGACCTGGCGGAATTGCTGATGCCGGAGCAAACTCCCGAGCAGATAATGGCGGTATTGGAGAGGGAAAATATTTTCTTCAAAGTGACGCCGAGGGCGGCGGCGGTGGAAATTATGCAGGATCAGCGAAAGCTTCAGCATATCGCGGGAAACCTGATAAAAAATGCCCTGTATCACCGAAAAAAACGGGTGGATATTAAGGTTGGCCTTGATTCGCGGGGACTGACGGTGGAAGTACGGGATGATGGCCCGGGCGTTCCGGCTTCTTTTCAAAACGAGATCTTTCAGCGCTTTTCACAGGCAGCTCCGTGCTCAGGTTTGGCGAGAAACGGACATGGGCTTGGACTGGCGGGCGCCCGGGTGTTGGCCCGGTGCCTGGGGGGAGATATTACCTTGATCAGTGGCCGCGGAAGTGGCGCCATTTTTAAATTTGTAATGCCCGTTTCCAAGTGAAGTCGATTTTTAATTTCTGAAACCCTTATACCTGTTTCCCCGGGTTGGGTTAAAACCTTGCCGTTCCGGTCCGACGGCATTCGAAAAGGAGAGGTCTGTGGCATCTGCATCTAATTTAACAGGGAAAAAGATTCTCGTGGTGGATGATGAGCCGGATATCCTTGCAACCGTCAAGGATATTCTGGAAATGGCACAAATTGATACGGCTAAGGATTATGAGCAGGCGGCTGCAAAAATCAGAAGCTCGGCTTACGATTTGGCTGTGTTGGATATTATGGGCGTCAATGGGTTGGCCCTTCTGGACGCTTGTGTTGAGAAAGGTATTCCCGCCGTGATGTTGACGGCTCACGCCGTGAGCCCTGAAATGCTCATGACGTCCATTCAAAAAGGAGCTATCGCCTATTTTCCAAAAGAGGTCCTGGCGGATTTTGACACCATGCTTGAAAATCTCTTCGGAACATGGCAGCGTGGAGAGCCAACTTGGAAACTGCTGTTTGAGACTCTAGGCGATCATTTTAACGAACGCTTTGGTCCTCAGTGGAAGGAAAAAGACAAGGAATTCTGGTCGGAATTCAGCCGCACGTATCATGTGGCCAAAGGTATTCGCGAACGGATACTGCATGATCCAAAAGTGCTCGAAAAAGGAATATGATTCTATTGCAAGAAGGTGACCGACTCGGTTTTTGAAACCGAGTCGGTCTTTCGAGATGGTTTCCAAACCGGTATCCCGTAGATCCAGCTCTCTAACATCGGTGGCGTCTACATTTTTTCCATGACGTCAATATTTAGAAGACGGAGTCCCTCCCTGATAATTTGCGCGACGGCATTGGTGAGGTTGAGTCTTGCCAGAGCCAATTCCCGATTCTCCGCATTGATAACCGAGTGTTTATTGTAGAATTGGTTAAAGTTCTTTGCGGTGCTGAAAATGGTGTTGGCGATATAAGACGGATTCAATTCCCTGGCGGCCCGCTCCACAGCGCCGGGAAAGTGGATGAGCTGCTGGGCCAGAACACGCTCTTCTTCTTCTCCGAGAAGATGAAGTGCCCCTCTTTCCGTGGTGATGTCGAGCCCCTTGGCCTTTGCCTTGCGCAAAATGCCGCAGATGCGGGCGTAAACATACTGGCAGTAAGGGCCGGTGAATCCGTCAAAAGAGATGGATTCCTTGGGATCGAAATGGATATCCTGTGCCGGTTTGACCCGAAGGAGGTAGAATTTTATGGCAGCGGATGCGATTTTGATTGCCCGCTGGTGAATTTCTTCATCCGTGAGTTGCCGTTCCGGATCGCGTTTTCGGACTTCTTCCGCGGCCAGTGCTTCCATATTGGATATTAACTCATCCGCGTCGACGATTTTGCCTTCCCGGGACTTCATTTTTCCTTCGGGCAGATAGACCATGCCGTAGGAGAGATGGTGACAATTTTTTGCCCATTTTAAGCCGAGTGCCCGAAGAATGGCAAAGAGGCATTGGAAATGATAATTTTGCTCGCTGCCCACTACGAAAATGCATTCTTCCAGGTGATGATCCGCCGCTTTTAGCAGGGTGGTGCCGATATCCTGGGTCATATAGAGGCTTGTGCCATCGGGGCGCAGGAGGGTTATCTTTTTAAGCTCGCCGTTTTCTCCCCGTCCGAAGTTTTCTTCGGGAAGGGGAAATATCGTATTTCCTTTTGGGTCCAGATGGAGAATGCCTTTTTCAAGCCCGTCCAGTATGGCCTGTTTGCCGTGCTTGTATGTTTCAGATTCATAATAGAACACGTCGAATCGAAGCCCAAGCCGTTGGTATGTTTTAAAGAATCCGGCATAGACCCATTCGTTCATCATTTTCCAGATTCTCACCGTCTCCATATCCCCGGCTTCCCATTTCAGAAGCATTTCCTGTGCCTCTTTTTCCAGCGACGCATCCGTGTCCGCTTCCTTTGAAAAGCGGACATACCAATTCCCCACAAAATGGTCGCCTTTTTCTCCCTTGGTTTCCGGAGTGGCGCCGTTCCCCCATTTCAGCCAGGCCAGCATGCTTTTGCAGATGTGCACCCCCCGATCGTTCACGAGATTGGCTTTCACCACATGGCATCCAACTGCCTCATAGAGTCGGGATACCGCCATCCCCAGCGCTCCGTTTCGCACGTGACCCAGATGAAGCGGCTTGTTGGTGTTGGGGGACAGGTATTCCACCATTATCCGCCGCTTGCTTTCCGATACGCAAGCCGGCTGGAACGGCGGCTGGGAAAAAAGGTCCAGGCAGGCGAAACTGAAAAGGGCGCCGCTCGTTATCTTGAGATTAACATAGGGGCCTGCTGCGGTTGCTTTCTCAATGAGGACGCCTGGTTCAAGGCGGGCAACGATTTCCTCGGCAACGATTTTTGGAGATTTCCGGAATTGCTTGGCGAGGGGGAAACACTCGATGGCAAAATCTCCCATCTTCACATTGGGGGGGGAGCCGATGGTTACTTCCGAAGGCGTATGGCCGAAGGCCGATTCAGCAGCTCTATTGAACTCGGCAAGAAGGGTCTGAGTCAGGTTTTTTGGGTTCATTTTCCGTGTGTCCGTGTTCCTTATCTGTTCGGCCCCTGGCAGCTGGAAGTGCCGGGATCGATACGGTTGCATAAAAACAGGCGTTAAATAGAGGTTGTTATTGCCGCCCGAGGTTCGCGTTCTGACATAAACCATATAGTGCCATGATATCAAGATACTTTATTGAGAGGATGGCCGCATCCGGTAGGAAACGCCTATTGCGGTTGAATAATTGGCGCCATTTTGAAAAAATCTTTTTTTATCATCATTTGAATTTGACAACGCTCCCAGAACTTGATACGTACCAGCCGTTTCCGGCGCGTTTCATACGCCGTGGGCCGTTAGCTCAACCAGGCAGAGCAACTGACTCTTAATCAGTAGGTTATTGGTTCGATTCCAATACGGCCCACCAAAAGAAACCTCAACAGTCAAGAGACCGAAGGTAGCCGACAGTGAAGTGCGCTGTCTGAGCCGGTTATTGCAGCAGATTAAATTGGAGGAGATGATTTATCTGGGTTTGAGAGGATGTCGGCGTTTCAAGGCGGCCAGCGTTTTGCTGGCCGCTTTTTTTTCATGGGAATATGCCCCGGTGGTGACCGGCCATTCTTGTGCCGCGGCCTCCGGAAAAAGCCCTTGACAGTGAATTGGGGGAAGTGTTAACTAACCAAGTTTTAGTTTCGGATAGTTTCTATCCCTTGCTCTGTGATAAGCCGCGCAGGGCTTAATACCCATAAGGAGGCACAATGAGAAGATACGAGACAATATTTATTGTCGACCCCGATGTTTCGGATGAACACCGGGGTGCGGTTTTTGCGCGCCTTGAAGAACTCTTTACGCAGTTTGGAGGACTTCAGGTGGCACGCGATGAGTGGGGCGTAAAAAAACTCGCTTATGATGTTCGTAAGCGCAGCCGGGGCTTTTATGTCCGGCTGGACTATTGCGGGGATGGCCCCCTGGTCGATGAAATCGAACGCTCCTTCCGAATAGATGATAAAATTCTGAAGTTCATGACGATCGTTCTGGCTAAAGACGTCGATCTGGAAAAAATCAAGGAAGAAATGGTGAAGACGGCCGAAGAAAAGAAGGCCGCATCCGAGCTAGCGTCTGCGACAGCACCGGAGAATCAGCCGCCGGTTGCAGCCGAAATCGAAACCTACGAAACTGAAGAAGATAACAGGGAGGCATAAGATGCCGCGAGCTACCCAGACAAGAGGGCGGGGCACGAATAACGCCAAAGACGGTGCCCCCAAAAGAAAAAAACGGTTTTTTCATCGGCGCAAAGTGTGTCGATTCTGTGCGGACAGCACCATTATAATTGACTATAAAGATTCGAAATCGTTGCGGTATTTCATATCCGAACGGGGAAAGATTATCCCCAGGCGAATTTCCGGCACCTGTGCGAAACATCAGCGGGTGTTACAGACAGCGATCAAACGGGCGCGTACGATTGCGCTGTTACCCTTTGTCGGGTCTCTCCCGCATTAATGGGGGTGTTTCCGGTCACTGACCAAAAGAGGATGTGCGCGTGCAGCCGGTTGTAAAAGGGGATGCCCCCAAGCAGATCCTACGCGGCATAGTGATTACCGCATCCCTTTTTGCGGCCGCCTTGACCATTCCCGTTTTCGGGGCGTTTGCGATTCTGCTGATTCCCCTGCCGGTCTTGTTTTTCAGATTAAAACTTGGGCGGCGGGATGGGGCTATCATTCCGGCGGTTGCCTTCGTGTTGTGGCTGGCAATGATCGGGGAGGTGACGGCGGATCTTTTCATTTACCTCGAACAACTGGTGCTTGGCTTTGCACTCGGCGAATTTCTGGAACGGCGCCTGCCGCTTGAAAGGATCATCGGTTATGCGGCCGGGGCTGTTTTGCTGGTAGCCGGGGGTGGATTGCTCGTATATACCAGCGCTACCGGTATCGGTGCCGGGAAGCTTCTGACGGATTATATGGCCGAAAATCTGGCCCTGTACCGGGAAGTGTATCAAAATCTGGGCGTGCCGGAAGAGAATCTCAAGGCACTTTCAAGTGCTTTTGAGTATATTCAGTATGTGCTGGTTCGTCTCATGCCGGGTCTCAGCATCGCCGCCGCTCTGTTTGGGGCCTGGATTTGCCTGCTGTTTACCAGGCCGCTTTTGAAAATGGGGCGGCTGCCGGCACCACCGGTCATTGGGGCGCTGAATCGTTGGAAGGCACCGGAACCGCTCGTGTGGGGCGTCATCGGCTGCGGTGGCATGATGATTCTCCCGGATACCGTTCTAAAATTGGTTGGGCTGAACGGGCTGATTGTTTTATTGCAGATCTATTTTTTCCAAGGGATTGCCATCGTCTCTTTTTATTTTGACAAAAAAAAAATGCCCATCGCCCTGAGATGGGTTATGTTCAGCCTCATAGCGCTTCAGATTTATGTGCTTGTTTTCGTGATTGGTCTGGGGTTCTTCGATATGTGGCTGGATTTTAGAAAAATAAAGCAACCGACGGAAACCAACGGTGTTTCTTGAGTGGAGGATTAATCATGAAAGTTATTTTAAGGGAGACGATCGAGTCTCTCGGCATTATCGGCAATGAGGTGAATGTTGCCAAAGGGTATGCTCGCAATTATCTGTTGCCACAGGCCAAGGCGATTCACGCAACACCTCAGAACCGAAAGCTGATGGAATCGGAAAAAGCCAAGGTGGATCTTCAGATTGCCAAGGAAAAAGGGCTTGCCGAAGAGATGGCCAAACGGCTGGAAGGCGTGGTCTGCACGATCAAGGCCAAGGTCAGTGAAGAGGACCGTCTCTATGGATCCATCAACGTACGGGATATCGTGGATGCCTTGGCAAAACAGGATATTGAGGTGGATAAACGCAGGGTACTCATGAGTGAGCCGATTAAAACCCTGGGGACTTACCGGATTCCCATTCGGGTTTATAACGAAGTCGAGCCCGAGATTACGATTGAGGTCGTTCCGGAATAGGTGACGCTCAATAAATGTTCAAAGTTTGCCCGGGGGAGAGGTGTTTCTTTTCCCCCGGGCTCGAGATCCGGCGAATCCCATGGCGAATCTTTCGCAAAACCGCGCCCAAGACCCATCTTTTAGCCATTTGCCGCCGCAAAGCATTGAAGCGGAAGAATCCCTTCTTAGCGCTATCCTGATTGATGACGATACCCTGCTGGATGTTGTCGAAATCCTGAAACCGGAAGATTTCTACAGACCCTCGCACCAGAAAATATTTGCCGCCGTCACGGATCTTTTTGCCAAGGGCGAACCGGTCGATCTGGTGACGGTTACCAATCTTCTGGGTAACAACAAGCAATTGGAGGCGATCGGCGGCGCGTTCTTCCTGTCGAACCTGGTGGCGTCGGTGCCGAGGTCCGTTAACCCCCGGCACCATGCGAAAATTATCCATGACAAAGCCTGTCTGCGGCGGCTGATTCAGAAGAGCAATGAGATCGTGCGGCGGTGTTTTGAAGGTCAGGGGGATGTGGACGAAGTCCTGAACTTTGCGGAAAGCAGCATCTATGAAATATCGGAAGATAAGATCAAACCCGCGTTTTATCCTATCGGCAAGATCATCCAGAGCAACTATGATGAGCTGGAGGAGCGGGCGAAGAATAAATCGCTTCTTACCGGTGTGCCCTCCGCGTTTACCGAACTGGATAAACTCACGGCCGGGTTTCAGAAATCCGATTTGATCATTTTGGCGGCGCGCCCGAGCATGGGAAAGACTGCCTTCGCCTTGAATATCGCCCGAAACGCCGCCGTGGAAGGCAATGTGCCCGTTGCGGTTTTTTCCCTTGAAATGTCCAAGGAGCAGCTTTCGATGCGGCTTCTTTGCGCCGAGGCCCGAGTCGATTCATCGCGCCTTCGAAGCGGGTTTTTTCAGGATGACTGGGGAAAATTGAACGAAGCGGCCGGCGTATTGTCCCAGGCGCCTATATATATCGACGATTCCCCCAGTCTCGGGTCCATGGATGTGCGCGCAAAAGCCAGACGTCTCAAGATGGACAAGGGGCTCGGGTTGATCGTCATTGATTACATTCAGCTCATGCAAAGCCGAATTACCTCTGATCGCCGGGATCTTGAAATTTCCGAAATATCCCGATCCCTCAAAGCGCTGGCCAAGGAATTGGACCTGCCGGTGATAGCGCTTTCCCAGCTGAACCGGAAACTCGAAGAGCGAAGTGACAAGCGGCCCCAGTTGTCCGATTTGCGGGAGTCCGGCGCTCTCGAGCAGGATGCCGATGTGGTCGCCTTCATTTACCGGGATGAGGTGTACAATAAGGAAGAAAACAACCCCAACATCAACACGGCGGAAATTATCATTTCCAAACAGCGAAACGGTCCCATCGGCACGGCGCGTCTTGCCTTCTTGAAATCTTATACGCGATTTGAGAATCTGGCGTCTTCCGACTATTACGCAGGTAATTGAAAAAGGCTTTTTTGGGAAGTGCGGATTTATCCATAACAAATGAAAACGCTTTATGGAAATACCGGGGGCTTGAAGGCCAGCCAGCTTCGGCGACTTGAAAATATTTACCGGCGACGGATTCCGCCGGCCTTTCTTGTTACGCCGGAGCTGACGCGGGATCTATCCGAGCTTTCCCATGAAATCAGGCGTCAAATAGGCCTTCTGATCAATCGCCAGGGGCGTGTCGCGTTTGTAATCGTGGGTGATCCGCAGGGGATTGTCATCCCGGATACCGAAGACTATCGAAATGCGCCGGGCCGCCTGCGCGGGCTTCGGTGTGTTCACACCCACCTGAAGAAAGAAGAGGTGTTGAGCCGGGATGATTTAACCGACCTTGCCCAGCTGGGGCTGGATCTTATGGCGGTTGTGACGCTTACCGAAGAGGGGTTGCCGCATAAGATTCATATCGGTCATATTTTGCCCGGCGCTTCCGCAAAGTTACCCTGCCATATTTTACCCCCCATCGCTCCCCATCAGCTCGATATCGATTGCCTGGAGATGATACAGGCCTTGGAGCGCGAATTAAGCCAGACAGGAGAGGTTCGTCATGCGGTGGACGGAAGGGAACGGGCGCTTCTCGTCAGTGTGTCAACCGGTTCGAAACGGGAGGCGCTGGATAGTTTAAGGGAGCTTGAAGAGCTTTCCCTTTCCTGCGGGATAGAGGTGGTGGCAACTCAGCTTCAGCAGCGCAGCCAGGCGGATGCCCGGTATCTGATGGGCCGCGGAAAGCTGCAGGAGCTTTCCATCCTTGCCATGCAAAAAGGCGTTTCCCTCCTTGTTTTCGACCAGGAGCTGAATCCGTCCCAGATACGCTCGATCGCCGAGCTGATCGACCTCAAGGTGATCGATCGCACCCAGCTTATTCTGGATATCTTTGCGCAGCGCGCCCAGACCCGGGAAGGCAAGCGACAGGTTGAACTTGCCCAATTGCGCTATTTGCTGCCCCGCCTGGTGACGAAGAATACCGCCATGAGTCGACTTACCGGCGGTATCGGCGGAAGGGGCCCCGGCGAAACCAAATTGGAGATCAATCGCCGTCGGGTGAGAGAGCGGATCACTCGATTGGAGAAGGATCTGGGGCTTGTTCGAAAGCAGCGCCATCAACGGCGTTCCCGGCGTGATCGGCGGGGCACGCCGGTAATCTCGATAATCGGGTATACCAATGCGGGGAAATCGACTCTCCTCAACACCCTCACGGACAGCCATGTGCTGGCTGAAAGCCGGCTGTTCGCCACCCTGGATCCTACCAGCCGGCGGCTCCGATTTCCCCGGGATACCGAGGTGATTATTACCGATACCGTGGGCTTTATTCGGGATCTTCCGAAAGAGTTGCGGGTTGCCTTTCGGGCGACGCTCGAAGAGCTGGAGAGCGCGGACTTGTTGCTTCATGTCGTGGATGTCAGTAATCCCCGATTCGAGGTGCATATGGCATCGGTGGAAAAAGTCCTGGAGGATCTTGAGTTGCTTCAGCTGCCGCGCCTTGAGGTATTTAACAAGGCGGATTTGGTTGATCCGGAGCAGTTGCCGGGGCTTAAAGGCCGATTGGATGGTGTTTTTATCTCCGCTTTAAGCGCCGAAACCCTTATCCCGCTTATCGAAAAAATGGAACAGATGGTTCATCACCGGGATGATGCCCCTTGAACGGGTAAATTGGATTGACTTTGCAGGGAAGAATCTCTACTATCCGGTGCAGATATGGATATGGAACAGGTAAAAAGAATTGGGGTTCGAGCAGCGGTTAAGGCAGGTGAGGTGTTGCGGTCTTTTCACGGCGGACCGCTGAATGTCCGGAAAAAAGGGGCCATTGATCTTGTCACCGAGGCTGACATGGCTTCGGAAAAGGTCATTATCGAGATGCTTCGGTCCGTGTTCCCGAGTCACTCGGTTCTTGCGGAAGAAAGCGGGCGGTCAATCGGTGACGATCAGTGTCAGTGGATCATCGATCCGCTGGACGGTACGACAAATTTTGCGCATGGATTGGGACTGTATGCTGTTTCCATCGCTTTTGCCTTAGCGGGAGAGGTGGTGCTGGGGCTTGTTTTAGCGCCGAACAGCGGAGAGTTGTTTGCCGCGGTAAAGGGGGAGGGGGCGACGCTTAACGGTAAGGCCATCGGCGTGTCTCGGGTGAAGGGACTTTCGGATAGCCTTCTGGTTACCGGGTTTCCTTACAACGTGAATGAAAGGATTGCTTCTCTTATAGCGCGTTTCTCCCGTTGTATTCTTGCTTCACAAGGCGTTCGCCGGCTCGGCTCCGCCGCGCTTGATTTATGTTTTGTCGCTTGTGGCCGATTTGAGGGGTTCTGGGAGGAAAATCTGAAGCCTTGGGATACCGCTGCCGGAGCGCTCATCGCGAGGGAGGCGGGCGGAGAGGTGACGGATTTTTCCGGTGCGCCTTTTTCACGGGACATGCTGGAAATAGCGGCCACAAACGGATTGGTTCACCAGGAGCTGCTGACGCTGCTGGCGCAGGGATAAGCAAAAGAAACAAGGTGGCAATATGTTAAAGAATTTGAGTAAAAATGTATCGCTGGATGATTATGTGGGATGCTTCGGCAATTTCAATCGGAAAAATATCATCTGCAAAAAATATTGCGCGCTGAATCTGCGATGCGCCATCGAAAATGAACAAAATGTTCGTATGGAACTTCTGGAAGATCTGGTGGCGTCCGAGGGGTTGTTTCTAAGGGGAAACTAAACGAATATTTTACCGGGATTGAGTATCCCCTTCGGATCAAATACCATTTTTATTTTTTTCATCAAGGTGATTTCCACGGGACCGATTTCCCGGTCGAAATACGGCGCCTTGGCGGTACCGACACCGTGTTCACCGGAAATGGTTCCCCCAAGGGCTATCGTATAATCAAACAGCTCACTGATGGCGTTTTCCGCCTTCAGCACGTCTTGGCGTACTTTTTTATCCAGCATGATATGAAAATGAATATTGCCGTCTCCGGCATGACCGAAACTGGCCATGGTCAGACCGGTTCTGCCTTTAAGCGATTCAATTTTTCGGACCATATCCGGAATTTTACTTCGGGGGACCACAATATCTTCATTTATTTTATCCGGGCCATAGAGGTACATGGCCGGTGAGAGGGATTTGCGGGCCTGCCACAGCTGATCCGCCTCGGTTTTTGTTTTCGCGACAACGGCTTCGATTGCGCCCCTGGATTCGCAAAGGGTTTTTAACTGCTGAATATCCCGCAGGGTTTCATCTTCCCGGCCGTCCACTTCAATGATCAGAATCGCCCCGGCTGTGACGGGTAGCCCGATGCTTAAATAGGTTTCAGCGCATCGAATCGATGCGTTGTCCATGTATTCGATGGCGCGGGGTATCAGCCCGGACCGAATGATTTCGGACACGGTTTTCGCAGCCGTGTCGATTTTTTCAAACACCACCTTCATGGTTTTTACGGATTCAGGCTTTGGGATGAGCCGAAGCGCCATTCGGGTAATAACGCCCAGAGTGCCTTCCGATCCAACCATCAGACGTGTCAGGTCATACCCCACCACCCCCTTGGTGGTTTGCACGCCCGTGTGGATGATGTCGCCGGTGCCGACGACGACCTCCATCCCCAGGACATAATCGCGCGTAACACCGTATTTGACGGCCCGGGGGCCACCGGCGCACTCCCCCAGATTTCCGCCGAGGGTCGAAAATTCGGCGCTCGACGGGTCCGGCGGATAATAGAGCCCCAGTTTTTCGACTGCGGCGTGGAGTTGACCGGTCAGAACTCCCGGCTCCGCGTGGGCCACTAGGTTGTCGGTATCAATCTTAAGAATACGATTCAGTCGCGTGGTAACCAGCACCACACCACCCTTTACCGGCAATGCGCCACCGGTGGTGCCGGAGCCGCTGCCCCGGGGGATAACGTAAAAACCGACCTCGTTGGCCAGGTGGATCACGGCGGCCACCTCCCGGGTGCTGGCGGGAAACACCACGGCATCCGGAAGGTGTATTTCACGGGTGGCGTCATAGGCATAGCAGGCCAGATCCTCTTTAGCCGCCGAGCAATAGGCGCTTCCTACCAATTCCTGAAGCTTTTTTAATGTCCGGTTGTCAATGGGCATGCGGGTTAGAAACGATCCTGTTCCAGTTTGGCTGCAAGGAGTTCCACCTGCTGCTTAAAAGCGGTATTTCCTTTTATTTCCGACTCGACGGTGTTAATGGCGTGCAGGACGGTGGCATGGTAACGGTTGTAGCTCTGTCCAATGGCCTGAAGCGGTGTATCCGTGAATTTCCGGGTCAGATACATGGCAATTTGCCGGGGGCGTGAAATCTGTTGCTTTCGGGATTTGGAGGAAATATCCTTCGCCGAGATCCCGTATTGATGGCAGACAAGCGCTTTAATGCTATCGATCGTGATCCTTTTACGCTGGTGGGCGATGTCCTTGACCACGCTCTCGGCCAGCTTCAGATCGACTTCCTGGCCGAGAAGCGACGATTTTGCAGTGACGCCGATCAGCCCGCTTTCCAGCTGACGGACATCTTCGGAAAGTTCTGCCGCGAGGTAATGGCATACCTCGATCGGCAAGTTGACGCCTTTCGCCTTGGCTTTTTTCTGAAGAATCCGGACCCGGGTCCGAAAGTTCGGAGATTCGATACGCGTGATGAGGCCGGAAGACAGCCGGGATCTGAGCTGGTCCGATATCTTTGGGATATCCACGGGGGCATAGCAGCTCGAAAAGATAATTTTTTTCCCCGTATCATGCAGGTAGTCCAGCGTGGCGGAAAGCTCGTCCTGCGTGCGGGTTTTTCCACTCAGGAAATGCACATCCTCAACCAGCAGAATGTCACACTGGTCGCGGTATTTTTTCTTGAACTGGTCGATGCTGCCCTGTCGCAGGGATTGCACCATTTCATTGGTAAAATCTTCCGCTGTCATGTAGAATACCCGTTCTTCAGGTCGCTCGGCCAGAATGTGATGACCTATGGCCTGGGACAGGTGGCTTTTCCCCATGCCGGTTTGGGACAGCAGCATGAGGGTGTGTTGATCGGTCTGCTTGCGGGTTGCGTGGGCCAGAGCGGCTGAAAAGGCAAAATCGTTATTGCCGCTCACCACGAACTGCTCGAAGGTAAAATCCCGGCGAAGCAGGCGGCCGCAATAGGGTCTGATTTGAAAGTTGGGCAAAGCAAGCTGTACGGGGCCTTTTTCCAGGGGCGGTGTGGGGTCGGCCGCTGATTTTCCTTTGCCTTCAAGGATTTCAACCTGCAGCGTAAAATTGGTTCCGGTGGCGTTTTTTAGCTCCGATAAAATCAAATCGGCGTACTGACCCTGAATTCTTTTCTTAAGGTAAAAATTCGGGGCGCTCAGAGTGATCCGATTACTATCTATATTGCTATATTGAATCGGTTCAATCCACATTTGGTAACTATGACCGGGGAGTCTTTTTTTGCAGGCAGCTTTAACTTTTTCAAATAGTGCTTCCATTAATATCAAACCACTTTCAATTAGAGAATATGGGGTACAAAAAATTTATCGTTACAGAACGCCTGGTCTAAAAATTGCACAAAATAATAAAAGATTTTCTCGGATGAGATCCGCTGGAGAGCGGAGATTTAACGGTCTGGAAGGATACTACCGAGTTTTTTTTTTCTCGTGACGAACGATTGTCTTCTATGAAAATGGGCCCAAAGTGTCAATCCGGGAATTTCAGGTTTTGTTAGGGTTTTGTCAGTGAGTTTTAAACAATTTATAATATGTTGTATTATAAATAAAAATAAGCTTGTTGACAGGGCGATCCCTGCAAAATATTATGTGTTCGGAATCTTAGGTTTCCATAGACATTTTAAGCAGATCCAAAATAGGCATCGGCTTTGTAAAAAAAATAATAGCTTCTAAAATCGGTCATTACTGACGAAAAGCTTCTATTTTTAATTATACAGAGTGTGGGAAAACCGGCGACGGGGGCATGACGTTTTGAATGGGGAAAACCCCCCGGTAAGTTGGGGAGTTAGGGGGGATTATTCCATGGCAAGGCCATAAGGTTACCCGCTGGTAATAATCGCCCCCCTTTTGATAGGGGGGCTTAATTTACTATGGAATTTTAATGATGAGTAATAATAAGTTGCGTCCCGTCATCGGGATTACCATGGGAGATCCTGTTGGGGTCGGCCCTGAAATTGTGATCAAAGCTTTTGAGGGGGGTGCTCTTCAGGCCATCTGCAGGCCCATCGTGGTGGGGGACGCCGCGTGGCTCACTGCCGTGGGGCAACAGGCCGGCAGCCGGTTGCGATTCAATATCGTTTCATCTACGGCGCTCGGTGCTTTTGAACCCGGAAGGCTGGATGTTCTGCCCGCCACGGACCTGACACCGGGACAAATTTCCTGGGGGAAACCGACCATCGAAACCGGACGGGCAATGATCGGGTATGTGACAACGGCTATAGATCTTTGCTTGAAAGGCGAGATGGCGGCGCTCGTTACCTGTCCCATCAATAAAGCAGCCATGGCAGCGGCCGGCTTTGATTTTCCGGGGCATACGGAGCTTCTGGCAGAGCGGACCGGAACCCGCCGGGTGGTGATGATGCTGGCGGGGGAGAAGCTTCGGGTGGTGCTTGTCACCATTCACACGGCTCTTTGTCAGGTGGCCGGAATGCTGAGCATTGAAAAGATTCTGGAGACCATTACCATTACCGAACAGGCACTGAGGGACCGCTTCGGATTTACCGCCCCCCGGCTGGCCGTGGCGGCCCTGAACCCCCATGCCGGAGAGGGAGGGATGTTCGGAGATGAGGAAGCCCGTCTTATTGTGCCCGCCATCGAAACCGCAAGGGCAGCGGGCCTTAAGGTGGCCGGCCCTTTTCCGCCGGATACGGTTTTTTACCACGCCACGCAGGGGCATTTCGATGCCGTGGTCTGCATGTACCATGACCAGGGCCTCATCCCCTTCAAGCTGCTTCATTTTAAGGATGGCGTGAATACGACCCTGGGGTTGCCCATCATCAGAACCTCCGTGGATCACGGAACGGCCTACGATATTGCCGGCACCGGCCGGGCGGATGCGGATAGTCTCAGGGCCGCTGTGAAAATGGCGGTCCGGCAGGCAATCGCGGCATCCATATTCCCGGAGCGGGAATGATCCTTCCGTCAGGAGTATTTCTTAAAAATACAATATGTAGACGTACAAACTGGAAGCAGATGGAATTTGAAAAAATTATTATTCATGGCGCAAGGCAGCATAACCTGAAGGGGATCGACGTGGAGATCCCCCGAAACGCGCTGGTGGTGGTTACCGGTCTTTCCGGCTCCGGCAAGTCCACCCTGGCCTTTGACACCCTTTATGCGGAAGGCCAGCGACGGTATGTGGAATCTTTGAGTACATATGCCCGGCAGTTTCTCGAACGGTTGGAAAAACCCGATGTCGACTATATTGAAGGGTTGTCACCCGCCATTGCCATCGAACAGAAGACCGCCGGCCATAATCCCCGATCAACGGTGGGGACGGTTACGGAAATATACGATTACCTGCGCCTTTTATATGCCCGGGTGGGGATTCCCCATTGTTATCAGTGCGGGGCACCCATTTCCGCTCAGAGTCTGGACCAGATGGTGGATCGAATCATGACGCTTCCGGAGGGGACCCGGATCATTTTGTTATCTCCGCTGGTATCGGGTCAGAAGGGGGGGCATGAAAAACTCATCCAGCGGTTACGAAAAGACGGATTTGCCCGCCTTCGGGTGGATGGGCGGATGATGGAGATCGAGGCGGCCGGCGGCCTCGATAAGAATAAAAAACACACCCTGGACGTTGTTGTGGACCGGCTGATCGTGAATGCGCAGATGAAAAACCGCCTGGCTGATTCCCTGGAGCTGGCACTGGCCCAGTCCGGCGGGGTGGCGAGCGTGGATGTTTTAAAAGCGGGTGAGACTCGGGTCGAAGAGAGCCTCCTTTTCAGCGAGAAGGCGGCATGCGTTGCCTGCGGTATCAGTTATCCCGAATTTACACCGGCCAGTTTTTCTTTTAACTCCCCCCAGGGGGCCTGTTCCGTATGTGACGGTCTGGGGACCACCAGCGAGTTTGATCCGGAGTTGATTTTCCCAAACCCGCATCTTTCCCTCAGACAGGGGGCGGCCGAGCCCTGGGCCAATCGCAATACGGTCTATTTTACGGAGTTTTTGGAGACGCTTACCGCTTTTTACCGTGTCGACATGTACACTCCCTATACCGCGTTGCCGGAATCATTTAAGAAGGTGCTGCTCCATGGCTCGGGGGAGGTCGAAATTCCTTTTTCCTTTGAGCGAAAGGGTCGGCGTTACCAACTGCACAAACCGTTTGAAGGAATCATTCCGAATTTGCGGCGCCGGTACCGCGATGCCGATTCTCATCAGATGCGGGATGAGATCGGTCGTTTCATGAATTTTTGCCCCTGCCCTGACTGCGGTGGCGGCAAGTTGAACCGGGGCAGCCTGTCGGTGACCGTCGGCGGCATGTCGATCAACACCCTAACTGCCATGAATGTGGGGGCGGTGCGGCAATTTTTTAATCAGCTATCCTTAACCGATAAACAGATGGGGATTGCCCGCCGTATTGTTACCGAAATTGAAAACCGGATCGGGTTCCTCGAAAACGTCGGACTTTCCTATCTGACCCTGGACCGCTCCGCCCAGAGTCTCTCCGGGGGAGAAAGTCAGCGCATTCGGCTCGCCACCCAGATCGGTTCCAAATTGACCGGCGTTCTCTACGTCCTGGATGAACCGAGCATCGGGCTGCACCAGCGGGACAATCTGCGGCTTCTCGATGCCCTCTTTAAAATGCGCGATTTAGGAAATACGGTTCTGGTGGTGGAACATGATGAAACCACGATCCGTTCCTGTGATCACGTGATCGATATGGGGCCGGGTGCCGGTGTGAACGGTGGTTATGTCGTTTATTCAGGGGCGCCGGGGGCGTTGCCGGCAGCGGCGGATTCCATGACCGGCCAATACCTGTCGGGCCGCAAAAAGGTTCCGGTGCCTGAAGAACGCAGGCCGGGTAACGGGAAAGCGCTTGTCATAAGGGGGGCTTCGGAAAACAATTTAAAGGAAATCGATGTGGCATTCCCACTGGGGTGTTTCATCTGTGTGACCGGTGTGTCCGGATCCGGGAAATCAAGTCTGGTTCTGGAAACCCTGTACCGCGTGTTATCTCAAAAACTGTATCATTCCCGCACCCGGGCCGGAACGTATCGGTCCATTTCCGGATTGGAGAATATCGATAAGGTGATCCATATCGATCAGAGCCCGATCGGAAAAACGCCCCGGTCCAACCCCGGAACCTATACCGGCCTTTTTTCCCATATCCGGGACCTCTTTGCAAAAACCCCCGAGGCCCGGATTCGCGGGTATAAATCAGGGCGTTTCAGCTTTAATGTCAAAGGTGGCCGGTGCGAGGCCTGCGGGGGCGATGGCATCATTCGAATCGAAATGCATTTTTTACCTGACGTCTATGTGACCTGCGATGTTTGTCACGGGAAACGGTATAACCGGGAAACCCTTGAGATCCGATACAAAGGCAAAACCATCGCCGAGGTTCTGGATATGACCGTCAACCAATGCCGGGTATTTTTTGATGCCATCGGCGTCATACGGGAAAAGCTCTCGACCCTGATGGATGTCGGGGTTGGGTATGTCAAAATCGGCCAGTCCGCAACCACTCTTTCCGGCGGGGAAGCCCAGCGGGTAAAGCTGGCCGGTGAGCTCAGCAAGCGAGGTACCGGAAAGACGCTTTACATCCTTGATGAGCCCACCACCGGGCTTCACATGGAAGATGTGCGAAAGCTTCTGGAGGTTTTGGGTCGCCTGGTGGATGTGGGGAATACCGTGATCGTGATCGAGCACAATCTGGATGTGATAAAGACGGCTGATCATGTTATCGATCTGGGACCTGAAGGGGGGGATGGTGGTGGAGAGATAGTGGGATTTGGGACACCGGAAGAAATAGCCGCAATTTCAATGTCCCACACCGGGCAATTTTTAAAAAATGTATTATAACAGAGGGTACTTGTATAGCATTTCAGGTGGTGTTGCGGTCGTCATCTGTTTCTGAAAAGATGAGTTATTGCCATATTTTTTCAGATAATTGGCGAGGAATCCGTCTATATAAATGAATCTCAATCATATTTTATAATTAGCTTTATTTCTCCAATATCATTCGTTTTTTTTGATGAAAAACGTAAAAAAACGGTTGACAGGCCTGTCTTATCTCGATAACAAAACTCGGCAAGTAATCCGATGATTTGAGTCGAGAAAGAATTTATGCTGATATCAAAAAAGCAACAGTATGCATTAAGAGCCATTTACGAGCTCGCAAGACAGTATGGTAACGGGCCAATCAAAATTAGTCATATTGCCGAAGCTCAGGCTATTCCGGAGCGTTTCCTGGAAGTGATACTGGGCCAGTTGAAAAAAAGTGGTTTCGTGGACTCAAAACGGGGGTACCAGGGGGGATATGTGCTTGTCACCCCACCGAATCAACTCACGGTGGGTGCGATTATGCGCTATCTTCAAAAAGACGTGGACATCGTGCAATGCATGGCGCCCGCTCCCGAGTCCAATTGCCCGTTTCAGGGTGATTGCGCCTTTTACCCCATGTTAAGAAAGGTTAAGGCGGCGATATTTGACGTGTATAACGAAACCACCATTCAGGATCTGCTAAACACCAGCATAACAAACGGTAGATGCCCAACGTTAGGTTCTGACATAAATTGATGAAATGCGACGCAGCAAGGATTGATGACATGCACAAGGAAAAATTGCGACTGAGAATTGCAGGGAGTATTTTCGTTGCCATCCTTTTTATTTGCGCGACCGGTTTACTGGCGGCCGTCAAATTATCGCCACCGGGCCAAGCAAGGGCCGATATACTCCATATCGACACGTTGAAAGCGTTTGGCCGGTTGGAGCGCGGGGCTGTTAACTTTTTCCACGACAAGCATACGGTCGCTTTGGAAAAAGCCGGAAAGGATTGCTCCGTGTGCCAT
Organism: Pseudomonadota bacterium; assembly: GCA_043797445.1. Classification (GTDB taxonomy): domain Bacteria; phylum Desulfobacterota; class Desulfobacteria; order Desulfobacterales; family JAFDDL01; genus JAZDPP01. The sequence continues at coordinate 64,122 of JAZDPP010000165.1, forward strand.
TTGAAGGAAACAGGAGCAGACCGGCTCAGCATTAAATTTAAGCGCTTGGTGGAGACCGATAAAAAGGCAGTGATGGATCTCTATCATGCCAACTGCATTACCTGCCACGATCAAATGATGGGAGCCGGACAAAAAACGGGTCCAGTGGTGTGTGCCGGCTGTCACGCCAAGGAAAGTCATGCGGAATCGAGCCGGCAACCCATGGGGCTAAATAACTCGCTTCATTTCCGGCATGAAAAGGCGTTGGAAAAGAAATGCGAGAAATGTCATCATGTCTATGACGAAAAAACAAAAAAACTGGTATATGCCAAGGGCCAGGAAGGCTCCTGCCGTTATTGCCACAAGGAGATGACCGAGGAGAACCGGATTTCCATGCGGCTTGCCTCTCATAAGGCCTGTGTTGATTGTCATCAGCAGCAAACGGTAGCTCAGAATAAAAAGACCGGACCGCTTCAGTGTGCCGGGTGTCACGATGCGGATCAACAGAAGAAGATCGAAACCGTAGCCGATTTGCCGCGAATGGAAATGAAGCAGCCGGATGCCGTGTTTGTTAAAACGGGACTGAAAGAGGGGGATGACATGGCCGTGGTTCGAATGAAGCAGGTCCCCTTCAATCACAAGTCACACGAGACTCGTAACGACAGTTGCCGGGTTTGTCACCATGCCAGTCTGACCGCATGCAGTGAATGCCATACGCTTGCCGGAAAAAAGGAAGGAAAAGGCGTTAAGCTGGAGCAATCCATGCATCTCGGCGGAACCACTTCGAGCTGCATCGGATGTCATTCGGAAAAGCAAGCGGAGCCTCGGTGCGCCGGATGTCACGAATTGATGTCTCCGGTTCGCAAAGCCTCTGATGAAACCTGCAAGGCGTGTCACATGCCCTCCACGATAGAAAATGCGGCGCTTCCAAAGGATCCGAAGGATGCGGCCGAACTGGCGGATAAGATGCTGGTGGACAGAAAGCCAACGGTTGCCACCCTGGATGAAAAAGACATCCCGGAAATCGTGACGATCAAAGCGCTGGCGGATAAATACAAATCGGTTGAAATGCCGCACCGGAAGATTGTCCAGAAATTGGCGGATAATATTAAGGATAATCGGCTGGCGAATTATTTCCATACCGATCCGGCCACTCTTTGCCAGGGATGCCATCACAATAGCCCGCTTGCAAAGAAACCGCCCCAATGCGGCAGTTGCCATGGGGTACCATTTGACGATAGAAATCCGTTCCGGCCCGGGTTGATGGCGGCCTACCATCAACAGTGCATGGGATGCCATGATGAAATGGGTATCCAGAAACCGGATAACAGGGACTGTATAGCTTGTCACAAAGAAAAATAGGGGTGCTCTTTAATGAGATCCCGGCTCAACAGATTGAGGTGACACAAATGACCATATCAAGGCGAAAATTTCTCGGATGGATGGGGGCGGCCGGCGCCAGTACCCTAGTGGGGAAAACGGCAGGGGCGGCCACAAACCGGCAGTTCTCCGGGTATCCGGATAGTAACGGTGTGTTGTTTGACAGCGTCCGCTGTATCGGATGTCGCAAATGCGAGGGCGCGTGCAATGCCGTAAATGAAATGCCAAAGCCCGAAAAACCATTCAGTGATTTGACGGTTTTGGAAGAGAATCGGCGGACTTCCGCCAAGACGCATACGGTTGTCAATCAATATACACCGGCTGGCGCCAAAGGGCCCGTTTTTCGGAAAATTCAGTGTAACCACTGTCTGGAGCCGGCGTGCGCATCCGCCTGTTTTGTTCAGGCTTTCAAAAAGACCGATACCGGGGCCGTGGAATATGATGTCTCCGTGTGCGTGGGATGTCGTTACTGCATGGTTGCCTGCCCCTTTGAAATCCCGACCTACGAATACGACAAGGCTTTTACCCCGCGGGTGATGAAATGTACCATGTGTCAGCCCCGTATCAGCAAGGGTCAGCTTCCGGGCTGTGTGGAGAGTTGTCCCACCGAGGCATTGACCTATGGGAAACGAAAGGACCTTCTGAAGATTGCCCGGGAGCGGATACATAAGTTTCCCGATAAATATGTGGATCATATTTATGGGGAAACAGAGATGGGGGGTACGAGCTGGCTGTATCTTTCAGGTGTATCCTTCAGTGAGATCGGGATGCGGGAAGATTTAGGAAACAAAGCCGCCGGTGAGTTGACTGCGGGGGCACTGGGCGCGGTTCCCATCGTGGTGGGATTGTGGCCGGTACTGCTTACCGGGATATACGCCGTTTCCAAGCGGAAAGAAAAAATTGCCAAGGCGGAGCGGGAAGAAGCCGTTACCGAGGCGGTGAGTAAAGCCCGGGCCGAGGCGGACAGCAAAATTGCAACGACGATATCAAAGGCGGAAAAGGAAAAAACCGCTGCTATCGACAAGGCGGTGAAACAGGCGCTGGCAGAGGCGGCTAAAGCCCGGGAAGAGGCTGAAAAGGCCGCCGAAAAAGGGCCGGACGTCGAAGTAAAAACAGACAAGACAGAGGAGGACGCCTGATGTCCGAGAATGTAACCACGGCCGGCAAGACCATTTGGACGCCGTTTAATGTCATTGCCGGCAGTATTGTTATAATGGGTCTGATTCTGACGGGGCTTCGGTTTACCAAGGGATTGGGGGCGGTGACAAATCTTTCCGATTACAACCCTTGGGGGCTGTGGATCGGGTTTGATCTGCTAGTCGGTGTGGCGCTGGCTGCAGGCGGATATGTTACGTCCGCGGCATGTTATATATTTGGCATGAAACGGTTTCACTCCGCGGTTCGTCCCGCAATCCTGACCGGGTTTCTGGGGTACGCGACCGTTGTTCTGGCGCTTCATTATGATGTGGGACGTCCCTGGCGGTTGCCGTATCCATTTATCATGCAGCGGGGGACCACGTCTCTTCTATTTGAAGTGGGCGCCTGCGTTGCCCTGTATCTGACGGTATTATTTATTGAGTTTTCACCGGCCGTTTCCGAATGGCTCGGATTGAAGCGTGCCAGAAATATTGCCATGAAACTGACACTGGTCCTCACCATTTTCGGCGTTATTCTTTCAACCCTGCATCAATCCTCACTGGGCGCTCTATTTTTAATTGCCCCGTCCAAGCTCCATCCGCTCTGGTATTCCGGGTATCTGCCGATATATTTTTTCATATCCAGTATCATAGCAGGGCTATCCATGGTGATTTTTGAAGGAACGCTCTCCCATAAGTTTTTCCACGATAAAATGGACGCAACGCATCTGGCCGAAAGGGACGGTGTGGTTCTGGGTTTTGGAAAGGCCGCGGCTCTGGTGCTGGCCGGATACTTCATCATCAAGGTAATCGGAATTTCGGTGGACAACAACTGGCACTACCTCGGGACCGGTTTTGGGCTTTGGTTTCTGGTGGAGCTAATCGGGTTTGTCGCGGTGCCGTGCTTCCTGTATGCAGTGGGTGTACGGGACAAGAACATGTCGCTTATTAAGGGAACCGCTGCATGGACAGTTCTGGGCGTTATCGTAAACCGGTTGAATGTTAGCCTCGTGGCGTTTAATTACCATCTGCCGTCAAGCGAACGGTATGTGCCCCACTGGATGGAAATCGGCACAACGGTTTTCCTCGTGACAGTGCTGGTAATTATTTTCCGATTTATCGTTACCAAAACGCCCATTTTTTATGAGCATCCGGAGTATACGGACGTGCACTGAAAGCGTTATGGGTTTTGTCAGCGTGGCCGGTTTGCCGGCAGGAAAGGAGAGCTTTACTATGGATTTTTTTAATACCCTTCAGGAATTCATGACGTTTACCAAAGGCGTTACCTATATTCTCATGGTCGTGGCTTTGCTTTCGGTTGTGGGCTTCTGGCGGTTTTTATCCGGTAACGACGAGGATTAAATCGATTAAATATTGGCGGTTTCGCCGCTGGCATGAAATCTTTTTTAACGGAGACGTAATATGTATCAAATTGTGACAGGCCCGTTGGCGTGGATTGCCTTTGCCGTGTTTTTCTTCGGGCTCTTGGCCAGGACCATCTGGTACATTCGAGGGCTTGACTGGAAACTTGACCGGGTAGCATATACGGAACACGCAACTTATGGATTCCAGGGAGCCGTTCGATCCATCGTTTATTGGCTTATCCCTTTTGGAACCCATAGTTGGCGATTCTATAAAGTGATGACGGTTCTGGTTTTTTCTTTTCATATCGGCCTCGTGTTTACCCCGCTTTTCTTAAGAGCGCACAACATTATACTAATGGAAAGATGGGGGTTCAGCCTGTGGTCCTTACCAGAAGGCGTGGCGGATTTCATGACGGGAGTTGTGATCGTCTCCGGGGTTTTTCTCTTGTTGCGCCGAATCGCTTTTCCCCAGGTCCGGATTATTACCACCGCTTATGACTATTTACTGCTTGCAATTGCCATGGCGCCGTTTATCACCGGCTTTATGGCCTATCACCAGGCGCCGGGATATCAGGGCTGGCTCATCGCCCATATCCTTTGCGGCGAGATCATGCTGGTGGCGGTTCCGCTAACCAAGCTTTCTCACTTTGTGCTCTTCTTCCTGTCACGAGCTCAGATCGGTATGGATTTCGGCATCAAGCGAGGCGGAATGAAAAACAAGTTCGCCTGGTAGTGCCTATTATGGAAGGTTTAAAGACCGGTAGTTTATTCGTTTATGATTACCGGCCATGAATACAACCCCAAACAGCAAACAGGATATGGATATGCCTGACGGAAAACTTTGCAATAAGCAACCGTGTACGACCAAGGAACAGCTGGATGCGCTCCTGTCGGATAAGAGCGGCAAGCAGTACTATGACGAGATGAAACAGCTCGATGTCGACCATGAGAAGCTGTGGAAAACCATCCAGAGTACGATGAAATCCCGGACAAAGACATGGCTGGAAATTTGCGCCCATTGCGGTATGTGCGCGGACAGCTGCTTTTTCTACCTGGCCAATGATAAGGACCCCAAGCAGGTCCCCTCTTACAAGATCCAGTCAACGCTGGGGGAAATCGTTAAACGTAAAGGGAAGGTCAGCAACGAGTTCATGCATTACGTTATGGACACGGCCTGGGGGAAGTGCACCTGCTGTAACCGGTGCGGTTCATACTGCCCCTTTGGTATCGACATGGGGGTCATGTTCAGCTACCTGCGAGGTCTTTGCTACTCGCAGGGGTTTGTTCCCTGGGAGCTCAAGATCGGTGCCGGTATGCACCGCATTTATCAGGCCCAAATGGATATTACCACTGAGGACTGGGTTGAGACCTGCGAGTGGATGGCGGAGGAGACGGCGGATGAGTGGCCGGGACTAGAGATCCCCATGGACAAGGAAAATGCGGATATCATCTATACGGTCAATGCCCGGGAGCCGAAACATTATCCGGAAGATCTAGCCGAAGCCGCAATTTTATTTCACCTGGCCGGTGAAAACTGGACGGTTCCGAGTACGGGATGGGAAGAAACCAGCCTGGCCATGTTTGCCGGGGACTGGGAAGCTTGCAAAATTCAAGTGCAGGCGGTCTATGATGCCATGGAACGGCTGAAACCCAAACGCATGGTGGTCACAGAGTGCGGACATGCCTATCGGGCAACGGTTATTGAAGGACCCTATTGGGCTGGTTTGAAGACCGGCCAGACACCGATTCCGAGTTTTCATTATGTGGAATGGGTGGCGGAAATGCTAAAAACCGGCCGAATCAAGATCGACCCGGATAAAAAAATCAAGGAACCGGTTACCTACCAGGATTCCTGCAACTATATTCGGAATGCCGGTCTCAAGGATGCAGCCCGCCTGATCATGAGTTATATTGCAGAAGATTTTAGGGAAATGAAGCCCAACAAGGAGCACAACTTCTGTTGCGGCGGCGGGGGGGGCATGAATGGCCTCGGTCGTTACCGGGAACAGCGGAACATCGGCCTCAAGGTCAAGCGGGATCAGATTCTTGCCACCGGCGCGAAGCTCGTTATTTCGCCCTGTCACAACTGCTGGGATGCGATTCGGGACTTGGAGGAAGTGTACCATGTCGGGATCCGCTGGTCCTTCCTGAAACCGCTTCTTATCAAAATGGCTATTGTTCCGGAACACCTGAAGCCGCCCGAAGAAGAGGAATAACGCGATAAAGCAATGAGAATAAAAAAAGGGAAGCGGTTGCTTCCCTTTTTTATTCTCATTCATAAGAGGGCGAGGGCAAAGGATGAAAACGGTTATCACCATTTTAGCGGAAAATTATGTGGGTAAATCCGGCCTTATTGGAGAACATGGGTTTAGCGCGCTGATCGAAAGTTCGAAGCGCCGGTATCTTTTTGACACAGGTCCGGGGCGCTCCCTGCCGCATAATGTTGAAAAACTCGGCATCCACCTTAAAAATACGGACAAAATCATTCTCAGCCACGGGCATTATGATCACACCGGGGGGGTGAAATGGGCGATAGCGCAAACCGGGCCGATTCAGGTTGTGGCGAACAGTCAGCTCTTCATGCCGCATATGGCAATGAATCCGGAGACGCCTTCCAAACCGCCTCGCCATGTGGGATGTCCGTTTACACAAAGAGAGCTGGAAGAGGATGGCGCCGAGTTTTTATTTCAGAATCATACGGCTAAAATCGGCGACGGCGTGTGGTTCATCACCCATTATCCCCGGCCCGTGGAAACGGTTCCCAATGACCCGAGACTGGTGCTGGTTGAAGACAACCAAATCATTCCAGATGATCTGCCGGATGACAGTTGCCTTTTGATCGAAGATGATCCGGCACCGATCCTGGTTTTGGGTTGTACCCACAGTGGCATTATCAATACCTTGTTGCATCTGCGAAACAGCATGGGGATTTCAAAACTAAAAGCCGTGATCGGCGGGACGCATCTCATGGTCTCCGACGATGCGGCTGTCAGGCGCACTATCGATATTTTCGAAGCGTTTTCCGTTGGTTTGATCGGGACCTCTCATTGCACCGGCTTTAAAGCGTCGGTTCTGATGGCCACCCATTTTAAAGAACGATTTGTGTTGGCCTCCGCCGGCAGTATCATCACGCTATAATTGCTGGACAGATAGGATATGAAAGATAATAACCGGGTCCTTTTGATTCATCCCCCGGTGGTCCGGCCCAGTGAGCCACCGCCCGGCTTGGCCCGGCTGGCGGGAGCCTTGAAGCGGGCCGATGTCGATTGCGAGGTGGTAGATGCCAATATAGAAGGGCTCCTTTATCTGTTGAGGTGTCCCATTGACGCCAAAGACACCTGGACGCGTCGGGCGGTTTCTCACTTGGCACAGAATTTGACCGCCATGCAATCGCCGGCGACTTACGCCGGCATCGATCGATATGGTCAGGTGGTTTCAGAGCTGAACCGGGTCTTGGCACAGCAAGTGAAGGCCATGGGCTTCCAGATTCAGCTGGCAAATTATCAGGACCCGAAGCGAGCCCCGGTGAATAGCCGAGAGTTGATTGCTGCCTTTGAATCGCCTGAAGAAACCCCCTTCTTTCCTTACTTCGAGAAGCGGTTATCGGAACTGATGGCAAAAAAGCGTTTTGGCATTGCGGGTATTTCGGTGAATTTCTTAACGCAGGCCTTGTGTGCTTTTGCCATAATCGGGGTGGTAAGGAGGCTCGATCCGGTGGCTCGCATTTTTGTCGGCGGCGGGCTTATCACCTCCTGGATGAAACGGCCGGATTGGAAAAATCCGTTTTCAGGGATTATCGATGAACTGGTGTGTGGCCCGGGTGAGGAGGCGCTTCTCTCCGCACTGAACCTAAAAGGAACGGGCGGCGAACCGGCCGTGCCCGATTTTACGCATTTTCCGGCTCGATCCTACTTATCTCCCGGTCTCGTTATTCCCTTTGCTGCTTCCACCGGGTGTTATTGGCGACGATGCGTCTTTTGTCCGGAACAGGCGGAGAAGAACCCCTATCGCCCAATTCCACCCAAGGAGGTCGTTTCCCAGCTTCAGGGACTGGTGAGAGACTATCGGCCAAGCCTGCTGCATCTGACGGATAACGCGATCAGCCCGGCATTGCTCTCGGCCCTGACAAAAAATCCCCCCGGCGCGCCATGGCATGGATTTGCGAGGGTTACGGGCGCGCTTGCGGATTCTGATTTTTGTCGGGCATTGAAGAGATCGGGTTGTGCGCTTCTTCAGATCGGCCTCGAATCCGGTTCACAAAAGGTTCTGGATGCTTTTGGAAAGGGAATAGAGGTTGGCCTGGCGGAAAAAGCGCTTTATCATCTCACGCAGGCAGGGATTGCCACCTATGTGTATCTTTTATTCGGGACCCCTTGGGAGACCGAGGCCGATGCGGAAAAAACGCTTCGCTTTACGGTGAAAGAGAGCTCTTCTATTTCCTTTTTGAATCTGGCCGTGTTTAATCTTCCGGCCCATGGTCCCGAAGCGGGAGATTTAATCACCGGGGCGATTGATGAGGGAGATCTTTTCCTCTACCAGCGCTTTGAGCACCGGTCGGGGTGGACCCGTCCGAAGGTGCGTCAGTTTCTGGATAAAAGGTTCAGACGTCATCCGGCGATCGGTTCGATTCTCCGGCGGGATCCGCCGGTGTTTACTTCCAACCATGCCCCTTTTTTTAACATATCGTAGAATATCGCATGGTTTTAAGACACCATGAGTGGAATTTCTTGAACATGACCGGATCAGCTGTTAGGGTGAAAGGAAATGTCGGGCCATCCTAGCGCCAATCGGAATTAGCGGTTTTCAACGCCTACTTGGTTTTTTGATCGGTATCGTCACCTGTTTTTAACGGACAGTCGCCATGAATAATAATGTTAAAAGAACGGACAAAATTCTCGTCGTTGACGACGAAGAGGACGTGCGAGGTATTTTAAAATATGGTTTGATGAACGCCGGCTATGATTGCCTTTCGGCTGCTTCCGGCATGGAGGCCTTGGTTATCATAGAAGACAATACAATCGATGTGGTGGTTTCCGACATCAACATGCCGCAAATGACCGGGTTGGAACTGGTGCGTCGGGTGAAGGACCGGTATGACATCGATTTTATTGTCATGACCGGCTATATTGAAGACTTTAGCTACGAAGATATTATCGGGATAGGCGCTACCGACTTTATCCAGAAGCCAGTGGGACTTATGGAATTCATCGCCCGCTTGCGACGGGTGTTGTTGGAACGTAAAACACGCGCGGAACGTAATCAGGCTATTTCGGCATTGAAGGCGAATCTGGAAAAGTCTCAAAGGGCGATGGAGGGAATCATACAGGCCATCGCTGCTACCGTGGAGATAAGAGATCCCTATACGGCAGGGCACCAGGAAAGAGTTGCGGCCCTTGCCTGCGCCATCGCGGGAGTGATGAAGCTGCCCAGTGATACGGTATATGGCTTGCGGATGGCGGCTGTTCTCCACGATCTGGGGAAAATCGCAGTTCCGGCGGAGATTCTTACGCGTCCCGGTCCCTTAAATGATCTGGAATATGGGTTAATAAAAAATCATGTCCAATATGGCTACGATATTTTGAAAAAAATAGAATTTCCATGGCCGTTAGCCACGATTGTTCACCAGCACCACGAACGGATGGATGGTTCGGGCTATCCCCAGGGGCTTAAATCGGGGGAAATCATTCTTGAGGCCCGAATTCTCGCGGTTGCCGATGTTCTGGAAACCATTTCTTCCCACCGGCCCTATCGTCCTTCCCTGGGGATGGTCCAGGCCATGGGCGAATTGATGGAAAATCGGGGAATACTCTATGATGCCGATGTGGTGGATGCCTGTATTCAACTGGCATCTAAAAAACAATTTCGGATAAAGGATTTACTATGAGTTAGGGAGACTTCTTTCACAAGCCGAAAAATCATGCCTGCAGGCAAAGGGTAGCGCAGTTTCAGGAGCTTCTTGGCGCTCCCTCATGCCGGGCGGGCTGATCCGTTTTTTTTGGTTGTCACGGATTCGTTAAAGGTCGCCGTATTAATAATGAAGCGCTGATGGTTGCCCGTGGATATTTTATCCACCTCATCGAAAGCCTCAAGGGAGAAGGAGAGCTTTCGCCCTTCCACTTTTTCAAGCTTTACCCTAACCGTGATCGTCATCCCAGGGGGTGTGGCAGCCAGGTGACTCACGTTAATATGCGTGCCGACGGTCATTTCTCTTGGCCAGTCAAGAAAAGGGTTGACGGCTTTGATGCAAGTGAATTCGAAGAGACCCACCATGAATCCGGTGGCGAACACTTTCGGCATGGCCTTTCCCTCCGGTAAGTCGGGAAAGAGATACGGTACGGTTTTATCCTCGGGGACTTCATACCGGAATTCGAATGTTAACCCGGGTTGTAGTGTGTGGCCCATCGTTACCTCTCTTGGATGTGTTTCTCATTTTTTGATCCCATATCAAAATGCTACGATTATTGCAACAAAGTTGGAACGATTGTCAGGGCAATCGCATGTAGCAAGCAACTGGCGGCAGCGTAAGCCTTGAGGGGGATCAGATGGAAGCTGCGGCACTGTTTGAACGCGCTTGCGCGTGAGTTTGCCGCAGCTGGAATCTGATCTTCCTCAAGGCTGAAGCGGGT
>JAZDPP010000166.1:0-40539 GCA_043797445.1 Pseudomonadota bacterium
TCGAAAAAGTTACAGCAGAAACCTGCTCGCACATAATCGCAAAAATTCGAAAAGTCGAAGATGAATTTTGGAACGATGATTTGATATTTGACTCGCAAGAAATTGGCTAAACTGGTATCAATTCATCTGCAAAGATCTATAGGTAGCTCTGCTTTTCGTCTATGGTGTTTCCCATTTGAATGAAGTCGCCGGCAAATGAGATTATTATTTCAGACATCTTAAGGCTTTTTGTCAGCTTCTGCCTGGTTTTTATTCTGCTCTTTTTTATCTTTTTCATGAGCGTGATTAATCGAGTAAGAACCGTTAGAAGTTTTCTTTGGAATGAGGTCTGCTCGAAGAAATGTCGGGAACCCCGGCAAGCAGTATCATGTCATTTGTGTGGTTGACATAACCTTCAAAAATGTATTCATTCCAGTAATGGCGGTTTAAGCCATATTTCATGAGAAACTCATATGACCGTTTTTTATCTTCAATCTTGGTCTTTTCCCGAGTTCTTTCAAAAAACGATGTCCATTTTTCTTCACTTACCATTACAAAGCGGCTCTTTTGCATTTCCGAAATGACATATGGAGTCGTGAAAACGACCGAATACCCATAATTCAATTCCGGGAATGGCTCCGGCATCAGTCTTGCCAGCCAGATTTCACCCTGTTTGCCCAAATACCCGCTTGGAACGATAACCTTTATTTCCTTACCCGTGACGAATTCCCTCAGGCTGACAAACTTGCCGGCAACGCCTTCATGAACATAGAAACCCATTCTTGATTTCTGCATAAGCTCGAAAATCATGATCAGCCCGGGATCTGCTTTCAGAAACCGGCATGCGTCAATCACTATCGTTGCGAATGTTTCTTTCTTGAGCCCGACGCAAAGATCGAAAAAGCCCCAACATGAAAAATACGACAAGGTCAATGGGCTTGCCGGCGGACCAGATGGCATATATTCATCTTCTGCGGCTGCATAAGCATCGGAAAGTTTTGACAGGGCTGGCAGCGCAGCAAGTTGCTCGATAAAAACAGAGAGTTTGTTTTGGGCATAAACATAAACGCCATGCAATGGATCATATCCAGCGAGAGCCTTCTCCGTTATCACGGTTTGTTCTAAATTTTCAGCGAGGATTTTAGCATCCCGCAATTCTGAAATATCGATGATCTTCCTGCCAGCGGTCTTTTGAAGGCCGGCGATAACTTTTTTTGATATGGGGTGAATAGTGGATTTTAGAGGGGTTAATTTTTTCATGATCTATGACTCACTTATCCCTTTATCAGAATGGGGTGTGCAACGGGTTTGATGTACCGATTCTTAAATTTTCATTAATTCAACGCCGGCATCACTCATCATTAATTATTTTCCTCAATTTGCCAGAGCACTTAAACATGCCGGGCTCAAAAAGCAAATCGAGGCGAAGGTCAAACAGATCATCGAGCATCCTGTTCCTATTTCACAAATCTGATGTAATTCACCGCCATCCCAAGCTTTCTCCTGTCAGCGCCATCGCCTTTTTCATAAGGGCAATAATAGCGATTTAAACGCAACTGACACTTCGCCATATTGTTTACCGGAATGGGGAAATCAATACGGTATTTCTGCCACCCGGCAACGCCAATGAGCTCATATTCAGCGCGCTGATGGTTCAAAACTAATTGGGCTGCCATAATTATTTTTTCATCTCCCCCATCCGGAACCAAAGCAAACATCTCAATCTCCCGTGTTCCTTCGGGAATTAAAAAGGAAAATCGAGGCGCCGTCCATCGATAAAAAAACGTCCCATCCCTTTCCAGGTCATACCACCCCTCAAGGAGGTATTCCACATGGCCGCCACCGAAATCAATAGCATCCGAAATGGGCTTGTCTTTCAGCCAGTCCAGTTTGAGTTCCAGGTATTGCGTCTCAAGAAAGTCATGCTGGTACTGAATATTGGTGACAACCTGGCAGTCATTCCAGCATCCGCCGCACCGATGAGCGCTGATCCGTTGCCGGGCCATCGAGGCCTCCTTGCCGGACCAAATCGTGCTAAGGGATTCATTCCGAAGAGAGCCGATGGAGGTCATCATCGCCGGGCAATTGGGGAATACATCTCCATACGGATCGATGACCAGACCCGTTTCCATCGCCAAACAGGGTAATGCTTTCCGTTCTTTTTTAAAATAACCGGTTATCCCATTCAGAAAAACAAGCTGGGCGGGAGAGTGCTCCGGATTCTCCAGTTCCCCCCGAATTATTTTTTTTAGGGATTCGTCAATCGCGCAGAGTTCATCCGGATGATAGGCGAAAACATCCCGATTCTCCCTATTGTCATAGGCCCCCCCACAATAGGCCATCCGGGTGCTGAACCGCGCGCCCAATTCCCGGGCAAGATCATAACACGCCCGCAGCTGGAAATAATTCAGCCGATTGATGGTAAAAGACAGCAGACGGTTTATCCGAAGCAGTTTGAGGGATTCGAGGAGATGAATGGCCTTTTCAAATGAACCTTCAATGCCCCGGATTCTATCGTGGACGGCGGCCAGACCATCCACCGAAACCTGAATCATGTACTTTTCCGGGTGCTTACAATTTTCCAAAAACGTTATGAGACGACGACTGCTCAGCGCGTTGGTGGTAACCGTAACCTGCTTGTCAGCCGGCAGCATCTCCAGCAATTTCCAGAAAAAGGGAGAAATGGTCGGCTCCCCTCCGGCCAATCCGATGCCGGTGCAGCGCTGAAACAGCGGGTCGTCAAAAAGCCTTCCAAGTTGCGTCTCATCGATTTCGGCTTTCGATTCCGGTTTCGATTCTTCCCGCCATATGCAGCAGTTAAGGCATCGGGAATTACACCGGTATGTCGTGAAAAAGCTGATGTCGCGCACCGTGGGAACCGAAATTTCAGACACAAACCCCTCCGCTGCAGGCAAGATGAAATTTTTCTTTTATGACATCGGGAGAAAAGTGTTTTTCGATGACCCGCAGTCCATTATCGGAAATCTTCTCCCAGAGAGCCTTATCGTTATATAGCGCTTCCACTTTCCGGCAAAACTCATCCGCGTCGTCCGTGATGAGCGCATTGACGCCATCGATCAACCCCATGCCCTCGGCCCCCATGGAGGTGGTCACGACGGGCAACCCATGGGCCATGCTCTGACCGACTTTCCCCTTAACGCCCGCCCCATAGCGAAGGGGGCTGACAAAAACTTTTGCGTTCCGGAAAAATGGGGAAACATCGGCGAGATAACCCGTAACGGTAATGGACTCGGAAGCAAGTGCCCGGACACGTTCGGAAGGGTTACTTCCGACGATCGTGAACCGCAGGTTGGGGATTCGCTTTTGAAGGTCGGGGAAAATGGCCTCCACAAACCACATAACGGCATCCTCATTCGGCGTGTGATCAAATCCGGCGATGAACATCAGCCCCTCTCTTTCTTCAAAGCCATTGCCACGCGCTTCAATGGTGTGGACATTGGAAACGACCGAGACCTTTCCGTTAAACGCCGTTTCGTTTTCAAGCAGGGTCTTCTCGGCCGGGCTGACAACCAGTGTCACATCGGCCTCATTGGCGAGAAAAAGTTCTTTTTGCTTCCATGCGGCCGCCAGTTCCCCGGCTTCCCGCCTCCGTTCCGGATCCGCCTCGATACCGGCCCGGCGCGTTTCTCTCAGATAGTGCAAATCCACCGTATCGTAAATAATTTTGGCGTTTGTATACGCTTTTACGGAGTGGATGAAGTTGATGGCAACATGAGGCCGGGAAAGCAACGCCAGATCAAAATAGCCGCCGTATTCCAGAAGATATTCGTCGAAATCCACATTTCCATATATGACTTCGATGCCCAGTCGCTGCAGCGCAAGCGCGTACGGTCTATCGTAGGCCCTGTTTTCCGGCCAGAACACCACCTTGTATCCCATCTCGACCAGGATTTTTAACAGACTGAACATTCGAAGCGAACCGGAATCCTTGTCATAGGTGGGAATATAATGGTCCACCACCAGCGCCCGCTTGGTTGCGCCTCTTTCTCTTGCAAGATAGAGTTGTTCAGGGCCTGAAGCATGATCTTTTCCGAGGACGCCTCTCCATTTATTTAGAAACGCGGCATGATTTTTTTGTTGGTATTGCTTCATTCCCTGATGAATATCCCGGCCGGCCGTGGCGCCTTCGTAATGAATCACCGTGGCTTCCGGCTGGTAGACAACCGTGAAGCCCTTATCCCGAACCGAGAAACAAAGATCCGTGTCCTCGTAATAGGCCGGCGCAAATCGCAAATCAAACCCCCCGACATCCTTCCACAAGGTCCGGGGAATCATCAGGCAGGCGCCGGAGCAATAGTCCACCGCTTTCATATAATTGTATTGCGGCAAATCCGGGTTATCGCCCCTGCCGTAATTCCATCCGGTGCCGTTTTGCCAGATGATATTGCCCGCCTCCTGAAGTGAACCATCCGGATACACCAATTTGGCGCCCACAACACCGGCAAGCGTATTCTCAAATGCCCGCAGCATCGCTTCAAGCCACCCGGCCGTCACCTCCGTATCATTATTCAGGAATAAAAGGAAATCACCGCCGGCGGCATCCGCCCCCCGGTTGCACGCCTCGACGAATCCGTAATTCCGGTCATTTCGGATAACCGTAATGCCGCTCACCCTGTTCAAATGATCCGCCGTCCCGTCTTCGGAAGCATTGTCCACAATGATCACCTCAAAAGGCGTCGTCGTGTTTTCCCTTAACGACCGCAGGCATCGGTATGTGTGATGGTAGTGGTTGTAAACCGGGATAATGATACTCACCTGAATGGATTGAAAGGCGGGAAACCCGATCGGCTCCCGGAAAGGCGTTTCCTCCACCATGGGACTCTCAACGGGTGCTTTTTTTCTGAAAAAGAAAAGGCGACGACCGATTTTGTTAAAAAAGGAGGCAAGCCCTTCATTCCACAACACGATAGGCGCCAGCACGGACAAATGATACAACCGTCTTCTGCGGGTATTCGGAGGTAAATAGGTGTCGATTGTCCGTCTATAGCCAGCCAATAATTGCCAGGCCCGGGATCGATAAATTTCATCCAGCGTGTTACCGAGCTGGGTTTCGCGATCAACGAGGGTTTGAATATGCTTTTCTTTTCTATTGAGTTTTTCTTTCCAGACGCGATCCCGCCTGTCCAATTCCTTCCGATATCCGTGATGGATTTCCTTTATTTCTTCCGCCAGCGCCGCCACCCGCGATTGATAACCGGCGTGTATTTCGGTGGCTTCTCTTTTTGCAGCCTCGGTAAGAAGGTGTATCTCTTTTTCATATCCGCCAACTGTAGCCTGTCTTTCGGTTTCCTGCCGGGAAAGCTCATTCTTATACCCCGCGTGTATTTCCTGTTTCTCACGCTCCCGCAGCGATAGCTCTTTTTCCAGGTTGGCCAGATATTCCGTTTCACGTTTTTTCAATTCGTTCTGAAAGCCGTTATACTCCCCTCTTAAATATCCGAGTTCTTTTTCATTCTCGGCCTCGATCGCTTCCAGCTTCTCAATCTTCTTTTTCCCGGCGGCAATGGCATTCTCCAGCCCCCCCCGCCATCCGGTATCGGACATGGGATACGCTTTAACGACAAACTGATACGTCCGGTATTCCGGATTCACTTTTTCCAAATAAGCCGTCACTTCCCGAGGGTAGCTTTCCCACGGCGTCTTCATCTCCGTATCTCTGGGATGAATAATCACCCGGTCCAGCTGCGAAATAAAAAAACCGGCCTCTTCCAAAAGCAGCGACAAGCTGTCTTTATCATAGAAATGCAAATGCGTTTGATCCAGCAAGCCTTCCTTTCGATAGTCCCACTTGCCATCGAGCAGTTCAAGTCCCACCGAACCATGGGCCCCATTCGGAATCGATAAAATCAGGAAACCGGAAGCACTCAAGTTGCTTTTTAAACGATGAAGCATACGCCGGGCGTTTTTCAAATGCTCGATGACATCCGTCATCATGATGACATCAAACTCCCGGCCTTCAAACATCTCCTCCAGAGCGAGCGACTCGATATCTCCCACGATAACTTCTTCACAATAGTTATTCGCTTTTTCGGCGGCATCGGCATCGATCTCAACCCCTATCACCCGGCACCCCAACTCCTCCGTCAAATACCGGCTGAGATAACCGGTCGCGCATCCGATTTCCAGAACACGCCTTTCTCGCCCCACCATCTGTAACGCTTTGACATGGGAACTGTTTTCATTCGAAAAATCAAGCGTATAATCGTATCGATTTAAAACGTTATCCATCATCGTCATCGTTCTTTTTCAGAATAAAAAATTCAATAGGTTATATTTGATGATCAAGGCCGCTTTTTACCTCCAACGAACCGGCTGTTGACGCCGACGGCTGTTTTCAATATGCCGTAACACATATCCGTGTTTTCCAGCGTAAAAACCCGAACATTCTCAATCCAGTCGTAAGCACTGTGATGTTCGATAGTGCCGTTGCCAAAACCGGCCGAAATGGAATAGCTTCCAGATCTCAGGTTGGGAACGGCGAACGTGAAGGTTATGAGAAGCTCCGATTGGGTGGGGCACGGCTCAAGATAAAAGCCTTCCGCGTCCGTATTGGTTTTGATCAATTCATTGCCCAGTAAATCCTTTATGATAAATCCGGCCAGGGGCATGTCGATTTGGTCACGGCACCTCACAATAAGTGAAAAACAAACCGTCATGCCGGCTCGGACGGAGGGGAGTTTCCGTCCGGTCTCATCCGTCAGCGCCGTGGCAATGAGTTCGCCCTTTTTATTTCCAAAACGGCAATCGAACGCCTTTATTTCTTCAAAAATCGTTTCATCGATCACGCCTTTTATGTCATCACCGGAGTCAACTGCATCCGCGGCGGCATCCGTCTCTTGAACATTCCAGACGATTTTATAATATTCCCGAAGCACTTCATCCGTTGGTCCGATACGGGCCATCGCGCCCTGTTCCAGCAGCAGGGCATTTTTACATAGTTTTTTTACCGCGCCGGTGTCGTGGCTGACAAACATAATTGTTTTACCCTGCTCCTGAAGTTCCCGGATTTTCCGCATGCACCGGTGCTGAAAGACAACATCACCGACCGCGAGAGCCTCATCCACGATCAAAATGTCCGGATCCACATTAATGGCGGTGGCAAAAGCGAGCCTGACATACATGCCGCTTGAATAGAGCTTGACCGGCTGGTCAATAAAATCTCCAATATTTGCAAATTGCTCAATCCGTTCAAACCGTTCTTCTATCTCTTCCCTGCCGAGCCCGAGGATGGCGCCATTCATGAAAACATTGTCGCGCCCCGTGAATTCCATGTCAAACCCGCTGCCCAACTCCAGGAGCGCCGAAACCCGGCCGTTTATTTCAACCTCGCCGGCCGTGGGCAACAAAATGCCGGCAACGAGCTGAAGAAGCGTGCTCTTCCCCGAACCGTTTCTGCCGATAATTCCGAAAGTGGTTCCCTTTTCAACTTCAAAGGTGACATCCCGAATCGCCCAGAATTCCTGATGGTATTTCCTTCTGCCTCTCAGAAGGGCTTCCTTGAGACGCCCGGAAGGATTACGATAGAGGCGATACATTTTTGACAAGCCATTAACACGGATTGCTGACATGAAATATCCTTAAATGTCCGCCAGAAAAATCTTCTCGCCCTTGCTTTCATGCGCCTGCCGGAGCTCGTTTGAAAGCTTCTGAAAATTTCTGAATCCGCTCATCAGGTCATCATAGCTGATGGTCGGCAGATCCAGGGAAGAGTCTTCGTAGAAACTGTATCCGTATTTTTTCTTGATATAGTTTTTTTCAACGCATTCATCGTGCAGCTTCGTTCCCGGCAAGGGCTGATAAATCGACACACTGACAAAATTCGGGTTTATGACCCGGTTCAATTCCATAGCCTCTTTAATGGTATCAACGGTTTCTCCCGGGATACCGACGATATTGTAGGTCCATACCTGGATGCCTTCCGCCTGGGCATCCCGGCAGGCCTGAATAATACGGTCATCCGACACCTGCCGGTTCATGGCCTTTCTTCTGAGCTGCTCATTACCGGACTCGATCCCCAGATAAATCAAGGACAGCCCCGCCTGTCGCATCAGGTGAAACCCCTCTCGATCCATGCTTTCAGCACGAATGAAACATCCGAACGGGTACCTGAATTCGGTTTTGTACATATCACAAAAGCGAGTCAACCACTTTCGGTCATATCCGAAACACTCGTCGTAGAAATTGACCGTCTCGAACTTATATTTCGCTCGAAGCTCCTGGATTTCCCGGATCACATTTTCAGGACTTCTTTTCCGGACATAGGTTCCCTTTCCCTCATAGAGTTTCTTAATGGCGCTATTCGAGCAAAAGGTACAGTTATAGGGACAACCACGGGAAGCCAGAAATACCGGCTCCGTATTGCAGGAATCGATGATCTCCTGAAAGGGTAGAATTTCCCTGTCCGGAAACGGCAAGGCGTCCAGATTTTCAACCAGCCCTCTGACACGATTGCCGAAAATAGTTCCCTCTTCATTTTTTACCCATATATTGGGAATGGACGAAAGATCCCCACCGGTTTCCATCCGTTCCAATACCTCCAGGAGCGCCTGTTCGCCCTCCCCCACACACACCATGTTGATACTGGAATCCCGAATCACCTCTTCCGGCAGGTAGGTGGGATGAGGCCCGCCACAAATGATCGGCGCCTTAAACACCTTTTTTATCATGCCGGCATACCGCCGTACATGTTCCCATTGATGCGTAACGACCGTAAAACCGATAAGATCCGGATCGATTGACCCCACGTATGATAACAATTCATTTTCCGGCATATCGTCCTGGAGATAGAGCAATTCGACCTCGTGCCCGTGTCTTTTTATAAAAGCGGACAACGCGCCGATCGGAAAGGGGTAGTGCCGGACGTTCATGGTGCCGATGTTATGATAAATAAATAAGAGCTTCATATGAAATTCCCTTCTCTCACTTTTTCTTTAACGAAAAACCGCCCCCCTGTCACCCGAGGAGCGGTTTTTGGTTTTTTTTTTGTCAAGAATGAAGACCCGCTTTTTCTGAAAGCCATAATTTGTGAATGATCAGGCGCCTTGCTTTTTCCAAACACCCTCTGTAGCCGGAAATAGCGGTCTTTCTCGCAACCATCAACGTATCGTGCCAGTTATTACTGCAATCCGTACAGCCCGGTTCATCTGCCCACTGCGTGCTTAACTCCAAAAGCTCAAGCCGGGCAAAACGGGCAATTGCGGCAAAGCCGTCGGGATAAAAACGCCAACAATCCACGGGATACCGGTGCTCCGGCCCCCCGGACGGCGCGATGATGCAACACAGTCCGTCAGGCTTTAATACTCTGGCGATTTCAAGGGCCGTGATCCAAAAATATTCGATATGTTCAAACGCCTGACCGGACACCAGCACATCGACCGAATCCGATCTGATTTCGCGCCAGTCATATGGGTCCTTTAACACGATATCGACATTTTTTCCCGGGGTGAGATCCAGGCCGAGATATGTCCACGCGGGGCAGTTAAAACACTCCTTATAGGTGCCGTTAACATCCATGCTGCCCAGATCCAATACCGTCAAGGGCGTTTCTATTTTTGCCCCAAGATATTTCTCCCGGAATCCCCACATTTTTTTTAGCGAACTCTGATGCATATTTTCTATTACACAACCCCACAATAACGCCATACAAGTGAACAGCCGGGACAATGCGACCTATTCCCTTAGCATGACCGGCCTGCTCCGGCAAACAATTTGGTTGGCAATTCCTGCGGGGAAAAAATCAAAGCACGTCCGCAAACGCTCTCTTGCTCCTCATAAAGCCCGCGAAGCCGACCGCAAAAACCAAAAAAGCAACGGCAAGCCCCCCCAAAAACCAGGGCCAGTCTGGAGGCTGCCCCAACAGAACAACCCGCCGGGCATCCTGAATATAAACGGCAATCGGATTTATCCGGCAATAAACCCGCAACTGCTCGGGAACGGCTTCGATCGGATAAAAAACGGGGGACAGGAAAAAAAGCATATTTACCAACACCCCGACACTCACACCGATATCCCGGATAAAAACCCCCAGGGCAGCGAGTAAAAAGCCCCACCCCAGTGCAAATATAATCATGGGCAGCCAGGCTGCCGGCAGCAAAATAAGCGTCCAGGGAATGGTGTGAGTTACAAAAAGCACGCCGATAACAACAATTACCATACCGAAAACGGAATGGACCAGGACACTCAGCAATTTTACAACCGGCAGGATTTCCAGCGGGAAAACCACTTTTTTGGCGTAATTTTGATGGGACAATATCAATGTGGGGGCGGCATTGGCAACCTCTCCAAAAATATTGAATGTCAAAATTCCGACAAAAAGGGCCATCGCAAAAAACAATCGATTCTCCTGAACACCGGTTCCCCATTTCATATCGAAGATAACCGAAAAAACGAATGTATAAACCGACAATAATAGCAGTGGCTGAATGAATACCCATGAAATCCCGAGAAATGAACCTCGATAACGGGTCAGAATTTCCCTGAGGGACAGGCGAAAAACAAGTTCCCTGAATTGCCAGAAATGGGTCGCGATTCTTAGGGGATTAAGCGATGACAGTAACGATTGGGCGATAGTGGGCTTTTTTTTCATGCATGCCTTTATTTTTATACTGAATTAGCCTGACCCCGATAAACGGGACTTTTTTCGGCCTTGATCATCGTTTCGGCCAATTTCCCACGGTAGGGAGGCCGCGCCAGGGTGTTTTTGGAAGAGCGGCAGGCTGTTTGAGCGATAGCGAGTTCCTGCCGGTCTGGAAAAAATATCCTGGCGTGGCCGGTACGATGATCAAGGCCCTTTTTTCAGTACCCCCTTGAGGGGTATCAGTGCCTATATACTGTTAAATCTTTGATTGATAAAGGGGTTTATTGCCATTATCGCGTATTGATTCATCCGGAAATGTTCCAATTGCATCCAAATCATCCTTGTGCTATCTGAAGTGCGTCCGATTCGACCGGAGGTGATTTATGGCCTTGATCATCGTTTCGGCCAATTTCCCACGGCAGGCAGGCCGTGCCAGGGTGTTTTTGGAAGAGCGGCAGGCTGTTTGAGCGATAGCGAGTTCCTGCCGGTCTGGAAAAAATATCCTGGCGTAGCCGGTACGATGATCAAGGTCTGATTTATCACCAGTTGATAGGAAACACCAGGGCGGGACTTTACGTTTTTAAGGCATGGAGGAGGGAAAGTGAATGAGATGTATAAAGACTCTTATATGGAATATCGTGATCGCGTTACTGTTATGCGGAATCGCCCTTATCGCGGCGGCGGCCCCCGCGAATGAGACGGCTGCCGATCGGGAAAAATCGGCGCAGGAATATTTTGAAAAAGGAAAAGAACTCTCACAGAAGGGGCTGTTAGGCGAGGCGCAAAAAAATTTCGATGAGGCCGTTAAACTCAACCCGTCGTTATTGCCCATGGTTCATTATGACATCGCTTTGGCCAATTGCAAAAAAAGCAATTGGGCAGAAGCGATCAGAGAGTTTGAAGCGGCATTGAAACTTAAACCGAATGACATGATGTTCCTTTTCAACCTGGCAAATGCCTATCAGGCAAACCGGCAGTTGGATAAATCGATTCAGGTATATGAAAAACTGATTGACTCCAACAAGGGATTGTACTGGGCCCATTTCAATCTGGGTACGTTGTACGAGCAGACGGGGAACATCGATCGCGCCATTGAACAGCATGAGAAAGCCAGTGAACTGAATCCCAAATTGCCCATCATCTACCTCAATACTGGCAATCTGTATAGCGCGAAGAATTTGTTGGACAAAGCCATCACGGCCTACGAAAAAGTGATTTCCCTGGATCCGAAAAATTTCCAGGCGCACAACAACCTGGGGTTGATGTACATCCGAAAAGGCCTCCTTGACAATGCCATTGAGGAGTTCAATAAAACCATTGAATTGAATCCGCATTTCGACGAAGCACTGGTCAACCTGGGATCCGTTTACATGTACCGCAAGGACCCGGTAAATGCCATCCCGATGTTTCAAAAAGCGTTGGAAATCAATCCATCCATCCCCCAGGGATTGATCAATATCGCAGTGGCATACCGTGATACCAATCAGTTCGCCCTGGCAATGCAATATGCGGAAAAAGCGCGTTTGGCCGGCGTTAAATCGGCCGACGACCTCATTGTCAGCATCGTGGAAAAAGAGACCGGGAAATAATCTTCCCTTTGGAAATCGATGCGCGGCGGAAAGGGTGCTCCCCTATCCGTCACGCGAAAAGCGTGCCTCATCCGTTCCGGCAATTACCGTCAAAAAGGAATAACCATGAAAAAAAAATATCTTTTCCCGATTATCGCGATTCCGGTTCTTCTTCTCGTCGTTGGGTTAACATTCCTCTTAATTCCTTCCGGAAACACGGAAGAAGAATTGCTCAAGCGGGTAACCCAATTATGGGAAGCGCGTAAAGCCGGCAACTGGACGATCGTCTATGACCTATATAATGAGGAGTATAAAAAAGCGACGCCGAAAGAGCAATTTCTCAGCAAGCCGCACTTGCAGGTGGTTGACTTTGAAGTTACTTCCGCAAAAGTCGATAAAATAGGCAAGGGGTTGAATTCAAACGCAAATGATCAAAAAAACAGCAACAATGGATGGAGCTCCGTATCCTTTAATACCATAAAAGCCGCCATTCCTCTCAGGGCCAGCATGAAAGAAATCTGGGTATTTGAGAACGGCGCCTGGTACGTTAAAACGGATAACCCGAAAACGCCCTTCACCAATCCCGCGAAAAACAAACCATAACCCCGCCACGACGGCTGAGAAATTTCGGCCTTGATCATCGATTCGGCCAATTTCCCACGGTGGGGAGGCCGCGCCAGGGTGTTTTTGGAAGAGCGGCAGGCTGTTTGAGCGACAGCGAGTTCCTGCCGGTCTGGAAAAAATACCCTGGCGTGGCCGATACGATGATCAAGGCCGAAACTTCAGGGGAAAGCATTGCGTGCCGAAAAACCGCGCCTGTTTAAAAAAAGGTGCGGAACACTCTATTCATCCGGCATTGCTTTTTCACCTTCCAAAATGGCAAGGCGCTCGGCGAGGGTGCGCATTTTTTTTTCCTGACCGGAGCGGTCGATATCCATCGTCAATATTTTGATCAGAATCGCTCCAATTACCACGACAACCATCAATATCGGCGGGTAATAGATACCCAGTTTGAATGCAACCCAATCGTTCACGCCCGGGAATGCACCCAGAACAAGGCTTATCAGCGCGATTAGCAGCCAAAACATCGAGTATTTGGCATGAAGCCGATCCTTTCGCACAATCCGCAGGATAATGCAGGCAATGACAATCCCGAGTATCAGGGACGTGACGCGGTATGAAACATACACGGCAACACCTCTTTTTATGCGAATCCGGTCTCAATCATATCTTTGATAAGCTCAACACACCCGTAATGATCAGGTATCGAAGAACGGCGAACCAGGATGAAAATATTCTGGATTTACCGTTTTCCCGTGTGCACATGGGAACAAACCTTTCCGAAATTCCAAGGCCTTTCTTCCTTAAATGCAACAAGACACCGATGTCCTGATAATCCAACAAAACGGTGGGAGCGGCGATGAGACAGGCGATGGCGCTCTTGTTATAGGCCCGAAAACCGGAAGTCAGATCGCTAATATCCAGCATTGTCAGCTTTTGGAAAAAAAACCATGCCATTTTTCTCAAAAGGCTTCCCCGCTGCGCGCAGGAACCTATCAAAACATCGCAGGGGCCTTCCTGCAATTGCGCGACCATCCGATTCAAAGATTCAACCGGATGCTGACCATCCGCGTCCATCGTCACCGCGACATCATACCCCCGCCGATGGGCATATCGCAATCCCGTGCGAATGGCGCCCCAGGCACCCAGTCTGATCGCAAGCGGCAGCACGGCCGCGCCGGCCCGCCGCGCTTCGATTACCGTCCCATCCGTACTGGCGTCATCTATGACGACAATATCCCCCCCAAAGGCGGACCGAATCTCCCGCACCACACGACCCACCGTTTTTTCCTCATTCAATGCGGGGATCAGTATCACAGCGCTCACGCGGGTTGAAACGCCGATTTTTGCCAAGGGGATCATCCTTATCTCTCAGTAATAATTATCGCGCCCATCCGGGCGATTCCGAGTTGAAAACTATTTATCCGAAGTCATTATAGATAGCAACGTCCTTTTCTCACCGGAGCAGGGGAGACGCCGTCCCGCAAAGTTTCCGATAGAGACGCGAGATCCGACGGGCGACCCCTTCAATCCGAAAATTCAGCTTAAATCGACTTTCCGCGGCGTCTCCCATTTCGGCTCGAAGATGCGAACTGTTTGCCATGACCGTCAGGGCCGCTGAAAGGCTCGCGACATCCCCCGAGGGAATCAGAAAACCCGTCTTTCCGTGCCGGACCACCCAGGAAACGCCCGATCCGCTTACATGGCTTGCAATCACGGGCTTTCCAAAACACATGGCCTCTAAAAGGACCATGCCGAACGCCTCTGTCCGTTCCATCGAGGGAAGACAAAAGCAATCACAGGATGCCAACAAGGCATTGAGCTTTGATTCGGCTAAAAATCCGGTGAGTTGAACTTTATTTCCCAGGTCCAGCCGGACAATCGTTTCTTCAAGCTTCCGCCTGCGATCGCCTTCGCCAACGATCACCACCTTTATCCCCGATGTCCGGTGCGCCGCCTCCAAAAGAATCTCATGGCCCTTGTAATAGGTCAACCGGCCAATGGTAAGGACCCGCAATTGCCTTTTCGGGCCCCACAGGCGCCCGGCCCAGTCAAGGGCTTGCGGGTCCACCCGGCCGTAGCGCCCGGCATTCAATCCCAGGGGGATAACATGGGTTTTGGACCGGTAAGCGCGAAGCGGCAAACTTGTTTCCAGATAAGGGCGGGAGGTGACGATTACCGAGCGGGCCCGGCGCAGCAAGGCCCGTTCAAACGGCTGATACAGCTTGTACGCCAGCGCCATTCTCGTATCTATTTTGGACGGCACCACATCGGCGTGCCAATGAATGACCCAGGGTATCCGCCGGGCATGCCGGGATATCAATACCCAAAAGGCGGAAGTATTCGGCAGATGCAAATGCAGAAGATCGGGGTTGAATGTCCGCAGCACGGACGCCAGAACGACCGGGAAACCGGGACTTACCGGTGCATATAGCAAATTGCCGTGGGAAGGCGCACGATAAATCGAACCCACGCCGTGAACTTCCCCCGGACTTTTTTTGAAACGCCCGTCATCGTGCACCAGGGCGGCCGTGTGAACGCCTTCTCTTTCGAGCCCTTGCAGCAGATCCGATAAAAAGGATTCGATTCCACCGGCAACGGGAGGAAAATATTTACCGATATGCAATACGCGCGGGCCGGTGGCGAATCTCAATTCAGGGGTCACGATTTTCCCAGTTCCCTTAGCGCATCCAAGGCTTCCCGGTTTTCCGGTTGAATCAGCAGCACCCGCCGGTAATTTTTTTCAGCCTCGGCATATGCTCCGATTTTTGAATAGAGACTCGCCTGCAAGCACAAGGCCAGGGCTTTATCTTCAGTGGGCAAGGGATGATCCAGCATGGCTTTCACGCTATTTATCGCCGCCGGATACTTTCCCAGATTGAACTGCGTCAGGGCCAGGTTATATAAAATCGAATGAACCTGCGGGTTATCCGGAAAAGCGGCCATCGCTTCACGATAACAGATTTCAGCCGGTTCATATTTCTTTCCTTCAAAATAGATATTGCCTTTGTTGTTGAGGATCTTAAATCGGCTCTTCGGGTGCAGTTCCATCTCCAGGGCATTGTCGGCCATGCGCAGCGCCTCATCGTATCTTCCCATGCGTTGCAGCACCGTGATGAAGTTGATGATGGTGGGCTCCTGAAGTTTGGCCCGCCCCAGGGAGTGGGTGTTCTTTTTTCGAACCGATTGAAACATCACCTCCGCCGCCTCCGCGTTTCTCCCGGCCTGCAACAACTGGTGGACCAGTTCGTTCCACGTCCGCTCTTTGTCGGGCGTATGACGAACGCAATCCCGCCAGAAAAGAACCGGGGCCCGCCACAACTCGTTCCGGTGCCAAGTCAGTGTTCCGGCAATCATCAGCAGGAAGAAAAAAAGCGCGCCCGGTATCCAGTTTTTCCCGATTAAACGGCCCGAATGGACAACGCCCCACGCCACGGCCAGGCATAACCCGAAGGAGGGCAAATACATTCGATGCTCAAAACACACATCCGAAATTGGAATAAAACCCGATTCCACTGAATGCGCCAGATAAAAAAAGAAAACGGCAAATGCGGGCACCGGAAACCGGCGGCGTAAAAAAACGGCCGGCGCCAGAATCAGCACATGCCCTGCGGCGGCAAACGGTATAATTCCTTCAAAGAATTGCGCCGGCAGGGCAATATCATAATCGAGGTGGAGTCCGACCGGCCAGAAAAACAGTTTCAGATAAATCCAGAGCACCTTAAACTGCGTCAGCAGGTAAATGCCGCGCGATATGGCGGTTGTCTCCCGGGTCAGGGCCTCCATGGCATCCAGAGAGAAGGGATTATAACCGAGTATTCCGCCCAAAACGCCCCAGGCGGCTAGAATTCCCGTCAGGGCGAAAGCCGCCTTTAGCGCAAACCGGGTCCGGGCTCCCGGAAAAAACACGCCCTCCAGCACCAGGATCGCCATCGGCAGCGTGAAGGTGTTCTGTTTCGTCAGAAACGACAAGAGCGCAAAACCGATCGAAAGACCATACCATCCCAACCGGGTGCGCCGGGAACCGGTCGCCAGCCGCCCATACAGATAGCAGGTCATGGTCGCGATATAGAATAACGCGGCCAACGAGGCCAGCCGCTGAATGGTGTAGGTTACCGCCTGCGTCTGCAGGGGATGCGATAGAAAGATCAACGCGCTGAAAATGGGAAACCAGACGCGGGCAATGGCGCCGGGCTTATCCTCCGCCAATGCGGGGGTGCGCATCAATGCCCCGGCAAACCCGAAAACAGCTGCTCCCGCCAGAAAATGAATGACGATATTGACCACATGGTATCCGTGCACCTGGAATTGATGCCAGTGATAATTGAGCGCCAGGCTCATATAGCCGACGACTCGAAGCGGTGCAAACCGCCAGATAGCATCGATTTGCCGCCAATCGACTATCGCCGGATTATTCACAATCGACGGATAATCGTCCATATAGAACGGCACATCGAGGGTATGACCGTATGTCATCACGACCACAAGCGCCATCAGAACCGCCGCCGTCCATCCGGTCGTCGCCATTCGGGCCATCCATTCCGAAAAATTAAACGCCCGGAATACACCTGTACCGGATGAGAGTGGAGGCGTTATCCCGTGGTCTACCTTCTGTTTTATCCGCCGCGGTTTTCGCGTCATTGTCTGCTCTCAGATTGCCATCGCTGCAAAAGAAATCCCTACCGGACGCCGTCCGGACCCATTCTGACCGGGGCCGCCGGAATACCGAAAGATTTACTCATGTAACATCTTGTTTTATCGATATCAAGTTTGCTTTTTTATTGCGCGCTTTACCTGAAATTCAAAAACTGGCTGCAAAAGCGGCGTGTTGCTTACTGGTGGCGATGCTGTCAATTACGGGGCCAAGTACTGGATTTGACGATGCTTATCAATACAGTCTGGCCCGGCACTACGGGTTGAAAATCGTTACCATGGATAAAGATATTTCCAGAATTGATTCGACAATGGTTTTCTTTTGATAAAAGTGGGGTGCTACACCAAGGGTCGGCCAGTTATAAACACCTTGACTATTACTTGGACGACTACACGTTTCGCTTTAACCGTCGATTACACGGTCATTGGCGCCGGAGATAAAATGCCCCGGGAGAAAATTTCAAACGCGCTGTCGAGCGTCAGCAGGGGCCGGCTGCTCTCATCCATATTCCGTTGACTCTCATCAAATAGAACAGCGCCCGAAAATACTGCCCAAAGGACGGATGCGACGACATTGGCAGGGCGATCAATAAACGTTCCGCTACTGATCCCCTGTTGGAATATTTCAGCCATGATCGATACAATTTTATGAGTGTGTGTATCAATCTCCGATAAAAGTTCCGGGGATAGATTTTGCAGCGTGTCACTCGCTTGAAGGCGGAACGTGTTGATCAGAATCCAGGAATCAAAAGCGCAGGCGTCATATAAGATGTCTTTCAATGCTGAGAGCCGCTGATACGGTGTGAGGCCTTTTTCTACGCAGAGTTTCTCAAGGCGGGCAATTAAATACCGTAAAATTTTGATTGACAGTGCTGCAAACAGCTCATCTTTATTCTTAAAATACAGATACAAGGTACCCGGACTTAATTCAGCTTCCTTTGCGATTTCCTCTATGGTTGCACGACTAAATCCTTTGGACGCAAAAAGCTTCTTTGCGGCAACCATAATCTGCTGCCGACGCAGCTCTTTTTCTCGATGCTTTCTTTCTGTTATGCCCATACAATTAATGAATATGATTTATTTCTTATAATTGGTTATAAAAAATGTTGTTTTATTTGTCAAGCGAACGATTTCATAATTGAAAAATCCGTTTTTAATACGGGACGTTATTTATTCCAACGCCTGAATTCCGGATTCTTAATAACAATAAGCCGCAACCATTTTTGGATAGGTTTAGAGGCCGGCTTATTCGGCGGCGGGATCAGTGAGACGCTTCATCGCGTGGTGCCGGGCGATTCGATCGATGGTATTCTTGTGGCGTTCAAGCTCACCGAGTTCTTTAAATGTAAGATTGAGAGTGAAATGCCTTCCTTCAAAATCGACTGGAGCAATGAGTTTAGCCGAAGCATCCAGCTTAAGAGACTTCAGCATCTCCTCGAAAGCGTCCTTGGCCCGGGTGAGCGCCGGAAAGCGACGATGCTTCAGGTAACTCCTTAGCGCTGCCGCCTTTCTCGACCGGTCAAGATCCGGGTCATGCAAGATGTCGCACAATTCCTTTTCCGCAAAGACAGCTCCCAGGGGAAGATCTTCCCGGTGTGCAATTTCCTGAGATAGGGTTATTATTTCTCTTTGCTTGTTTAAGCTGATTTTTAATGAGTTAAAAATAAGCGCTAACCATATGGCATCTTGCGTATCAAGAGAACAGAGCATTCGCGCAACCTGCGGGGGAATCGAATTGTTAATAACCCCCTCCCGCACCTCCCAGGGGAGGTTGCATAAGGGAATAAGCTTTTTAATTAACGGAGCACTATCCGGTAACCCCAATGCACGGGCAGTTTGGGACAATTCCGATTCGTTCTCGAAGCAAGGGGATAGGAGCGAGAGTCCCCGGGAGATTTCAATTGGATTTAGAGATCGCTGAAATGCATTGTCCGCGATGGCGAGTTGAACACAATCCAAATGAGACGTCATGGAATCTAAAATACGCGCGGAGAACTGTTTAAATTTCAAAAGGCGAACCGCCGCAATTCTGCGAAACCCGCTAACAACCACAAATCTGGAATCACGCTGGATCAATATCGGTGGATGAATCAACCCGACTTTGACAATGGAGGCAACTAAAGAGCCGGCATCAACCGTCGTGGTAATGCGGAAGGTCTCCTCATCCTTGTTGATTTCAGACAGGCAGACCGTTTGGAGATTATATGGCATCCGTTCCCGTCAATGCCGCAAGGGCCTCCATATACCTGGCGCGGGTATTTTGGATCACCTCTTGTGGGAGCGGCGGCCCGGGCGGCGTTTTATCCCAATCCAGGGAGAGCAGATAATCTCTTAAATACTGCTTGTCATAGCTGCGTTGTCCCCCTCCCGGACAGTAAGAGATCTTGGGCCAGAAGCGGGAAGAATCGGGTGTGAGAACTTCATCGATCAGAATCAACTCATCCTTGAAGAGCCCGAACTCAAATTTGGTGTCCGCAATAATGATCCCTTTATCCGCGGCAAGTTCGGCCCCTTTTTTATAAATCGCAAGGCTCAGATCCCGTACTTTTTCGGCTAACGGCTTGCCGATGATTCCGGCTGCTTCATCAAAATCAATATTCATGTCATGCTCGCCGAGTTCCGCCTTGGTGGAGGGCGTGAACAGGGGTTCCGGCAGTTTGTCTGATTCCCTAAGCCCCCGGGGTAGCCGAATACCACAGACAAGTCCTGATTTTTGGTAAGAATCCCAGCCGGATCCGGAAAGATAGCCTCTCACAACACATTCTATCGTAAGCGGTTTGGCCTTTTTCACCAGCATGCTCCGCCCTTTGAGAATATCCGCATAGGGGTTACATGCTATTGGGTAATCGGAAACGTTGCCGGAAATGATATGATTGCCAACGATCGATTTCATGATATCAAACCAGAACAAGGATATTCGGGTCAGAATTTTTCCCTTATCCGGCACGGGATCCGGCATGATGACATCAAAAGCGGAGATGCGATCCGAGGCCACCATCAGGAGGCTGTCTCCCATATCGTATATATCTCTTACCTTCCCTTTTTTTATCAGGGTTAATTTTGGAAAATCAGTTTCAATTACCGCTTGATTCGCCATGCGGATCCTTTCGTTCATTGGCATCAACCATGGGTTCGCCAGCATGCTGTTATACAAAAATATTCACAACCATATGAATATTTTAGTCTTTCGTTGTGTCCTTATCGAGCCTGGGAGGCAGAAGATACCGCCGATTCTTATGGAGTTGGTTCCGCGGCGGAAAAATCTTTACCGTATTCTTGAATATATTTTTGGATAATTGCAATGGCTGCATCCGTTACCTCAATAAAATAAATACCGGTAATGAAATTGCCATCTTCAAGTTGACGATGATGAGCCACCTTTCCTTTAATCTCCACCAGATCCTCGGCGAGACCGATGGAAAACATAACCGTGTGTTCGGACTCAATGGGAAAATGTGTCTCCAGCAGGATACCTGTTTCCGATAAATTCAAGGTCCGGCCCATTCCCTGGTGGACAGCCGTATCTTCCTCATTCAAAAGAATATAAAGAAGATTCAGCGTGTTGATTCGATCCGTTTTTCTTTTCTCAGTCATAGACATACCGCCTGGGGCGTCTCCCTGGTATCGAAAATTTCAAATAGTTGCGGCTATATTTTAGTGGGTCTTCTGACATCTTTCCCTTTGAGAAAATCATTGAACACCAACTGAGTTGTAATCGATATACACGCGGAAACATGTTCAAGCAGATTTTTCAGGGTTGTCGATTGCCGATGATATTCATTTTGAAGAGCCTTTGCATCCAACGTTTCGATTTCAAGATCCGGCGAAGCATAAATCGACCCGGCATAAGGCTCATGCCCTATCTCTAAAAACGGCACATGTCCAAATGAGTCACCCGGCGAAAGGTTAGCAAGCAGGATATTTCCATAATCGGTATGGCGCACCACAGCCGCTTTTCCTTTGCTGATGACAAAAAGCCCTCCCTTTCTTTCACCTTCCAGTGCAAAGGGTTCCAGTCCCTTGGGCACTCCACCGGCGGTTATACCTTTTTTGGAACGGATTTCGATCAACCGGGCCGTGACCTCTTTGAGCCGATTGTCCACGCTGATGACAAAACGTCGAAACACCGGCGTCAAACCGGCGTATTCACCCGCCAGGCGAGGAGCATCAAGGACACCCAGCTGGACATTCCCCCGTGCAATTGCCGCGGCGCTCCGCACATGATCCCCCGGCAGAAAAGACGCGAAACTGCCGACGAAGGCCCCCTCCGAAAGCCGGAGAATGAACATCTCCCCGTTTTTAGTTTCCTTGATGATATCCACCATCCCCTCGAGAACAACCCAGAGCCACCCGCCGTGTCTCCCCTCCTGGGCGATAATATCTCCATCCGAAAACGATTCTTCGTCCACCACATAGATATAATCGACCGGTGGTCCTTTAACTTCCGACTTTTTCCCGGAATTCAGGATAACCGGGTCATCGACATTTGATTCTGATTGGGCTCTTACAATTTTTGTTTTTCCGTCATCAACCATACGCAATCCATCCAGAATGAGCTCCATTCTATTTTTATGAATGACTCTTTTCTTACTCGTACGTTCATTGCTGAAGATAAAATCGCCGACCTGCCATCCGAAAAGGGTATTCAGCGCCTCGATTCCGGTAAGCGTACCGATATCGGATTCCACCGGGTTTCCATTTATAAAATAAATAAAACCAGGGAGTACACTATAGGTGGATTGAAGTCGCAAAACGCCTGAGAATCCGTTATTACCGATTAACTGAATCAGCTCCGCCAGATCCAGGAATTCCAGCTTTCCCGAAAATACGATGTTTGTCATATGTCGTCACGCTTGCAAAGCCCTTACTACTTGGCCCAGTTAAGTTCTTTTTGCAGATGCTTCAAGGTCAATTTCACGCCTTCGAGCAGCGTCTTACCGACACCTTCGCCCGTAAAAGCACTTGCCGGGAAAGACGGGACCTTAAGCTGATGATTCAGTTCCCGTTCCATCTGCTCAAGCGGCATCAGCGGAATCCCCTGTTGCGCCAGATCACGCTTATTGTATTGGAGAACCAGCGGAAGCCGAAAAATACTTAAACCGTATTCCTTGAGGTTCTGGTGCAAATCCTTCAGTGAATTCATATTGCTTTCCCGGCGCACATTCAAGGAGTCCGCCACGAAAATCACACCGTCAACCCCCTTGAGCACCAATTTGCGGGTGGCCTTATATTTCACCTGGCCCGGAACGGTATATAATTGAACCCGAATATCGCATCCCCGAATTTTCCCCAGTCCCATGGGCAGAAAATCAAAAAACAGAGTTCGATCCCCTTCGGTGTTGATGGAAACCATTTCACCGGTAACCTGCTTTTTGTATGATTTGAAAATATTTTCTAAATTTGTCGTTTTCCCGCATCTTCCGGGACCGTAATAAACGATTTTGCATTCGATTTCTCGTTTTTTTAAATTGAAAATTGCCATATAGCCAGCTCCGTCTCAAATACGATGAAAAAAACAAAAACCGACACCCAATCAACCGGGGAAAATATGATTCACCTCATCCCGTGGATGCAAACGCTTTTACCTAAAATCTCACGGACCGATCCGGTCTCGTGAGTCTTCGATTTTAATGTCCAAGTGATATTCTCCTTGCTTTGGGCCAGAATTAATCAACGCTTTGGCGGAAATAACACCCTCACCTCGAAAAATTGCTACCGTTGAATTAAATTGTATATTTCTCAGTCGGAATCCCACATTCAGGTTATCCAGGAGTGATTTTTCCTTGCTTTCGATAAAAAGGCTGACCGTGTTTCTGGCTTGAAGCTGAACATCGAGTTCAATGGGTTTTCCCCTTAGCGGCCCATTGTCCAGATTGATAACAATAGAGCCGATATCCAGGGCGTCAGGTGGCTCGAGTTTCGGATCGTCACTTATCGGCTTATCTCCGGGTAGAGAAATGCTTATCTGTGACAGTATTTCCCCATCTCTTTTGAACATCGCCTCCAGGAAGCGGCGCACCCGCGCAAGCTCTGTTGCTGAAAACAGCGTATTGGAAAGCCATTCATGGTAGGTATCAACCGCCTTTTCAGGCATCGAAAGGAGCTGGTAACACCTGAGTATATTTTTTGCCGCCGCAACACGAACCGAATCTCTCTCCAATAGGCTATTGAATTCAAAAATGGCGCGCTCAACCTGTCCAAATTTTGCCAGCGCGACAGCACCTTCCAGCGCCGTTACATCCGGATCGGCGTCCGCTGAAAAGGAAAACAGATTCTTGATGAGTGTTTGCACCTGAGGGGCCATTTCAGGAGTTGCCGGAGCAGATTCAACTTTTTCAGATACTATCTTCAGCGCTTCAATCTTTTGGGCCAGGACGGACTGGATATGATCCCGGTTTTTTATCCGAGGATTTGCCTGAACGATATCCAAGGCAGCGTCGTAGGCCTTTTTAGCTTCGGCGTACAGGCCCTGCGCCTTATAGAGCTCCGCCACCTTAAGTTGTTGTTCAAGCCCGGCTTTTATATCCATTCGCTTTCCCTCATGGGGGGCGATGACATACGCCCGGATGAAATTAATGCGATCGTGAGAATTTTTAACAGGGGGGGAAGAACCACTCTCTTCCCGCACATCTCAACCGTTCTCAATTATTCAGCTTTTAATCCGAATGTCAAGAAGATACCATGGGTGATTGCTTTGAATTGTCGGTAAGTCCGTTTTTGACGGCTTCAGCTGCCGACCGATTCATCCCGGGGACAGACAACAACTCTTCAAACGAGGCGTTCCGTATTTTCTCGACACTGCCAAAGTGATTCAGGAGCGCGTGTTTACGTTTTTTCCCAATTCCGGGAATTGAATCCAGCTCTGAATGAAGGGCGCTCATC
Organism: Pseudomonadota bacterium; assembly: GCA_043797445.1. Taxonomy (GTDB): domain Bacteria; phylum Desulfobacterota; class Desulfobacteria; order Desulfobacterales; family JAFDDL01; genus JAZDPP01. Next base: position 24,241 of record JAZDPP010000166.1, read on the forward strand.
CGGCGTTGCCGCCTATGAAATGAAATGGCAAACCGATGCGACTCATCCCGAATTCGCTGCAGAAAAAGGAGCAGGTCCCCTTCCCTTCCGAAATTAACCGGATTGACACGGCCTTGCAGGAAAATTTTGTCATGCGCTTCCCCTTTTTTTTCATCCTTTTTCGCAATTCCCAGAATATCGAATTTTCCCTCCAGCCCCAGCGAGGTGATCACACTGCAGGCGATGTTAAGCTGCCCCTTTCCCCCATCTACCATTAGAAGATCGGGAAGCGGACCATCGGTTTCAGTTTGACCGAATCGCCGGCCCAACACTTCCGCCATGCTGGCATAATCGTCCGGTTCGGAGACACTGCGTATTTTATACGTCCGGTAGTCTGGTTTGCTCGGTTTTGCATTTTCAAACACCACTTGCCCGGATACAGGATGGGTGCCTTGAATATTAGAATTATCAAAACATTCGATACGAACAGGCAATTGTCTTAAACCGAGGCGATTTTTAAGACGATGCAACAGCGCCACCTCCCCGACGGCAGTGCTACGGAGCTCTTTCAACCTATTTTCAGCATTTTGCCGGGCCATGGCCACCAATCGGACCTTTTCACCGCGCTGCGGAAAAAGAATGTGGATTCGCTTGCCTTTTAACTTCTCCAGCCAGTCCTCCAGAAGGAGGGCGTCTTCAAATTCAAGGGGCAAAAGCAACTCCGAGGGAATCTGATGCGCCGCTTCATAATATTGCCGGATAAAGCCTCTTGCCATTTCATCATCCGTGACGATAGCATCCACAAACTCAAAATGCCGGGAACCGATCAGATACCCGCCACGAATCACCAGCAGCGTGATAACCGATACATCATTTGAGCGCGCAATCGCCAGAACATCCCTGTCTTTAAAATCATGGGTCACGACCACTTGCTTTTCGGTAATATGCTCAATGGAAAACATCTTATCCCGAAGAACCGCTGCTTGTTCGAAATTCTGGGCATCAGCGGCAGCCGTCATCTCCCTTTTAATTTTGCGAATAAGATCCGGGGTGCGCCCACCGAGAAGCAGCATTACCTCGTGGACCATATCGTCATACACCGATTGATCCACCTTCAAACAACAAGGTCCCAGGCATTGCCCCATTTGATGCTGCAAACAGGGCCGGGATCGATTGTTAAATTTGGATTTTCGACACTTACAGAGCTTAAAGGTCTTATTAATGAACTTAACCGTCTGATGTACGGCCTTTGCGGAAGAATAGGGCCCGAAATAATGAGCGCCATCTTTTACCATTTTGCGAACCACCGTTAAGTTCGGGTAGGGACCGGTCGTATCGAGCCGCAACACCGGATATCGTTTGTCGTCTTTAAGGATGACATTATAGCGCGGCCGGTAGCGTTTAATGAGCGTCGATTCCAGAATCAGCGCTTCCTGTTCGGTGGCGGTGACAATGGTATCGAACGAGGAGATTTTGGTGACCAAAATTCCCGTTTTTATATTGGCCGGATCTTGATGGGCGAAGTAGGAGGCGAGTCTGCTTTTCAGGTTTCGGGCCTTCCCCGCATAAATGACCCTTCCCTCGGCATCCTTCATGAGATAAACACCGGGCCCTTTGGAAACCTGAACGAGTTTTTCTCTAAGGCTCTCGAACATCGCCGTTCCCCTTGCCCTACAGATCAAAGACCATCCGTTTTTTTAGCTCATTTATGCGATCCCGCAGCACGGCGGCCTGTTCGAAATTCAAGTCTCTGGCGGCGGAATGCATTTCTTTCTCAAGCGCCTTGATGTCCTTTTCAAGTTTGTCCGGTGACAGGTATTCCTTTACGGATTCAGCGACACCCTTTTCCTGGGAAGTGTCCAGGGTGTATAGCGAGTCCAGTGCGCTGGTTAAGGATTTTGATATCGTTGACGGCGTGATATGGTGCCGTTGGTTGTAAAGCGCCTGAATATGCCGCCGACGGTCGGTTTCCTCAATGGCCTGAATCATAGCCGGTGTTTTTTTGTTCGCATACAGGATGACCCGGCCGTCAATATTTCGAGCGGCCCGTCCAAATGTCTGCACCAGGGACCGGGCCGATCTGAGAAACCCTTCCTTATCCGCATCGAGAATAGCCACCAGTGTCACTTCCGGGATGTCAAGTCCTTCCCGGAGAAGATTGATGCCCACCAGCACATCAAAGCCCCCCATGCGAAGATCCCGTATTATCTCCATTCGTTCCAGCGTACTGACATCCGCGTGAAGATAGCGGATACGAATCCCTAAATCCGCATAATATTCGGTGAGATCTTCAGCCATGCGTTTGGTGAGCGTTGTCACCAGCACACGCTGGCCTCCTTTTACGCATCTCCGAATCTCCTGATAAAGATCGTCGACCTGATTCCCGGCGCTGCGGATCTCGGTCGCCGGATCCAGAAGACCGGTGGGCCGGACAATCTGCTCCACCGGCGCCGATCCGGTTATCGTCAGCTCATATTCGGATGGCGTCGCCGAGACATAGACAGCCTGGGACACCCGCTCCTGGAACTCCTCAAACATCAACGGCCGGTTATCCAGAGCGGATGGAAGCCGAAAGCCGTATTCCGCCAGCGTTGTCTTTCGGGATCGATCTCCCCGGTACATGGCCCTGAGCTGAGAAACGGTGATATGACTTTCATCGATAAACACGATCACATCATCCGGAAAATATTCAAGCAGCGTCGGGGGGGGCTCCCCGGCATTTCGGCCGGTGAGGTGCCGCGAATAGTTTTCTATGCCGTTACAGTAACCGAGCTCCAGCATCATCTCGAGATCGAAGTTGGTTCGCTCCTCAATGCGCTGGGCTTCAATGAGTTTGTTCTCCGATCTGAAAAAAGCGACACGCTCTGTTAATTCCGATTTGATGGTTTCTATCGCCCGCCGAAGCGTGCCTTTATCCGTGACATAGTGGCTTGCCGGAAAAAGCGTCGCCCGAGAGAGCAATTTCACCAGGGTGCCCCGAAGGGGATCGATTTCGGAGAGACTGTCGATCTGATCACCGAAAAACTCGATCCGTAAAGCCTTGTCCTCTTCATAGGCGGGAAAAATTTCCACCCGATCCCCCCGAACCCGGAAGGTACCGCGGTGAAAATCGATATCGTTGCGCTCATACTGCATCTCCACCAGTCCCCGCAGGAGCCGTTCCCGATTCAATTCAGCCGCCGTCTCAAGGCTGATTCGCATTCCGAGATATTCCTCCGGCGCCCCAAGGCCGTAGATACATGACACGCTGGCCACTACGATCACATCTCTTCGGGAAAGAACGGATCGCGTCGCGCTGTGGCGCAGCTTATCGATCATTTCATTGATGGAGGAGTCTTTTTGAATATAGGTATCACTGGCGGGAATATAGGCTTCCGGCTGATAATAATCGTAATAACTCACGAAATATTCAACGGCGTTTTCCGGAAAAAGCGCCTTGAATTCATTATACAGCTGAGCCGCGAGGGTCTTATTCGGCGCTATCACCAGGGCGGGCCTTTCAACACCTGCGATGACGTGGGCCATGGTAAAAGTTTTGCCCGACCCGGTGACCCCCAACAGCACCTGATGCGCTTCGCCGGAAAGGATGCCATGACTGAGCTTTTCAATCGCGGCGGGCTGATCCCCCTTCGGGGTAAAAGCGGAGGTAAGGTGGAAAAGACTCACTCCACCATCCAATGGGTGCCATCCGGCCGATCCTTTATAACAATGCTCATTTCCGCCAGGCGGTCCCGGATCTGATCCGCCTTCGCCCAATCCTTGGCCTTTCGGGCATCCCGCCGCTCCTGAAGCAATTTTTCGACCTCGTCCGGCGCAATCCCCCTCGATGCAAGCACATGTGCTTTTTTCTTTTCAAAATAAGTGGATGGAGACTCCATCACAATTCCTAGAATACCGCCCATCCGTTTGATATCGAAAACTGCCGCATGAACAACCGCCCGCTTTTCAGATGAAAGCTTTCCCCTGGATTCATCCAGGAGGCGATTAAGGGTGCGAACCGCTTCAAACAAAACACCGATTCCCTGAGCAGAGTTGAAATCATCATCCATGGCCTCCTGAAAGCGCCGCCAGTATCCGTCCGTTGACGAGGAGGTGGTATCAGCGGGCGGTACGTCGGCCTCTACCCGTTCCAGAAGGGAATAAATCTTATCCAGGGCGCTTCCCGCCTCATCCATGGCCTTATCGGTGAAATCCACGGGGCTTCGGTAATGGTTGGAGAGGAGAAACAAGCGGACTGTTTCGGTGTGATATCGTTTGAGCACGTCCCGGATCAGTAAAAAATTGCCGAGGGATTTCGACATTTTTTCCTGATTGATATTTACAAAGCCGTTATGAATCCAATAGGTGGCAAACGGATGACCCGTGGCCGCTTCGGATTGAGCGATTTCGTTTTCATGGTGCGGAAAAATCAAATCCTTGCCGCCGCCGTGGATGTCAAAGGTGTGGCCCAGATACTTTGAACTCATGGCCGAGCATTCGATATGCCAGCCGGGCCGCCCCATTCCCCAGGGGCTTTCCCATGACGGTTCACCGGGTTTGGCTGTTTTCCAGAGTGCGAAATCAAACGGGTTTTTTTTGCGCTTATCCACATCGACCCGGGCGCCGGCTTCCATGTCGTCCAATTTTCGCCCGGACAGTTTTCCGTACCCGTCGAAAGCTTCCACGGCAAAATAGACATCCCCCTCGATTTCGTAGGCGATTCCCTTTTCCAGAAGCGTTTCGATGAGCCCTATAATGGGGGCGATATGTTCGGTCGCCTTGGGTTCGATAGTGGCTCGCCCCACATGGAGGGCATCCATGTCCTCATAGAATTCCGCAATATATTTGGCAGCGATGGCGCTTGAATCCGTGCCCAATTCCTGCGCACGCCGGATGATTTTATCGTCCACATCGGTAAAATTTCTGACATAGGTAACCTCGTAGCCGATTTCTCTAAAGTAGCGGCTGATGACATCAAAAACAACGGCTGACCGGGCATGACCGATATGGCAACTGTCGTACACCGTGGGCCCGCAGACATACATCGATACCTTGCCCGGTTGAAGCGGTTCAAAGGTTTCCTTCTTTTTTGTCAGGGTGTTATATACGCGAATTGCCATTCTTGTTTCCTTAACCTGCAAGTTTGAGCGAACCATTGGGGCCTTATGCCGTTCAGGCCGACTTAGCAACGTGCCCATACAATATAAGTGGAAATGCGGCTTGATCAAGCTTTTTCAAGCAGATTCCTTTTTCGAGACGAGTGCCGTGCACATTGCGGCAATCCCCTCTCCCTTGCCGACGTATCCGAGCCCCTCGGTTGTTGTGGCCTTGATGTTTACATCCTCAACAGCGAGGTTGAGTGCGGTTGCAATACGCTCTCGCATCGTGGCGCGATACGGGGAGATCTTGGGGGCCTCGGCAAATACGGTGGCATCCAGGTTTCGAATCGAAAAGCCGGAGGCCGATAATTTATCCCGGGTTCGCTCCAGAAGCTTGATGCTGTCGATATCTTTGTACGAAATATCGGAATCCGGAAAATGAACGCCGATATCCTCAAGCCCCGCGGCCCCCAGCAGCGCATCACAGACAGCATGCAACAATACATCCGCATCCGAATGACCAAGAAGACCTTTCTCAAACGGAATTTCCACCCCGCCCAGAATCAGCTTTCGCCCCGTAACCAACCGATGGACATCGAAACCCGTACCGACTCGCAAGTAACCTTCCTTTTTTATAAACAACCGGTTGCCGGGTCCTGTTTTGTCCCCCTCTCCGGAAACGTATTCATGCATGAATCGCCATTCCGGAGACGGACCGCATTCCTTCCATCACAAGCTCGGATATCGTCGGGTGAGCATGGATCATCTGCGCCACCCGTGCCGGTAAAATTTTGGCCGTTTTGGCAAGCAGAATCTCGTGAATAATCTCCGTTGCATCATGCCCCACGATATGCGCCCCCAGAATCTCCCGCGTATCCGGATCGTAGAGGAGTTTCACCATGCCGTCCGGCTTTCCGATGGCAACCGCCTTGCCGATTCCGCGATAGGGAAAATTCACCTTCTTATAGGGAATCGTTCCTTCGATGGCCTGGCTTTCCCTCAGCCCGAAGCTGGCAATCTGGGGCTCACAATAGATGGCAGACGGCACTTCGTTGATATCTATGCGGGCGGTGGTGCCGTGGCCGGCCATGTGCTCAACGGCGATTTCCCCCTCCTTGGACGCCACATGGGCGAGAAGCGGGGTTTTCACCACATCCCCGATGGCATAGACGCCCGGAACTTCGGTCCGGCAATAATCTCCGGTGGGAATATATCCCCGATCCGTCCGGATGCCGATCGCTTCCAAGCCGATGTTTTCCGTGTTGGGGGTTCTGCCGAAAACACACAGCGCCTTTTCCGCCTGAATCAGTTTCGGGGCGCCGCCTTTTTCTTCAACCGCGATTTCCACCGCGTCGTTCATCCGGGTGAGGGATACGGCCCGGGTGGATGTCAAAATGTCGACCCCTTTTTTCTTGAATGACCGGGTCAGAACGCTCACGGTTTCTTCATCCTCAAAGGGCAGGATATGGTCCGCCATCTCCACCAGCGTCACCTTAACGCCAAAGGAGGTCATCATATGGGCGAACTCGCAACCGATGGCGCCGGCGCCGAGAATGATGAGGCTTTTGGGAAGAGTGGTCATCGAGAGAATCCCGGTTGAAGAGAGAACCCGGGTTTCATCACATTCAAACCCCGGCGCCTGCAACGGCCGTGACCCCGTTGCAATGAGGATGTTTTTTGCGGCAATTTCGGTTCTATCGTCCAGAAGGACTTTATTGCGATCCGCGATCCTGGCGGTTCCACTGATGAGCGTGACCTTGTTTTTCTTCAGCAAAAACTCCACCCCTTTTACCAGACGCTGTGCGGCCTGCCGGGATTTTTTATGCACCTTGCTGTAATCGAGGGTGGAGACATCAACGGCGACACCGATACTTTCGAGTTCTTTTCCGGAATCAAACAAGGTTGCCTGGTAAAGCAGATTTTTGGACGGAATGCAGCCCCAGTTGAGACAGACCCCTCCCGGCTTGTCCTTTTCGATGACACAGGCGGTCAATCCCAATTGTGCGGCCCGAATACCCGCCACATAGCCGCCGGGACCCGCGCCGATGATGGCAACGTCGTAGGGTTGGGATGGTTCCATCTTTTCATCTCCTTCTCACTCATGCAGCACGAGACCGGATGGCAGCGCCTCTCCGAAAATGACGCTTTCCTCCTTCGCCGCCAGCGGAATGATTTCCGTGACAAAGGGAAGATGCGCGGCCAGTTCCGGATACCCGCTCATCCAGTCCAGAATCCGGTTTAGTTGCCCGGTGCTCATGTCCCGCATCCGGTCGCCGGTTTTCCGGGCCATCTGGGCCACTGCCGCCCCCACGGGCACAATATTGCGCCATTCCCGATCCAGGAGCGTTTCACACCAGCTATAAGCCTCTTTCGGCGGAATCACCCGGTCCACCGGGCCATAGAGCAGCACACGGGCGCCGATACGGGATAGAGACCAGAGCATCTGGGACTTGCATTGCTTCGGCGACATCTCGGAAAGAAGCTGATTTCCCCATCGGATCTTGTCGTTCGGCTGCAAGTGTTCCATATTGGCCAGAAGCATCCAGATTTCAAGTAGTTCCTGGGAAGTAATTTTGGGCCGGGCGCCTTTTTTCGGAATCATGAGCGTGGTCAGCTCCTGACTGAACTGGCGCTGCTGACCGGGGGTAAGCCCACCGGAAATGCGGCGCCACAGGATCCACCATTCGGCGCAAACCTGCGCGTTTTTTTTATGAACCGGTCCCTGGCGATGAAGTTTCCATAGCTTTTTTAAGCGCTGCGGGTCAAAAGCGTCTCCGAAACCGGGGCGCAAGCTAAACCCCAGGAGATTCATCCACCGGCCTTCCTGATCCGCCACCTGATGCCGGGCGGATTCGAGTTCCAAAAGGTCATCGGCCAGCGTGCGAATAAACGACAGCGGCCAGTTCTCCTTTTTCCGCTCGATGCGGTGTGAGATATCTCTAATGAGGGCTTCAAGCCCTTTTCGATCGATCTCTTTCGAAAAAAGGCTCCGGATCTTGCTTCGGACATCCTCCACCAGGGAGGCCTCAATGATCACCGCATCGCCGACACTTCCCGGAGCGGTCACGATATCGCGAAGCTGGAACTGGAGCTGCCAGCGATGATTGCTGGCGCGACTTCGACACCAGAGGGCCAGCGTTCCCACCTCCGTGTAGATCGCCTCCAGTTGCACCGGTATTTCGGTTCCCTCGCCCTTCTTGCCGAATTCGATGACGGTGCGCACGGGCGGCATGGGGGTCAGGGATTCGTCGATGGGAACCAGATCGCCGCAGGCATCTCCCGATCTGAAACTGGAGCTATAGACGTCAAATTGTACCGGTTGATTGGTCAGCACCTGGAAATTGCGATTTTTCAATTCAATGTTGCTGCCCTCATCCAGGCCCCGTTCCACCAGGCAAAGGGCTTCCTTTGGGGCTTCTCCCAATGTCTCCCTGTTAGACGACACGCCGAGAAAATAGGCCCGGGCGCTGCCGCTGCCGACCCGAACGCCGATACCGGTTTTGACGAGGCCATAGTAGGCGGCCCCCAGGGCAACCGCGAGCTCCGGGCTGGGGTTATCCAGAACGCGGGGCAACCGGGCATCCGTCTTGCCGAACCAGTGCCGGATGGCGCTTCGTATTCGCTCCTGAATCACCAGTGGTTTCAGAGAACCGCCGTTAAACAGGATGTGATCCGGGGCCACTTCGTTTCTATTCAAAATGGCGGCGATATCGCTTCGGTGTTGCTCCAGAAACCAGCACAGGTGCCGGGTAATCGCCGGCTCCGGCTCATATGGAAGGCCCAGCTCCGAAATTCCCTTTCGCTCCGCTTTCCTTTTTGGAATTCCCGAATTGGCCAGCGGGAAAAAACCCGCCAGGACCGCGGTCTCAACCGCGGAATACGTTAATTCCGCGGACAGGGTGCCGGCAATCAGTTTCCCCCCCTCTCCGAGAAGGGTTATTTTTACGGATTCCGCCAGACCATCCAGTAGCGTTTCCTTGGCCTGCCGGCACTGATGGCAAAGCGCCTTCCACCGGTCCCCCCCCAACGATGCGGATTTGGAAGAAAAGCGCATTTCAATTTGTCGGGCCAGGGTCAGATCGACATTGTCACCGCCCAGTATCAGATGATCCCCCACGGCAATCCGTTCAAACCGCGGACTCCCCTCCGTTTCCCGCAAACTGATCAGCGTAAAGTCGGTGGTCCCACCGCCCACGTCGCAGACCAAAATCAGCTCGCCGGGCTGAACCATCTCCCGCCAGTGGTATTCGTGCCGGATGAGCCAGGAGTAAAAGGCTGCCAGCGGCTCTTCCAGCAAGGTAATATCATGAAACCCGGCCATTGTCGCCGCTTCAACGGTAAGATCCCGCGCCACCTCATCAAAAGACGCCGGAACCGTAACGATCACCATCTGGTTCTCAAGATACTGATCATCATCGTCCCCCCTGCTGTGGTTCCAGGCCCTTCGAATATGGGAAAGATAGGCGGCGGTGGCCTGAACCGGAGAAACCTTTTTAATGTCATCCCCCGCCCCCCAGGGAAGAATTTTTGCCCGGCGGTCGACATTCCCGTGGCAAAGCCAGCTTTTGGCGGAAGAAATCAACCGTGAAGGCACCTTGGCGCCGTGATCCCGGGCAAACGCTCCGACAACGTTGGGAGGCTCGGTGGACCACGGCAGAGTGATGGCCTCCCCGGGAATATCATATTCCCCCGGAAGATAGAGAAATGAGGGCAGCACCGGCAGGCGGGTAATTTCCCCCGGGCCGGTGACCTGCGGCACCCGGAAGAGCTTAATGAGACTCTCCTTGGACCGCGGCGTGATTTCTCCCGGCACCTCCTGCAAATCCACATAGGATACGGCGCAATTGGTGGTACCCAAATCGATGCCGATGATGAAGCGTTTATCCAGCGTCAAGGCCGTCCCTTTCCCGGACATTGAATTCGAGTTTCCATTTGGCCCCGGTTTCGCTCGATACGCACCACACCTCAAGCGTACCGATTTCGGTCACCACGACTTCAAGCGTTACCGGAATGGAAGTGCCATGCTGCCCTTCAAGCGTGGTTTCCAGAGTGGTGATGGGCTCGATTTCCCCCTCCCAGTCATCCATCACGGCGCCGGGCGTGTCCGCGAATCGCACGGAAGACCCCAGAAAGTCGAAGGTGACCGGTTCCCCCACCACCAGCACGAATTCCTGTGAAGAAAGGCTCACGGTGGTACCCTCCTCCATGCCGAAAGGAGCCAAACAAAGCGCCCGGGTCGGTGCGGGCATTCCAGGGACCGCCGGCAGCGCGGCCGCAACACCCAGGTAATAGGATTTTCCTAAACCGCTTCGAATCCGGACCCCATGCCCCCTTCGCGCAAGACCATAATAGACGGCCCCTCTGGCAACGGCAAGGTCGAAATCGGAGGCCTCCAGTTCCCGTACCGATCCGGGACGCTCTGAATCATGCCAGCTGTTCAGAATACTGAGCACCCGTTTTCGCAATTCATGAGCCTTCATTACGCCGCCATTGAACAAAACGGCCGTGGGCAGCGTCGCGGCATTCAGGTGAGAATCCTGACGGCTCAAAAAACGGGCCAGATGACGGGAAACGGAAGGATCCGCCTCATAAGCCAGGCCCAGCTCCCTGATACCTGCGCGCTGGGGCGAGTTGGGGAGGGCGGTGCGCTCACAGAGGGGAAAAAAGCCATCCAAAATGACACTTTCGGCATCGGCTCGGGTCAGCCGCGTGCGAAGGGTGCCACCAATCAGGCTGCTGCCGGAGCCGAGAATGGCGATGGGATGCTCCTCCGGACCGTTTCCAGATAAAATAATCTCTTTTGCATTCCGGCAACTGTGCCAAAGCCCCTGCATTTGCCGGCCATCCGGACGCTTGCCCTGATCCGTCAACCGTTTGGAAAGGGTATAGGCAAGAGACAGATCCATATTGTCACCGCCGACCAGCAGGTGATCCCCCACGGCAATCCGCTCCAATTCCAGTTCCCCTTCTTTTTCCGAGACCCGGATCAGACTGAAATCGCTGGTGCCGCCGCCGATGTCGAACACCAGCACCAGATCGCCGACGGATACCTTTTTCCGCCAGGCATCACCGGAGGCGGCAATCCAGGAATAAAAGGCGGCTTGCGGCTCTTCGAGAAGCGTCACCTGTTCCAATCCGGCCAGCCGGGTGGCTTGAACGGTCAATTCCCGGGCAACGGCATCAAATGAAGCGGGGACGGTGAGCAATATATCCTGGTTCTGAATCGTCAACCGCTCATCGAACCCATCGGCCGTTTTGGCCATTTGATGGTTCCAGGCATGGCAGATGTGTTTTAAAATCAACGCGGACGCTTCAACGGGGGAAAGTTTCGGGCAATCCCCCGGGCTCTTCCAGGGCAGAATGGGGCTGTTGCGATCCACGAGAGGATGGCATAGCCACGATTTAGCGGATGAAATGAGCCGGGGCGGAATCTCCGCGCCTCTGTTTCTGGCGAATTCCCCCACCGTAAAGGGGCTCTCATCCCGCCAGGGAAGTTCCAGTGCGCCCGCCGGCACATCATGCGGCCCGGGGGCCAGCATAAAGGAGGGAAGAATGTCGCGCATCTCCACGGCGCCGGGACCGACGGTCTGAGGAATTTTCAGAATGTGGATTTCAGGGGTCCGGCCCGGGTCTATTGATGCTTTTGTGAAGGAAACCACAGTATTCGTGGTTCCCAGATCAATTCCGATAATATATTCTGAGTCAGGCATTTTTCTCTTTTTGTTAGCTTTTTAAACGGGGTTGATGCAACGAACCTATTGTATTTCCACCTCGGCCGGCGAGAGAATGCCCGCATCCTGAGTGCCCGAAAGGGTCGGCAACTCCTCTTTCTTGGTTTGCCAGCCCCGGTGACGTAAAACCCCCTTAAACGGCGGCTCCCCTCTCACATTGCCGATGAGTTTGATGGCGCCCGGATCAAAGCCGGCTTCAATCGTAACGGAGTCGCCTTCCGGGGTATCCAGAACCGGCTTTGGGGACAAGGTCTTTTCAATAACCTTTTTACAGTTTTCATGAATCCCCCGAACCGCGGCGCCGATTTGAGCATCTTCATAGAGGCTCAAATCTTCCGTTAAAAAATCGATCAGCCGCCCTTCGCGCTGAAGAACTGACATCAGGTACAGAAACATCTGCCTGTCATACCGGCGCCGTTGCGCCTTATCCTCAACCGGTTCGGTCTTTGCGGGCGCGGGTTTCGGACTGCCGGCTTTCGCGGGTGCGGTCAGCAGCGTTTTTGCACTCTGCCGGAGTCCCATCCATATGCCGACCGCAGCAAATAGAAAAACAGCTGCAATGGTGAAAGGGATATAGAAAACCATGAGGCGTTTCATCCCCATCAAGAGTTCCACCAGCTGGCTCAGCGCGGGTTGGCCATCGGAGAGGCTCTTCAATTCAGGAAGTTTTTGTATGAGGACTTCCACCCCATAAAACAGGGTCAGATAAACCAAGGCGCCGAGGAGGGCCAAATAAAGAAAAATTCTGATAAACGCCTTCCGCGAAAAAACTGTAACAATGTCCAATTTGATCATCCCCATTTTTTAGTTGATCCAAACTGCCGGTAAAAAGCACCGGAAAAGAAACCGCGTATTTTCGCATGGACACTAATTATAACGGATGCCGCTGTCAAGGGACTTTTAAATTGATGCTTTACCTTACCGTTCAGTCCGTGATAGGAGTCTCGCGTTGGCTGAAATCCGTCAAATGGCTTTATGCCACTATTCGTTATATTGGAAACAGAAGCAATGGCCTCTGGTATGAAGAACAAAGCGGCAGATCAAGCACTGAGCCCGGAAAAGGAGACACCGTCGCGAACGCTTCCGTCACCCGTCGAATCGGCGACAGGGGGGGATTCTCTCATGGCCCCGGCCTCCGGGTATAAGTTTAAGTTTGATTTCGAAGTGGGATATCTTGTTAAAAGCCCCTGCCGGAAATGCCCCCGGCTGGCCGAATTGCCTCAATGCGCCGACAGCTGCCGGATTCTTGACGGCATTCATTCCGTGCTATCCAGAATCGTTTCCTGTACCCGTCGCAGGTAACCGGAAAAAAGTATATCAGCGGGAGGAAATTCCCCATAACCTCCTTTTCTCCAACGGGGTACGGATCATGTGGAAAATCATTTGGCCGGTAGTGCTGACCATTCTGTACACCGTGTCCCCCTACGATATTCTGCCGGATTTCATATTGGGATGGGGATGGATCGATGATGTAATCGTTCTCTGGTTTCTCTGGCGGTTTCTGAAAAAAATAAAGGAAGCGGCCACCGGTTCGGGCAGTGAATACGGGCGGCCACGTCCGGAACCGAAGGGGGAGGAAACGCATCGGGACAAAAATGAATCAGCTGCCCCCGGCGGCCGCCGGGAGGCGACTCCGGATGCCCACACCATTTTGGGCGTTAGCCCCGGCGCATCCCCGGATGAAATAAAACAGGCTTACCGGCGCCTGGCCAACCAATACCATCCCGACAAGGTGGCGTATCTGGGGGAAGAATTCAGGGTGCTGGCGGAAAAACGATTCAAAGAAATTCAGGAGGCTTACGAAGAACTCATTCCCCGCTGAGATTAAAACGTGAACGAGTCCGTTTCGGCATCGGCAACGAATACCCGCCGCAGGAACAAGCGGATTTCGTTCTCCTTTCACAACCAGCGGTCGATCGATCGATAAAAAGGAATACTGATGTCAGATCGCTTTAATTGACAAGCGACCTATCTACACCGGCACAGACATCTCCTGTCCCAGCGCTTTGATTTGTAATCGTTTCTTTGGCCGGCGGCAAACCAGCGCGTTACATTTTTTTTGTATCTCCTGAAGGTGTTGAAAATACCTGTCGGCGTCATTTCCGCAGTCCGCCTCAATTTCATGGCGAATTTTTCGAATTTCTTTTATTATCGGGTCTTCCATCATATCATGCCTCGATCAACTCTTCGGGGGTACATATTACCGGCGTGCGTATTCCAAATTCCGCATTAATTTCCTCGATGATCATCTTTACGCGACCGCTGACAATATGGGTGCAGTTCCACGATACCAAAAAATCCAACCCGTGCCATGCCCTTCATACTTTGGCAAAGCGATCTCCCACCATTCATGGGTAATTTGTTGGTGAGCGGCAATAATCAGATCCCGACTATATCTTGCGGTCACATAGCTGATTACCGTTGTTTCCAAATAGACGGTTGGCCTCATTCGTCCTCTTTGCTAAAATTTGGCCACTTCGAGCCGCCGGTTCTTGTATTTTTTCATCGCTTGCCTCCCAAATCAAGCATCCAAGTCTTTATTTGGCTAATTTTTGACCGTTCATCCGTAGATAGTCAAGAGAATAGATGCCTTTACGCCATATGGTGTAAAAATGCCTTACCGATTCTCTTTCATCCAATAGGGATTGATAAGATCCTCAAAAATGGCAAGCGCAGCGGAAGATCCCTGCCCCGTGGCGGTGACGATCTGCTTGTAGCCCCCTTCCACATCTCCCGCGGAGTAGATGCCGGGAATATTGGTCCGGTGATGGCCGTCATGCTTGATAAACCCTTCCGAAGTCAGTTCAATGCCCACTTTCCGGGCGAGCATAACCGCCGGTTCGTAACCGATGGCAACAAAAACGCCATCCACGCCGAGCGCTGATTTTTCGCCCGTTTTACGATTTACCAGCAGCACCGATTCAACTTTTTTCTCTCCTCGAATCTCTTCTATTTCCGTTTCCCACAACACGGGAATATTGTTATCGAAGAGGTTTTTTGTCAGAAAATCCTGAGCCCTGAGCTTGTCGCCACGATGAACCAGCGTGACATCCACCCCCATATGATGCAGGTGCAGAGCTTCCGTGACGGCGCTGTTGCCGCCACCGACCATGATGACTTTTTTTCCCTTAAAAAGGGGACCGTCACAGGTGCTGCAATAGCTGACGCCTTTTCCACTGAAAGCCTGTTCGCCCTGAACGTTCAAGGACCTATGAACGGCGCCCGTTGCGAGCAACACCGTCCGGGTATGAAATTTTCGACGGCTGGTGGCAACGACCATCGGGTTGCCGGGCGTGATGTCGAGGACCTCTTCTCCTTGAAAAATCGGTACGTATTGCAGGGCATGGCTGACCATGATATCCACCAGCGTCTTACCGCCGACCTGCGTAAATCCGGGATAGTTTTCGACAACCGGTGTGGTTGAAACCTGACCGCCCAAGGCCCCTTTTTCCACAACTGCCGATTTCAGACCGGAGCGCTCGGCGTAAATCCCCGCCGTCAGACCGGCGGGTCCGCCGCCGACAATGAGAAGATCCGTTTCCACAAGCTCGGCATCGATTTCCGGAATATAGACGGTTACCGGCTCCAGTTTCGCGAGAGATGACATGAATATTTCTTCCGCTCTCGCCCCTTGCCCGATTAGAACATCATTGGCATAGCTCTGCGGCACGCTCATGGCGGAATATTTTTCCGCCAAATCGACATTACATTGAATATCGACGAGTTCAAGAGACACCATGTCCGGATTTTCGATGGCTGCCCGCACACCGTTGACGGCCTCCTGGGGACAGTAGGGACAGCTGGGGCTCACAAATACTTTCAGCTGACGTGGGGAATCGATTTTTTTTACAATTTTTTTGGCCTCCTCGCTCAGCTGACTGTTTCCCAGGCCGATGAGGATGAGCATTTCGAGCAGGGTCCGGCCCTCTTCTCCCATGGGAGCCCCCAACCATTTGATATGATAGCGCTCCGGGGCAAATAGAAGCGTGGGGGACCGGTCGACTCCGTATTGTTTCGCCAACTTGTGGTCAAGATCGTATTCCCGAAAGGTAATTTTATCCGTCAGCTCGCGAAACGCCCTCATGATTTGCCGGTTTGCCTGAGAGAAAACGTCATCTTTTCCCCGGGCAACGAAATGATAGATGGGAATGTCATTCGGAAGAGCTGCAAATGTCGCTCGAAGCTGTCTCATCATCTTCTCATTCGCCGATCCATTGCCGTCCGTATCCATAATCGAGATCCTTTCCCTGTCGTGTGGCCCCCAACTGAATGGGGAAGATTTTATCCGGATTAAAGGCCGGTAACACCCTATTATACGTTTAGTCTAAGGGCGGCATCCGGGAATGTCAATGGGAGCGCTATGTTGCCCGCAGGGCAATCGCATGTAGCAAGTAACTGGCGGCAGCGTAAGCCTTGAGGGGGATCAGATGGAAGCTGCGGCACTGTTTGAACGCGCTTGCGCGTGAGTTTGCCGCAGCTGGAATCTGATCTTCCTCAAGGCTGAAGCGGGT
>JAZDPP010000167.1:0-16407 GCA_043797445.1 Pseudomonadota bacterium
GGGTATGCGGGGTAAGGTAAAACCAAGGGCGGGGTATGGCTGCGGGATATGACTGCGGGATATGCGGGGTCTCTTACCCGAGTGTTACACTATTTTGTTACAATAAGACAAATAAGCGTTACACTATTTGAATCTTACCATGCGTCATCACTTTCTTCCGAACTGGCGCGACACTTGCTCAATGGGCATGCAATACACCGAAGGATTATTTATTACCAATAATATCAGTAAAAATTTTAAGTAAGTATTTGGAGAATATTAGAGGTATGAGACAAAACTCACACCTTAAAACATGGGTCTCGAAAGCGTTTGGGGTTTTCGAGAGGGTTTCAACATTTTAATATTTAAGGAGGTAAACAGTTTATGGATTTAAGGGAAAAAATCAGGGATATGAAAATCGTTGACCACCATGTACACGCACTCGATTCATTTTATTGGATGGAATCAATAGGGTCTTATCCATTCGCGCCGTTCATAGCTAAACTGCCAGTGCCGGATCCCTTGGCAATGCTTACCCGATCCAGAAGGATGCTTAAATCTTATCGCGAAGTTTATGGATTCCCATATTCGGAGTTTACTCAAGAAAACATAAAAGAGCTTGATGATCTTTACCAGGCAAGCCTTAAGGATGAAGGAACATTTTACATGAAGGCGATGGATGTCTCCGGAATCGAAAGCGTATTGTCCATGTGTATGAGCCGGCCGGTTCTGGGACCGGGTTTGGATCCCGCACGTGTC
This sequence comes from Pseudomonadota bacterium, assembly GCA_043797445.1. GTDB lineage: Bacteria > Desulfobacterota > Desulfobacteria > Desulfobacterales > JAFDDL01 > JAZDPP01. The sequence goes on from JAZDPP010000167.1 coordinate 739, forward strand.
GCAAGGGCTCAATTAATAGATGGTTTCATTGCTCCTCTGGACAATAGCGGTATCGGGGATGACCCCCGTACGAAAATGTTTGTAAAGATGATGGAAGTTTATCCGAAAGGAATCCTTCAGAAACTGTACCCCAAGTCTTTTGACGATTATGTTAATATGATAACCGTAGCCTTGGAAGAAATGGCTAAAGATGGCGTAATAGCGATCAAATCGAACCATCCTTATTGGAGAGATATCGCTATCGATGCTGTCGATAAGAAAGACGCGGAAGATGTCTATAACAAAAAAGATGCCACACCCGTTCGCTACAAGATGCTTCAGGATTACCTGATGCGGCATCTGATTGCAAAAGCGGGTGAGCTTGATCTGCCGCTTCATGTGCACACTGGCGGACATGGTATCGCGCAGCCGGTGCATTTAGCAGAACCTACCCGGTTTGATCCATTCCTATGGCTGCCGGATATTAAGCCGGCTAAAATAGTGTTGCTCCATGGCGGATTCCCGTACCTGCGTGAAGCAGGCTTTATGGCAAGCCGCATGGGTGGGCCAAATGTATATTTGGATATCTCACTGATAACCTTGGGGCTTCCGGGTACGCCAGGAACAATTGCAAAAATTCTTCGTGATTGGCTAGAGGCTGGTTTGGCTCCCAAAATGCTTTACGGCAGTGATGGCCCAAGTATTTTTTTATTGTCGATATCGTCAATAAATATCAGAGAAGAACTGCACCTTGCCCTAAAAGGTATGATTGACGATGGTTTAATTAATGAAGATCAGGCATTTACAATGGCGCAAATGATTCTGCACGATAATGCCAAGAAGCTCTATAACAATAAGATTTAGTCTGAAAAAATAGGCAAATAAAACAAGGAGAGGTTACCATGGATTCCAAAACGATTCCGATTATTGATGCGCATGCGCATTTTGTACCGAAGCTTTATCGTGATTATTTGGCGGAAAATAATCTTCTGTTTGCCGATACTTTTCCTATGCCGAAGTGGGATGCAAAGGTGAATATCGAGACAATGGATAAAATGAACATTGCCGGCTCAATATTAAGTCTCTCCTCACCGGATTTTTATTTGGGCGACAAAAATAAAGCGCGGGAAGTAGCGCGTGATTGCAACGAACTTGGAGCTCGTACCGCGAGCGACTACCCAAAACGGTTTGGATTTTTTGCTACGCTGCCTTTACCTGATATTGAGGGTTCTCTGATTGAGCTGGAGTATGCGTTTGATGTTTTACATGCTGACGGTGTAAATTTTAGGAGCAATACTTATGGACTTTATCTCGGTCAGCCGGAACTGGATCCTATCTTTGAAGAATTAAACAAGCGTAGCGCGGTGGTGACAATGCATCCCACCAAACCCTCTGCAGTACCTCAGGACGTATTGACAGGAATTCCGATTCCAATGATGGAGTTCCAGTTTGATACGACAAGAGCAGTTGCCAACATGATTTTCAACGGAATATTCCAGCGTTTCCCGAATATTAAATTCGTAGTACCCCATATGGGCGCGATCATCCCGCTCTTGTATTGCCGCTGGGCCGCCACAATGGGAGTTCTTGTCATGCTCAAGGTAAAACCGGAGGGTTGGACACCGCCGGATGTTTTAGCTGCTTTGAAGGGCCTGTATTATGACTTTGCCGGGAATTTCGATATGCCGGTGCAGGTACATACGCTAAAAGCAATCGGAAGTCTTGATAATTGCGTTTATGGTTCTGATCTGCCGCATACTCCGCAGCATTTAGCCGAAAAGTGGTGCAATGATTTACGCAATACAGATCTTTTAACCGAAGCGGAGAAAGTAAACGTGCTTCATAATACGGGTCTTAAATTATTCCCGCGGTTCCAATAATATAGTGACCAAAGTATGCACGATAAACCTTAAGTTCATAAACCCGGGGTATCTCGCAAGTCGGTTACCCCGTTCGTTGTGATATCCTGCAACTGGCCATTTAATTGCCAAATATTGGAATTATATTAGCAATATTTGGCAATTTATATATCCGTCGTATTAAGGCTCCTGAAATTAAAGCATAAAATAATTGGCATGAATAATGCTTTCAAATGATAGCGATAGAGACGGATAGAGATAAAATTGCATTCGCATATATCTATTTTTTTGAATAGGGGGCCGCGGATTGGACGATGCCTGACAGACGCTCAAGGATTTGACCGCCCGCAATCAAGGCAAGCTGCTGTTTGTATCGAATTAAAAGCCCCATTACGGCACGGTTTTGGGTGAATTGTTTCACAAACTGGTGCCGTCAGCGCCGACGGTCAACCCCGGGCGCCCATGAAATCCGGCGCATGTCAATTATAAATGTTTTTGATTGGAATCACATTAACGCACATTGGAAGGAGAGGCTATCATGAAAGTTGTAAACGTACACACCCATTTTGTAACATCAGATTATATTGCGGCCATTGTTAAGGCCGGCAAGGACAAAGAAGATGGGTTCCCCATGCCCACCAAGTATTCTTTGGAGGAAAATCTTAAGGTGATGGATGAAGCTGGAATTGATATGAGTATCTTATCACTTTCCACTCCTCACCCACACTTTGGAGATGATGCCGAGGCCTGTGACCTCAATAGAAGTATTAATGAGCAAACAAAAGCATGGGTAGATCAATATCCTGAGCGTTTCGGTTGGATGGCCACATTGCCTCTGCCTGATGTTGAAGGATCCATAAAAGAAGCCATTTATTCTCTTGACGTATTAAAGGCTGATGGAATTAGACTTTCTAGTAGCAGCAGAGGTGTTTATCTAGGCGATCCTCTGCTTGACCCTCTTTTTGAAGAACTCAACAAGCATAAAGCAGTCATCATTATTCATCCTTGCAGACCCGAAGCAGTTCCCGGAGGATGCTTCACTGCAGGCCCTATGCCTCTCTTTGAATACCTTGCGGATACTACGAGAACGGTTATAAATCTCATCACTTCCGGTGCTATGGACCGTTATCCCGATATCAAAATTATTGTTCCCCACTCTGGATCTTTTCTGCCTTCTGTTGCTTATAGGCTGGCTAGTATTTCCGAAGTCCTCATACCAGCAGGGCTTATGAAACCGTGTGATGTCATGGGGGCAGTGGGTAAATTCTATTGGGATATTTCGGGTGATGCCCTCCCCCATTCACTTCCGATACTCATGAACATCAGCACGCCTGACAGATGTATGTACGGTCTTGACTATCCGCACACACCTCCGAACATTGTTATTCGTAAAACCAAATTGCTTAAGGAAGCGCTTCAAAACAGTAGTGAGTATGGCAAATATGCGGATGATATGATGGGTGGAACCGCTCTTAAATTGTTGGGCAAAAAATAGCCTTTAGTCCATATTCCTGGATAATTTCGGTTTATCCGGGAAATGGATATGTAATGGTTTGAAAAGGAAGCCAGTAGCATCGAATTAAACGGCCTTTAACCCAAGGCCGTTTTTTTTGAAGAGGGGCAGTCGGAATTTTGCGGAATCCAACTGCCTGGTATGGTCCGACTCTAATGAAAACCGATGAAGAATCGCAACCTGTATTCGATAAGTATCGGGATAGGATGTTTTTAAAGCATAAAAAGACGTCGAGAATAAAGTTCAATAAGCCAGCGCCCTTGGTGTCATTTACCAACGCTCGCCCATGGGGTAAATAGGGAGCGCAGCCAATAACGGGATATAACAAGCCGCATACTGAAGGAATTAAAGCGGGTGAACCTCGTCACCAAGGCCCGGCACCGACGTATTAGCCATACGGATAGCCATGGCCGTACTCGCGTTCAGAATATCCTCATCCGCTCCGCCAACTGGGTTGGGGACGCCATTATGAGTACACCGGCCATAAGGGCTATTCGCCGCAATTACCCTTCGGCTAAAGTTACCCTGCTCGTCAAACCCTGGGTGGCGCCGGTGTTCGCACATAATCCGGACATCGACGAGATCATGATCTACCAGATCAATAACCTGCATCGCGGGTGGCTCGGGTTATGGCGTCTCGCTGGGGATATGCGCCGCCTGCGGTTCGATTTGGCCATCTTATTTCAAAACGCCTTTGAGGCGGCGCTGATCCCCTTTCTGGCCCGAATCCCGGAGCGCATAGGGTTCACTACAGATGGTCGAACGGCGTTACTTACGCAACGCATTCGCTGATGTTCATATCATAGGCGTGATTGGCAACCACACATTCTATAAAATTTCATTCAACTATCGTGTCATTTGCAGATCAAGGCGCAATCGAGGTTTAAATGCCATTCCATGAACAGGCCGTAATTCTATCCTGGAATTTCTTCGACGTAACCAATAGGGTAAAGATCTCCTTTTCATACTCCAAATTAGCGTAAAGCCCTTCATTTGAAGAATTTGCCAACCTCTTAATAGTTGATAATACATAAGATGGCTTTTTGGCCATTTCGCTTGCAGCCTGAAAGGCCGCATTCTTCAATTCTTTGAAAGAAACTATTTCATTAACCAGCCCCATATCCAAGGCCTCTTTTGCCGATATCACTTTGCCGAGGAGAAAAATCTCCATCATTTTTTTAAATCCAATGATTCTATGCAAGAAAAAAATCTCACCACCTTTTGGCAAAAAGCCCATTTCAAGATTTCGCGTATGAAATGTTGTTTCTTCGCATACTATTCTGTAATCACAAGCCAATCCAATGTTCATAAATAATGGAATCGATTTTCTTTGGTCAATATGGATCACGATCTTATTCAACCCGGCTATTTTCATCACATATTGGCTGACTGCGTTTTGCAGTTGTTCGAAAATAAAATTTCCTCTCGCATATGGCTCTACCTTCTGACATTCATCAAAAAACCGTTCACATCCTTTATGTTCTGGCGGGCCAAAGAGTAAAATGGTTTTTATTTCCTCATCTTTTGCGATATTATCAAAGCATCTTAGAAAATTTTCTTTAGCCTTTAAATCCGTCCCGTAATAGAATGGACATTCATGCAATCGAATAATAGCCGAGCTAAAGACCTTTTCCATTGTAAAAAAACTATAAGGTAAAATACTACTACCTTGCACCTTTTTCATGGCATATCCCTCCGGCAATAAAATTCTTGCAGAATGGCACGAGCGGCACCGACTTTATCTCCCTTGCTCAACAGGATGTTGCTATGCCGGATTGAGCATATTACTCCCCCGACTTCGTCGAATTTACTTAATACGTAACCAATGTCATAAAGTTAAGAAAAGTGAGCAATATATTCTTGTAAAATAAGTATATTATGCTATAGTCGGAAGTAATATCAACTCATATCTTACCTTGTGAAAGGAGAATAAATGTCAGAAAAAATTAAAAAGCAAAGTGAAGTTGGCATGGAACCTGCTTTCCGAAAACTGTGCCAAGGTTGTTGAATATCTTAAACAAATTTTGCACTCAAAAGAGTTTGTCAATCGACACAAAAAATCTGAAAAAGATTTCACACGAAACCGAATTTTTCCCTTTCAAACGCTTTTTCTGTATTTGATAAACTTCATCAAAGGATCGTATCAGGATGAATTAGATCATTATTTTAAGGCCTTATTTAGATTAGATGTCCCCGTTGCTTTTGTTACTAAAATGGCTTTATCTCTTGCTCGCAGAAAACTACAATATTCCGCTTTTATTGAATTTAACCGGCACCTCCTTGAGTTTTTCTGTGACCATTTTAAAAATATAAAAACGTGGTACGGGTTTAATCTGCTTGCAATTGATGGATCAACCTTAAAATTATTTAAACACAAAGAGATACGAGAACATTTCGGAATGATGAAGCCCAAAAATGGCCCCGCTTGTCCTATGGCCCGCATATCACAAATGTTTGATGTTTTGAATAAGGTCACCATTGATGCCCTTATTAAACCGTACCGTGTCGGGGAAAGAGATCTGTTGCGGGAGCATATGCTCAACTTGCTTCCAACTGATCTGCTTCTGTTAGATCGAGGTTATCCCGCTTACTGGGTTTTTAACCTCATTATGTCTCAGGGCGGTAATTTTTGTGCACGAATCTCCAAACAATGGAAAATTGTACAGAACTTCATCGAATCCGGTGCCCAAGAAGCCTTTATTGACCTTCATGCATCGCTTCAATCCAAGAAAGAATGCGATGATATGGGGCTCGACGTAACACCTTTGCATTTACGCCTCATACGGGTCGAACTGGTAGACTCTGGAGAAATTGAAGTCCTCATTACTTCCCTATCCGACAAACAAAAATACCCGCAGGAAATCTTCAAAGACTTGTATCATAAGCGCTGGCCTGTAGAAGTTGATTATCTCTTCATGAAACAGCGTCTTGAAGTCGGTAATTTTTCCGGAAAGTCCGAATTGTCGGTTTACCAAGATTTCCATGCAAAGGTCTTCGCCAAAAATCTCACCGTGATTCTCGCTTCTCCGGCTCAAGAGGTTGTCGAGCATGAGAGCGAGGAGAAAAAACATGAGTATCAGATAAATATGACACAGGCCTTTTCTAAATCCAAAGACACGCTTTTCTTGCTTTTTGAAAGGCCGCGTGAAATTGTTTTGCAATTAATTCAAAGCATTCATGCTCTATTCATGGCTGCAACCGAACCTATTCGCCCAGGCCGAAAATTTAAAAGGGCACATAAAGTCAATAAGCGAGAATTTTACATGAATTATAAGCCTTGCCGTTAACTTTATGACATTGAATACGTAACCATTTAGTGTAATTAGTGAGTATGCTGCCGCTCGTGCACAAAAATTTGGCCATTAAATACCCCTTATTGACCGTCTTGGGCCGCATGCATTAGCTTTCTGTAGTCTTCATAAAGGTGAGTTATCCGCCAAAGCTGTTTGTCCGAGGGATGGCCCTTGATTCTTCCGGGAACCCCCAAGACCAGCGAGTTGTCCGGAATCACTTTCCCCTCTCCTACCAAAGTTGCAGCACCGACAATACAATAATTGCCGATTTCAGCACCATGAATCACCGTGGCGTTCATGCCTATAACAACATAATTTCCTACGGATTTACAATTTAAAACGGCACCGTGGCCGATGGTGACCCGATCCCCAATACGGACATCCCCAGACGCCTCTCCGGGTGACCCCGAGTGAATCACACAATTATCTTCAACGATGGATTCTTTCCCAATCCATATTTTACCCAAGTCCCCCCGAATCACCGCACCCGGCCAAACACTACTTCCCTCACCAATCTCCACATCTCCAATAATGACAGCTGTGTTATCCACAAATGCAGAGGCTGCAATCTGCGGCGTCTTTCCCCTGAAAGTTCTAATCATGAATGATTTACACCTTTTCCTTTCCTTAAAATTCTACGCCTTTGATAAAACCACATTCCCCCAATCATACCGAGAGATAAAAACTTTCTTAGGGGGAGCGACACGCTAATATTACCGGGGCCAATATGTGAAAACGTTCTTTTCGATGATTCGCTGAACTTTCCCTTCCCATCTCAAATATTCAAGATGAGCGGCTGCTTCCATAATGGCGAGACGCTTATGTAGAGGGGATAAACTGTTCCAGGACGTAATATTCCACTTTATTTGGGGGGATATTTCATAGGCCGTAAGGGGTTTTTTTAATATGGTCGCCAGTATTTCATTGTTCCGGTCCTGATGATGTTTTTTTATTTCGCCGATTCTGCCTCGAAGGTCTGTGAATATGTTTTCATGGGCTGGAAGGATTTTTGTGACCGCCAGGTTTTCAATTTTATGGAGTGAGTTCAGGTAATCTCCAAGAGGATTGTCTCCGGACTGGACATGCAAACCAATGGCAGAGGTTATTTGGGGAAAGATATGATCCCCTGCAAACAGAAGTTGGTTCTGCGGTTCGTATAAGCAGATGTGTCCTATGGAGTGCCCCGGGGTCCAGATGACCTCAAGATCATATTTGCCGGTACTGATAATTTCCCCGCCATAAAATGTATATTCAGGATAGGTCACCTTAACAAACTCAAGAGCCGGCAGGGAGGAACGATCCAGGCTTGAAATATTAAACCGCGATACGCCATGCCTAAGCAGAAAATGTTCCATCTCATCCTGAAGGTCGGGAAATTTAATGTACCGTGATTCAATCAGGTCGGCTTCCAATCGATGCATGATAAGTTTTGTGCCCGGGGAAAGTTCTTTGATCCTTCCTGCCAGACCAAAGTGGTCCGGATGAATATGGGTGATAACAATAGAGGCAATATCAGTTAAACCGATTCCTAATCCTTTAAGTCCGGTTTTTAAAGAATCCAAAGTTTCGGGTGTGTGCCACCCCGCATCAATCATGACCCATCCGTCCCTGCCTTCAACCAGGTAACAGTTTAAGTTTTCTAAAGGATTATCAGGAATCGGTACTTTTATTCTATGGATGCCAGATGCTATTTCCATTTAACTATCCTTATTTGTGTTTTTCAATCCGCCAGGTTTTCCGGGCCTATTTCATCGGCCACGTCTTTCAGGTCAAGCTGCTCCAGCCCGGCCCGGGTCTGCAGACCCGTCTTGGGGTCCCACCCGCGGAGTTGGTAGTATTCATCCTTCATAGCCTCGAATTTTTGTTTGTCCACCACTTCGCCTTTCCGGGAGATAGTTTCTCCGTTTTTGCCCGGGCCAAGGCATTTGGGATTTTCGCGAACGGTTTCCAGGGGAGTGGTAAAATGAAATTCAGGCAGCGTATCATCCTCGCGGCCTCGATGGCCTTCCCTAATCAGAATAGCCCGCTGCAGGTTAAAGATTCTTTCTCCAATGAGGCGAAGTCCTGATCCATCCACCTGGCGGCCTGTCACGGCGGTCAGAATCCGGCTTTCCAGGTCCGGGTCGCCTACCTTGTCTTCAGCCGCCTCATCCTGATGAATGGGCCAGATTTCGTCGCAGAGTATCAGGCTTTCCTTGGCCAACTCCCGGTCCTGTATCATTTTGGCCGTCAGGGCCTTGCCTTCATAGGTTGAAAAATCAAAGGCCAGTTCCGTGCCGAAAAATTTCTTACCCACGGCATACATAACTTCAGTCGTGAAATACCCCTGCTTCAAGGCTTTGCACAGGAGCCACTGGCCCAAAGGCTCAGCGATCTGGTGGATCATTTGAATAGGCCGTCTGGCCTCCATGGCATATATCAGGGCTGTGGTGATGTACATTCTGGGCTCGTAAGTGATTTTTTCACCGGCCCTGGACAATGATAGGCCCACAAATTCCCGGCCGTGACCAACAGCATCGGCTGCTTTCACCAAACCCTGGGCCAAAAGCTCGCCGAAGCCTTCCCGCCGTGAGATACTGCCGGTCAGGGTTTCGATAAATTCGGCCCCGCCCATTTTTGACAGAGGCAATCCGGTATTCTCATCATTCAGAACGCCGGCTTTATAGCATTTCGCCAGCCAGTGGATAATGGCTTCGACCACATAAGTATCCAGGCCGTAATCGTCGCAAAGCTTGTTGGCGTGATAGGCCAGCTCATAGCTCGGTGTTTCATAGTTGCCCTTGGCCGCGAACCGGTAGAAAATCCCCGACTGGCACATGAATTTACCGGCCGGTCCCTCAGGAGGCTTAAAAACCCCGCGCTGGCAGCCCTTGATGCAGCCCCAGCACGGCTTGCGCTTGACCTGGACGCCGACGAATGTATCGGTCAACCAGGGCTGCCAGACCGCGTCCTGGGGAGTCAGCCTCGGCAGGTCGCTGGTGATACGGTCCAGGCCTTCAGGGTCCGCAGCCAGTAGGTCCCGTTTTTCACGCCACTTGACCACCACGGCCTTGAGGTGTTTGGAACCCATGATGGCCCCGAAACCGCTGCCGCCGCTGGCGTCGTCGTCCGCGGTCAAGCTGGCATAAGGGACCAGATTTTCTCCGGCTGGGCCGGTAGCCAGCACGGCTGCGGATTGTCCCAGCTCTTTTTTCATATTTTCCCGGGTCTCTATGGCGCCCTGGCCCCACCAGGGGGATGCGTCCCTTATCTCGACCCTTTCGTCTTCGATATAGATGTACACCGGCCGGTCCGCCTTGCCGTCGATCACCACGCCGTCATATCCGGCAAACTTGAGCCAGGCCCCCCATTTACCGCCCAAATTGCAATAGCTGAAATGCTGGGGATCCATGGCCGCGGATTTGCCGCAGACCTGCCATCTGGAACCGGCCAGCCTGGGGAAGCCGGCCAGCGGCCCGGTGATAAGAATCATGCGGTTCTCAGGGTCGAAGGCCTTGACCTTTGGCCCGACCTTGTCCCAGTAAAGCTTGGCGGCAATTCCCCGTCCGCCTAAAAACCTGTCGGTGTATTCCGCCGTAGGCCGGCAAAATATAGTTCCTGAAGACAAATCGACATGAAGAAGCTTGCCGGCATAACCATATTGCTCAGTCATTTTTATTCCTTAATGTTAATTATTTGTGCTTTTCAATCCGCCAGGTTTTCCGGGCCTATTTCATCCGCCACGTCTTTCAGGCCGAGCTGCTCCAGCCCGGCCCGGGTCTGCAGACCCGTCTTGGGATCCCACCCGCGTAGTTGGTAGTATTCATCCTTCATAGCCTCGAATTTTTGTTTGTCCAGCACTTCGCCTTTCCGGGAGATAGTTTCTCCGTCTTTGCCGGGCACCAGACATTTGGGGTTTTCGGGAGCGGTTTCGATAGGAGTGGTGAAATGAAACTCGGGCAGTGTATCATCCTGGCGGCCTCGATGGCCTTCCCTCACCAGGATGGCCCGTTGCAAATTCCAGATTCTCTCTCCCAGGCCGCGAAGACCATGCTCATCCACCTGGCGGCCCGTCACCGCGGTAAGAATACGGCTTTCCAGGCTGGTGTCCCCCACCTTGTCCGGAGCTTGCTCGTCTTGATGAATGGGCCAGATAACGTCACAGAGTATCAGGCTCTCCTTGAAGTATTCGCGGTCCTGGATCATCCTGGCCGCCAGAGCTTTGCCTTCATAGGTCGAAAAATCATAGGCCAATTCGGTACCGAAAAATTTCTTACCGACCGCCCGCAGAACCTCTATGGTGAAATAACCCTGCCAAAGGGCTTTGCACAGCAGCCACTGTCCTACCGGCTCGACGATCTGATGAAGCTGGTAAATAGGGCGCCTGTGCTCCATGGCGTAAAACAGCGCCGTGGTGATATACAGTCTGGGTTCATAAACCATTCTTTCTCCGGCCCTGGTCAACATTCCTCCCAGAAATCTTTGACTGTCCTGGCCGACGTACTCAGCCGCCGTTTCTAAACCCTGGGCCAGTATGTCCCCGAAACCTTCCCGCCGGGCGATCTTTCCAAGTAGTGATTTAATGAATTCGGCGCCGCCCATTTTTGACAGAGGCAAGCCGGTATTCTGGTCATTCAATATTCCCGCCTTATAGCAATTAACCAGCCACCGCAGGATGGTTTCGATAACGAAGGTGTCCAGACCGAAATCATCGCAAAGCCTGTGGGCGAGAAAAGCCAGTTCAAAACTCGGCTGCTCATAGTTGCCTTTGGACACATGGCGATAGAACCATGCCGCCTGGCACATGAATTTGCCGGCGGGTCCCTCACTCGGTTGAAACACGCCACGTTGGCAGCCCTTAATACAACCCCAGCACGGCTTGCGTTTGATCTTGGTGCCGCTGAAGGTATCTGTCAGCCAGGGCTGCCAGGCCGCGTCAAGAGGTGTCAGCCGGGGCAGGTCCTTGGTGATGAGGTTCAGGCTCTCCGGGTCGGCAGCCTGGAGCTCATGCTTGTTACGCCATTTGACCACCACGGCTTTAAGTTTCTTGGACCCCATTACCGCTCCAAAACCGCTGGAGCCGGTGGCATTATCGTCCGCGGTCACACAAGACCGGGGAACCAGATTTTCGCCGGCCGGACCAATGGCCAGGACAGCCGATGCGCGTCCAAGCTCTTGTTTCAAATTCTCCCTGGCCTCGACAGCGCCCTGACCCCACCACGGCGAAGCGTCCCTGATCTCGACCTTATCATCTTCGATATAAACATAGACCGGCTTATCGGCCTGGCCGTCAATTATTACCCCGTCGTAACCGGCGAATTTTAGCCAGGCCCCAAATTTGCCGCCCAGGCCGGAATAGCTGAAATGCTGGGGATCCATGGCCGCCGATTTGCCGCAGACCTGCCATCTCGAGCCGGCCAGGCCGGGAAAGCCGGCCAGGGGTCCGGTAATTATTATCATGCGATTTTCAGGATCGAAGGCCTTGACATCAGGCCCGACAGTGTCCCAATAGATCTTGGCTGCAATTCCGCGTCCGCCCAGAAACCGCTCGCTGTAATCGGAGGTGGGCAAGAGCGATTTAGCACCTGAGGACAAATCGACGTGAAGAAGCTTGCCGGCATAACCATATTGCTCAGTCATTTTTATTCCTTTCAGTTGTCTCCCGTTCCATTCCGGTGGGTTCATCATGACATCATCTTTTTCTCGATATACCACAGCGCCTTCTCACTTCACTTGGGAGGCCAGTCCAAAGAAGCGAATCCCTGGTAATTTACCCTTTTATCTCCTATCTTTTCGCCAAGCCGGTACCGATCGAATGGTTCATACGTGTGAGCCGGAAGAATCATGCTTCCTCGCTTCAACTCTATTTTCAGCTTATGCAGCTCCACTTGCATCTGCCCCTGATTATAACAGTTACCGGGAGGCCACATGAACCCGGGCACCTTATCTTCCAATTGCATGGGGATATCGTAAACAGTGTCGCCGCAAAGTATGGCCTTGCCTATATCCGTCTGAACCTCTATGTGTTGATGTCCCGCAGTATGAGCCGGAGTTAAGACGCACTTAATACCAGGAAACAACTCGATATCCCCATCTATAAATTCTATCCGGTTCATGTTGCTCACAAACCAGGGAAGATCCGGACAATGGCCAGGCATATATGCAGCGGCGTGGAAAGCGATTTCTTTTCTCTGAATCACCATCTTGGCATTGGGAAACAGGTTACTGTAACCGGTATGGTCGATATCCAGATGGGTGTGGATTACGTATCCTATGTCCTCAGGCTTAAGTCCATTTTCTTTAAGTTGTTTCATTAAATCTTGCTCAGGCAATATATCTAAAAGCATGCCGAATGGCATCAGCAACTCCCGGTTTTTGAGTTGGATGCCTGAGTCAACGAGGATGGGCTTTTCAGCCCCCATAATCAGAAAAGAGTTAATGGCACCCCACGTTTTTCTCCCGGGATTGAAATTGAAAAGCGAAAAACTCCAGTCACTCATGATATCACCGATATGCAGGGCTTTCACACTTAAGCTCATTTCAGCACCACCTTTCCGATACTTACGGAATCCGACAAGTATCCGTTCCATGATTTTTCAAGCGATGAAAAATGCACAATCCAAAAGTGTCCCAAAGCAGCGCTTATCGCATCCATCCCGGGTTTATCCGTCAATTCCGGGTCAGTCGTCAAAAACCGAGGAATCGATACTGACTGTAAGGCAGTCGGCTTTTCTGAGGCATTCTTCAAGCCCCAGGGTCTTTGGTAGCTCGTATTCATAGAAGAACTGCATCGTGGCAAACTTTCCCTGATAAAAAAGCCTATCCATTCCCGTACATTCCTGCGCGAGGGCTTTACGTATGGAGATACCCTGGAGCAGCCATTGCCATGCGATGCAGATGATACCGAAGTATTCGAGATAGAGGGTTGCATCGGCAAGGTATATTTCCACGCCCTTTTCCCGAAGAACCTGCTGCAAATACCCCGTCAGAGACTCAAGCTTTTCCACGGCATCGGCTAATTTCCCCGCATAAGGAAAAAGTTCCGGATATTCTTTTGCCTGTTGGATGGCCTGCCTTACTTCTACGAGATAACCTTCGTAAGCCTTACCTTCTTTCATAAGGATTTTTCGACCCAGCAAATCCATGCCTTGGATGGCCGTTGTCCCTTCATGGATGGGATGAATGCGGCAATCCCGGTAATATTGTTCAAGGGGATAGTCCTGACAGAACCCGGAGCCCCCGAGACACTGAATCCCCTGGCTGATGGATTGAATGGCCATTTCCGAAGCGTAGCTTTTGACAATCGGGGTCAATAGATCCAGCAAAAGGGAGTATTTTTCTTTTTCCTCCCCGTCCGTCATTTTTTGCAGATCCACATATTTGCTGCACTGTATGATTAGAGAAAGGGCGCCCTCGGCAATCGCCCGCTGAAACAACAGCATCCGTTTCACATCTGCATGTTCGATAATTAACACCGGGGGTAACTCAGAATTTTTCTGCCCGGTTTTTCTTCCTTGTGCTCGCTCCTTGCAATATTCCAACGCCGCATAATAGGCGGCTGTGGCCATGCCCGTCGCCCCCATACCAACCTCTATTCGGGCCTCATTCATCATCTTAAACATGTATCGAAGCCCATTGTGAGGCTCGCCGACCAGCCAGCCCCGGCAGTCTCCCTCGTCGCCGAAGGTCAACCAGGCAATTGGACATCCCCTATACCCTAATTTGTGGAAAACACCGGATGTAGTAACATCATTTGGTACCAGGCTGCCGTCTTCCTCGACTCTTTTTTTGGGAACGACAAAAAGAGAGATGCCTTTCACCCCGGCCGGTGCGCCCTTGATCCGTGCAAGCATCAGATGAACGACATTGTCGACTGCATCACTATCGCCGCCTGAAATGAATATCTTTTGACCCTTTATGAGATAGTATTCGTTTTCCGTAGGTTGAGCCGTGCTGACAAGATCCGCCAAGGAACTCCCCGCCTCCGGCTCTGTCAATGCCATGGTTCCCTGCCAATTACCGGCGTGCATGTTAGGCACATAGCGCTCATACAGCATCTTGGTTCCAAAGCTCTCTATCAGGCTGGCAGCGCCTTCGGTAAGTCCCATATACGCTGCCGCGGAATAATTGGCCGCCACGAAGATGAACTTACAGGCGGTGGCAATCATTTGCGGAAGCTGCATCCCATCGAGCTCATGGGGAACAACGCTGGAGATCCATCCTCCTTCGCCACATTCTCGCATGATCTTCCTTATGGAAGGATGCACCTTGATGGTGCCATCAATAAATTGCGGTGGCTTTCTGTCCATTTCCTCAAATAGAGGCCACAAACGGACCTTCGCAATTTTTTCGGCGGCGTTCAGCATCAAATCGAAACTCATCTTATCGTGGTGGGCCCCATAATATTCATACTGTGTCAATGACTCGGCATCGAACACTTCGTAGAGCATGAATTTCAGGTTCCTCATACTGAAAAATTTGTTGGCCATTTCTCTTCCTTTACTTTTTATCCTAGCATAGTTAACGCCTTAATTTTGCAAGCATACAGCCCCTCTGGCCCATCGTGCCCATTTTTTTCCTACTGGGTGAAGCACCCGTTTCCCACCTTACCACCTGGCGAGCCCTTTCATAATCCGTAGCCGATAAAATCGTTTATTCCGGCCTTGATCATCCTTTCGGCCGATTTCCCACGGCGGAAAGCCGCGCCAGGGTGTTTTTGGAAGAGCGGCAGGCTGTTTGAGCGATAGCGAGTTCCTGCCGGTCCGGGAAAAATATCCTGGCGTGGCCGGTTTGATGACCAAGACCTTTTTTCCTCTTTTATCTTTTCAAATTCTCGATAACGGCGGCCACTCCCAGCCCTCCACCGCAGCAGGAGCTGAAGAAACCATAGCGGCCGCCTCTCCGGATCAGCTCCCGCATGGCGAACATGCAAACCCGGGCGCCGGAAGCGCCGTTGGGATGTCCGAATGCGATGGCGCCGCCGAGCGGATTCCAATCGGCCATGTTCACCTTCTCTCCGGTGAGGTTTTCGATTTCCTGAATAACC
>JAZDPP010000168.1:0-57909 GCA_043797445.1 Pseudomonadota bacterium
CATTTCGGCCTGTATCGTATCGCCGATATGCATGGCCTTGAGAAACCGCAATTGCTCGAATTCCAGAACCGCCACGATATGATCGAACCAGCCGGTTTCTTTTACCAGTCCCATTGTCAGGGAAAGAATCATGGGACCCGGGGTCAAGCGCTTTTTATGTCCGATTTTTTGTGCCATTTCATCGTCCATGAAAAGAGGCAGGTGCAATCCGGAAATATCCAGAAAAGCATCCAGTGCCTCAACCGTGATTTTTTTGGCCGGCGTTACGGTTTTTTTCCCGATTTCAAACTCATCAAAATACATCTTTCAATCCTCCGACATCAGCGCCGTTTGAGTATATGGACTTGATCATCGTTCCGGCCAGGCAAGGGCATTTTTTCCAGCCCGGCAAGAACTCGCTGTCGCTCAAACAGCTTGCCGGGCTTACAAAAACGCCCTTGCGTGACCTTCACTCCATTTGGTGGTGGCCGAAATGATGATCAAGGCCGCTTTTTTTATCTCATTGGGAGGAACGCACCATGATTGAAATCGACATTCCCGGCTATAAAAAACTGACGCTGAAGCACCTGGTTCTTGATTTCAACGGAACCCTGGCGTGTGATGGGACCCTGCTTCCCGGCGTCGCGGACCGGCTGAACGCTCTGTCGGAAAAACTCGATGTGGTGGTTTTGACCGCGGACACCTTCGGAAAGGCCGCAGGCGAGCTCTCGGGCGTATCCTGCTCGCTCACCATCCTGCCCCTGGCGGATCAGGATGTGGGCAAGCGCTCGGTCGTGGAACACCTCGGAAGCGATTCGACGGTATGCATCGGAAACGGCCGGAATGACAATCTGATGTTGAAAACCGCCGGCTTGGGAATTGCCGTTATTCTCGAAGAGGGCGCCGCCCGGGTAACACTCGTCGCTGCCGATGTGGTGTGCACCAGCATCCTTTCCGCCCTCGATTTATTGACCCATCCCCTGCGGCTGGTGGCTACGTTAAGATCATAATCGTCATCGGGAAAGAGGCCCGGGAATGATAAAAACCACCTATCACTGTCTTGACGCCTATACAACGAAGGACGGATCCATCATCCGTGAACTGATGCACCCCGCTGTTCACGGCGGAAACAATATGAGCCTCGCCGAGGCGATTGTGCCGGCCGGAACCGCCACCCACCTGCATTGCCATTTTAAGACAGAGGAAATTTACCACATCACCAGCGGTAAAGGGGAAATGACGCTCGGAGACGATCGGTTTGAGGTTTCGGCGGGGGACACGATTCTCATTGCCCCTAAAACCCCGCACCGGATTTCCAACGCGCAAGCCGGTGAACTTAAACTGCTCTGCTGCTGCAGCCCGCCTTATTCCCACGAAGACACACACTTGTCGCCGGCCGGAGAGTGATGGAAACACATAGAAAACGGTTGCCCCCTGAAAATCAATGGGCAAAATATTCTTTCAGATAAGAGGGAAAACGGCTGAATGCAAGGACTGGCTCTACCAACGGCTTTTTCACATCGATCCACCGGTCCGGGTCGTTGCCCGGCGCATCCGCCAGATCGATGGGGAGCGGATTATCTTCGAGCGTATTGCCATTTTGATCCGTATAAATAATTAAAATGGGGCCGTTGCTGTCAATCACATAGCCCATTTGACCGTTTTGAAGTGTAACAGTGCAGCCGGCCGGAAAGATGCCGACAGATTTGATGAAACAATGAAGAATGAACTGAAGAGAAGCGTCTTTTCCCGCATAATTATTAAATAATTCCGTTACCACCGCGATGGGGTTACGCGCTGCCTTATAGCAGCGCTTTGAAGTCATCGCATCATACATATCCACGAGTTTGCAAATTTTAACATATGCCGGCAGTTTGCCGGGAAAAGGACCGTCCGGATAACAGTTGGGTTCGGTCTTGTACAATGGACAGTGATGGTATTTGACAACATTTTCCACAAAAGGATTTTGAATTCGGTTCTGCTTGAGAATCTTGGCCCCATGTTCAAAAGAATGGTATTTTATCCGATCAAATTCACTTTCACTCAAGGTAGATGTCTTATTCAGGATGTTTTCAGAAATTAAAATTTTGCCGACATCGTGCAAAAAATACCCGATGGCGATGCTTTGTATCTCATCAGCGCTATATCCCTTTTCATTTGCACCATCAATTTGTTTATTAAATCTACTGATAACCGCCGATCCAATGGTGCAGACATTGATGCTGTGATTGTAAAGGTAATCGTCATATGCAAAAATTTCATGCGTCAAATAGGCGAAAGCATCTTCGCTTTTTGTCATGAACGCCAGCAAATCCGTAACGGTTGTTTCAACAAGGT
Organism: Pseudomonadota bacterium; assembly: GCA_043797445.1. GTDB lineage: Bacteria > Desulfobacterota > Desulfobacteria > Desulfobacterales > JAFDDL01 > JAZDPP01. The sequence goes on from JAZDPP010000168.1 coordinate 2,317, forward strand.
CGAAGTCGAAATCACCGCCCGTATTTTTTATATCGGTGATCACCTGCTTAATAACGCCCTTTGCGACCAGATATTTTTTAGAGGCTTCTTGCTTGAGTGCCTGTATGTTAAATAGCTTTTGTTTTAAGTGATCAGGTGTAGCCGGGTCGAGGAGATTGAAAGAGAAGGGAAGGGGGGCTCTCGCCGGCAAGGGATCATCCTTGATGCGCTGGCCGGAGCTGTCCCAAATTCCCCCCAGTCCGCCGGGATGAATCGGGAGCTGGTCAAAACCATTTTCTTTTATAATTTCAAGCAGTTTTACGTTGTCAACTCTTACGCTCTTTTCGAGAAGCAATGCTCCGATTTTATTGTAAATATCGATGCCGGTTCTTATGGTACCGCCATTTCGAACGATCTTTATGAGCGCATCCATGTCGATTGTTTTTATTTGACTGTCATCCGTAATAGCGGAACATGTTGACATATTATTCGTCTTATCCCATTTGTTTTTGCGTCATCCCGGATCTTGCGGTTCCCTGAAAAAAGCGCAGAAAATTTTTTCCAGGGCTCTAAAGCTAAATAGTCAGCAAAATACATGCCTGAAGTAATTAAAATAAAAAAATACAGATATTTCAGTTCGATAAGAAAATTAATAAAAATGCGTTGGGTAATAATGTTACAAATCGGCGGTTTTATGCGGTACCGATCGTAACAAAAAGTACCACGGAATATAGCCCCTTGCGGTTTTTCCAATTTTTTGATTTGTTGGATTTTATCATCGGAGGACCTTTTGTTTTGAATGCGGCATTCAGGCATATTAATGGAGATCCAATCTTTGAAGCATGGCGACATTATCGAATATGGGGATAAAAGCGGCAACGGCATGGTCGTGCGTTTTCGGCTGCCGTCCGGACTGGAAATTCTCGGGCTTCCCACGGAAAATTTTTATACGGGCGACTGGAACCTTGGCCCGACCTGGAACTATGTGGTCATGGCCGACACCCCATTTCTGGTGGATGCGGGCCGGTACGGACGAGGCGGGCAACTGCTGAAAATGATGGGTCGCGCCGGCGTCGAGCCGTCTGATCTGGGGTTCGTGCTGATCAGCCACGGACATGAAGACCACGACGGCGGTTTGGCCGAACTGGTGGGAATGACCGGTCTGAAGGTCAGGGCTCACGCCCTATATGATCTGCTGGCCCGGCAATATCCGGACTTGGCTCCAGTCGAATACAAACGGCATTTCCCTGCCAAGTGCTGGCACTGTTTCATGCCTGAATCGTTTTACACGGTCAACTGCCAGGGCTACCACCGCGTGCTGCGGGAACTGGAAGTTGAAACCATCGGCAGCGGCACCACCCTTCTGGGCGCCGGTATTACCACCTGCCATCTGCCCGGCCACAGCCCGGATTGTCTTGCCGTCATACTGGGCGAAGAGGCAATCATCGTGGGAGATATTCTGCTGCCCCAGATCACCCCGTGGCCGACCCGGCTTGGGATGTATGACGAGATCTCCGGTATTATCGGCCACATGTTTCCCGAGCCGGGGGAAATTTTCGGCCTTCTGCGCTATATCCGGTCCTTGAAGCAGCTCATGCAACTTGGCCGTGAGCATCCGGACATGCAGGTGTTTCCGGCTCATCGGGTTTATTATAATGGAAAGTGGAATGCCATTGATTTGACTCGGCGGATCGATGAGCTCATCGAACACCACGTTCAAAGGTGCGCTGCCATCGTTGATATTGTTTCCAGGGGCCACGAAACGGTCGAACAGATCGTTCAGCGGCATTTTGAGCCATCCCTTCTCAAAGGACCGGGAAAACACATGGCCGCCAACGAAATCCTCAGCCACTGCGAACTGATGGTGGGGTGCGGCGACCTGATTCCGGTCGGACACCACCGTTATAAAGCCAGTGGCGCTTGCCGGTTTGAAGCATTGATCCGTTATGTTGAGTTCTGAACGCCGCCTGATGGCAAAGGCGGTAGTTCACTCGACGTATGGAAAGAACAGCGGTTAAGGATCGGGGGGAAATCAGAGGGAGAACTCAGTCTGCCATCTTCTGTTCAATTTTTTTGGCAATCTGCTTTAATAAGGTTGCGACTGAAAAGATGCGCTCGTCCGGCAGTCTCCATTTGAGTCCCACCGCCCAGATGGCGGTGGGGATATTCCTGCTGACATGAAGGGGAACCGCCAATGCCCGAACGCCAACGGCGTACTCCTCCATATCAACCGCAATGCCTTCTTCGCGAACTTTCAAAATGATATTTTTAAATTCGTTTTTATCGACACAGGAAAGGGGGGTAAATTGAATCAGATCGGTTGCGGCCAGAATGCCGTCGAGTTCCTCATCCGGCAGCTGAGAGAGCAATGCCTTTCCACCGGCGCCGACCAACAGGGAGAGGCTGTGGCCCACTTCCGTCGACACTTTTAAGCCCGCTACCGAATCCGCCTTGTCCACGACAACGGCATTTAAGGCCGATTGAACACCCAGAAAGGCGGTTAAACCGGTTTCGGTATTGATCTGTTCGAGATAGGGCCGGGCGGTATGAACCAGGCCTGAATGTCTGCCGGCGGTTTTACCCAACTCATTGAAGCGCTCTCCCAAAAGGAATTTCCCGTCATTCCCGCGTTCAAGAATTCCCAGATCCACCAGAGAGTATGTCAAATTGAAAACCGTGCTGCGATGATACCCCAACGCCGCCGCGATGGCGCTGATCCCCAGCGGTTTTTGGGCGACAACGAATAGTTCGATGATGCCAAAACACTTGTAAACGGCCGGAACCGGCTTAAATTCCACAGACATAGGCTGACTGCACGAAAGCGTCCTTTCCATAAGTTGGGCTTCATTTTTTAAACGGTTATGCGCTGGTGTCAAGGAAAATGATGATGGCAGGTGCATATTGGAACTCCTTCGCCGCGCGATTTTGTTTTAGAGACCGGAAAGAATCAACTTCTTAAAGAGGCAACGCCCGGCCGCGGGCGTTGCCGTTTTTACCGAAAAGCCTTTCCGCTTTCCCAAAACGCCGGCCTTGATCATCGTACCGGCCACGCCAGGATATTTTTTCCAGACCGGCAGGAACTCGCTATCGCTCAAACAGCCTGCCGCTCTTCCAAAAACACCCTGGCGCGGCCTGCCTGCCGTGGGATATTGGCCGAAACGATGATCAAGGCCAAAACGCCTTATATGAAAATGGTCGATTTCCATCCTTCGTTGTGCCTGGATCGGGCATGGGGGTTAGTGAGGAACATCATGCTCCGTGCGGGCAATGATGGTATCCTGCGAATAGCGGGCAAGATCGATGAACTTGGCGCTATACCCCGCTACCCGGACGATGGTGTCGGTATGTTTTTCAGGTTCCTTTTGCGCCGCCCGCATCTCATCCGAAGACACCACGTTGAATTGAACATGGTCGATTCCCAGATCATGCCAGGTCTTCATATAGGAGTGCCACAACTCGAACCCGGCCTCGCTGTTCATCATTCCCGGGGACAGACGCTGGTTAAGCAGCATCCCCTTATAGCGCTTGTTATTCATCTTGGCGACCGACTTCAACACCGCCGTGGGGCCATGGGTGTCACATCCCATATAGGGAGAGATACCGCCATCATCAAGAGCTTCGCCGCCGTGCCGGCCGTTGGGTAAAGCGCCTGTTTTGGGACCGTTTACAATATAGCCGGCCACCGATTGGGCCAGCGGCAGGGGATAGGTGCCGGAATAGGTTCTAATGCGCTGGAATTCATCGGCCATCAAGTCGTAGTAGCGCCGGCCGACCGTATCGACGTAATCGTCGTCGTTTCCGAATTTGGGAGCATTCCAGAAATCCAGGCGCATCTCCTCGTAGCCTTCCCAGTTGGCCTCAAGGGCGTCGACAAGCTGGGACATGGTGTATTTCTTTTCTTCGAAAATGAGCTTCTGCATGGCCGCCAGGGAATCGATGCAACAGGTGCTGCCGGTGTTCATGTTGTGCCAGGGATTGGGGACTTCCGCCAGATCGCATGCGTCCCTTCCCAGCTCCACACATCCGTCATCAATGCTGGAAATAAAGGGGCAACAAAGAAATTCCGCTTCCAGCACGCGGCTGATGTCTTTTGCCCTCAGGGCCAGATCAATGGAAAACCGGATCTGTTGCCGATAAGCTTCCCAGACCGCTTTCATGGATTCAAATTTTCTGGCGTCACCCGTTTTCGGGCCGAGCTGCATATCCGTAAAGAATTTATCAAATCCATCCGACAGGGCCAGTTCCAGAAGCTTGCCCGGATAGATATCTTCGCCGCCCTCGGTTCTGCTTTTCTGAGTTCCCCGGCGCCCGGTGATGCCGGGTGACATGCAAAGCACCAAAGCCCATTCGTTGGCCTTCTCCTCCGGCACGTTGAAATAGTGCTTCAGTTGATCAATGCCGACCTCGTCATTCTTAATGGATGGAAATCCCATGCCGAGTTTGACACAGTTGAAAACTTTTTCCTTTGTTTTAACCCGTCCGATCCTGTTCCACCTGAAGGCAATGGAGGGTTCGGTGGTTTTCATACTGGCGGCGGCATCGAGAATCGCATCGGTGCAATCGTTGCATCCATCGCTACCATCCGCATTCAACCCACCGACGGTGAGGATAAAAAGGTCATTGGCGCCGGCGAAAAATTCACGCAATTGTCTTCCCTTGGTGCTGCCGTGCTCGGAGACTTTCAGCCGCTCGCATTCGAAGAGTTCCTGAGCTTCGTCCCGGGTCATCGGCTGCCCGGTCCCGTCGATCACACTGGCTTTATAAAAAGGCCATAAAAGCTTATCCTCTTTCTGGCCATACCCGCTGGCATACCGCTCGATGGAGTGACAGACAAGATAGGTAAACCACTTGGCCTGCATCGCATCTCTCAGGCCCCGGGGCGGCTTGGCCGGTACCTGGCGGCAGATACCGGAGATTTCCATAAGCTCCTCTTTTCGTTTCTCATCGGATTCAAAATTCTCCGCGATGATTTTTGCCAGCCGGGCGTAGCGCTGCGCCCAGGCGATCACGGCCTTGTCCGCGATGAGCATCGCCTGCCACTGATCCAGCTGTTTCAGATACCCCAGCTTGTCCTTCGCGATCCAGGGGGATTTGCGGATTTCGGCATTGGCGGCCGCAATCTTCGCTTCAATTAAAGCGATGCGCTTTTCAAGTCCGTCTTCAAGAATCGATTCATAATTGGGCATGAGACTTGAAAAGGCGGTCACAAACATCGGCGGCTGCACGATGGTGGCCGAATAGGCAATATTGAGTTCTTCCTGGGTGAAGTATTTTTCCCCTTTAGCCTGAAGACCATAAGGGCGCCAGTATTCCGCGATCGCCCGCATCTCCTCCTTATGCTCACAATAGGGGCTTTCCACCATATCAACCGTCGCATAATAAGAAAGCTCGGGGTACATGGGGAAATAGTCGGGATGCTCGGTATTGGCCCCGACGATGAGTTCGTCTTCCTGAATATGGATCGCCATGTTTTTAAGGACGTTTTCAAGGCCCTTGGCCCTGACAACCGGAATGGGCTGGCCGACGTTCGCCTTGTGAGACGCGGTCACGAGTCTTGCTCTTTCAACACCGGCCCTGACTTCCGGGTCCACATATTCCCCCCCGGCGACATGCTTAAAGCGACATCGGTCTTTGAGTCTTTGGGTTCTTGCGGTAATCGGCATCTCTTTCCTCCTTTAAATAACGCGAAACAAATCGGTTAATTCAATGTTTGAGTTGCACTTTGCTGCATGCGGTGTCGTTTTCCAGAACGGGTTTGGAGAGCCAGAATTTCCCTTTCTGGTCCCGCTGTTCCATGACGCAATCCCCCTTGCCGGGTTCATAATCCAGATCTCCCTTCGGGATTTTAAAAAATGATGCGCACTCGCCACAATTTGCCATGTCACTCTCCTTCGTTTTGGGTTGGTGGTGGCCACAGGGAGGTGGCCGTCAGCAATTATTAACAGGCTGGAAAAATAATAAAGATGATCTTTCTGAGCACAGGCGGTCCGGCAGGTATCGCAGTCGGTGCAATATTCGTCATCAATCAACAGATCCGTTTAATGTTAGTTCAGAAACTATTGGAACAAACCTTCCAGTGGCAGATTGAAAACGCAGGTGCGAAGTCTTTTGTTTTCTCTGTAGATCATTTAATTTCTATGTAGAACATCAGGGAGCGATTGTCAACTGTTTTTTTGAGCCGCATTCAACCAAATAACAGCGCCCGCGGATCAGTGCTGCTATTTCAGGCCGGATAATGAATTTAAAGCCCTGACAGTTGGGTCAGGAAAAGGTGACAAAGACAGGGTATCCGGCTTCCCGGGCATTGATCATCCCTTTTGATCCGGAAGACCTATTCGAATATAAATGGTAAAAGTGTAAAAACATGCTATAGATAAAGGTTTGGGTATGGTCCCATTTGTGGATTCATTCCCCCTTTATTCATTTTTTTAAAAGAAAGGACGGGACAAAGGTCTGTCTACAGGATTTTCTTGAAACCGGATAAATCGAAACTGTCCGGAATCCCGAAACGTTCGGAGATAGATCCTTGGACCTGTAAGCACTCAATGGAAAGACGGAAGTTATTTGTCGGCAATTTAAAATTCGGCGCAACGGAAAGTGATCTGAATACCTTGTTTTCACATTATGGAACTGTACTGAGTATCAGGCTGCGCCCCAAAAAGGGATATGCGTTTGTTGAAATGTCGAATCCCGCCGAAGCCACGGCCGTGATCGAAAAACTGGATCAGACTGATTTTCAAGGGCGAGCGCTTCGAATCAGCCTTGAGATGGCCCCTAAAAAAGCGAAGGCACTGACAAGGGAAAGGGGTAAAAACCGCTCGCGGAAGCGTCCCGGCGACAGATTCGGGGATGCTGCAGGCAAACCACAGCGGGAGCCGTCAAGAGAAAGTACGCGACCCACCGGAAAACCGCCCGCAAGAGAGGGCTCGCTAGATGGGTACCAGAGGTCTTCAAAACCGCCTGGACGGGAGAGCGCGCGCGACGGGTATCGGCGAACTTCAAGGCCCCCCTCGCGGGAAAGATTACGGGACGAGTATCAGGGGGGGGCGAGACCCCCTGAACGGGAAGGATCACGGGACGGGTATCGGGGGTCTTCAAAACCGCTTGGACGGGAAGGCGCACCGGACGGCTATAGAGGATCTTCCAGGCCGCCGTCACGTCCGGACGGTCGCGGATTTAGCGGAGGCGCTTCAAGGCCGGGCTCACGAGACGACCGCGGGGGTATCTCAAGACCTCCCTCGCGGGAAAATGCGCGGTTCAGCGATCGGGATGCCTCACGGCCTTCCTCGCGCCCCGATTCACCCGATCGTCACCGGGGCGCCTCAAGCCGCCCCTCACGGGAGGGAGCGCGGGACGGGTACCGAGGCGCTTCCAGGCCCCCCTCGCGCCCGGGCTCGCCGGATCGTCACCAGGGCGCCTCCTCAACCCCCCGCTCACGGGAAGGCTTGCGGGGCGGACCTTCAAAACCCCGGGGACGAAACGTATCCCGGCCATCATAAAAGAGCTCATCCATGACGTCTTTCATGTTTTCACTCTTATTGCTTTATTCGGCCGCCGGCGCCGTTGCTGGCGTGCTGGCCGGGCTTCTGGGAATCGGTGGGGGACTGGTGATTGTCCCCCTTCTTATCTTTTGCTTCCACTGGCAGGCCATGCCCGAGGACGTGATGATGCACCTGGCGCTGGGAACTTCCATGGCCAGCATCGCCTTTACGTCGGTTTCAAGCTTTCGGGCGCATCATCGGCGGGGCGCGGTTCACTGGGCGGTGGTCCGCCGCATCACTTTAGGGATTTTTACCGGCACCTTTCTCGGATCATGCGTTGCGGCCCGTCTGTCCACCCACTTCCTGAAAGGCTTTTTCGTGATCTTTCTCTACTATGTTGCGACTCAAATGATCATCGATAAAAAGCCGAAGGCCTCCCGGCAACTTCCCGGCCACCTCGGCATGTTCGGCGCCGGCAATGTCATCGGGGCCGTTTCGAGCCTGGTGGGAATCGGCGGCGGCACCCTCTCGGTACCGTTTATGACCTGGTGCAATATGACACTTCATCATGCCATCGGTACATCGGCCGCCATCGGATTTCCCATCGCCATTGCCGGCGCGATCGGATATGTTTATAACGGCTTTAACCATCAGGGGCTCCCCCCTTACTCCTTCGGCTTCGTCTATATTCCGGCCCTTCTCGGGATCGTTCTTGCCAGTGTGCTCACGGCGCCCCTGGGGGTTCGCCTGGCCCACAGCCTCCCCGTTTCGAAGCTGAAGCGGGTCTTTGCCCTTTTGCTCTTCGTGGTGGGGACACGGATGCTCTGGGGATTGCTTTAGCGGGAGGCGCAGGGATAACGACCGATGACAAGAAAACGAGGAGGCTTAAAAATTTTCTTGCGCCTCGGCGGGGTCCGGTTTATTCAGACCGAGTTGTCCTTCTCGGGACGGGAAAAAGAAAAGTGGATGAATACTTACACCTATTAGGGAGCGGCACGGGCGGATGAATCATCGAGAATTGATGTTGGGAAACGAGGCGATTGCCAGGGGAATCGTGGAGAGCGGATGCGAAATCGCAACGGCGTATCCGGGAACACCGTCAACGGAGATTCTCTCATCACTGACGCGGTGGGTGAAAAAAGAGCGGGCATCCCTGTTCCTCCAGTGGGCGGTCAATGAAAAAGTGGCCTTTGAGATCGCCTATGCGGGAAGTCAGGCGGGAAAACGGACGGCCGTGGCAATGAAACAGGTGGGGCTCAACGTTGCCTCCGACCCCCTGATGAGCGCGGCCTATATGGGATGCAAGGGTGGATTTGTGGTGATCAGCGCCGATGATCCCGGCCCCCACTCCTCCCAGACCGAGCAGGACAGCCGGCTCATGGCCATGATGGCCAAGGTGCCGGTGCTTGATCCCGATTCTCCGCGGCACGCTTTGGAACTGACCAAAACGGCTTTCGAACTCTCTGAATCCTTTGAAATACCGGTCATTTTACGCCCGACCACGCGGGTGTGTCATGCCCGTCAGGATGTCGAGGCGGGAGAAATGGCCGCCTTCGACCGGCCCGCCGATTTTAAAAAAGACGCCTCCCGATGGGCGGCAACGCCGAAATTTCGAACGAAACTTCATTATGAGCTGGAAGAAAAGCTGGTCCGGATTGCAGCCTGCGAGAAAACCCGCCCCATCCGCGGCAATCCGGGAGTGAAGAGCAAAAAAGCCGTCATCAGTTCCGGAGTGGCGGCGGCCAATACCCGGGACCTTCTGGAAGAGCTGGGACTCTGGGATAAGGTCACTTTTTACCAGGTGGTGCAACCTTATCCGCTACATACCGGTTTCATGGCCGAGGTTCTGGATGCCCATGAAGAGATTCTGGTGATCGAGGAGACCACCGGTGTCATTGAGATGCAGCTGGCTCGCCGCGACCGGGTGAAGGGAAAACTCGAAGGCACGGTTCCACGGGTGGGAGAACTTCTTCCGGAAACGATCGAGCGAATTCTCCGCCCCTTTGCCGGACTCACCGGGGCGCCTTCTCCAGCAGGAAAAGAGGCGCCGGGCCGAAGACCGACGCTTTGCGCGGGATGCCCGCACCGTGCCAGCTTCTATGCCATCAAGAAAGCCGCCCCCAAAGGCATTTTTACGAGTGACATCGGCTGCTACACACTGGGGCTCAATCTGGGGGCCGTTGATACCGTGCTGTGTATGGGCGCTTCCATCAGCCAGGCGGCCGGGTTTTCCCACGCCTATCGAAATGCGGCCAAAAAACCGGATATCATCGCGACCATCGGGGATTCGACCTTCTTTCATGCCGGTATTCCCGCCCTCATCGATACGGTGGTTCAACAGGTGCCCTATGTGCTGGTGATTCTCGATAACCGCACGACCGCCATGACGGGCAATCAGCCCACACCGGCTACCGGCGCCGGGGTTTCAGGGGAACCGCTTGCAAGTGTCGATATCGCCGCCGTGGTAAAAGGGTGCGGGGTTACCTGGTGCAAGGAGGCCAGCCCGTATGCATTGGCCGCGTTTATCGGCACGGTCAAGGAAGCGATTGCCCATAGCCGGGAAAACGGCCCCGCGGTGATCATCTCCCGGTTTCCCTGCATTCTCTCGATGACACCGAAAGAAAAAGCGGCCTTCGCAAAGACGGTCCGGATCACCGATACCTGTGATGGCTGCGGATATTGCATCCAGCATTTCGAATGCCCGGCTCTGGTGCTGAACCCGGAAAAAGACCGGGTAATGATCGATCCGCTGGTTTGCAGCGGTTGCGGTGTCTGCGTCAGTGTTTGCCCCAAGGGAAGTATAGAAACAGCGGAATAAGAAATTGAGGGGCCAATGGCTTTCCGTGCCGGATCCAAAAGAACAGCCGGGGGCGGCCATTTGGCTCCTGAGGAGAAAAGGGTGAAGAGCGGGATCAAACAACAGATTGTCATCGGTGGTGTGGGCGGCCAGGGAGTTCTCTTTGTGACCCGGCTTCTGGCGGAGGCGGCCATGCGAAACGGCTGCGCGGTACTGACTTCGGAAACGCATGGCATGGCCCAGCGCGGGGGAACCGTTGTCTCTCACCTTAAAATCGGAAATTATCACAGCCCCATGATTCGATCCGGGCAGGCGGACGGCCTGATCGCCCTGAAAGGGGAAATCGCGGGAACGTTTGCATCCTTTCTCCGCCCCGGCGCCTGGATGACGGTCAACAGCAATCGTCCGATCGTACCTGCAGGCGACACGTGCATCACCTGCCTCGATGCGGACAATATCGCGATGGCGGCGGGATATCCGCAATCGGTCAATCTGGTCATGCTGGGCTTTGCCCTTGCGGTGATCGAACAAAAGCGGATTGAGAACCTCTGCACGCTCACGGACATCCGGGCGGTAATGGAAAACCGCCTGAAGGAAAAACCGCAGCTCCTAGAATCGTCACTGGCGGCACTGATGTCCGGATATGAGGCGAAGGGGCTGGCCTGACCCTGGGCCTTTTCTACCGCTACTGGCCAAATCTTGCGTGCGCTCACAGGCTCACCGAAAATTTTTTCAGGAAACCCGAAGGATGGTAGGAAAGCTTTGCCTTTCGAAGTCCCGGGTCATCAAGGTCCTGCTCTCTGTTGACGTGTAAAAGGGTTTCCGGCAAGGATGCCAGGAACATCTGATTGATGGCCTGGTAGGCGCCGATAACATCCGGGTTTCCCTTCTCAAAATGGATGACGACCGTGTCCGCCGACATGGGTTCGGCCACCGTATAGGCAACGAGACGGCCATTGACCTGAATGCCGCCACCCAGCAGCCCGTCGAGCTGCTCCCAGTGCGTAAGCGTTTTTTCAATTACCTTGTTCTCCGCTGCCAGCGTGTCGAATGATTCACAATCCCGCCACTCGCACCAGTCCGTTTGAAGGGCAAGCGCCTGGGAGACCAGGGACGGGCCGAAAGGAACATAGGTGTGATCATTTTTTTTCAGAAACTGATTGAGCAGGTTTTTTTTCTTGTGGTACCGGTTCCCTTTTAGCTCCGTCAGTTCGCGGGTGGAATAAAGATAATCCCAGTGCCCGCGCGCATCTTCCACCGAAACCGGAAGATTCTGCCCCCGCCAGATGTCGCAAAGCGTTTCCGGAACCCGTATGAATCGGGCGCCGTCTGGAATCAGGGTTTTTCGGGCCGCCTCCCAGTCCACCTCCCGCCATGGCCCCATCGGCGCCCAGTATGTTTCTTCGGGCAACGTCTGACGGATCCACACGAGCCCTTTATCCCATGCCCACTCCAGGCCATATACCTCGGCCCAGCCCCAGAGGTTCAAGAAGCTGTAATCAGAGGTAATCTGGGGGCAGGCGGCCAGAATGGCCCGATAGTCCTTTTGTTTGAGAAGTGATTTTTCCCCGGCAATGGGGTCAAAGGTCAGTGCCATTTTTTCTCCATGAGGGTTGGGGCCTTCCCGTCAAACAACCAGTATGATCCGCAAATCCATGACATTCGTATGCGTAGGGCCGGTCAGTACCAGGTCGTTCAGATGTTTAAAAAAAGGATAGGCATCGTTGTTTAAAAGATGATCCCGGGCAACGAGGTGAAGCGCGTCTGCCCGGGAGAGCGTATCATTATCCGCAATGGCGCCCGCGGCATCCGTTGGCCCGTCCGTCCCGTCGGTTCCGGCACTCAATAGGACGATATGTTCAAGTCCCGGTATTTCCAGAGCGGCCGCCAGGGCAAATTCCTGGTTCCGGCCTCCCTTGCCGTTCCCGCGGATCGTGACGGTGGTCTCTCCGCCGGAAAGAAGGCATGCGGGTCGGGGGACGGGATTTCCACTTTTAAGGATTTCCTTAGCCATGGCGGCGTGAATTCGGGCCACCTCTCGCGTTTCACCCTCTATCATGGAGGAGAGTATCAGCGTGTGATAACCAAGGTTTTCGGCGGCCCCTCTGGCAGCTATTAGCGCCTCCGTATTGGAGCCGATGGTACGGGTTTGGGACTTATCAAAGCAGGCGTCCCCGGGTTTCGGTGTTTCCGGAATCTTTCCCTCGGCGCCCGCCATCAGATGGGCTGTAACGGCTGCCGGTAATCGGTCGATGATGTCGTATTTTTTTAAGATCGTCATGCAATCCGAAAAGCTGCTGCGGTCCGCTACCGTTGGGCCGGAGGCAATGACATCCGGATCATCCCCGACGACATCGGAAAGAAGGAAGGTGATGATCGTTGCGGGATGAGCGGCTCTCGCCAGAAGCCCTCCCTTGATGCCCGAAAGATGCTTGCGAAGGGTATTGATTTCATGAATCGTCGCCCCGCAGGCCAGAAGCGCCCGGGTGGCCGACTGCTTATCTTTTAAGGTGAGTCCCGGTGCCGGAAGCGGAATGAGGGCGGACCCGCCGCCCGAAATCAGACAGAGCACCAGATCTTTTTCCGTCGCCGCCGACGCCAGGGCCAGTATTTCAGCCGCCCCGGCACGGCCGTTTTCATCCGGCACGGGATGGCCCGCCTCCACGAGGCGTATGCGCGCTAACGGAACACCGTGGCCGTATTTGGTGCAGATAACGCCGTCCGTGACCCGCTCGCCCAGCACCTCCTCGACCGCCCGTGCCATGGGGGCGGAAGCCTTGCCGGCGCCGATGACATAGAGATGTCGCAATCCGGACAGGTCAATCCGCTGGTCCTGGATAAAGAGATAATTCCCCTCGCGCTTGAGCGCTCTTTTAACGGCGGCGGCGGGATCGACCGCTTTTAAGGCCGTGTAAAAAATGGATTCGGCATCATGGCGCATTTTTTTAATGATGGGTGATGGCGTGGAGGTCATGCGGACTCTCTCTCACTTCGCGGCTTCATCAAGCCATATTCTGGTTTCATTTTTCATATACGACCTCGCCATGTTCTATTTCGGACAGAATGGCGGTATTGCTTGCATCCAATCTTACGGGAAAGATATCGAGCTGGATTTTTTTTGAGACAGCCCTGGTCAATTTTCTGTACTTCATCGCAAGTTTGAGATAACTCTCAGCGCTTTCCTGAAAAACCGCTACGTCCATGTCATTCGGGTGATCAGAGCTTAAAAATGATCCGAAAATGACGACTTTTCGGATATCATTTTCCGCCCTGAGGCTGGCAACGAGCTGCTTTGTTAATTCCTGTTTTTCAACAATGCTAAGCATACTCTCTTCCTTATGCGTGTATTAGGCACTCTCATATATCGTACAGATAGTGGCAAATGCCGCAACCCGGAGCCGGTTCCGGCATATTTTTTTTCTTCTCATCCATTAGCTGCCGCCGGGTCTCCGGGCTGGTGAAAAGCCCGCTTACCCCCTCAATATGTTCCACCCGCTTCTGGAACCGCTCTCTGTACAACCGGCAGGAGGACGTTTCCCAGAGCATATCCAGGGATTGGTCCGGAAGATGGCCATAGACCACGGTCGGCATCATGACGTCCTCTCCGAGGAAAGTGGTGGGGCCGCCGATGGCGAGATTGATACAGGGGGATACGGCGCCGTCGTGACGGATAAACAGGGAATTCCGGGGGTCCTGAACGCAGACCGCCCGTTCCTCCGGCGTAAACGGAAAGGCGCTTGTCTCAAACCCGAGCTCCCGTGCTAGGCGGCGGGCCTTTTCAACCTCTTTTTCGATGCGGGCGATCTCCCTGTCCCGCTTCCGGGCAAAAAGCCCGAGCCCCTTGCCGCTGTTTCCCCGGATGACATCGCACTGTTTGAAGTTCACCTGGTCCACTCCCAGCCGGGCGGCCAACCGGATGATCTCTTCGGACTGATGGCTGTTTATGGACATGAGAACAAAATTGATCATGAGCCGCGGTGTTTTTCCCTGCCGGGCACCCGCCAGAAACGAGACGTTCCGGCAAACCGTATCGAAACGCGATCCCTTTCGAATCGCCTCATAAACTTCCGCCGTCGCTCCGTCCATGGAAATGCCGATCCAGTCAACACCGGCGGCAAGAAGGCGCTTGACCACGGCCTCATTCAGAAGAAGTCCGTTTGTGAGAAAGCCGGTTTCGCAACCGGCTGCCCTGGCCTCCTGGATCCATTCCGCCAGATGCGGCTGGAGCAGCGGCTCGCCGCCACCGGTAAAATCAATCGATGCCGTCTCGGGAAGATAGGGACGAATAGCCGCCCAGATCTCCGGCGACAATTTTCCATCTGTTCCCGTTTCCTGCCGCATCTCTCCCCAGGGGCACATGATACACCGCAGGTTGCAGGCCCGGGAGGATTCGATCTGGAGGAGCCTAAAACGCCGTTTTGTATTACCACCTTTCGAAATGACCCGCGCTCTGACGCCCGCCATCAGGCGATCGACGAGACGCGGAACAAAAAGACCCGCTCTTGAAAGCCACAATCCCTGCCGTTCAAGCCAAATCTCTCCGGCGGGACCTTCGGCGGCCCGCATAATCCGGCGGGCCATATCGATGCGCGGAAGACCGCAGGGCTCTCTCGGACATAACCCCGGCCTTGCCTCTTCCCGCAGGGCGTTTTCCTCAAAAGCGGTTTCCGTCGTGCCCGGATAGATGTTGAGTAGATCGATTCCAGCCGGTGCCAGCTCGATCCGCATCGTATTGGCCATCACCGCAATAGCCGATTTGCTGCCGCCATAGACGCCGACCGTCGGAATCGGAACCCGGCCTGCGCAGGAGACGATATTGATGATTCTACCGCCGCCGGTTGCCTTCATCGAGGGGAGAAGATGCTGGATCAGAAAGAGGGGAGAAAAGGTGTTCACCTCGAAGAGATGACGAATATTCTCCTCGCTTGCCTCCTCCATCAGAGAAAAATAACCGATCCCGGCAATATTGAACAGCACATCGATGCGGCCCAGCACTCGAAGCCCCTCTCCGGCCAGCCGCTCGGCTTCCCCCCTCTGCCCGAGATCCGCGGTGATGGCTTTGACGCGGGTTTCCGGTGGAAGCGAATGGATCAAGGCATCCAGAGGCGAAAGCGAGCGGCAGGAAATGACCAGGTTTGCTCCCGCGGACGCAAGGTCCTGTACGATCGCCGACCCCAGACCGCCGCTGGCACCGGTAACGAGAACGTTTTTTTGTTCAAAGGAATAGGTTCGCGGCGTCTTTCCCATGGCGTAACAACCTGTTAATATTTACTTCTATAATAAAAGTGGCCATTTTAAACAAGGGGACCTTACCTTGACAGAATAAACCGCCCGTGATAAAAATGCCAACAGATTTCGATCATTATGCCATTTTCTTTCCTGAAAAGAAATAGCGTGCAACAGGGTCCACCCCGTTCCCTTTTCCATGGGGAGAGCGCACCATGGTCTTCCCCAGAAAAAAGACGGGAACGGCCCATTCCAGAAGCGGTTTTATTTTCGTGCCGGCAATCCGGCAACAAAAGGCTAAGTGCCGATGGCACCGGTTGAATTGACACTGCGGCACTAACATCATTCGGAGGAGGAAAAAATATGGGGGAAAAAAAGGGGTACGACTGGTCAACCTTGTGGAGCAATGAGGACTGGATGGCGGTCTGGCTGGGCTTTTTGGTTATCATCGCTATTATCTGCTCCTTCCAGTTCAAAGTGTTTGATCTCAAGCAGCTAAATGTCACCTTTAAGTGGACCACCGACGGGCAGATCGCCTCCCGGACAGTCAAATGGAAAGATGCCCTGACGCCCCTGGAAAAGGATGCCGAGGGCCGCGGCGCGGTTGAAAATGTCAACCGGCTGAAAGCGCTTCGGGAGGCCCTGGATGCGAAGGACCGGCAGGCCATGGTTAAGGCTGCCGGCGAGGTCGTGAAAATCGGCGGCCTGGCCGGGGAAGTGGGAAAAGAGATTGCGGACCGGGCAAAGGCTTTGCCCGGGAAGGTCTTTGGAACGGCGAATCTGCTTTCCTCCCTGAAGATCGGCATTGCCTATCTGCTGATCTCCATAGTCGGTATTGCCCTTCTGGGACGGCCGGTGGGAAAGTATATTCTGGGATTTCCCATCGTCTTCATCCTCGCCTGGCTGGCACGATTTCTCGCCGGAAACGCCCTGCCGATCGACTGGGGCATCGAATACGTCATTTTTGCCCTGATTGTCGGTCTTGCCATCAGCAACACCGTCGGAATTCCGGAATGGCTCCGGGCGGCGGTGCAGACTGAATATTATATCAAGACCGGTCTCGTAATTCTTGGCGCAGGACTGCTGTTTTTAGAGATTCTTCAGGCCGGTGCTCTCGGCATCATTCAGGCGCTTCTCGTCATCTTCGTCGTCTGGTATGCCTGCTTCTGGCTCAGCCGGAAACTCAAAGTAGACGATGAGTTTGCAGTTATCCTCTCCAGTGCCGTCTCCATCTGCGGGGTATCGGCCGCGATTGCCACCTGCGGGGCAATCGAAGGCGACAAGAAAAAACTGTCCTATGTCACCTCCATCGTTCTCATCTGCGCGGTGCCGATGATGATTATCATGCCCTGGCTGGTAAAGGTCTTCGGTATTCCGGAACTGGTCGCCGGTGCCTGGCTCGGTGGGACGCTGGATACGAGCGGCTCTGTCGTCGCAGCCGGCGCCCTTATCAGTGAGGCGGCCATGAAAACCGGCGTCATCGTGAAATTCTCCCAAAATGCGCTGATTGGTGTTGCCGCGTTTATCCTCTCCATCTGGTGGACCTTCCGGGAGGGAGCCGCTGCCGGTGAAAAACCCACGGCCGGCGTTATCTGGGCGCGGTTTCCGAAGTTCGTAATCGGGTTCATTCTGGCCTCGATTGTCTTTTCCTTTTTGCTAACTCCCGAGATGGTAAAAGGCACCAAATCGACGCTCTCCGAACTGCGAACCTGGTGGTTCGCGCTTGCCTTTGTATCGATCGGTCTGGAAACGCGCTTTCTGGACATGCTGACCATGGAGGGAGGGCGGCCGGCCCTGGCGTTTCTCGGCGCCCAGGCCTTTAATGTCGTCTGGACCCTGATCCTTGCTTACATCCTCTTTGGGGGGTTGATTTTTGCCGTTCCCAATATCAAGTAAGAATTCGGAAAACGGGTGAAGAATGTGATCTTCTTTGATCGTTTTCCGTTTATATGAGAAAGATGCCGCGGGAGAATGCAGTCCGCATTCCCCCGCAGCTATTTTTAACAGTCCGCAAATTCTCGGCGGCAGAGGATGCTCTGGCGATTGCGATACCCTAGGTCGGCTGAAATGTTTGAGGAGAATCGAAAGGGGGGGGATGGAGCGCTGACATCTTTTTTCGAACAGGGCAAAGCTCAATGAATGCCTCGAAAAAAACGAGGACGGCAGCCTCAAAATGATGATTATCCTGCCGGACGAGAGCTTCGTGAACACCATGGCCCAGTCGCTGGCCCGGATGGCGACTGCATCGCTTCAGTGAAGGACGATACGGGTTTAAAATATTGCGAGCAAATAAATTGACATTTATGGGAATCAATATATATTTACAGGTATATATTATCGTAAAATCAGGATGGGACCCATGGATACGGCAAAACTATTTACCAATGGAAAAAGCCAGGCGGTTCGGCTACCGAAAGCTTACAGAATATCAGGAGATGAGGTGTATATCAAAAAGACGTCGGAAGGTGTTTTGTTGATCCCAAAAAATCAATCGATTTGGGATGTGTGGGAGAAGAATCTGAGGAAATACGATGAGCCGTTTATAACCGAGCGCAGTCAGCCGGAAACGCAACAGGAGAGAGCCGGGATAGATGAACTATTTGATTGATACCAACATCTGCATTTACATCATGAATCGCTATTCGGAGAAGGTTATTCAAAAATTCAAGCAAGTTGAAGTCGGCGACATCGGTATTTCAACCATTTCCGTTTCAGAGCTTCAATACGGCGTCTCGAAAAGCGTGCATCGGGAAAAAAATTATATGCGCTTGCGGGAATTTCTGGCGCCGCTCGAAATTTGCGCATATGACACAACAGCCGCGTTGGCTTACGGAGATATTCGTCAAGACCTGGAACGTAACGGCCGGCTGATCGGTCCCCTTGATATGCTGATTGCAGCCCACGCCCTCGGACATGGGTGGACGCTGATCACCAATAATGAAAATGAGTTCAAGCGCATTTTAAAGTTGAAAGTTGAAAATTGGGCGAAGTAACGCTTTTCCCCAAATCGGTCGCCGGCACGACCTGAGCGCGGCTAACACATTTCATGAAGCTGCTGAACAAGGCCGTCAAATTCTTCTCCCGAAAAGCAGTACTGCATATCGAGGAAGCGCTTCCGAAAGGCGATGACCTCTGCTTTCACATCCCTTCCCTCCATAATGACCGCCTTCATCCATTCCGAGAGAAGCTGAAAATCTTCGGGCTTCATGCCAAACCGGGTCATTTCGGCCACCCCCATGCGAAGGGCGCCCGAGGCGGTAAACCCTTCCTCATCGGGACCGGCCTGATAGTTGAGAATGATGTTATTTTCTTCCAGGCGCCGCGCGATCTTGGGACCCCGGGCATAACCGACCCGGAGGATGACCTGGTGGGTTTCGGTGAAATCGATTCGGGAATCCCCCGCGACATTGAGCCCCTCTGCCTTCAATGCCCGGGCAAAGGCCTTCGCGTTCTGAATGACGGCTTTCTGGTATTCCTCCTTAAAGGCATTCATCTCGTAGGTTGCCATGAGCAGGCCCAGAAGGGTCCCCAGATGATGATTGCTCGTGCTGCCGGGAAAGGCCCTGCGATTGATCGCTTCCCGGAATTCCCAGCCGAGCTCGTCTTTCTGGTAATTGGTGGCGATGATGCCGCGTTGGGTGCCGAAAAAGGTCTTATGCGTCGATCCGGTGACAATATGAGCACCTTCCTGAAAAGGCATCTGAAAATGAGGGCCGACAAGCCCCAGCACGTGGGCCATGTCGTATTGGATCAGGCAGTCAAGCCCCATAGCATCGATACGCGCCCTTATTTCGGAGATGGGCTCCTTATGCAGCACCATGCTTTTTCCGAAAATAATGAGTTCCGGACGATGCAATTCCATTAATTCAAGGGTCGCGGGAACATCGATTTGATAGGGATTCTCCGGCAGCACCGGAAAATTCACCACGGCGGGTTTTTCCATTCTCGGATCCCGGGCCACGAAATCTCTCAAGGCGCCCATCGGTTGCGCGCTCAAATGCCCCCCCTTGATGATATGGTGGTTGATGATTTTCCGAATGCGACGCTGCTCACTCTTCCGGTCCGCCCGATTGAGATAATCGACGAGGGCGCTGAAAACCGCCGCATTGGCCATTTGTCCTGAGATCACGCGGAGTTCCACCTCGGCGCAGCCCAGATACGTTTTAAATTCCTCCGAAAGCAGCGTTTCCACCTCGGCGATAAAATCCGTTCCCTGGTAGTAAAAGACTTCGGCATCACAAAAGGCCTTCAGCGGTTTATGCTCCGCATACCGGCCCGCCGGATCCAGGATGGAAAGGAGCCGGGCCGCTGGAGAAGGCGTCATTTCCGAAGGGATGAGATTGACACACTGGGTCTTTCGCCACCGGGTATTTTCGATCGCCTTTTTTATCAGCGCGCCGGCACTGGCCGACAGGGCGGCGGTCCTGGATAGTGCTATCGGATGGATTGGAGAAAAATCGTGGCAGGTAATGGGTCTTGCGTAGGGCGGCGCCTCGTTTCTCAGATGATAGGGAACAATGCGGGCCGGAATTCTTTTCCCTCGAACCTCAATGTCGATGGTCTCTCCATCGATGAGCTCACTGTCGAGATATCCGAGCGCGATGGCCCGCCTGGCGGTTTTCTCTCCGATATGCCCGTAAATTCCTTCGGCATCAAAGAGCCAGTAGGGGACAATCGTGCCGCTGGTAACATAGCCGACGAGCGTATCGCCCTTAAATACGCTGTCGTTTTTCCGGGCAACGCCTTTCCCGGTGATGTCGATGGGCCTGATCCGCCGGGGAAGATCGGCTATATGGGTAAAATCCCTGTCCAGAATCTTTTTCAGCGCCTGTTGCTGACGGACCAAAGCCGCTTTGCCGATAAATTCGCCTTTGAGAGAAGAGAGACTGACGGCGAATCTGGCAAGGGGGATCGAATAAATCGGAATATCCCGCTGTTCCGCATCTTCCCCCAGTTCATGGCCGTAGAGAGGGAGAGCCGCCTCCAGTCTCAAGGTATCCCGGGCGCCGAGGCCGACCGGAATCACCCCCTTTCCGACCAGTAAATCCCATATGGCGGCCGCCGACGTGGCCGGAAAGAAAAGCTCGAATCCGATCGGTTCTCCAGTGTATCCGGTGCGGGCGACATCGACCGGCGTCCCGGCGATCAGGACCCGGGAGAGCCGGTTACGCATCGGTTCCGGCAAGCTTCCCCCCGGTTGAATGAGATCTTCGAGAATTTTTCTGGATGAGGGGCCCTGAAGACTCAGCATGGCCATATCGAAAGTTCTGTCGACCAGCGTGAGATGCGGAAACTCCCGGGCAATCCGCTGAAAATGCGCCCAGTCTTTTTCCCGGTTACCGGCATTGACGACCAGCAGATATTCATCGGCGACAAAGCGATAGAGATAGGCGTCGTCTATCGCACCGCCGGCAGCGTTCGGAATGAGGGTGTATTGGGATTCCAGAAGGTCAATCGCGTCCGAATTGTTGGAGAGGCAGTGCTGTAAAAAAGGGAGCGCGTCTTTTCCCGAAACGATGAATCTGCCCATATGGGAGACATCGAAAAGCCCCGCGTTCTTCCGGGTACCGAGATGCTCCTGAAGTATGCCGGTGGCATACTGGAGCGGCATTTCCCAGCCGCCGAACTCAACCAGCGTGGCGCCGGATGCAATGTGTTTATCAATAAATGGGGTTTTGTGAAACGGGGTCGTCATAAATTACCTCCGGATTGCTTCTGATGATCAATGCACGCAACCGTCCGCGAAAATGTCACGTTTGATTCGGAGAAGTGAATTCGTATTGAAAAAATAACCAATTATAGTATGAATAGCATCTTTTTACGCCGGGTTATTAATGGTTTCGTCAGCAGCAACGATGCCCGGTTAAAAATCAAGCGATTGATATTCTAAAAAATTGACAAATTATGCAATTATTGAATAAGATAATGGGTAACTTGGTAAAGAATAATGAAATTTTTTACAAAAAACAACGTCAAATTTAATTTTCAAGGCATCATGGGCGCCGATGGTTTTCGATATCGAAAGAAACCTTTAACAAATGGGAGAAAAATGGCATCATGAAGATCGATGAAAACAGCATCGCCATTATCCGGCATCTTCGTGACGGAAGGAAATCGTTCAAAAGAATAGCGGATGAATTATCCGTTACCGAAAACACCGTTCGGGCCCGCGTTCGAAAGATGGAGGAAGACGGTCTGCTTGAGATCGTAGGCCTCGTTGATCCGGAAACCGTTCCCCGGCATCAGGTGGTCATTGTCGGGGTCAAGCTCGACACCATGGAACTTGTAAAAAAAGGCGAGGAATTCAGCAAACTGCGAGGTGTTGTTTCGGTCGGCGTGGTAACGGGCCGGTTCGATTTGCTGGTGACCGTGTTATTCAAGGAGGGCTTTGGCCTTCTGGAATTTTACACCCAGGAGATGTCCCGTCTCAAGGACGTTCAATCGGTTGAAACCTTTGTTGTCTATAAGGGGTATAATTTAAAGGTGCCGTATATTCATTGAAGGGAGCTAAAGTGATGAGATATCTGCCGCATACGGATGAGGATATTGCATCCATGCTTCAGGTCGTCGGCATGGCGCATCTCGATGACCTTTTTTCCTCCATCCCCGATGATTGCCGGCGGACAGCCCCCATGGATCTTCCGGCCCCCCTGTCCGAATGGGAACTGAACGATCATATGAATCGGCTCGCCGCCGCCAATGCCGTTGCACCCGAGTACAAACTCTACGTTGGCGCCGGGTCCTATGACCATTTCATCCCGGCAACCATTTCGGCCCTCATTGGGCGCGGAGAATTTGCAACCGCCTATACGCCTTATCAGCCGGAAATCAGTCAGGGCACACTTCAGGCGATTTACGAATACCAAACCCTTGTTACCCGCCTTCTCGGTCTCGATGTGGCCAATGCCTCGATGTACGATGGGGCTTCCGCCCTTGCCGAAGCGCTGCTGATGGCGGTGCGGATCACGAAACGGAAAACGGTTGCCGTTTCCGCCGCGATTCACCCGCTTTACCGCCAGGTGGTTCACACCTATTTTGCCCCTACCGGATATCGCGTAGTGACCCTGCCGTATAAAAATGACGGGCGAACGGAGGTGACGTTTCCGGAAAATAGAGAGGTCCCCGCCGCCGTTGCTGTCCAGTCTCCCAATTTCTTCGGCTGCATTGAAGATCTGAAAACCATTGGGGAGTCCGTGCACACGAATAGCGAATCGCTCCTGGTCGTCGCGTTCACCGAACCGCTTGCATACGGGCTTTTAAAAAATCCCGGCTCGCTCGGAGCGGACATTGCCTGCGGCGAAGGCCAGAGTTTCGGGATTCCCCGATCCTTCGGCGGGCCGGGTCTCGGCATGTTCGCCACCAGAACCGCCCATGTGCGAAACATGCCGGGACGGCTGGTAGGAAAAACCACCGATAAAAACGGGCGGCGCGGATTCGTTCTGACGCTGGCCACCCGCGAGCAGCACATCCGGCGGGAGCGGGCCACATCGAATATCTGCTCGAATCAGGGCTTGTGTGCCACCCTGTCCGCCATGTACATGGCCTCTCTGGGGGGCTCCGGCATTCGGGAACTGGCCCGGTTAAACTTCGATAAGGCGCAGTATCTGAAGGCGGCGCTGGAAAAAGCCGGGGCCGTAGTTCCTTTTAAAAGCCCCACCTTCAATGAATTCGTGGTATCCTTCTTCGGCGATTTTAAAAAGAAGTATACGGAGCTCCTTCAAAAGAAAATCGTCGCCGGAATTCCCCTCCATGGATTCTATCCCGAGCTTGAAAACCATTATCTCCTGTGCGTTACGGAAACCGCCGGCCGGGAAGAATTGGATCACCTGGTCGAGGAGGTGCAATCATGAAAGAAAGAGTCGGCACCACCGGGTTGATTTTTAATGAACCGCTCCTGTGGGAAACAGGGGCAAAAGGAAGAATCGCCTATTCCATGCCCCGGCGGGATGTGGACAGGGCGGAGTTGGACGCGTCCCTTCTGGGAGAGGGGCCGGATTTTCCGGATTTAAGCGAGCTGGACGTGGTGCGCCACTACACCCGGTTATCGCAGTGGAACTTCAGCGTGGATAGCGGGATGTACCCGCTCGGGTCCTGCACCATGAAATACAACCCCAAAACAAATGACCGCCAGGCGAGTCTGCCCGGTTTCGCCGCCGCGCACCCGCTATTACCGCCGGAATTGAACCAGGGGGCGCTGCACCTGATGCATGAGCTGGAACGATATCTTGCCGCCATCACCGGTCTTCCCGCGGTGAGCCTGCAACCGGCAGCCGGGGCGCACGGTGAGCTTACCGGCATGCTTATCTTCCACGCCTATCATCGGGAAAAAGGCGCCGCCCGCCGTAAGATTATTATCCCGGATACGGCCCACGGCACCAACCCGGCGAGCGCGGCCCTCTGCGGGTACACGCCGGTTACCGTCAAATCCGATGCTTGCGGCATTCTTTCGGCCGCCGCCGTTGCAGCGCTCATGGATGAAGACACGGCCGGCATCATGATCACCAATCCCAACACGCTCGGGTTTTTTGAAACACAAATCCGGGAGATTGCCCGCATCGTCCATGAAAAAGACGGCCTCGTCTACGGGGATGGCGCCAATATGAACGCGGTCATGGGGATTGTGGATGCGGCCCGGATCGGAATTGATATACTCCATCTCAATCTTCACAAAACCTTTTCAACACCGCACGGCGGAGGAGGCCCCGGCAGCGGCCCGGTTTGTGTAACCCGGGAATTGGCCCCTTATCTGCCGGTGCCGCGCGTGAGGCAACTTGCCGACGGCGCCTTTACGCTGGAAGAAAATTTCCCCCGATCCGTGGGGAAAATTCACGCCTTTTATGGTAACTTCGGCATTCAGCTCCGGGCTTACGCCTATATCCGGAGCATGGGCACGGAGAACCTCAAAAAGGCGAGTCAGCTTGCGGTGTTAAACGCCAACTACCTTAAAGAAAAGTTGAAACTGGATTATCACCTGGCCTGCGACCGGACCTGTATGCACGAATGCGTTTTTTCGGATAAGTATCAGGCGGTCCAAAAGGTAACGACGCTCGATATCGCAAAGCGGCTGATGGAGTACGGGTTTCATCCCCCCACCATTTACTTTCCGCTGGTGGTGCCGGGAGCCATCATGGTGGAGCCGACCGAAACGGAAAGCCTGGAATCACTCGATTCTTTCATTGAGGCCTTGCGGAACATAGCGGCGGAAGTGCGTGAAAATCCGGAGTTGCTGCATGAGGCCCCATTGATCACAAAAATGCGTCGGTTGGATGAGACGGGCGCCGCCCGCAAACCATGCCTGTGCGGATGAATGAATCCACCCGATTTTACCGGAGGCGAATATGGATAATTTATGGCAGGACAGCCTTAAGGGGCAACTGCTGACGGCGATGCCGGGATTGATGGACCCGAACTTTTACCAGTCCGTAACCCTGATCTGTGAGCACACCCCGTCCGGTGCGATGGGGGTGGTGATAGATCGGATCAGTGCGTCTATTTCCGCCAAGGATATCTTTGAAGAACTCAGTATTCCGCATTTACCCCGGATGACCGGCGTTCCGGTGCATCATGGGGGACCGGTGCATATGGATGAGATTTTCATCCTCCATGGCCCCCCCTTTGACTGGAAAGGATGCCTCCGGGTGACCCCGTCCATCGCCCTCAGCAATACCATCGATGTCCTTTCCGCCATTGCCGAAGGAGGGGGACCTCACAATTTCCTTATTTTTTTGGGTTGCGCTGGGTGGGGCGACGGGCAGCTCGAATCCGAACTGCAACAGAATGCCTGGCTGACCTGCCCGGCCGATGAGGAGATTGTTTTTCAGATTCCCGCGCAAGAGCGGTGGCGAGCCGCCATGGATAAGATGGGGATCGACCCGGAGCTGCTTTCCAATATGCCGGGGCATGCGTAGTTCTTTTTGACATTTTTTCGTTATTTTCATGAATGCTTCCCGGCAGGCGGCTGTTCTACCGCCGTTGCGGTGAAGGGCATCGCTCTTCAGCATCTGTTGTTATGCATTTTTGTTGCATTTGTTTCATATGATTTATAGGACTAATGGGACTTATAAGACCAATAAGTCCCATTAGTCCTATTAGTCCTATAAGACCTATTATACTTATATCAACTACACGAATTATAAGGCTTATCCCAAATAGAACTCATGCAACTCAAAAAATAAAACGTTCCATAAGACTTAAGGTATCGGTTTGGCCTATGAAAA
This sequence comes from Pseudomonadota bacterium, assembly GCA_043797445.1. GTDB lineage: Bacteria > Desulfobacterota > Desulfobacteria > Desulfobacterales > JAFDDL01 > JAZDPP01. Next base: position 28,017 of record JAZDPP010000168.1, read on the forward strand.
ACGTTGACATGACCTTCCTTCCGCCCCACGGCAACTATCAGGAACTGCTATCCTACCAAAAGACCGAGGTTGTCTATGATGTGACCTTCCGGTTTTGCGAGCGATTTCTCAAAAAGGGAGATCGTACCATCGACCAGATGATACAGGCGGCACGCTCCGGTAAGCAGAACATTGTCGAAGGGAGCAAAGCGTCCGGCACCTCAAAGGAAATGGAAATCAAGTTGACCAATGTAGCACGAGCCAGCCTGGAGGAACTTTTGGAGGATTACCGCGATTTTCTGCGCGTGCGGGATCTCGCGATCTGGGAGAAAGAGTCCCGTGAAGCCCGGTACGTACGAAAGCTCGGTTAAAAGTCCCATACGACCTATACGTCTTATAAGGTTTTTGTTGAAACCCGTCCTGCCGAAGTCGTAGCCAATATCGCGATTTGCCTGATTCACCAGGCCAACTATCTATTGGATCAGCAAATCCGAAGACTGGAACGAGATTTTCTCAAAGAAGGCGGGCTACGCGAACGAATGACCCGCTCCCGGTTGCTGGTCCGGGATGGACAGCGCAACGATCGCCAGCAGAGATGAAGACGGTAACCCGATGGTGAAAAAATTGCCAATCGGTTTTCACGCCACCCGGGTGTCGTGCGATTTTACAGGATGTAAAGCCCCCGGGACGCATTCGGCCACCCGATAGCCCCTCCGGGAAAACCGGATTTATATTTAACTATCTGAAAACCGAATCTTTAGCTTCAAACCAACACCGTACCTTCGAAAATGGCACACCCTTTGCTGCATCAGTTGATAGCCGAGGCCCCCTATGAAACCCCATTTCCTTCGGGGGTTTCCTGGCGGCGACGGACATTCTCTAACCCAATGCAGGGGGAGGTGTGATGGCAAATTCGAATCGGTCACCACAGGAGGGAACCGTTCCGCCCGAGACCACCCCGGATACCCGCTGGCGGCTCGTCAACCGCACGATGCGGCTTCACGATCATCAGCCCCATGCCCTGATCGAAACGCTGCACGCCGTCCAGGAGGCCTTCGGGTTTTTGGAGCCGGAAAACATGCGGGTTGTCTCTGAAGCGCTGCATGTGCCGCTCAGCCGGGTCTATGCGGTGGCGACGTTTTATCATTTTTTTACCTTAAAGCCGCCGGGCGAACATACCTGCGTGGTGTGCCAGGGGACCGCCTGCTATATTGGCGGCGCGCCCAAAATCCTCTCGGCGATCAAGGACGCCTTCGGCATCGAACCGGGAGAAACGACTCCCGACGGCCAGCTCTCCCTATTGTCGGCGCGTTGCCTCGGCGCCTGCGGCATTGCCCCGGCCGTGGTTTTTGACCGGGAGGTGACCGGCAGAATGCACCCTCGGGATGCCGTCCAAAAACTAAAAAGGTGGACCGCGCATGACAATGACACTGGAAGAACTGAAGGAAATCGCTGACCGGGAACGGGAGCGCATGGCCGGTTTCAAGTACCGGATCAACGTCTGCACGGCGGCCGGCTGCCTCTCCTGCCGGAGCGGGGATCTGGTCAAGGCCTTAGGCGAAACGCTCAAATCCAAAGGGCTGGATGGGATCTGTGGCGTAAACACCGTGGGCTGCCTCGGGCTGTGCGCCGCGGGCACCCTGGTCTCCATCGAGCCAGACGGCACCGTGTATCACAACGTCACTGCGGCCGATGCCGCGGACCTGGTCGACTCGCTGGAGCGAGGGCCGCTCGAACGCCTGCAAGGGCCGCCGGATCATCCCTTTTTCGCCGATCAGGTCAGAATCGTTCTGGAAAACAGCGGCCGCATCGACCCCGAGCGGATCGAATCCTATATCGCGGCGGGCGGGTATTCGTCCCTTTACAAGGCCCTTCGGGAGATGAGCCCCGAGGCCGTTACGACCGAAATCACGCGTAGCGCCCTTCGTGGCCGCGGCGGCGCCGGCTTCCCCACGGGCCTCAAATGGACCACCGTCGCCAAAAGCGCGGGACCGGTGAAATACGTGGTGTGCAACGCCGATGAGGGAGACCCCGGGGCTTTCATGGACCGCAGTGTTCTGGAGAGCGATCCCCATCGCGTTTTGGAGGGAATGGCCATCGCGGGCTACGCCGTTGGGGCGAACCAGGGCTATATCTATGTGCGCGCGGAATACCCCCTGGCCGTAAAACACCTTCGCACGGCCATCGCTCAGGCCGAGCGACTGGGCATGCTCGGGCGGGAGATCTTCCACTCCGCCTTTCACTTCGGCATCAAGATCCGGCTGGGTGCCGGCGCCTTTGTCTGCGGCGAGGAGACGGCCCTCATCGCGTCCATCGAGGGACGTTCGGGAAGACCCCGGCCGCGCCCCCCCTACCCGGCCGAATTCGGGCTCTGGGGCTGCCCGACCCTCATCAACAATGTGGAAACGCTTGCCAACGTGCCCGCGATCATCCGTCGGGGGGGAGAGTGGTTCAGCGGCATCGGGACGGCCGGAAGTAAAGGCACCAAGGTCTTTGCGCTGGCCGGCCGCGTGATGAATACCGGTTTGATCGAGGTGCCCATGGGGATCTCCCTGCGGGACATCCTCTACCGCATCGGCGGCGGTATTCCGGAGGGACGCCGTTTCAAGGCCGTTTTGACCGGCGGCCCGTCGGGCGGATGTATCCCCGAGAGCCTGCTCGACATGCCGGTGGATTATGAATCGCTCACCAAGGCCGGATCGATCATGGGCTCGGGCGGCATGATCGTTCTCGATGAAACGGCCTGCATGGTGGATGTGGCCAAATTCTTCATCGATTTCTGCCGCTCCGAATCCTGCGGCAAATGCGTTCCCTGCCGCGTCGGCACGACCCAGATTCATCTTCTCCTGGACAAAATCACCGGCGGCGCGGGAGAAATTTCCGATCTGGCGCAACTGGAAACGTTGTGCGATCTCGTCAAGCAGACGAGCCTCTGCGGCCTCGGCCAGACCGCCCCGAATCCGGTGGTAAGTACCTTGCGCTATTTCAAGGATGAGTATTTAAGCCACATCGAAGACAAACACTGCCCCGCCGGTGTCTGCGCGGTGGCTCACGGCGGAGGGGTGCATGGATAAAAAGAAGAGAGTGGAACCCGGTTCCCCACGCCGGGATGTCAACCCGGTGCGCGTTTTTACGCTGAAAATGGATGGCCGGGACGTGAGCGGCCGCGAGGATGAGACCCTTCTCAGCGTGGCGGCCCAGAACGATATTTTTATCCCCACCCTCTGCCATCTGGAGGGGCTTTCCGAGCGGGGGGCCTGCCGTCTCTGCATGGTGGCGGTGGCGGGTGCAAACCGCCTGCTGCCGGCCTGCATCACGCTGGCGCGGCAGGATATGGTGGTCACAACGCAGAGCGAGCAGATCCAGGCTTACCGCCGCCGGATTCTGGAACTCATCTTCTCTGAGCGAAACCATGTCTGCTCGGTCTGCGTTTCAAACGGTTACTGCGAGTTGCAGGATCTTTCGGTCATCCTGGGAGTGACCCATGTGGAATATCCTTATTTGAACCCGCGCTGTGCCGTGGACGCTTCCCATCCGCGATTTTCGGTCGATCACAACCGCTGCGTCCTGTGTCTTCGCTGCGTGCGGGTCTGCGGAGAGATCGAAGGGGCCCACACCTGGGATGTGATGGGCCGGGGCGCCGATTGCCGCGTCATCACCGATTTGAACGAGCCCTGGCGGGATGCCCGATCCTGCACCGGTTGCGGAAAATGCGTGCAGGTCTGCCCCACCGGAGCGTTGACCGAAAAGGGCGATGCCATGGCCGAAGCGAACAAACGGCGGCGTTTTCTGCCGTATCTGAAGATGATGAGGGATCAGGAGCAGGCCTGAGACGATGGGCTTTGGGAGGATTGCATGAAGAAAATACGGCTTGCGAGCCTGTGGCTGGACGGTTGTTCGGGATGCCATATGTCCTTTCTCGATCTGGATTTCGAGCTCGGCGAATTGATCGAGCAGGTGGAGATCGTCTACAGCCCGATCGTGGATATCAAGATCTATCCGGAGGCGGTAGATGCCGTATTAATCGAAGGGGCGGTCAGCAGTGAGAGCGCGATAGCGGAACTGCAGCATATTCGCGAGCGGACCGGCATTCTGATCGCTTTTGGCGATTGCGCCGTTACGGCCAATGTGCCGGGCATGCGAAACCCGTTTCCCCTGGCCGAATGCCTGCGGCGGGCCTACTCCGAAAATGCGGACGAATCTTCCGGAAACGCCATCGCGGCGCTTCCCCCTATCCTTTCGCGAGTCCGGCCGGTGCATGAAGTCGTCAAAGTGGATCTGTTTCTGCCGGGTTGCCCGCCGCCCACGGAGACCATCCGTCAGGCCCTGGCATCCCTGATCGGGGGGCAGGCGTTTTTCCCCCTGGCATCTACCCGCTTCGGGGCCTGATCGCACGGGAGGAGGCACCATGGTCAAAAAGATCACCATCGAACCGATAACCCGCATCGAGGGACACGGCAAAATCACGCTGCAACTAAACGACGAGGGTCAGGTGGCAACGGCCGATTTCCAGGTCACCCAGTTCCGGGGATTTGAAACGTTCTGCCAGGGGCGCCCCTTTTATGAGATGCCCTCTCTGGTGGAACGGATCTGCGGCATCTGTCCGGTCAGCCACGCGCTGGCCTCGGCCGCGGCCTGCGACGCCATTTTGGGCGTTCGCGTACCGGAGACGGCCCTCCTGCTGCGGCGCCTCCTCAACTGCGCCGAATTCGTTCAATCGCACGCCTTGAGCTTTTTCTACTTGAGCGGCCCGGATCTCATGCTGGGTCTCTCTTCAGACCCGGCCCAACGCAATATTCTGGGACTTCTGAAAACTCACCCCGGGCTCGCCCGGGACGGCATCCGGCTGCGCCAGATCGGTCAGGAGATCATCGCCACGCTCGCCGGAAAACGCATTCATCCCAACTGGGTGACGCCGGGAGGCGTGAAAAGCGCCTTAACGCCGGAACGGCGCGACTTCATCCGGACCCTTTTGCCCGAAGCTCTCGAAATCACCCAGCGAACCCTGGGAAGGTTCAAGCGGATGATCGAGAGCTATCGGGTAGAAATCAGGACCTTTGCCAACTTCCCATCGCTCTTCGTCGCTCTCGTCAACCCCGAAGGCAAGCTGGAACATTTAAGTGGCCAGCTGCGGGTGTTAAATGCCGACGGGGAAGTGATAAAGGAAAGCGTGGATCCAAATCATTACGCCGAGATCATTGCCGAGCGCACCGAGCCGGGCACCTTCCTCAAATCCCCTTATTACCGCCCCATGGGCTATCCGGACGGGATGTACCGGGTGGGACCGGCGGCGCGTCTGAATGTCTGCAACGGCTGCGGCACGCCTCTGGCGGACCAGGAGTGGGTCGAATTCAGGGATCTGGAGCGGGGGCCGATACTGAGTTCTTTTTACAACCACCATGCCCGGTTGATCGAGATCCTGTTTGCCATTGAAACCATGCAGCAGCTGATCGATGATCCCATCGCCATCGGTCAACAGGTTCGCGCGCAGGCCGTTCCCAATTTTACCGAGGGCGTCGGCGTGGTGGAGGCGCCGCGTGGCACGCTGATTCATCACTACCGGGTGGATGAAAATGGTCTCATGACCTGGGCCAATATGATCGTCGCCACTGGCCACAACAATCTCGCCATGAACCGGGGGGTATTACAGGCCGCCCGTCAGTGCATTGATGGTGACACCGTCAGCGAAGGCGCCCTTAACCGCCTGGAGGCGGTCATCCGCGCCTTCGACCCCTGCCTCAGCTGCTCCACGCATACATTCGGGGTTCCCGCATTTCGGGTGGAGTTGCGGGATGCAAACGGGCGCGTGCTCGACCGGCGTTGAAAAAAGGGGAAAAATCAAATCCATGATACTAACGCTGGCTATGCCCGCAACACCGTAGGGGCGAACCTATGTGTTCGCCCTTCGTAATCAGGGGCGAACACATAGGTTCGCCCCTACAGGCCGTTCTCCGAAATCAGGGGTACGGGATTATTTTCAGTACCCCCTTAAGGCACTAAAAAAATTAGAAGGATGAAAAGATGTTTTGACAAGCATCCTATTTTATTTTAGGACATTTCCATTAATTTATCGCAGGGCAGGGGAAAAATATTCTTGCTTCCCATGTTACCATCAACGACATTGATTAATGGTAAACAGACGGGTGGGATTTTCAGCGAGCCATTCCGGCTCTTTTATCGATTCAAACAAGCCCACAGGAATAGTGATCCGCATGAGAAATACAGATACGCCAGGATATTCCAAATACAGGTATGCCAGCGGATAATTGAGGAGACCGTTCGAAAGATGGATATTATACAACTCCTGAACAAGTCGGAATTTCCGAGGTCGAGCCGGTACGAACTATCCTGGATAATAGAAAACCAGATGGGGCCGAACGCATTATGGCTTGCAGAATGGCTTGCGGAAGTATTACCTCTCAGGTCCGGAATGCGGGTGCTTGATCTGGGCTGTGGGCGAGCCATGACCAGCATTTTTCTGGCCAAGGAGTTCGGAGTGCGGGTATGGGCAACTGATCTGTGGATAACACCGGTCCATAACTGGAAAAGGGCTCTTGAGGCTGAAGTTGAAGATTTTGTCTTTCCCTTACGTTCGGAGGCTCACTCATTGCCATTTCCGGAAGGATTCTTCGATGCGGTTGTTTCCATTGATGCCTACCAGTACTTCGGTACAGATGTGCTTTATCTGGGATATTTGAGCAGGTTTATCCGTCCCGGAGGCATACTGGGTGTTGTTATGCCAGCACTGATGCAACCAATTGATGACGAAATTCCAGAACATCTTGTCAGACCTCAGGCAAATGGAAAAGTGTTCTGGGAGGATGGATGCTGGAGCTTCAAGACCGCAGACTGGTGGCGGGATTTATGGCGCCGGAACAGCAGTGTCACCGATGTCGAGATCGATATCTTACCGGAAGGCTGGCGTCATTGGCGGGATTTTGAAAAGGCACTTGCGATTGCCGGGAAAAGCGTTTTTCCATCCGATGCTGAAGCCCTGGATTCGGATCAGGGCCGCTACATCGGCTTCATCCGTGCTGTTGCCAAACGAACTGAGGCAAATACGATGAATCTCTATGATCCGGCAATAGGCGCGCGGGTGGGGGTTGACGGGTGAGGCTTTTCTTGGGTGATCGGAAGAGCTGATCGGCTTAAGCAGGTACCCGTCGATCAGCCCCCTTTCAGACGGAGAGGGGGCATTATCAAAGCATGCGCTCTTCGTCCTTTACCTCCCCCTTAAGCCGCTTCGCGGCATTTTTTACCAACGGGTAGACCAGTATGGTTTTCACCTGGGCGCCGTGGCGCAGGTTGGCCCTGTCCATCCGGCCGCGACCGCTGGTCTCTCCCAATTCCAGCCAGTTGGCGGCGCGATAACACCCCCCGTGAAACCTTTTCCGGTCCACAAGGGTTTCTACCAGCAAAGGCGTAAGCCCGTATTGCTGCTCCCAGTCGGATTTCAGCAGGCGAAGCGTGCTGGCGAGCATGGCGCTCGCCAGGTTGCGGATAGGCGCCAAAACCAGGAGCCGGCTGTTGTTGACCACCTGCTGCAGGGCAGCCTCGCGCCTTTTGTCGTCCCAGCCGATCCATTGGTCCCGGGCCTTCATCCGCCATGCGGGGCTGGAAAACTGGACACATCCTACCACTTCGCGCCGGGGGCGGCTTGCATACACCAGATACTGTATTCGTGCCCCGAAAGGCATCGCATAGCCCAAGTAGTGATACTGGGTGAGAAGATCCTTGAACAGCTCCCGCTGCTCCCGCCTCTGGACACGCTCCACATCCAGCGGCAAGAAATCCTCGACGCTGCCGGTGAGCGCGCTGTATGGTTTTTCGGGTTGCACTTCCGCTATGCTCTTTCGGGGTCCGCTGTATCCGTCTTTCCTTTTTTCCGGAAGGCCCAGTATCCCCTTGCCTTCCAGCAGTTCCAGCAGATCCTGACACTCCCGGGTTTTGAGTCCGCCTCTGGGGCGCTTCCAATCCAACAGTTCGCACACTGTGTTTGCCAACTCATTCCGGCTGATGCCGCTACAGGTGTCGACGACCTCTTGGATCAGCGACAGCTCTTCGGCGCTAAACTCCCGACCACAAAATCGTTGCTGCTCTATTGATGTTTTCATGCCATCCCCCCCTTCGATATTATCTCATAGCAAAAAAATGGTGTCTTGTTCAGGACAAAATTGCCGCAACCGGGTGGCGCCGGCATAAAAATGACAAGCCCAATTTTTCCACGAACAGGGGAAAGAGCGGACTTGTGAAGGAGCTGTCAAAATCGCCGGTAAAATGAACCAGGGTGAGGGCGAAAAGGACTTTAACCTTGGTTTCCATTGAATTCAGACTTGAGTTACGGGTAAAAAATTCACTTTGCAGCAAATGGGCGCTTTTCATTAGATCTTGCTTTATTTCCAAAATTTTTACATTCTGCAATGAGACGGAAAACGACGGCCGCGCCGACATTGGATAAAATACGGGGGTTATGCCGTGAGATATCATGCAATTATCGTCGCCGGATGCCTTGTCGCCGTGGTATGCGTATCCTTGCCGCCGGCGGGGGCATTTTCAATCACTCCCGGCTCACCGGACGTGACGCTGGCATGGAACAACTCGCTACGCTATAATTGGGCAGGCCGTATGCAGGCCCGCGATTCACGCATCGCCGAAAATGCGCAATATGACCAAGGGGATGCCCTCTTTAACCGCTACGACACCATCGCCAATCGGCTCGATTGGCTCAGTGAGTTCGACCTCATCTACTATGAGCGATACGGCATACGTGTCTCGGTTGCGGCTTGGTATGATACCGCCTACGACGGAAGCGGCCGCGGCAATCCGAACGCCATGGGCGCCGGCGCGGCGCCGGCAAGCTACATCGACAATGCCTTTACGTCTTATGTGCGGCGCTATTATACCGGTCCTTCGGCGGAATTACTTGATGCCTTCGTTTTTAATATCTTTGACCTTGGCGACACGGTCTGGAACGTGAAGGTGGGACGCCATGCGCTTGTCTGGGGTGAGTCCCTGTTCGGCGGCACCCACGCGGTTTCCTATTCCCAGGCCCCCAGTGACGGGATGAAAGCGGTCGCCAATCCGGGCGCATCCGCCAAAGAAACGGCCCTGCCGGTCACCCAGTTGTCGTGGATTGCCCAAATTAGCCGCGGGATCACGCTGGTGGCGCAGCTCGGGATCGAGTGGCGGCCCAATCGCATTCCCGAAGGTGGCACCTATTTCGGGGCCGATGGTGTGAATGAAGGTCCCAACGTGAAACGGCTTTCCGCGATGAAAGGTGAGGGCGGCGATTTGGGCGTCGGCCTGAAGTGGCGTCCGATAGGGGGGGATGGCACGCTCGGTTTTTATGCACGTCGCTTCGACGACAAGGGGGGGTGGTTGGCTCAGGCGGCCGGCGGCGGCCAAACTCGAGCGGTTTATGCCGGCGATATCGACCTGCTGGGCATCACGCTGGCAAAAAGCGTTGGCGGGATTTCCATAGGCGCCGAGCTCTCCTATCGCAGCGACGGCCCCCTGACCAGTGACGGTGCGGCATCGGCCGGACCGGCGGGTGATTACGAAGGCGCCCGGGGAAATACCTGGCATGTGGTGATCAATGGGGTGGCCGGCTTCGGACCCGGCCCGCTCTATGACGCCGCCAATCTATCGGCGGAGCTTGCCGGATCACGGTTCGATCGGGTGACCCGCAACCCTTGGCTTTATCGCGCCCGGGGCTACCTTGCGGCCTGAGATTCGGACGCGACGATGCGCGGTTGCGCTGACAAGGAGTTTTTGAGCATGGCGATGTCTTTTACGCCGACATGGCTTCAGATATATCCCGGCGTGGATCTGGAACTGCCCCTGTTTTTTTCGATGAACGTCAAGGGCAATGCGCCTTCCAACGGCGGTGGCAACGAGGGCTTTATCACGTATAAGATCGGACTTACGGCAAAGGCCTATGCCCGCCATCAGTTTGACCTGGCGTATACCGGTTATGACCAAAAAATTGAAACCGTGCCCGGCGCCCCCTTTGGCTCCCGCGTTCTGGGGGCCCCCAATAAAGACAAGGGGTGGCTGTCATTCACGTATCAAATTACGTACTGAGCGTCGAATCGGAGGAGACACCATGAACCACCGCCTTATCATCCTGATCTCCATGGTGGCGCTGCTCCATTCGGTCCGTGTCGCAGCGGAGGTCGGTGCAACCGAGGCGCTTGCGCCCGGGGCCTTGCTGACCCCCTTCGGCGCTGAAAAAGCCGGCAATTCCGAGCGCACCATTCCCGCATACACCGGGGGGCTGCCCGTGAGCACATCGCCGCCCGGTTTCCAACCCGGCTCCGGGCGCTGGATCAACCCTTTCGCGGACGAAAGACCACTGTATTCGGTCACCGGCCAAAACATGGACCGGTATGGCGACGTACTCAGCGAGACCAGCAAGGCTCTGTTAAAGCGGGATCCCACCCATCGGATGGATGTCTATCCCAGTCACCGCAGCGTTGCTTTCCCGGCCCGGGTACAGGCCGATACGCTGAAAAACGCAACCACCGCCCATCTCCTCAAGGATGGATTGGCGATCGAGGGGGCTTACGGCGGCGTCCCCTTTCCCATCCCTAAAAACGGCAATGAAGTGATGTGGAACCATATGCTCGTCTATAACGGGTACCCGGCCGAATACCGTGCCCGCAACTGGTATGTGGATAAAAAAGGGAGCGCCGTCAATACCGGCGCCTTGCAGGTTTCTCTGCAAAGCGGCTATTATTTCCTCAATGGGAATGCCGAGGAGCTGAAGAAAAATGGGAACGCCTTTTTTGAGGCCGCCTACCACTTCATTTTTCCACCGGCGGCAGCGGGGAATGCCTCCTATTCCGTGGATACCCTGGATCCCGTCGCGCAACCCCGCCGGGCCTGGAGTTATTCAGCCGCCTCACGCCGTGTTCGGCTTTCCCCGGACCTGACCTATGACACGCCAATTGCCTCACAGGGGGGCGTAACCACCTATGATGAAGGCTATTTATTTCTTGGAAAGCTCGATCTTTTTGACTTTAAGCTGATCGGCAAGCGGGAAATGCTGATTCCCTGCAACAACTACCGTCTTGTGTTCGAGGCCGGCTCCGAGCAGTTATTGACACCCAAACACCTGAACCCGGATTTCGTCAGATGGGAATTACACCGCGTATGGGTCGTGGAAGCCACCCGCAAACCGGAAAAAAAGCACACCCTGAAGCGGCGGATATTTTACTTCGATGAAGACTGGAGCGGCGCCGGGATGAGCGACGCATTCGGTCGCGGCGATCAACTCGCCAAAGGAATATTTCTCGCCGCAACCCCGCTCTATGATATCCCCATGCCCATGGCCCGGTGCTACTGGGCTTATGACCTGTTGAGCGGGATCTACACCCTCATTCAGCATATGGGGGATCCCGGCATGGGGTATTGGCTCAAACCCGAGGGGTTCCCGAAAATGACTTTTTCCCCTGATGCCTTGCCGAACCGAGGAAAGTGACCATGATGCACCGGTACCTCTCTCGTTTCTGGGATCGTTTGAACCTGATGACCCGGTTGCTGCTTGTCGTGGTTGTCGGCATGACCCTTGCGTTGCTGGGGGCGGCGTATCAAACCGCCCATGACACGGCAGCCGATGTTCAGCTCGATCTGACCGCCGAATTCCAGAAGGAAATGGAAACGCTTGCCTTCATGGCCGCGCCCGCCCTGATCGCCGATACCGCCGATGCCGATCCCGATCCGGTGCGACTCAAGGCGGTTCTCGAAGGCGTACACCGGGGGCCGGAGGTGGTTCACATCGGCTTTCGGGATACATCGGATGCAGTGAGTTACAGCCGCGACATTCCGCTGCCGTTGCAGGCGCCGTTATGGTTTTCCCGCTGGTGTGGCTTGGAAGAGATCGGCGCCAACCGGGCCGTCGTGATCGAAGGGCGGTATTACGGGGTGTTGACCCTTACCCTATCGCCGAACGACGCCATCAATCAGGCCTGGGCTCGTTATGTGAAGCAGATAATGATACTGTCTCTGTGCTTCCTATGGGTCTGGTTCAGCATGTGGTGGGTCTTGCGGCGGGGGCTCCTACCCCTGCAAGCGCTCGCGGCGGCCAATGAGGCGCTGGGACGAGGCGATTTGTCGACCCGTCTCGCAGTCCGCGGCAGCCCCGAACTGCGAACCTCTCTTTCGAATTTCAACCGGATGGCGCTGCGGATCGAAGCCGCTCGCAATGATCTGAGCGCCAGCGAGGAACGGCACCGAACGCTTCTCCAGACGGCGATGGACGGCTTCTGGATGGTGGACACACAAGAGGAGGGGCGGCTCATTGAGGTCAATGAGACCTATTGCCGGATGAGCGGCTATACCGCCGAGGAACTGCTGACCCTGCGCATCCGGGATATCGAGGCCGTTCAAACGGCTGACGACATTGCTGAGCGGATAGGTAAAATCATCACGAAAGGCGAGGATCGCTTCGAAACACGTCACCGCCGTAAGGACGGAAGTCTTTTCGATATTGAGGTCAGCGTCCAGTACCGGCCCATGGAAGGCGGACGGTTTGTGGTATTTATGCGCGACATCACCGAGCGAAAGCGAATGGAGAGAGATCGGGAGAAACTGCAAGCCCAGTTGACCCAGGCCCAGAAAATGGAATCCGTGGGGGCGCTGGCAGGCGGGGTGGCACACGATTACAACAACATGATCGGTGTGATTCTCGGTTATGCGGATCTGGCTTTGGAGAAGGTGGCTTCGAATGAATCGCTGTATGATGATCTCCAGGAAATCAGAAATGCCGCCGTGCGCTCTATGGAGGTTACCCGGCAATTGCTGGCGTTTGCCCGCAAGCAAACCATTGCTCCCATCCCGATCGATCTGAACGAGACCGTGGAGGGGATGCTCAAGATGCTCCGGCGCCTCATCGGTGAGGATATCGATCTGTCCTGGTTGCCTGAATCAGACCTGTGGCCGGTGAAAATGGATCCGAGCCAGATTGACCAGATGCTGGCCAACCTGTGCATCAATGCCCGGGATGCCATTGCGGGCGTCGGCAAAATCACAATAGAAACAGGCATGACGTCCTTCGATGAAGCCTACTGCGCCGGGAACGCCGGTTTTGTCCCCGGCGAGTTTGTGCTGCTTTCCCTCAGCGACAACGGATGCGGCATGGACCGGGAGACAGTGGCCAGAATCTTCGAGCCGTTTTTCACCACCAAAGATGTGGGCCATGGCACCGGCCTGGGGCTCGCCACGGTCTATGGCATCGTTAAGCAAAACAACGGGTTCATTAACGTCTACAGCGAACCGGGCCAGGGGACGACCTTCAAAATCTATTTGCCCCGGCACAAGGACATTACCGGGCAGATGCAACGGAAAGAACCGACTGAACTTGCTATCATGGGCTGGGGAACCGTGCTTTTAGTTGAGGATGAGCCGTCGATCCTCAAAATGACGGCGACGATACTCGAACACCTGGGGTACACCGTGCTGGCAGCCGCAACGCCGGGCAAGGCCGTGTTCCTGGCGCAGACGCATCCCGGGGAGATCCACCTGCTGATGACCGATGTGGTCATGCCCGAGATGAATGGCCGGGATCTCTCGGAACGGATCCGGACCCTCAGGCCGGCCATCAGATGCCTTTTTATGTCCGGTTATACGGCTGACGTAATTGCGCATCGCGGTGTTCTGGATAAGGGCGTTCAATTCATACAAAAGCCTTTTTCCAAGAAAGATTTGGCGGAGAAGATTCATAAGGCTCTTGAGGGGGTCAATTGAAACGCGTCGTTAGCACCAACAATAATTCAACGGCGTGGTCGTGACCATGATCAGGGCGGCCTTGATCATCGTGCCGGCCACGCCAGGATATTTTTTCCAGACCGGCAGGAACTCGCTATCTCTCAAACAGCCTGCCGCTCTTCCAAAAACACCCTGGCGCGGCCTCCCTGCCGCGGGAAATTGGCCGAAACGATGATCAAGGCCATCAGGGCCGAATTTTACAAACTTCGGGAGACACGCTATGAATGATTTCATCATTAGAAAAAGGCCATTGAACCGCAAGGTTTTTTGGCTCAGCCTGTTGTTGCTTATCCGGCTTGTTGTTTTACAACAGGCTGCAGCCGGGGATACCGAGAATTACACCTATAAGCTTTCCGCCTCGACCTCTCAATTGACCTTCTGGACGACCCCGCCTAGCGAACGGGTGTTCAAGCAATCCGCCACGCCAACCGATACAGGCTCGGAAATTAAAGTGTACGCGGCGCGTAGCGAGCATGAGCCGTTTCAGGTAATCGTCATGCCCTCCACCTCACAAAATCTTACCGTTACCATGGGGGATTTTGGACTTGGCATCAAGACCCTGCTTTATCAGGTTAAGCACATTCCCATCATCCAGGCGACAGATTCGTTGGGGCAAACCGGAGATTATCCGGACCCCCTGTGGCCACTTGAAAATGGCGCCTCTTTCGCACTCAATGCAAGCGAAAACACGGCCATCTGGGTAAATGTGGAAATTCCTGAAACTGCGCCCGCCGGGGATTATGAGGCTTCGATAGGTTTTGGAGCACTCAGCATCCCGGTCCGTTTACATGTTTTCAACTTTAGCCTTCCACAGGACCAGCACATCGCGTCTCAAATGAATTTCAGCTACCAGACTATCCTATCCAAATACGGGGTTACCGGAACCGGCTCGGAATATTGGAACTACGTCGATATGATAAAGCAGTTTTTCATCGACCACAGGCTTACGCCAAGCAGTGTCAATTGGCCCGGAGGGATAACCGGCCATGGCGGAGCGCCGTTCATCGATTATGATTGCAATACCGGCGCGTTTTATGACCCTTACGGCATATGGGGGTTCGAGAAACTGGCACAACGCTACCTCACTGGATCGGGAATGCTTGACAACACATTTCCCGGTGCTTTTAATTCCGGGACCGGTTTTTCCTCTTTTATGGCCATGACCTTTCAAAACAACGATGCCTCCGCGGATCAGCGCCCTTCAACTTTTTGCGGCCTGATACGTTCCAGCGATGATTGGTATACCGCGGACAATGCGAACTCAGCTTATAACGAGAAATGGTTCAATTATGTCACCGAGTTGGAAGATTATCTGTCAAGCTCGGGTTATCTGGATAAAGCCTATTATTATTTCGCCAACGAACCGCAAGATCAGGCGGATTATGATGCTGTCGCATGGTATTCCAGGTATCTGAAACAGGCGGCGCCCTCATTGAAACTCATGGTTTCGGAAAACCCCCGGGCTGAAATTTTTCAGCATGCAAACTATGTCAACGACAGGCAAATCGACATCTGGTTGCCGGTTCTCAATCAATACGATCCAACGGTTTCTCATGATCGTGAGAAAAACCACGGCGAAGCAACCTGGATTTATTTTTTACACGGCACGCGGCCTCCCTATTTCAACCCCATCACCCTCGACCATCCCGGTATCGAGAGTAAATTCACAGGCTGGTTTTTATGGAAATACCGCATTAAGGGAATCGCCTATTACTCCTTGAATAACTGGAGCAAAAACCCTTGGAATGACCCCATGACAAGCAATCATAACGGGGATACATTCATGCTGTACCCTCCCTCCGAGTCAAATACAAACATCGTGTACGGCGCCAACAACCACCGCCTTGTGTCTTCAATCCGCTTTGAACTGATGCGGGACAGTCTCGAGGATTATGAATATCTTTATGTGCTGAACGGCGGAGCTCCGGCAGTCGGAATAGTGAATGCCGCTGACACGCAGGCGGATAAAATCATCTCCGGTCTGACAAGCTATACCCGAGACAGCGAATTTATGTATAACCTGAGGCGGTTGATCGGTCTTAAAAACGGTTCCGAGATTACTTCGATTCCGGATATTCAACCTGCCTCCCTGCACGCAAGATGCCTGGGATCTCCGGGCGATTATTACATTAATTTCCAGGATCCAACCGGAAGTCCCACTGATGATCCGATAGTGGTCAACGACAAGACCTATTCGTTTAAAATCGGCTGGAGTGAATATGATCGGACCTTGGGTTACGGCTGGTACGGTGATATGGACCATGTCATGTACCAATACCTTAGCTCAGGCCCCAATGTCCTTCAAAGAAGCATCCTGTACGATGACTGGGGCCGGGAAAAGATCTTTGAATTCGACCTGCCCAACGGGACTTACAATGTTACCGTCTCGGTGGGCTGGCAAGGCAAAACCTACTCCCATAACAAAATAGTGGTGGAAGGCATAACCTTCATCAATAACGAAGCTTCCAGTCCTTACATCGTAAGGACCCGACAGCTCAGCGTTTCAGACAACAAACTCACTATGGCCATGGGTATTTTTGACGAATACACGATGCTCAATTATATGGATATAGAAGCTGACAACACGAGTGGCATTGATTCCAACCAGGGATTTGTTGAGCAGCAGTATCGGGACTTTCTGGCAAGACAAGGGGATGCCGCCGGGATCAGTTACTGGGTGAAGCAGATGGATACCGGTGCAATTACCAGGGCCGAGGTTGTTAAAAATTTCTATGACTCCAGTGAATTTCAAGGCGGCATTGCACCGTTGGCCCGGCTTTATTTCGCCTATTTCAACCGTATCCCGGATTACCCTGGATTGCAGTACTGGATAAATACCTATACAACCGGAACAGCGTTTGGCGTCATATCCAACTCCTTCAGTTCGTCAGAGGAATTCATCGGCACTTACGGCAGCCTCACTGACGATCAATTCGTGATCCTTGTTTACCACAACGTTTTGGGCCGCAGCCCGGATGCAGCAGGCAAAGATTACTGGCTTTCGCAGCTTTCAGACGGGATGACCCGCGGTGACATGATGATCGGTTTTTCAGAATCCGACGAGTATAAAAGCATCAGTTACAACAAGGTTCAAGTTGTCATGATTTATTGCAGCATGCTGCGCCGCGCACCGGATCGAAGCGGTTTTGACTACTGGGTTACGGCCTCAGCGAGTGGGTCTTGCGTGCTTGATTTAATCTATGGATTTTTAAATTCAGATGAATATGTAAACCGGTTTAATTGACCCTTACGATCAAATCGTTTTTAAGGGAGCCGCTAAAGAGGCCACACGCCGTCCGTCACCGGTGGGCCGGAACCGGACACTGACTTCGACCGCGAATATACTCCTATCCATTGCCATCAGTTGTGCGGCCACGCTGATCGGACTGATGCTGACGAAAATAAGGGCTCTCGGTTGAAGACAGTGGCAAGCAAGATTGACATTCTGAATTGGATGGTAAGATTGCCACATAGTGGTATGTATTTCTGTGAACAATCCGCGCCGAAGCTGCGAATTCTGATGAAAAATAAACTAATTTAAAGGTCCGACGGCGGGTTAGACCGGGCGTTAGGCCAACATTTAGAGAGGTATTCTTATGGCCCTTCAATCAAAACTGTTCGGCGGCGATCCTAAACTGGAAGCCGCCGCCGTATCTGACCCTGCCCACATCTTGCTGGGGGCGCGTGGGGCGCACGTCGGCAAGATCCAGCAGGCGTTGATCCAAATAGATGGCGCGACCATCTCTAACGATTCGGTTTATGGTCCAGCCACCGCTGCCGCGGTTCGCGAGTTCAAACAGAAACGGCGGATACTCAATTCCCAAGGCAAGATCGACGATATCGTCGGCAAAATGACGATAGCGGCGCTAAATCAGGGCATGCTCGTGAAAGAGGCGGGTGGCGGTGGTGAACCGGTGCAACTGATCGACCTGGTGCGGCTGATCAATGCGTTCGCCTCTTCGTTGCAGCTTGTGCATCGGACGTCATTTTTGGGGCGGGCCAATTCGTTGGTGCCGCGCTCGGCGATTGTGGGTGGAGGAACGGACGCGAACGCCGGGGCCATTCCGATTGCCATCATCGCTCTGTTCATCATTATCCTGTTCATGATTGCGCTCACTGCGCAGTCGCAGAATCCGGCGACCAAGCAGATGGGACGTGAGTGGGAAAGACGGTTTGCCCGATTGAGAGAGCAGATTCGGGGCAAGCCCATTGAGGTGCAAACCGCAAAGACCTTGGAAGAAACGCGACAGATGGGGAGGGATGTCGCCAAGAACGCTCAGGATGAGCGGCAGAAGTGTCTCGATAGGTTAAGTCCCGAAAAGCTGGCAAAGTGTGAGAACGCCTTGAGGAAGTTGTCACAGGCGATCCAATCACTCGCCGTGGTGGTGGCAAAAGGTCTTGGGGGCAGAGGCACCACGGAATCGGGCATTATGGCGGCGATTGGCCGCGCCGCTCAGGCTGTCTTTGAGGCTTCGCGAGCTGCGGCCGAATGTACGGGATGCGACAATATGGTGCTTTAAGAACGAGCGGCCGGCGCACTCGAGCTTCAGTTACCCTGCCATTGGGCGCCGCCGAGGAAATCATAGGTGATTTTCTTCTGCACGGCGGCCAGTTGGATGAACGCCTGTTTGAGCATCGCCTCCTCCATATTGCCGAGTTTGGCGGCGTTTATCAGGTTATCCGGTTGCCGGCCGGCCTGAATGGCGTTGCTCTGATGTTGCAGCCGCAGGCGCATCAGAAGATCATAGGACGACGCGATGTCGTCTCGCGTCGATGCCGCCAGCGCGTTTTTTGTAAGCAGCGCTTCGACGCGTTCCAGTGTATGGGTATGATTGACTTTGTGGCGTAAGGCATAGAGTCTGGCGAAACCGACGAGCGGTATCAGGGCGTCCTTCAGGTTAAGCTGCCCGGCGGATTCGATCGCTCCCCCGCTGAGGTAAATCTTTCCCAGAAGCCTGAAAGGCGGTTTGTAGAGGAGTGCGTTTTGGGCCAGGTAGGGGAAAAAATTGGGTTGATTTTCAAGAATCCCGTGGATGAAGGTGCGCAGCTCAAGGGCCGGTTCGGCGGCGCCATAAACGGTGCGGAAGTCAAAAAAAATACTAAATTCAAGTAGTTCTTGAGGCTCCGCTTTCCGGATCCAGTTTTCGAAGTATTGTTTCCAGTCCGGAAGCGGCCGGCACCAGCGCGGATTATTGGCCATGGCGCGCCCCAGGCATAGCGGATAGCCCGCCTGGTTTAACCATTGGCAGACTTTCGAGCCCAACGACAGAAAATACGCCGATGCCGAGGCCTGGGCCGAAGCGGACGCCTGAGAGGCAAAGATGATGGCGTTATCCTGATCGGTCATCAATGTTTGCTCCTGTCTGCCGTGACTGCCCATGGCAATGAAGGCAAAGGGGACCGGCGGCGGTCCCAGCTCGGCAATGGCCATGGCGATGAACCGTTGCGCCGCGGCGTCGCAAACCGCCGATATCATATGGCAGATATTGCGGGGTCGTGCGCCGCTGTCCACCAGGGATTTGACGAGGGCCGGCAGGCGCTCGCAACAGCGGGCAACCGCATCGGGGGTTTCCGACCGGGCGATGCCGCAGGTCGGCACCGCCGGGCCATAGTGTTGGAACGGCATCAGTTCCTTTGCGTGAATAACGCTCACGATCCGCCGGTTTTCATCTTCGACAGCCAGGTGCCGCAGCTTCTTTTCTTCCATCCGCATCAGTGCCTCATAAATCAGGGACTGCTCGGATACGGTGATCAGGGGCGCGCTCATGATGGTTCTGACCGGCGCGCGGGGATCCACCCTCGGGTTCAGCGCCCGCTCGCGTAAATCGTGATCGGTCACGAAACCGATGGCTGCGCCTGTGTCCGTTGCAACCAATACGGCGCTGGTGTCGTGTTCGGTCATCAGTGAGGCGACTTTGTGGATCGGTGTTTCCAAATGGCAGGTCACGACCTTCCGGCCAAACTGTCCGATCGGCTCATACAGCAACAGCTGCGACGCCTGCAGCCCCTCGATAAGCGCTTCCCGTTCGTTGTCGCGTTTCACGGCGCCCGTGATGTCTTTGATCACGCCGTTAATGAAAGCCGGCCCGCCACGCTCGTCCCGGACCAGTGTCGCGGACAGCGACCAGTTGCAGGACCTGGCCGCCACGGTTTCCGGATGGATGCCGTGATCCTCGATGCGGCCGTCCCTCTGAAGCCGTTGCAGGAATTCCTCATAGTTGGCCGGATTCTCGAAAAGATCCGCCAGGACGGGTTGCGCATCAGTGGATGTCACGATAGCCTGCATCAGTGCCCGGGCGGCAGGGTTCATCTCCACGAAAACGCCGCGCCGCACGGCCTTTGCCTGGAAAAGTCCGATCGACGCCGATTGGGCCACCTGAGCGATTCTCTGGATCGAACCGATGGCGGATCTTTCGGTTTTGAGAGAAGGAAAAACATCCTTGGCCAACAGAATGAAGCCGGGATGGCCGGCAAACGAAATCGGGTTAAGGGTCAGGATGCATTCCACTTGTTTGCCGTCACAGCGTTGCAGTACGGCTTCAAAGCTTCCTGAACCCGTGGATTCTTGTGCCGGCCGGTCGATGTGCGCCCAGGCTTCTTCATTGTCCGGGGTGTGCGCCAGCAAGTCGGACAGATCCAGCAACTCAAGCTGTTCGGTGCTGTATCCCAGCATTTGCAACAGGATAGGGTTGGCGTAACGGCAGCGACCGTCGAGGATAAGCAGGGTGCCCTCCGTAGTGGCTTCAACGAGCGAACGATAGCGTTGTGTTGAATCTCGTAAGCTCTCTTCCATATCCAGCCGTTCGCGCTCAATCCGCAGACTCTGATGAACGGTATACAGCAGCCAGCTGACGAGCACTCCCGAAATGATGAGCAGCGCATGCACCAGGCTTTGCTCGATGCGCTTGATTTCCCGGCGGACATCATCGCTGTAAATTCCCGTACCGATCACCCAGCCCCAGGGCGCAAACCCGCTCACATAGGATTCCTTGGCTTCCATGCGCTCCGGATCATCCTTCCACTGCCAGACGTATGCGACATACCCCTGTTGTTTGCGGCGGACGAGATCGGCAAATTCGACAAAGATGCGGACTCCGCGCGGATCGGTGAATCGGGATACGTCCCGGCCGTTCAGATCCGGCCGGTACGGATGCATGATGACATGTGGATGCATATCCTGAATCCAGAAGTAATCTTTTCCCTCCTGACCGTACCGGATGGCTTCGATGCGCGATCGGGCCATCTCCTGTGCCTTGCCGCGGGTCATAAGCCCGGCACGCTCGTCTCTCTCGTAGGAGCCGAGAATGCTTAAAGCGGAATGGGTCAGTTCCAGGATCGTATCGCGCTTTCGTTCCATGAGGATACGTTCAAAGGAGGGCAGGATCATGCCCCAGATTGCCGCCACGAACAGCGCAATGGCGAGCAGGGACGGGAAAATGATCCGCATCACAAAATAGGGCCGCATGATGAGGGCGCGCGAGCGAGCGGTCGCATCGGCGGCGGGAGGAGTCAAGGGGACCGGCGGATGCCGATCCGGGGATAAGGTAACCGGCTCACCCGAACAGACCGATCGAATGACCTGCTTCCAGTTCTCCGTCGGCATTTCCACCCATAGCGCGGATTTATCCGTTCCATTGGCGGCATGGAAATCCGTTCCGGCGCAGATCAGCAGACCGTGCCGCCGGGCCAGTTCGATTAAAAGAGCCTGCTCCGCTTCGGGGAAAGGCGCGTAAAGCGCCTCGATCCCATCGAGTCCCTTGGCTTTCAGGTCTGTCAGCAGGTCATGGAGAGCTGCGGGGTCCGCTTCAAACAGAAGCGGATGCGCCAGAAACGTTCTGCCGCCGGCTCGATGGATGAGGGCGATGGCTTCGGCGATCTCGATTTGTCCGGTGGCAGCTGCGCTGGAAACCGGCTCTCCATCAGGCCGATGAGAATGGTGCGACGCCATTTTCCGCAGCGGACCGGCGATGCTTTGAACGCCGGTAAAGCGCTCCTGACGAAGCGCGCGAAGCGTGGCCTTGAGCTCGCGGTGGCCGGCATCGAAACCGTATCCCAGCAGATGGGCTTCCCGTCCATCGCACTGCGCGGTTATCTCGACGCCCGTCAAATGGCCGATGTTCCGGCGCTTCAGGGCTTCATGGAAACGAGGCAATCCATCAATCGAGTCGTGGTCTGTCAGCGCGGCATAGCGGACACCTGCCGCCGCCAGTTTCTCCGCCAGCGCTTCCGGCGCGAGTTCGCCGTCGCTGAAAATCGAGTGGCTATGAAGATTGATCCGCGTTGTGTCTTGCATAATCGAGCGTTCCGGCATGGTTGCGAATACGAATAGAATATTCTCCGGCCGATTGCAACCCCCCCCCCCCCTCGTCTCGGTTCAGGGCAATCGCATATAGTGCTATAACCCGCTTCAGCCTTGAGGAAGATCAGATTCCAGCCGCGGCAAACTCACGCGCAAGCGCGTTCAAACAGTGCCGCGGCTTCCATCTGATCCCCCTCAAGGCCTACGCTGCCGCCAGTTACTTGCTACATGCGATTGCCCCCGGTCCCGGTTGCGCCGGTCCGCCGATTGCCGGGCGGATGCCCGGGAATCGGCGGACGTCAGCGGACCTCGGCCGCTTCTATGCAAGGCCGGGGGAAGAAAGATGTTCCGTTGCTTCGAGTTCCGCAACCGGCGCCTTGTACGTCAACAGCGATACGACGATGAGCGTGAGAAAACTCAATGGAATGGATATGATGCCGGGGTTACTGAAGGGGATGGGGGCGTTTGCGGGATTGAGGCCGTATAACTTGAAGAGTTCGGGTGACAACAGGATCAGCACGAGAGACGAGACAATACCCATCATGATGGAGGCGGTGATGCCCTTGGCCGTCGTTTTTTTCCAGAACAGCAGCATGAGGACCGATGGCAGATTTGCCGATGCCGCCACCGCGAACGCCAGGCCCACCAGGAAGGTCACATTCATGCCCTTGAAGAGGATACCCAGCACAATCGCCAATCCCCCGATCACAAACGCGGAAATCTTGCCGGCGAGCACTTTCTGACGATCGTCCATGGGCAGTTGAAAAAAGCGGTCGAAGAGATCGTGGGCCACTGCTCCGGCCGCCGCAACGATCAGCCCGCTGACGGTGCCGAGCACCGTGGCGAAGGCGATGGCGGAGATCACGGCAAAGATGATTTCGCCGAACGAGCGCGCCAGCAGCGGCGCTGCCATGTTGCTGTCCGCCGGATTGATCACCCCGTTGGCCATCGCCCCGAGACCCATGAACAGGGTCAGGATGTAAAAGAACCCGATCGCTCCGATGGCGACGATGGTCGATTTCCGGGCTGCGGATGGATTGGGCACCGTGTAATAGCGGATCAGGATATGTGGCAATGCCGCCGTTCCGAAAAAGAGCGCGAGCATCAGCGAAATGAAATCGAGCTTTTCCAGGAAAGTGCCCTGCACCTTGAACTTCAACCCGGGACGCATCAATCGGTTGCCTTCCGAGATTTGCGGGTAGTAGATCGTCACTTTGGCCCCGCTTGCATCGGAGAAGGTGGTCTCCTTCCAATTCCGGATGCGCGTCTCTTTATCTCCCATCAGTTCCAGAAATTCCAGGGGCGAAAGCCCGCTTTGCTCAAAGTCCCGGGCCCCGCGAACTTTCTCGATATTACTCACTTGCCGCAAGCGGTTTTCTTTGCTCTCCGGGCTGCCGTTGATCTGCTTGCGACCATCGGCCGAGACAACGACCGATTGGGTCTCCTGGAGCGAAACCTTGTCATTTTCCCCGGTCAGAAGCCACCAGCCGTCCCGGCCGTTTCGGGAGAGCTTCACAAAAGAGCCCTTGGCGCCCTTGACCGTCTGCCGATCGAGAACGCGACACCCGGGCTCGCTCACTTCGATATGTTCGCCGTTTACAACCGCGGCCAGGGTCGCATATTCATAAAAAGGAACCTTTCCCCCCTGGTCGGGCCGGGTCGTAAGTCCTCGAACACAAACCGCCACCACCAGCACCGTCGAGAAAACAATGAGCAGCAGTCCTTTCAGGAACTGGACGTAGGTGGTCGAAGCCATGCCCGCGGTTGCCACAATCGTGATCACGATGGCGCCGACCATGATGACCCCCCAGGAATGCGGAAGGCCCAACAGGGGCTCGACAAGCACGCCGGCGCCCACCATCTGGGGAATCAGATAGCAGATTGAAACGATCAGCGTGCTGATGGCGGCCGCCAGTTTGATGCCGCGCGAGTTATACTTGGAATCCACGGCATCGGTGAAGGTGTATTTCCCAAGGCGTTTCATCGGTTCGGCCACAACGAACAACGCCACGATCCAACCCGCCAGGTAGCCGATGGAGTACAAAAACCCGTCGTAACCCACGGTCGCGATCATACCGCAAATCCCGAGAAACGAAGCTGCTGAAAGATAATCGCCGGCAAAGGCGATCCCGTTTACCCCCCAATGAATCTGGCCGCCAGCGGCATAATAGCCGCTCGCGGTTTTCGCTTTGTTTCCCAGATAGAAAGACAGGGCGAGAACGATCAGAACGAAGCCTAAAAAAATTGCGACACTCATCTTAACGGGCCCCCCTTTTTCCGGATCGGGGCGGGGCTCAAAATTCGCTCCTGGCGCCGGCAGAACCCGTCGTAGACAAGCGCCGCAATGAACGCAACGATGATGAGTGCGAAACCGTAAACGGTGGCAAGGTTCAGCCCCAGGAAGACGATACGCTCCATCATCAGCGGCAGGAGCAGATTAATGGCTACAAATCCCGCATAGAAGAGCGAATAGAAAAGAAACATCCATAAGCCCAGGTGTGTTTTAAAAGGCGCCGCGGGATCATTTCCCACAGGTGACGCCGGTTCGTGCAACATACGTTACCTCCTCTGAAACTTAAAAATAATTGTTCACAATGCAACCAATTCTTCTTGCGCAATCGGGCATCGCAGAAGCAAGACGTATGCCATTTGGAAGCTTACGCGTCTCTTATCGTCGCATCCCTGTTTCGCCGGTCGACACCCGGGCGCCGATAATCGATCACAACCGTTTGAAAGTATAATAGAAATTGAATTTTGGCGCTCTTAAAAGCCGTGGCTGAAAGGGATGAGGGACTACACGGGGGGAAGCGCGCCGGACCGGAAGCGTCATCGGGAAGAGACATAAAACCCCCGTTGATCCGGCGTGTAATCGCCTTAACGGTCTAATATTATGTAATAATTATTTTACTGGTCTGAATGGGGCGGTTTGGGGCAAAAAAGGCCGTATCTATCCCCTTGGGGCCATCATGCCGCAACGCGCCTATAGTTGATCGACACGCAAGTCGGACCGATCGCGTCGATCAAACGAATGGATAATTCGAAAGGCTATCCCTCAGGGCCGCGACCTCTTCCTTTTGGTCCGCTATCACCCCTATCGTGTCGCCAATCTTCACCTTTTCCCCGACTTTTTTCAGAATGAATACCATTCCGGCAGCCGGTCCTTCCAGCATAAGAGACGCCTTGGAAGTTTCGACCACAACGAGCGCTTCCCCTTTGTCTACGGATTCCCCATCCGCTTTGAGCCATTTCGTCACGGTGGGTTTGCTGCTGTATTTTTTCAACAGCGCGATATAACGTGGAACTTGAATGAGTGTGACCATCGTCCACCTCTCCCGGCTAAGTGCCTGGTTCTTTTAAAAACCTCCGAACCGACCTCATCAATGATCCGTCCGAGACGAATCCTGGGGCTGCATGACTCCCATTATTGAGAAATTTTCGTATTTGATCAAGGGGTTTGTGAGGTCCGGTCTTGCCCGCGCCGCGAGGACCCTGCAGAAAAAATAATCCGTCAGCGGGAAAAATCTCCCGTCGCCGGTGCAAAGCGCTACGCCGTTCGGGTGATGTCATGCTTTCTGATCTTGTAACGAAGGACCCGCTCGCTAATGCCGAGCGATTCGGCGGCGCGGGTTTGGATCCAGCCGTTTTTTTCCAGCGCCGATAAGAGCATCTCCCGTTCCACGGCTTCGAGGCGTTCGGCGAGGTTGCCGCTGTTTGTCACCTGATGAAACCGGATTTCGGGCGGCAGGTCCCGATCGGTGATGACGGCGCCGCGCGCCAGCGTGACCGTGCGTTGCACCATATGCTCCAGTTCGCGAACATTCCCGGGAAAGGGATACTTCATGATGAGGCTCAGCGCATCGGGGTGAAATTGGATGGGGCGAAGCCGATATCGGGTGAGGAAGAATTCGACCAATTCGGGAATATCTTCCTTTCGGTGCCGCAGGGAAGGTAAATCGATGCCGAAGACATTCAGACGATAGAAAAGATCTTCCCTGAAGGCGCCTTCCCCAATCATCTGCTGAAGGTCCCGGTTGGTGGCGGCCAGCACCCGCACGTCCACATCGATCTCCGTTTCTCCTCCCACCCGGGTGATTCGTTTTTCCTGCAATGCCCGAAGGAGCTTGGGTTGAAGTCTTAACGGCAGCTCTCCGATTTCGTCCAGAAAGAGCGTCCCGCCTTTTGCCAGCTCGAATCGGCCCAGTCTTCTGGTGGCCGCTCCGGTGAAGGCCCCCTTTTCATGCCCGAAGAGCTCGCTTTCAAAAAGATTCTCGGGAATGGCGCCGCAGTTGACCACGATGAGCGGACCGTTTACGGTGGGACCCATCATATGGATGAGGCGCGCAATGAGCTCCTTTCCGGTGCCGGATTCCCCATGAATCAAAACGTTCCACGGGGTGGGGGATACCCGGCGGACGAGCGACAACACCTCCCGCATTCCGGAAGAATTTCCGACGAGATGAAGGGGAAGCGCCTGCTTTTCGATTTCTTGAACGACGCTTTCCACATCCACCGTCACCATGACCTCCTGCTCGATCGCGCGAATTTTGGTGAGAAGCATCATCAAATCGACAGGCTTTTCGAGAAAATCGTCGGCGCCGAGTTTAAGCACTTTGACGGCGGTATCGACATTTCCGTAGGCGGTGATCATGATGGCGTGGATGAGCGGATGAATCGCTTTTATTTTTTCGAGAAGCTCATCTCCGGTCATCTCCGGCATTCGGTGATCCAGAATCACCAGTTGAAAGGGGCGGGTTTGAAAGAGATCGAGCGCCGCCATCCCGGTGTGGGCGCAGGCGAGCTCGTATCCTTGCTTTTCCAGAAAGCCTTTCAAAAGATCGCATTGGACGGGTTCGTCATCCACAATCAGTATCTTCATGCCGGTGTTCCTTTTACGGTGGAGAAGGGCAGGCGAATCGATATGTTCAGTGTTTCCGGATCATGGGTTTTGGCGACAATGGTTCCGCCATGGGCCTCGATAATTCGCTTCACGATGGGAAGGCCCAACCCCGTGCCCCGGGTTTTGGTGGTCATATACGGCTCAAAAATCCGTTCCAGGGTGTCCGCGGACAATTTGAAACCGCCGTTTTCGAAAATTAGAATAACGGTATCCGCTTCGAGCGTGTTTCGTATGCGGAGAAACCCGCCCCGGGGTTGGGCTTCCACCGCGTTTTTTACGAGATTTTCCATGGCCTGGGTCAGGTAATTGCCGTCAGCCGGAAGGGGAGGGGTAGATAGAAAATCAAAGTGCACCTCAATCCCCTGGATACGGCAGGGTTCCCGATAGAGCGCCAGAACCCGCTCGATCAACCGGTTCAAGTCGATCATTTCCACGTTCAGGGAAATGGGTGTGGCATAGCGCTTGAGGTTGGTGACGATGTCATTGGTTCGCGTTACGGCCTGACGCAGGGCATCGATTAGGGCGGCATGATCCGGGGCCAGGGCTTCGGATTCGATCTGAAGGCGTTGCAGGCCCATGCTGATGGCGTTTAGCGGGTTTCTGATTTCGTGAGCGATCGACGCGGTTGCGAGCCCCAGGGCGGCATCCTCCCGCTGACGGGCAAGCTCCCGGTCCAGCTCCCGCACCCGCGTGACATACAGTTGCTGATATCGATACAGGAGCCAGGAAAAAAAGGCGCCTAACCCCACGAGAACCGAGCTGAACACGGCAAATTCCCGCCACAGTGCCTGAACCCGTCTCATATAAATTCTTGCATCGAGGCTGACGACCAGCGTATCGGCGCCCATTTGGATGCGGGATTCCGCAATCGCCTGGCCCCCCGTGTCAGTCAGATGAACCTCCGGTTTGATGTCTTTAACCGGGGAGTTTTTTTCGATGCGCACATAGGTGATGGGATCGAGCCCGGTGAGGGCGTCCAGCAATTTGGTAAGCGATACCTGTTCCAGCAGGGATTCGATCTTATCCGCTTCAATTCCCACTACCACGCAGCCGGTTTCCGATGTCATGGGATGGGAAAGGATATACTGATGAGAGGCGCGATCGATGGAAAGCCCCTCGATTTTGCAGGGAGCGGATGCAGGCAACCACTGTTGCGGGCCGTCGACCCGAACGCCGGTGGCGGGGGCGATGGAAATTCCGGCAAGTCCCGCCTCCGAGGCAAAGGCTGTCAGCTCGGCATTCGAAAAGGGGGTGATCGAATTGAGATAGTCGACGAATTTGGCGCTGTTTCCCAAAAATATGACGAGGATATCCTCAATGGTTTTTTCGGAGAGCGTCGCGTTTTCCGCGTTTCGCTGAATCACGCTTGCAACCGTTTCAGCCTGGTGGCGCGTTTGCTCGAAAAAGAAGTGCTGAGTTTGTCGAATCTGGCTGAAATAGTACACAATGACCAACAGAATCAGCATGCCGAAGAGGACGAGATTCCCTTTCCATGTCGGCAGCAGCCGAAAAGCGGCGTGGCTTCCGGTGGTGGCGTGGGTTGCCTCATGGCGGTCGGCCGGAACGCTCATCGGCGGCCTCCGCGCGGTCCGTGACCACCGCCGCCGGGGAATTGAAACCGGCCGCGCATCAGGCGTTTTCTGACGCCGGTTTGATCCGAGAACGGCCCCCGGGGATCTCCCCGCGCGATATCGGTGGCGACAAATCGACCTTCGGATTCGCTGTCAATCTCTCCCCAGACCCGCAAGGTCGCGCCGGGTTCGATGACAAGGTTGGGGCATTTGGCGGTAATGGTAACGGTGATGTCATCGGTTGCATCCTCATTGCCCAGGGGGCGGAGTACAAACC
This sequence comes from Pseudomonadota bacterium, assembly GCA_043797445.1. Classification (GTDB taxonomy): domain Bacteria; phylum Desulfobacterota; class Desulfobacteria; order Desulfobacterales; family JAFDDL01; genus JAZDPP01. Next base: position 56,807 of record JAZDPP010000168.1, read on the forward strand.
CCCCTTTCCCCGAATCGACGGATACAACCGTCCCCATCAGCACCTCTTCGGCCAAAGCCCCTGCAGGTTGCAAGAGACGCCATAAAATTAAAATGAATATGCAACCCCGCATTGTGTCATCCGTTTGGTGACGGAAAGATTGTCTGATGTTGTTGTCGGTCCATGGAAGCCATTATATGATGGAATAGACCGGGGATTGCAAGTCCCCCCGGAAAACCGGTTTTCAACAGAAAAACAGACGATGAGCCGCTTTCGCCTTTATAAGCCATTCAAGAAAGCGGTTTTTTGAGATAAGTGTCAAATTAAGCTTTTTTTTAAATGAAAAAAGGGGATGCCGCATCCGGCATCCCCTTGCAAATGAATGGTGATGGGACGGATTTATCAGGAGTTGACGCAAGTCCCGCTCTTTTTCCCCTTGCCGGTGCCGTTTTTCGGACCGTTGCCGCCGTTGCCGGTTCCATCCCCGGGGCCATAGCCGCCTCCTCCATTGCCACCCCGGGCGACAAGCATCGAAATGTCCCCGGAAACTTCGGAACTCAGGCAAGTTCCTTTTTTCGATCCGAAGCCGGTGCCGTCCTTGGGTCCACTGCCGCCGTTACCGGTTCCGTTACCAGGGCCGTTTCCAGCCATTACCGGCGTTGTCAGCAGAATCACGGCCGCTGCCGTGACAACCGTTTTTACGATTCTGGATGATAGCTTCATGCGTTTTCTCCTTTTTCAGAAATGCTATGGTTAATTGGTATTTCGTGATGTGTTACTTGCCGATCTATAAAGCAGCAACCGTGCCAGTCTGGAAATAATTATGAATAAATTAATATTATCAAATATATAACGTTACTGCTGGTATCCGGCTTCGACAAATGGCTCGACAATTCGCGACGGGCTCGACAAAATTGTTCCTCTAACCGAGTGCCTTCTTGGGAACTTTCTATTGGGCCTTATTGATTCAGTGGTCTGAAGAAAAGGCCTTGATCATCGTACCGGCCACGCCAGGATATTTTTTCCAGACCGGCAGGAACTCGCTATCGCTCAAACAGCCTGCCGCTCTTCCAAAAACACCCTGGCGCGGCCTCCCTGCCGTGGGAAATTGGCCGAAACGATGA